>CADCFG010000003.1 GCA_902800625.1 uncultured Eubacteriales bacterium | reverse complement strand
TTGGATAAGGTGAAAGCCAGCGCCTTGAGACGCTGGCCGGTATTCCTTGGGCTTTTAGCCCTTGTGCAAACCACCCGTTTTACGGGTGGTCATGGTTTTATCCGCACTGGCGGCGTTGAAGCCCCCTGACTTGCAGCAGCAAGCCTGCGGGGCTTCGCCTTGCCAGCAAGAGAATCCTCGGCTATCTTGTTTTTATCAGGCCTTATACTCCTCTCAGTTTAATCCAGCCATACAGCGGGTGCCTTTTCCGCCCTGGCGGCGTTGCGCCCTTTTGACTTGCCGCCAGCAAGCCTGCAAGGGCTCGCCTTGCCAGAACGAAAAATGCTTTCCGCTGCTCTGGCTGTTTTAAACTGAGAGTAGTATTAATATAAAGATGGTTGACAAATTACCCGGGGGGTATTATAACCCTGAAAAAAGAATGCTGATTATATAGGAAAGGGGTTTAACATGAAGATGACGAGAAAAATGCTGGCCTCGCTGCTGGCGCTGTGCATGCTGTTGGGATGCTTCTCCGCGCTGGCGGACGAGATTGTGGTCGAAGAGCAGAGTATTGCCCAGGAGGCAGCGCAAGCTCTTGATTACACTGGACCTTCGGATGGCGAGGTCACTGTCAAGAAGTATGATGAAGTCAACAAAGTTGAAGTGAATGTTAAAAGCACCACAACCGTCACCGTTTCTGTTGGAGATCAAGACGGCGATTCGCGTACCTTTACGTCTGAAAGGACCCCCTTCAAGGAAATTGATGTCGAAGTGACCAGAGTTTATGCCGATGATAACAACGATGGCGTGACGATTTCCAGCGGCGTCAACGGTCAGATTGAGGATGCCGGTGTCATCAACGTCAACGTTATTAAAAACGTCACGGCGGACGAAAACGGTATCGTTATCGGGAAACAGCCAGAGGACGCGTCGTCAACCGCTACGCCGCAGGGCGGCAAGGTTACCGTCGGCGAAGATTTCACAGCTACTCCCGATGTTGCCGCCGTATATGCAAGAACAGGGAACGCCATTGAAGTCCATGCCTCCGATAGCGAAGTCACCATTAAAAACGGCGACGTGAAAGGCGCCAAGGATGGCATTTATTCCGATGGCAGCGGCAGCAAGATCACCGTTGAAAACGGCGACGTGACCGGCGAGACCGGGTACGGCGTCGTGAACTGGTCGTCTCGCGTCGACATCACCGTCAATGGAAGCGTGACGGGCGGAAGGACAGGCGTTCAAACCACCAATGGCAAGGTGACGGTCACGGGAGACGTAACCGGCGCGAATTGCGGCGTCAAAGATGCCTATGGCGAGGTCACGGTCAATGGCAGCGTCAAGGCCACCGGCGCCGAGGGAACCAATGGCTTTGCCGAAGGCACGGGCGTTTCTGCAGGCGAACAGGGTGCCAAGGTCACCGTGGACGGCGATGTGGAGGGCGCCGTTTGCGGCGTCGAGGCGAAGAATGGCGCCACGGTCACCGTAGGCGGCGATGTGAAAGGCACGGGAAGTGAGAGCGTCGGCATCATGGCTGACGCACATTCAGCCGGCGGGAACGTGATCGTGGACGGTACCGTGTCCGGCAAGGCTGCGGCGATTCAGTTTTTTAGCGCTGCGGATGACGGCAGCGTCGACCTTGGCAAGGCTCAGGTGACCGTATGGGCGGCGGAACTGAACGATGGCTCCGTGGCAACCGTCAAAACCACGACAAAATCTGGAAGTGACGATTCGACAACGGAAAAGGTGCTCAGCGGTAAGGACGAGAAGGTCGCCGAGGTGCTGAAGCAGTCCATCAACTATATCATCCGCGCGGCTTCCGCGGCGAACAACGCGCTGAAAATTGACGAGGTGGAGGGCCAGGGCGAGGTGGCTGGCTACAAGACCGCCCACGAGGGCGAGGAAGTGACCTTCACCCTGGACGACTACGAGGACGGCGACGAGCTGGAGATCTACTACAACGGCGAGCGCGGCGACAAGTTGACCAAGGGCAGTGCGGCCAGTGCCACGGCCTATTCCATCGCCGGCAAGGTGATCACGGTCTTGATGCGCCGCGGCGGCGCGATGAGCCTGCTGGCGAGCATCACCAAGGCCAATACGGCGTCCGAGGAGACCAAGCCCGAAGAGACGAAGCCCGAGGAGACGAAGCCCGAAGAGACGAAGCCCGAGGAGACGAAGCCCGAGGAGACGAAGCCCGAGGAGACGAAGCCCGAGGAGACCAAGCCCGAGGAGACGAAGCCCGAGGAGACCAAGCCCGAGGAGACGAAGCCCGAGGAGACGAAGCCCGAGGAGACCAAGCCCGAGGAGACCGCCGACGAGAGCGGAGACGCCGATGACGCGGAGGACGGGGCGAAGAAGGATCTCGTGTTCACATATGTGCCCGTGGATGCGCTGCATGGCGTGACCAGCGCTGACAGACCCGCCTCGGCAGACGCGCTGAAGTCGCTGGCGGATGGCCTGGGCGAAGGCGCGAAAGTGGAGATCGTGGACGCGGACAAGCTGGTGCCCGCCGGGCAGTTTGCCGCCTTTGACGCGCTGCCCCTTGCGGATCGGCTGGCCATCGTGATGCAGCTGCTGGGCTGCGGCGAGGCCGAGAACCTGTCGGAAGAGGGTACGGCGGTGCTGGCGGACATCGGCACGGCGCTGGACGCCCTGACCGACGCGGAGAAGGAGACCCGTCAGGCGGACATCGACGGCCGCTTCCAGCCGAGGTCCGTGACCGTGGACGGCGCGGAGCGCAAGAGCGTGGGCCTGGAGCTGAAGATCACCCGGGGCGGCGATACCGCCCGCGAGCGCTGGACCTTCTTCGAGGACGAGGATGCCTGGAAGCTGTTCCAGATCGAAAAGGGCGTCTACATGGAAGCGTGACCGCGCTTACATCGCTCCCAACCGCGGGTAGTAGAAGGTTCATTTATCATCGAATTGCCGTTTTGTCTTAAAACAGCGATTCCAGTTGGGTGCTATAATCAATGGGTACGCCTTCGGGCGTGCCCATTACTTATTCTATGAGGTCAACTATGAACAGAAAAGAAATCGCCGAGATCCGCCGCCGACTGAACGTGGACAAGAACGCCATCACGCGCATTAGGGGCTGCTATGTGAACGAAAAGCGGGAGGTGGTGGCCGCGTTCGACCGCTCGCTGATGAGCTTTCCCCAGGAGGAGCAGGAGAAGTACCTGGCCATCTTCAAGCGCACGCTGGCGGGCGTGCCGGGCAAGAACCTGATCGACATCGAATTCCGGGCCGACCAGGTGATGGACGACGAGGCCCACGGCCTGCTGATGGCCCTGCGCAACACCGCGCTGTCCGTGGACGAGGGCGTGCAGGCGCTGTGCGGGAAGATCATCGACAGCCTGGAGCTGGAGGGCAATTACCTGATCCTGATGATGCACGACGCCTACGACGTGCCTTTCAAGCATACCGACGAGAACAAGGTGGACGTGATATCCGAGGAGGTGTTCAACTATATCCTCGTCAGCGTCTGCCCGGTGAAGCTGACCAAGCCGGCGCTGAGCTATTGCAGCGACGACAACGCCTTCCACAGCCGGGAGCTGGACTGGGTGGTGTCCGCGCCGGAGCTGGGCTTTATGTTCCCCACCTTTGACGACCGCGCCACCAACATCTACAGCGCCCTGTACTTCACCCGGGACGCTTCCAATGTGCACGACGAGTTCATCGACGCCGTGTTCCACGCCGACGCGCCCATGCCCGCCGCCGAGCAGCGGGAGGTGTTCCAGGCGGTGCTGGAGGACGCGCTGGACGAGGATCTGAGCTTCGAGGTGGCCCAGACCGTGCACGAGCAGTTCCGGGAGATGATCGAGGCCCACAACCAGGACAAGGCCGCCGAGCCGCTGGTGATCTCCAAGCGGGAGGTGACCGGCATGCTGGAGAGCTGCGGCGTGCCGGACGAGAAGCTGGAGGCCTTCGAGCAGCGGTACGATGCCGAGTTTGGCCAGGGCATCCAGCTGCGGGCCGTGAACATCGCCGAGCCCAAGAAGTTCGAGGTGCGCACGCCGGATGTGGTGGTGCAGGTGAACCCCGAGCGCAGCGATTTGATCGAGACCCGGGTCATCGACGGCTTCAAGTATATCCTCATCCGCGCCGACGAGGGCGTGGAGGTGAACGGGGTGAACATCTCCATCGCCGCCCGGCAGGAACCGGGCGCGGCGGGGGAGGACGAAGCGCCGTTCTGAGGGTATAATCGTATAAACACGCTGACGCGGGGACGGCATTGCCGTCCCCGCGTCAGCGCGTGGGCTGCATCACAGCCTCGCGGCCACCTGCGCCGCCAGGGCAGCGTTGTTGTAGACCAGGCGGATGTTGCTGGCCAGGCTGTCGCCGCCGGTGATGTCCTTGATCCTGGCCAGCAGGAAGGGCGTGGTCTGCTTGCCCTTGATGCCCAGCCGGTTGGCCTCGTTGACGGCCTCGTCGATGGCCTTGTTGATGACGGCGGGGTCCATGCTGTACTCCTCGGGGATGGGGTTGGTGACCAGCATGCCGCCCTTCAGGCCCATGTCCAGCTTGGCGCGGAACGCGGCGGCCACTTCGTCCGGGGTATCCAGGCGATAGTCCACGCCGAAGCCGCTTTTGCGGGTGTAGAACGCGGGCAGCTCGTCGGTGCCGTAGCCGATCACCGGCACGCCCTTGGTCTCCAGGTACTCCAGCGTCAGCCCCAGGTCCAGGATGCTCTTGGCCCCGGCGCACACCACCAGCACCGGCGTCTGGGCCAGCTCCTCCAGGTCGGCGGAGATGTCCATGGTGACCTCCGCGCCCCGGTGCACGCCGCCGACGCCGCCCGTGGCGAACACCCGGATGCCCGCCATGGCCGCGATGATCATCGTGGTGGCCACGGTGGTGGCACCGTCGTCGCCCCGGGCCGCCAGCACCGGCAGGTCGCGCCGGGAGGCCTTGATCACGTCCGTGCCCTTCTTGCCCAGGTACTCGATCTCGTCCTTGGTCAGCCCGGCTTTCAGCTTGCCGCCGATGATGGCGATGGTGGCCGGCACCGCGCCGTTTTCCCGGATGATCTTCTCCACGTTCAGCGCCGTCTCCACGTTCTGGGGATAGGGCATGCCGTGGCTGATGATGGTGGATTCCAGCGCCACCACCGGCTTGCCCGCCGCGAGGGCTTCCTGAACCTCTTTGGACACTTCAAGGTATTTGTTCATACATCTATCCTCCTGATGTTTGTTTGGGAATGAAAGCGTAGTTTGAACCGCCTCTTGCAGATTCTTCGACTTCGGCTTCGCCTCCGCTCAGAATGACAAGCCCGTCACTGCCGGTGTCATCCTGAGCGAAGGATCTGTGCATTTCGGTCTGGAACCGCGCCATGACAGTCAACGCGCATCCTATGCCTGTGGATCCGCGATCAACGCCATTCGCGCTCGCACCGCCTGCTCACTGATTCCCGGGCTCACCGTCTCCATGCTCTCCACGGCGATGGACGCGGCGGCCAGGCCCGCGGCGGCGCAGTCCCGCAGGGAGCCGCCCCGGGCCAGCGCCCAGGTCAGCGCCGCGGTGAAGGCGTCGCCCGCGCCGGTGGCGTTCACCATGCGCACGGCCCCGCCTGGCAGGAACAGCGTTCCATGCCCGTCGGCGCAGCACACGCCCCGCTCGCCCAGGGTGATGAAGGCGCACCGCGCGCCCAGCTCCACGAGCCGTGCCGCGGCCCGCGCGGCGGAATCCGGCCCGTGGACGGGGATGCCGGTGAGGGTCTCGGCCTCGATGGCGTTGGGCTTGACGGCGGAAAGTCGGCCCATGGCCCCCAGCAGCCGCGGGGCCTTCGCCGTGCTCACCGCGTCGGCGATCAGCGGCACGTCCAGCCGATCCGCCAGGTATTCCAGCGTTGCCGCGGGCAGGTTGGCGTCCAGCGCCACCGCGTCCATGGCGTTCAGCTGCGGGATGATGCCCTCCAGCGCCTCGGGCGTCAGCCGGTCGCAGATGCCCATGTCGTTCACGGCCAGCTGCATGTCGCCCCCGGCGTCGGCGATGAACAGGTAGGACGAACTGGCCTCGCCTTCGAAGGTGAGACACAGGCCGGTGTCCACGCCCGCCCGGGCGCAGTCGGCGCGGACGATGTCGGCGAAGGAATCCGTGCCCAGCGGGGCGATGAGGCGGGTCTGTACGCCCAGCCGCGCCAGGTTGCAGGCGATGTTCCGGCCCACGCCGCCAGCGCTCAGCCGCACCTTGCCGGGGCTGGAGTCCTGCATGGACAGCCGGCCCGCGGGAAAGCCGCCGATGTCGATGTTTGCCGCGCCGATCACCGCGCAGCGGAGCCTGCCTTCGCCCATTGTCGTCCCTCGCTTTCCGGTCTCCTACCATTATACTCCGGCGGTGCGTCGAACACAAGCACCAAAAAACGACCGCGCGTTTTGGATAAAACTGCGATGTTCGGGTGAAAAATTAGCATTAACCCCGTTGTGTTTGCCACAATTGGGCGATAAAATAAATGATAAACATAAACTGGGAGGAGATGGGAGGATGTCCCGACGGACGAGACGCGTGCTGCGCGCTGCGGTTCTGATGGTCCTGGCGGTCCTGATCGCGGGCACTTCCGCCCTGGCGGATTCCATCGCGGTGAAGCTGAACGTCACCACCAAGATCTATCAGTCCGCCGACACCTCCGCCCGCTCCGTAAAGGCCCCGAAGAACCTGAAGGTGACGCTGAAGGCCTACGCCAACGGCTGGGGCAAGATCTCCTACCGGGGACACATCGGCTACGTGAAGCTGAAGTACCTGGATCGGGTGAACCCGGTGAAGGCCTATGTGGCCGAAAACGCCTATGTCTACAAGGACGCCTCCGGCTCGAAGAAGCTAGGCGCGGCGGTCGCCGGTTCCACGGTCTACGTGGTGGGCGTGGATGGCAGCTATGTGCGGGTCGTCAACAAATCCGGCACGAAGAAGGGCTACATGAAGGCCAGCGCGCTGACCGGCACCAAGCTGAAAAACAACGACGCCGAGAGCGGTGACGAAGGCGGCGGCGATTCCGCGGCGGATGCCGTGCCGGAATCCCTGCGCTCCACCACCAGCTCCGCCGCGGGCTCGAGAATCGAGTTCGCCATCTACCTGGCCCAGAACCTGCTGGGCGCGCCCTATGCCTCCAACGCCAATCCGCCCAAGAGCTTCGACTGCGCCAAGTTCTGCTTCTACTGCTACGGCAAGGCCCAGGCTTCCGTCAAGGGCTCGTCCTACGCCCAGGGCTATGACGACAGCTTCCAGAAGATCGCCTACGACGACCTGAAGCGGGGCGACATGGTGTGTTTCGACACCGTCAGCGACGACGACCTGTGCGACCACACCGGCATCTACCTGGGCGGCGGCTACTTCATCCACGCATCCTCCGCGGCCAAGAAGGTCATCCTCAGCTCCCTTGCGTCCGGCTACTACAAGCGCACGTTCAGCTGGGGCAGGCGTATATTTGAAAATTAATGAATGATGAATAGCGAGAATGAACAGGAGCGGCATGATTGCCACTCCTGTTTGATTATATGCTTTTTCACTCCACATTTCCCGTGAAGCTGACCTGTGCCGGGCCGTTCATGAACAGGTGGCCGCCGTCGTCCCAGCGGATGCGCAGCGTGCCGCCGGGCAGGGCGATGTCCGCTTCCCGGGGCAGCAGGCCCAGACTGGCCCCTGCGGCCAGCACGGCGCAGGCTCCGGTGCCGCAGGCCAGGGTGGGGCCGGCGCCACGTTCCCACACCCGCACGTCCGCGCCGCCGGAGGCGTTCACGCGGCAGAATTCGATGTTGGCGCGGCGGGGGAACAGGGGATGGCGCTCCAGCAGCGCGCCCAGGCGCTGAAACTCCTCATCCTGGGGGTAGAGGTCGAAGGTGACGGCGTGGGGGTTGCCCATGGAGACGCAGAAGAAGTCCAGCCTTCGCCCAGCCGCGTCCAGCGTGACGCGGTTGACGGCCGCGTCCACGGGGATCTTCGCCGGATCGAAGATGGGTGCGCCCATGTCCACGGTGAGCCGCCGGGCCGCGCCGTCCTCCGCCTCGATCTCAAGCGCCAGCACCCCGGCCAGCGTCTCGATGGCCATGGATTTCCTGCGGCAGATGCCATTGTCGTACAGGAACTTGCCCAGGCAGCGGATGCCGTTGCCGCACATCTCGGGCTCCGTGCCGTCGGCGTTGAAGATGCGCATGCGCGCGTCGGCCCTGTCCGAGGGCAGCGCCAGGATCAGGCCGTCCGCGCCGACGCCGAAGCGCCGGTCGCAAAGCCTCTTTGCCAGGGCCGAAGGCTCGGATATCTGTTGACGAAATCCGTCGATTATGATAAAATCATTACCGATACCATGCATCTTTGTGAATTGCATCGTATCCGCCGCCTTTCCGCGTTTTGATGAAGGAAGCGGCCCGTCCCGGCGGGCCTGTTTCGCCCATTATAAACGATGGCGGGGTATTTTGCAAGGCCAATGCCGGTATACGCTTGAGAACATGGAGGGTATTCCAATGAAGAAGATGCTTGCGCTCGCGCTGGCGCTGATGCTGCTGATGGCATCCGCCGCCTTCGCTGAAACCGCCAACACGACCACCTTTTCCAACATCCATATCGTGGCCACCACGCCCGCGGGCACCCAGGAGATCGACCTGTCCGACCTGACCGCCACGCTGGCCGTGGGCTCTCCCGACGGCGTGCCCACCATCCAGCTGGACGTGACTGGCGGCGGAGAGGCGCTGCTGGGCGCTGAGATCCAGTTTATCGGCGGCAACATGGTGCTGAATATCGACGGCCTGAGCCGCCCCATCGCCGCCAGCATGAACAATGCCCAGGCCCAGGAGGCCATCGAGGGGCTGTTCGCCAACCTGGATTCCACGACCAACGCCAAGCTGCCTCCCTTCACCGGCGTGGACATCCCGAAGCTCCCGCTGATGAGCGTGCTGGACGTGCTGCCGATGCTGGGCATTGAGCCCGTCAACGACGGCCAGACCGCGACCTTTGAGATCCCCGCCGAACTGATCAGCAGCATCCTGCAGATGATCCTGGCCCAGGTTCCCGCCGAGGCCAAGGCCCAGCTGGGCGGCCTCGACCAGATGCTGGCGAACGTACAGTTTGCCTTGGCCGGCAAGGTTTCCGACGACGGCAGCACCGCCGAGCTGCTGCTGGACCTGGTGCCTGTGCAGGACAGCATGCAGTCGGACACGCCCTTTGCCGGCCTGTACCTGGTCTCCAGCAACAACAGCGACAGCCTGGAGATCCTGCTGTACCAGGACGGTTCCTCCGTCACCCTGGGCAAGCTGGATCTGACCTCCGATCCTGCCGCGGCCACGCTGGACTTCGCCCTGGACCTGATGGGCCAGGTGAAGCTGGGCTTCAGCCTGTATCCCCAGGATGGCGCGCAGGTGGCTGCCATCGCGCTGGAGGGCAACGGCGAGACGATGAACGCCAGCCTGACCTATGGCGAGGAGGGCGACCAGGAGTATGCCGTGTTCGCCTTTGAGATCCCGAACCAGAACACTGCCGCCAGCATCGACATCACAGAGCATCCCGCTGCCGACGGTTCCAAGGAAGGCGCTGTGGACGTGAAGGTGACCGCCCGCGACCAGACCGTCAACCTGACCGCCGATCTGGCCGAGGGCAAGGGCGACGTGGCCTTCCGCGCCATCGCCAACGCTGATCAGGCCTACGACGCCAGCCGTATGACCGAGGCCGACAACCAGGCCCTGAACCAGGAGCTGCAGAATGCGTTGGGCGGACTGATGAACTACCTGAACAACGTCATGGTCCAGCCCGCCGCGTAAGCCCGGGCAACACATTCCACGGGAGAGCCGCGCTACGGCTCTCCCGTTTTGTGTAAAGCCAGCGATTTCCACGTTAAGATATTGTCCTTTCACATTGAATTAAGGCCAGTTTCGTTGACAATGCCGCCGGTGATGGTATAATTCTATCAACCATGCAGTTGTATTGATTATTGATACCGCGCCAGGCGCGGTTCGGAGGTTTTGCATATGAATAAGTTGGCCGCGCTGGTGTTGGCGCTGGCGTTGCTGCTGGGCGTGGCGGCACTGTCCGAGCCGGTTCCCGTCGCCGAGACGGAAGCCAGCATCCTGCGCCTGACGGAACTGACCATGGCCTACGTGGACGAAAACGGCATGCGCAGCGTGCGCTTCGAGGGCTCCAGCCTGACGGCAGCCATCGGCGTCAGCCAGGGCGCACCCACGCTTCAGGTCAATTTCGCCAATGACAATGGCCAGATGGTGGACGGCGTCGTCCAGCTGGCGGACCGGGAGGTGCTGCTCTCCATGGGCGGCATCAGCGGCACCTACGCCATCGACCTGCAGGCTTTCACCGGCGAGGAAGGCAGCGCCGACGATACCGTGCGCAGCCTGACCCAGGTGCTGCAGCTGGCGGGTTCCCACCTGGACGTGGTGCTCTATGCCATGACCCGGGACGATGGGAACGGCATGCGCTCGGTGGAGGTGCCGCTGCCCATGCCCCAGCTGATCAGCACGGCGGAGTCTCTGCTGTCCGTCACCGAGGGCATGGAGGCCACACAGGACGTGGACCTGGACGAGCTCTACCAGCAGGTGGAGGCGCTGAACGACGAGGCCGTGCTGCGCTTCAACTACAGCCCCGAGACGGGCGCGTTCGAGCTGTCCGCCATCCAGAACGGCCGGGGCATGCGCCTGTCGGGCACCATGCAGCTGACCAACGAGATGATGACCTTCATCAACATCACCGACGATGAAGAGAAGCTGGACGCGCTGAACCTGACGCCCATGCAGCTGGAGGATCTGCGCAGCGAGCTGGACATGGTGCTGGTCAAGTACGGCGACTTCGTCACCGCTGTCGGCCTGGACAACCTCATGCCGTGAGATAAGAATGGTGAGCCTTCCCTTCGCGGGAGCAGTGTCATAGAAGAAAGATTCTTCGACTTCGGCTTCGCCTTCGCTCAGAATGACAACCGTTCGACGGGCGTCATCCTGGACGGAGCGGCAGCGCAGTCGAAGGATCTTTTTCGATTCGCTTATCCAAATGGCATCGTCCGCGGGGAGGGCTTTTCATGTTATTATTTGGTGAAATCCCCCGGCTTTGCATGACAAATTCATACAAAAGGGGTATCATCAACAGTGGAAAAGAAGCTCGCGAAAGCGGCAAACGCTTCCCAACCCCGCCGGGCTCCCGGCGATATATCATAGAACAGGACAGGTGATTTATTATGACCAAAGTAAACATCATTTCCGGCTTCCTTGGCGCGGGCAAGACCACGCTGATCAAGAAGCTGCTGGACGGCGCGTTTGAGGGCGAAAAGGTGGTGCTGCTGGAGAACGAGTACGGCGAAGTGGGCATCGACGGCGGCTTCATGAAGGAAACCGGCGTGCAGATCACCGAGCTGAATTCCGGCTGCATCTGCTGCACCCTGGTGGGAGACTTCACCGAGGCCCTGGGCCAGCTGATCGACACCTATCACCCCGACCGCATCCTGATCGAGCCCTCCGGCGTGGGCAAGCTGAGCGACATCCGCCGCGTGGTGGACGATGTGGCCAAGACCCACGAGATCACCCTGGCGGGCTGCGCCACCGTGGCGGACGTGGGCAAGTGCCGCATGTACGCCCACAACTTCGGCGAATTCTTCATCGACCAGATCGAGAGCGCCGAGACCATCATCTTAAGCCGCACCCAGATGACCACCCAGGACAAGATCGAAAAGTGCGTGAACCTGCTGCGCGGCCACAACGAGCGCGCCCGCATCATCACCACCCCCTGGGACGAGCTGGACAGCGCCAAGATGCTGGAGACCATCGAGCATCCCAGCTTCCTGCTGACCCTGGACGACCTGCCCGAGCCGGATCACCACGATCACGAGCACGAGCATCATCACGATCACGATCACGACGAGCACGAGCATCATCACGATCACGATCACGACGAACACGAGCACCATCACGATCACGACGAGCACGAGCATCATCACGATCACGACGAGCACGAGCACCATCACGATCACGACGAGCACGAGCATCATCACGATCACGATCACTGCTCCTGCGGCCACGATCACGACCACCACGGCCACCATCACGCCGACGAGATCTTCGACAACATCGGCGTGGAGACGCCCAAGCACTTCGACGAGGCCGACATCCGCAAGGCCCTGGAGGAGCTGGACGACGGCAACGGCGCCGAGTACGGCCAGATCCTGCGCGCCAAGGGCATCCTGCCCCTGAACGACGGCCAGTGGCTGCACTTCGACTACGTGCCCGGCGAGACCGACTTCCGCTATGGCCCCGCTGATTACACCGGCCGGCTGTGCGTCATCGGCGTGAAGATCAACCAGGACGCCATCAAGGAGCTGTTCGGGATTTAAATGGTGCCCGATAGGAGAGTATTGTTATGAACGTACCAGTCTACATCGTCACCGGCTTCCTGGGCGCGGGCAAGACGAAGTTCATCACCGAGATGCTGACCGACGAGGGCTTCAGCGAGGGTGAGCGCACCCTGCTGCTGTGCTGCGAGGAGGGGGAGGAGGAGTACGACCCCGAGGTGCTCAGGCAGAGCAACACCGTGCTGGTGAGCCTGGACGACGTGAAGCAGATCGCGGGCAAGCGCCTGATGCGCATGAACCGGGAGCACCAGCCCGAGCGCGTGATTATCGAATACAACGCCACCTGGCTGATGGAGAGCCTGTACGCCGCCGAAAAGCCGGACAGCTGGGCGCTGGCGCAGATCATCGACCTGGTGGACGCCCAAACCTTCGAGCTGTACCTGAAGAACATGCGCAAGTACATGGCCGACGGCCTGAAGGAGGCCGACCTGGTCATCTTCAACCGCTGCGACGAAAACAGCCGCAAGAGCCCCTGGCGCCGGGCGGTGAAGGGCCTGAACAGCGGCACCCGCATCTTCTTTGAGAACCTGGACGGCACCACCGACGACGGCGTAGCCGACGAGGATCTGCCCTACGACGTAAAGGCCGACCCGGTGGTCATCGGCGACGAGGACTTCGGCACCTTCTACCTGGACGCGCTGGAGCACCCCGACCGCTACGACGGCAAGCGCATCCACGCCCGGGGCCGCGCCTTCCGCATGGACGACATGCCCAAGAACTGCTATGTGTTCGGCCGGCACGTGATGACCTGCTGCGCCGAGGACATCGGCGGCATCGGCTTCCTGTGCCAGTTCAAGGGCCAGCCGCCCAAGACCAACGACTGGATCTTCGTGGATGCCAGGGCCGAAAAGAGCTTCAGCCCCCTGCACAATACCGACGCCATCATCCTCATTGAGGAGAAGGTGACGCCCGCCAACCCGCCCAAGGAAGAACTGGTATATTTTAACTGAGCCCTGTGTCGGTAAAAGTCGCTCAATTTCGACAAAAATATGTTTTTTGGGCTTGCTTTTGACGATGAAATGTGTTAAAATGCAGAATGTATCACGAGGGGGGTTCTGGTTATGAAGCGCAGAGTTTTGATGATGGTTCTGTCCGTCCTTCTGGTTGTCTCCACGCTGCTGGCTCCGGTGAGCGCCATGGCGGCTTCCAAGAAAAAGACGGTTCCGATCATGCAGGTGACGGTGGACGGCGCGCGCGTGCGCAAGGGCCCGTCCTCTGATTACGATGTGATCGTCAGCGTGAAGAACGGCGCCAAGCTGTTCTACCTGAGCAAGGGCAAGGATTCCTTCTACAAGGTGCGCACCGACCACGGTGTGATTGGCTATATGTACAAGGGCTTCCTGAAGTCCTATGGCGCCTGCTACCAGAGCCAGGTCTACTATGCGTCCAAGCGGGTGAAGGTTTACAAGAAGGCTTCCACCCACTCCAGCCGCAAGACCACGCTGTCCAAGGGCCAGCACGTGATCGTCTATCAGGTCAAGGGCAGCTGGGCCTACATCAAGACCCTGGGCGGCACCGGCGGCTTTGTGAAGAAGAGCGCGCTGAAGAAGGCGAAATAAGAGGGTTGAAAAAGAACCGCGCAAGCGGTTCTTTTTTTGTGCGGGAACCGGGAAACGCGCTCGAAAGCAATCGGCGATTTCCGCGATCGCAGAGGCTGGATGGCTTCACATCCTCAATCTTGACCCCGTTTTGACGAACCTATTAACAACTGTGACTTTCCCTTGTATTCACTCTGCTAAAGCGGTATAATCTGGATACCCGAAATGGGGAAGAGATACAACCAAGGAGGGACAATCCATGAATAAGAAGTACATTGCCGAAGCCATCGGCACGGCCGTCCTGGTCATCCTGGGCTGCGGCACCGCCATGCTGGTGGGCTGCGACGCGGCCGCGGGCGGCGGCTACATCCTCACTGCGCTGGCCTTCGGCCTGACCATCGTGGCCATGGCCTATTCCATCGGCAATATCTCCGGCTGCCACATCAACCCGGCGGTCTCGCTGGGCGTTTGGCTGACCGGCGGTATCTCCACCGGCGAATTCATCGGCTATGTGATCTCCCAGTGCGTGGGCGCGCTGTGCGGCTCCGCGGTGCTGTGGATCATCTTCGGCCTGGGCAAGGTCACTGACATGACCGGCACCGTGACGGCCGAAGGGGCCCATCTGCTGAACGGCTTTGGCGCCAACGGCGTCGCGGGCGTGAATGGCAACCACTTTGCCGGCCTGGTGGTGGAGATCGTGCTGACCTTCATCTTCGTCATCGCCATCCTGGGCGTGACCAGCAAGAAGGCGAAGCATGGCTCCTTCGGCGGCCTGGTGATCGGCCTGACGCTGGTGGTGGTCCACATCCTGGGCATCGGCCTGACGGGCACTTCCGTGAACCCGGCCCGCTCCTTCGGCCCGGCCCTGTTCGCCGCCTTCGGCGGCAATGCCGCGCCCCTGGCGGCGCTGTGGATCTTCATCGTGGGCCCGATGGTGGGCGCCGCGCTGGCTGCCCTGTGCTACAAGGCGCTGGAGAAGTAAAAGGCACATTGCAAAAAGGAGCAACCCGCGTGGGTTGCTCCTTTTTTGCCCGGACAGGGTCAGGTGTCATTCGCCAAGGATGCAATAATAGATGTCGTTCTCCTCGGCGTACTCCACCGCGCAGGGGTTTTCCCCTTCGATGACCAGTATCAGCTTGTCGCAGCCCTTGAAGGCGTCTTCGCCGATCTGGGTCAGGCTTTCACCGATCATGACCAGCCGCAGCTCCGTGCAGTTCTCAAAGGCCCGGTCGCCGATGGTGGTCAGCCCGTCCGGCGCGATCACCACCTGTATGCTCCCGTTTGCGTTGAACGCCTCGGGCTCGATTTCCGTCAATGCCTGGGGCAGGGTGATGGATTCCTTTCCGTCGAGGATCATACCGGGGTAGAGAATGTCGTCGCAATACTCGCAGGCAATGCCGGGATAGTAAACCAAACTGGCCTCGCCGGCCGCCACATAGTGATGGCCCGTCATCGGGATGATCTCCGCGGTCTGGAGCACTTCGCCGCAGCTGCTGCAGTACACCTTGTCGGTCAGGCCGTCGGCGGTGCAGGTGGCGGGGGTACCCGGCTCGGTGACGATCGTGTGGTTGTGGGTCCAGACCTCCAGATCGGCGGTGACGCCGCTGCCGTCCAGAGCCCGGGCGCGCACGGTGGCGGTGCCTTCGTTGAGGAAGGTCATGTAGCCCGCCGCGTCGATGGACATGAGCGTGGGATCATCCACCAGGAACTCCACGACGGGGTTGGAGGCGTTTTCGGGCTCTACCAGCCAGCACAGGTGCTTCGGGTCGTTCTCATCCAGTCGCAGCGTCAGCTTCTGCACCAGTATGCCCTGCCAATCGACATCTATGCTGGTGGTCACGCCGCTGCCGTCCGTGGCGGTGGCGGTGACGACCACCGTGCCCGGCTCCAGCCAGGTCAGCACGCCGTCCTGGTCGATGGTGGCGATGGACGCGTCGTCCGTGCTCCAGCGCAGGTCCTTGAAATCCGCGTCGTCGGGCTCGATGTGGGCGATAACGCGTTGTGTGTAGTCTTCGCTGCTCACTTCCGCGTCCGGCTCCAGCTCGATCACCGTCACCTGCTTTTCCAGGCAACTGGCCCTGGCCGTGGCGTGCAGGCCGCTGCCGTCAATGGTGTAGGCAGAGATGGTGGTCTGGCCCGGGGCGTTGAATGTCACTGTGCCGTCTTCCTCCACGGAGGCGATGGCCGGATCCTCGCTGAAGAAGACCACCTTGTGGCCCATGGTGTCAGGCATCACGATCATGTCCAGGGGCGCGCTGTCCCCGAGATGCCCGCCGATGTCCGATATGGAAAGATAGCTGATCTGGGTCGAACTGCCGCGCCCGCCGATGCAGGTATCGTGCCAGCCGCCGATGGTTTTGTAGGATTCGTAATCATAGACGTAGTGATAATTGCCATCCGGCCCCACTTCCACATGGCTGCCGTAGGGCTTGCCGACGCCAACTTTGTACGACGAGTATTCGCGCTTGAAGTAGCCGGTGGCTTTGCTGGTGTAGCCCGCCGCGTCGGTGACGGTGACGGTGTAGTCTATGGTCTTCGTCGTCTCGGCGGGTACGGAGGTATTATAGACGAAGGAAACCTGGCCGCCTTCGCCGGACACGTTCTTGAGGGTTTTGGTTTCGCTGCCCGCCTTCAGCGTGATGGTGAAGGGGGCGGTGCCGCCGTCCACGCCGTAGATGGCCCGGGCGTAATTGCTGCCGGAGCTGACGCCGACGAAGGCGATGGGCTTGGAATAGGAGCCCCGCAGGTCCACGACGGTGACGTTCACGGCGGCGTTGACGAACCTGTCGTCCTTGCTGGCAATCGCGATGATCGCGTTGCCCGGCGCCACGCTCTTCACCAGGCCGGTTTCGCTGACGGTGGCCACGGATTCGTCGCTGCTCGTGAAGACGAGCGGGTTCTCCAGGAACCACTTGTAATTCACATCCGGGGACAGGGTGAACTCCAGCTGGGCGGATTTGCCGTAGACCACTTCGATTTCCGTCTGCTTGGGGGTGATCCTGTTGATGGGGTACGAGCGGAGCCGGTATTCGATATTGTTGTCGACGGCGTATTGAAAGGCCGGGGTGCCGTAGCTCACGATCATGACGACCCCGCTGCTGGGGACGACCGCATAGCGCCCCAGTGTGACGGCGTCGTTGAACTCCAACTGTGTCAGGCCGGTGCAGCCGTAGAAGGCATATTCGCCGATGGACTGCAGGCCGGAGGGCAGTTCAATGTCCTTCAGTGCGGCGCAGTTGCGTAAGGCTTGGCTGCCGATGGCGGTGACGCCTCCGGGCAGCGAAAGGCTCTCGAGGGCGGAACAGTTATAGAACATATTTTCTCCGATGGCGGTGACGCCTCCGGGCAGCGAGACGCTCTCGAGGGCGGAACAGTTATAGAACATATTTTCTCCGATGGAGGTGACGCCTTCGGGGATCGCGGCGGATTTCAGACTGGCGCAGCCGCTGAAGGCGCCGCTGCCAATCGAGGTGACGCCGCCGGGAATGTTGACGCTCTCCAGCGCCGTGCAGTTCAGGAAAGCGCTTTCGCCGATTTGGGTGATCGTGTCGGGCAGGACGACGGACTTCAGCGTGGTATTGCCGGAGAAGGCGCTGTTTTCCACCCTGACAAAGGTGCGACCGTTCATCCAATCGGGCAGGGTGAAGGTTTCGTCGGTGCCGGTATAGCTCGTCAGGGCGCAGGTATTCGCGCTGTCATCGATTGTTTCCCAATCGATTTCGTTCAGTTTGATGGTGGGGATGTGGTAGGCATTGCAGTGACTTTCCGCATTGCCGTAGGATACTCCCGAAACGATGACCGTGATGCCGTCGGGCAGCGAGTCTTTGCCGATGGAAACGCTATACTCGGTCAGCTGGATGAACTTCAGCGCGTTGCAGCCTTTGAAGGCATATTGGCCGAGGGATTTGAGGTCTGACGGGACATCGACATGAACCAGCTTGGCGCAGTTCTGGAAGGCATTGGCCGGTATGTCCGTAAGGGTGTCGGGCAGCAGGACCTCCCGGAGGGACTTGCAATTGTAGAAGGCGGAGTTGCCGAGGGTGGTGGGCACGCTGCTGAAGGACTTGTAGACCGCTGGCAGCGAGACCTCCTCCAGCCCGGACCATCCGAAGGCGCAGGCGCCGATGGTGGTGAGGGAATCGGGGAAATCGAGCGATTTCAGCGCGGTCGTGAATTCAAAGGCATGCTCGCCGATCTCCGTCACGCTGTCGGGCAGGCGGGCGGAGGTAAGATGGTTGGCGTAATAGAAGGTATAGGGTTTGATGGCGGTGATGGTGTCGGGAATCGTGATTCCTGTCAGCTCGTTGTGATAAAATGCGCCGGCGCCCAGGTACTCCAGATCATCCGGCAGCGTGATGTCGAAGGCCATGTCGCAATAGCCGAAAGCGTAATCGCCGATATAGGTCAGGCTGGCCGGCAGGGCGGAGATGCTTTCAAATCGGGAGCCGTAGAAGCCGTAGCGGCCAATGTGGCGCACGCTGTCGGGCAGGGCCGGGAGGCGGTGATCGTTCATGGTCTCATAGTACTCGAAGGCAGAGTCGCCGACGTACTCCAGCGAAGCGGGCCAGCGCAGTGATTCGATATCCTTGTACTTGAAGGCTTCATTCTCGATGGTTTTGATGGTGTCGGGCAAGCTCAGCGCATGGATGACCCGTTTTGAATAGACATTCCCCCCGATGGCGGTCACGGGATAGGACGTGCCGTCCAGCTCCACCGATTCCGGAATGACCAGATCGTCCCAGCTGTAGTCGCCGTTGATGGCGGTCAGCTTGGCTTCGCCGTCTGCGATGGCATAGGTGCAGTCGCCGACATCCACGGTCTCCTCGGCGAACGCCCATCCCAGCAGCCCCAGCAGGCACAGCGCCAGCAGCAGAACAAATCCCTTTTTCATCGCGATCCCTCCTGTACATGAATGTCGGATCCTGATGCCGGCTGTCGTCCGGGTGACGACCGGCCGCTGAACATGATCCATAACATTGACACTCAACCAAATATCCATTGTTATTCTACCATGATTTTCCGCCGTGAACAAGTGAACCGTTGAAGATTGACAGGGCGGGCCGGCGACAATATAATGAAAAAAGATGAACGAGGGAGGTGAGCGCCTGTGCGGCGCGTTGAGGAAGAACGGCGCTTTCGCTGGCGGCTGGTGTATATCGCGCTGGCAGCGGCATTGTTGGGCGTGGGACTGGCGAGCGTCTGCGTGGGCAGCGTGTCCATCCCGGTGGGGGACGTGGTCCGCAGCCTGCTGGGGCGCTCCGCCGACGCCACCCGGCTCGGCATCATCCGCAAGATCCGCCTGCCCCGGGCGCTGATGGCTGCGCTGCTGGGCGGCGCGCTTTCCCTGTCCGGCTTCCTGCTGCAAACCTTCTTCGGCAATCCCATCGCCGGGCCGTTTGTGCTGGGCATTTCCAGCGGTGCGAAGCTGGCGGTGGCGCTCGTGATGATCGTGTTTTTGAAGCTCTGCGGCGCTGCGTCCTCCTGGGCGCTGGTCGCGGCGGCCTTCGCGGGCTCGATTTGCGTGACGGGCTTCATACTGGCGCTGTCCAGGCACCTGAAGCACATTGCGGCGCTGCTGGTGGCTGGAATCATGGTGGGGTATATATGCTCCGCACTCACCGATTTCGTCGTCACCTTTGCCGAGGATGCCGACATCGTGAACCTCCACGGCTGGAGCCAGGGCAGCTTCTCCGGCATGGGCTGGCAAAACGCAGGTGTGGCCGCGGCGATGGTCGTCCTGGCCGGGTCAGCGGCGTTCATGCTGTCAAAGCCCATCTCCGCCTATCAGATGGGGGAGGCCTATGCCCGGAGCGTGGGCGTGAACATCCGCCGCTTCCGGGCCGCGCTGATACTGCTGTCCAGCCTGCTGTCCGCCACGGTGACGGCCTTTGCGGGCCCCATCTCCTTCGTGGGCATCGCCGTGCCGCACCTGGTCAAGCGGGCGCTGGCCACATCCAAGCCCATCGTGGTGATCCCGGCGGTGTTCCTGGGCGGCGCGGTGTTCTGCATGGGCTGCGATTTGATCGCCCGCACGGCCTTCGCGCCTGCGGAGTTGAACATTTCCACCGTCACCAGCGCCTTCGGCGCGCCGGTGGTGATCGCCATGATGCTGCGGCGGCAGAGGGGGCGCGAGGCATGAACGGCTGCTATTTTACGGCAAAGGGCCTGACTGTGGGCTATGGCGGCGTGCCGCTGATCCGGGATATCGAAATCGGGATACGGCCGGGCGAGATCGTCACGCTGATCGGCCCCAACGGGTCCGGCAAGTCCACCATACTCAAGACCATCACCCGACAACTGAAGGCGCTTGGCGGGCGGGTCAGCATCGGCGGGGAGGAATTGGCGGCCATGTCCGCCCGGAACCTGGCGACAAAGCTGGCCGTGGTACTCACGGACCGGACGCGGCCGGAGCTGCTCACCTGCCGGGACATCGTCTCAACGGGACGCTATCCCTTCACCGGGCGCCTGGGCATCCTCTCCGCCGGGGACGAGGCGAAGGTGGACGCGGCCATGGCGGCGGTGCGGGTTTCGGACATCGCCGACAGGAGCTACGACGCCATCAGCGACGGCCAGCGCCAGCGGGTGCTGCTGGCGAGGGCCATCTGCCAGGAACCGGAAATGATCGTGCTGGACGAGCCGACCTCGTTCCTGGACATCCGCCACAAACTGGAGCTGCTGACGCTGCTCAAGGGCATGGCGCGGGACGGGGGCATCACGGTGGTCCTGTCGCTGCACGAGATCGACCTGGCCCAGAAGATTTCCGACCGGATCCTCTGCGTGAAGGGGGAGCACATCCTCACCAGCGGCACCCCGGAGGAGGTCTTTGCCGGGGATGCCATCGCCGCGCTGTACGGCCTGCCGGAGGGCGGCTTCGACCCGGCCTTCGGCAGCGTCGAATTGCCGCGGGTGGAGGGGGAGCCGCAGGCGCTGGTGCTGTCCGCCGGGGGCACGGGGATCCCCGTCTTCCGGCGCCTGCAGCGCCAGGGCGTGCCCTTCGCTGCGGGCATCCTCCATGAAAACGACCTGGACTACCACCTGGCCCGGAGGCTGGCCGCAGAGGTGGTGTCCGTGAAGCCCTTTGCCCCCGTGGGGGAGGCGGCGGTGAAGCGCGCACTGGAACTGGTGGAAACCTGCGGGCAGGTGATCGATGCCGGCGTGACCGTTGGAGAGATGAACCGCCGGGTGGAGGAGGTCATGGAAGCGGCGCGCCTGGCCGGCAAGCTGACGAAGCCGGAGCGCCATCCGGGTTGACCTTCCTCGGGCTTCGCGCCTGTCCGCTGGCCAAGTCAATATTCCCGGGCTTCCCGCTGGGGAAGCCCGGGTCCTTTGACAAAGTCGCATGGTGGTTGCGTCCCCTTTCCAAATTCCGACAGCGATGTCACAAGCTGTCGTTTTTTTGTTCCGCAATTCTCGAAATGCCCGCCTTGTTTTGGATGGGTGCATGGCTTATAATGACACCATAAACTGGTAAAAAGGCCATTTTGGAGGAATGTGACATGAAGAATCGCTGGATTGCGACCCTGGTGCTGCTGGCACTGGCGCTGACGACCCTGCTGGGCACATCTGCAGTGGCGGAGCCCACCGTGCTGAGCATGACCCTGGGCGTGGGGGAGACCTATCAGATCAAGACCTCGGCCATCTCCGGCGCCGAGGGCAAGCAGCTGGTGTTCGCCACCTCGAACAAGAAGGTGGCCACGGTGTCCGCCGAGGGCGTGATCACCGCCAAGAGGAAGGGTACCGCGAAGATTGCCGTGGGCTACGACGACACGGCGCTGGCCGTGTGCACCGTGAAGGTGCTGGGCAAGCCCGGCAGCCTGAAGCTTGCCCAGAGCAAGATGGTGCTGAACGTGGGCGAGAGCGGCCAGCTGACGCCCAAGCTGCCCAAGAAGACAGCGTCCTATGCCATCACCTATGAACTTGCCCCCTCTGACAACGTGGTGGCCACCGTGGCCGAGGACGGCAAGGTGACCGGCGTGGCCGCGGGCGAGGCCGTCATCACCGCGAAGACGAATAACAACAAGACCGCCAAGTGCACCGTGAAGGTGCTGGCCGGCAAGGCGCCCACCACGCTGAAGGTGGACGTCGAGGCGCTGCCCCTGTATGTGAAGGAATCCTTCAAGCTGACCCCCTCCGTCGAGGACGGCGCGGAGGCCGTGTATGCCTATTCCTCCTCCAACAAGAAGATCGCCACCGTGAACAGCGAGGGCAAGATCGTCGCCAAGAAGAAGGGCAACGCGAAGATCACCGTCAAGACCCACAACGGCCTGACCGCCACCGTGAACGTGACGGTGAAGGCGAAGCTGAAGGACTGCTATGGCCTGCTGACCAACAAGACCAAGACCTTCAAGACCACCGTCAAGAAGCTGAAGCTGAAGAAGGACACCACCGGGGACGACAAGACCAGCGTGATGTACTACAACAGCCAGCTGGCGCTGATCATGACGCCCAACTCCTGCCAGGCCACGCTGGCGCCCGCCACCAAGCCGAAGTACAGCATCCTGGGCATCGACGTGAACACGCCCGCCGAGGTGGCCGCGGCGAAGCTGGCGTACAAGGGCTGGAAGATGTCCGAGAGCAAGACCGTGGACGGCAACGAGGTGCGCGCCTTCGCCAAGGAGGGCGACAACGAGCACGTCATCACCATTTCCGCCAACGGCTCCGACATCCAGAGCATCGACGCCTTCTGGATCTGGAAGACCGAATAATACCGCGCGATGAAGGCGGCGGGGACGATGGTCCCCGCCGCTTTTGCGTCCATCGCTTCAAACAACCATAAAACAACACAAATTAGGTTGACGTTTTCATAATTTATGAGTATAATGGGAAGCTGTATGATATATGCTGACATGGCTGTGTCCACAGCCAATAGCAGGGAGGACAGACCGAATGAAGAAGAGTCTCATCAAACTGGCGATCGTCGCGGTGCTGATCGTTGTCGCGGCGGTGCTGGCGCTGAACGGCTTGCATTTCGCAAACAGTCCGCGCTACCTGAAGCCCGTGGCTGAAGCCATCAGCCTTGGCCTGGATCTGCGCGGCGGCGTCTCCACGGAGTATATCGCCACCGACACCACCATGGAGAACTACTCGAGCCTGCTGGAGGGCACGGTGAGCGCGCTGCGCACCCGCCTGACCAACGCCGGCTTCACCGAGGCCAATGTGGCCATCCAGGGCACCGACCGCATCCTGGTCGAGATCCCGGACGTGGACGACCCCGAAGAGGTTTCCCGCATCATCGGCACCCCGGCCCACCTGGAGTTCCGCGACCCCAACGGCAACGTGGTGGTCGAGGGCAAGGACATCCAGCGGGCCCAGGTCCAGTGGACCGACGAGACCCAGACCCTGGCGGGCGTGGGCTTTACCCTGAACGCCGAGGGCGCCAAGGCTTTTGAGGATGCCACCCGCGAATTCATCGGCCAATCCATCTCCATCTACCTGGACGACGAGCTGATCTCCGCCCCCACGGTGCAGACCGTGATCGCCGGCGGCAGCGGCATCATCACCGGCTCCAAGACCGAGAGCACCGAGGACTCCATCACCTGGGCCCAGAACCTGGCCATGCTGATCCAGTCCGGCGCGCTGCCGATGGACATCGCCGAGGTTGAGACCCGCGCCATTTCCGCCACCTTGGGCGTCGAGGCCATCAATGGCGCCGTGATCGCCGGCATCGTCGGCCTGATCCTGGTGCTGGTGTTCATGCTGGTGATGTACCGGCTGCCCGGCGTGGCCGCCGACATGGCCCTGCTGATCTACGTGCTGATCGTGTTCTACGCCCTGGCCATCACCGGTGCCCAGCTGACGCTGCAGGGCATCGCCGGTATCCTGCTTGGTATCGGCATGGCCGTGGACGCCAACGTGGTCATCTTCGAGCGCTTCCGTGAAGAGCTGAAGGAAGGCCGCACGCCGCTGAACGCCGTGAAGTTTGGCTTCCGCAACGCCGGCCGCGCCGTGCTGGACTCCAACGTGACCACCCTGATCGCTGCCGTGGTGCTGATGATCTTCGGTACCGGCACCATCAAGGGCTTCGCCACCACGCTGATGATCTCCATCATCGCGTCCTACTTCACCGCTGTGCTGATCACCCGCGGCCTGCTGATTTTGATCTGCAAGCTGGGCGTGACCAACCGCAAGCTCTATTCGCGCTAAGAGGAGGGAACGAGCATGAAAAAGACGTTTACCGGAAATACGCGCCTGTTCCTCTGCATCTCCGGCGCAATCATCGTCGTCGCGCTGATCATGCAGATCGCGGGCGTCGGCCTGAACCTGGGCATTGACTTCACCGGCGGCTCCATTCTGAACTACTCCGTCGGCGAGGATTACGACGTGAACGATGTGGAGGCTATCCTGAACGCCTCCGGCTATACCGACAACCAGATCACCAAGGCCGCTCCGTCCACCGCCTCCAAGGCGCTGCAGGCCGAGCTGGCTGCCGCGGCGGCGGAAACCCCTGTCGAGGAAGCTGCAGAAGCGACTGAGGAAGCGGTTGAAGAAGCCGCGGAAGCGACCGAGGAAGCCGCCGATGCCGTGGAAGAGGCCGCCGAAGAAGTGGAAGAGGCCGCCGAGGCCGTCGAGGAAGAGGTCGAGGAAGTGGCCGAGGCCGTCGAGGAAGAGATTGCCGAACCCGCCGCGTCCCTGCTGAACACCGACAAGTCCGGCATCAAGGCCGACGGCCTGACCGACCTGCAGATCCGCCTGAAGCTGGCGGATGCCACCGCGGGCATGGAAGACGTGGTGAAGAACGCCGTGACCGGCGTGGTTTCCGGCGCTTCCGAGACCAGCTATCGCACCGCCACCAACTTGGAGATCAGCAACCTGGGCTATGAGCTGACCTACGCCGGCGGCAACATCATCGAGTTCGACATGGGCGGCGACTTCGACAAGGAGGCCGTTCAGAGTGCTGTGACCAAGGCCCTGGAGGAGGGCGGCTACAGCCTGACCGAAATCCTGTTCGTGAAGTATGACGCCGAGGCCGAGGCCGCTGCGCTGGCGGAAGCCGAAGCCGCGCTGCAGGCCGAGCAGGAGGCCGCCGAGGCTGAGGAGACCGAGGAGACCGCCGAGGAAACCGAGGAAGCCGAGACCGAGGAGGCGCCCGCCGGGGAAGAGGCCGCCGAGACCGGGGAAGCGGTGGAGGAAGCCGCCCCCGAGACCGGCAGCAACCTGCGCATCCTCATCAACATGGACGACGTGACCAGCCAGGTCCGCGCCCAGCTGGAGCGGGAGATGACCGCGAAGTATCCCAACTTCCGCTTCGTCTCCATCGACCACGTCAGCGCCATCGCCGGCCACGACCTGCTGAGCAATGCCATCAAGGCGCTGCTGATCGCGTTCGTGTGCATGCTGATCTATATCGCGATCCGGTTCAGCCCGCTCTCCGGCGCGGCGGCCCTGTTCGCGCTGGTGCATGACATCCTGATCATGTGCGCGTTCATGATCTTCTTCCGCTTTGCCTTCCAGGTGAACAGCTCGTTCATCGCGGCGATCCTGACCATCGTCGGTTATTCCATCAACAACACCATCATCATCTTCGACCGCATCCGCGAGACCCGCGCCAAGCCGGGCTACACCCAGGTCGACATGATGGACGTGGTGGAGGTCTCCGTGTCCAGCACGCTGGCGCGCACCATCAACACCACGCTGACCACCCTGTTCACCCTGGTGTGCCTGTACATCTTCGGCGTGTCCTCCATCAAGGAGTTCGCGTTCCCGTTGCTGGTTGGCATGCTGGCCGGTACCTATTCCTCCGTGCTGCTGTCCGGCCAGGTCTGGGCCATGTGGGATAAGAAGCTGGCCGCCAACAAGGCGAAGAAGGCATAATTTCACAATCCAAAGCGAATTAGGAATCGACAGCTGCCGGTTCCTAATTCTTCTTTATCGAAGAGGTGCCTATGCTGCGATTCATACCCAGAAACGCCGATCCCAAGCCCTTTTCCTGCCCGGCGGGGATGCCCCCGGCGCTGCATAGGCTGCTGGTGCGGCGGGGCATCGACAGCGCCGAGGCGGCGGAGGCCTTCCTGAACCCGGGCGTGCACAGCCTGCACGACCCGCTGCTCCTGAACGACATGGACCGGGCGGCGGCGCGCCTGCGCGCGGCGATGGAGGCCGGCGAGGCGATCTGCGTCTACGGCGACTACGACGTGGACGGCGTGTCCGCGTCCACCATCCTGTCCGGCTACCTGAAGAGCCGGGGCGCGAAAGTGGAGGTGTACCTGCCGGACCGGCACACCGAGGGCTACGGACTGAACGAAGCCGCCGTGCGGGGGATCGCCGGGTGGGCGAAGCTGATGGTGACGGTGGACTGCGGCGTGACCAGCGTGGAGCTGGTGGCCCTGGCAAAGGAGCTGGGCCTGGACATGATCGTCACCGACCACCACGAGCCGGCGGACACCCTGCCGGACTGCCCGGTGGTGGACCCGCTGCTGAACGGCTATCCCTTCCCATACCTCTGCGGCGCGGGCGTGGCCTGGAAGCTGGTTTGGGCGCTGGGCGGCGTGGAGGCGGCCATGCCCTGGGTGGACGTGGCGGCGCTGGCCACCGTAGCCGACGTGGTGCCCCTCACCGGGGAGAACCGGGCCATCGTGCGCATGGGGCTGGACATGATCAACGGCGGGCATCGGCGGCCCGGCCTGGAGGCGCTGATCCAGGTGTCCGGCCTGGAGGACAAGCCCATCAACTCCGGCCACTTCGGCTTCCAGCTGGGCCCGCGGCTGAACGCGGGCGGGCGGCTGGGCTCGGCGCGCAGGTCCTACCAGCTGCTTTCCACGGAGGACCCCGTCGAGGCCCGCAGGCTGGCCGGGGAGCTGAACGACGAGAACGCGCGGCGCAAGGGCGTGGAGCAGCAGATCCTGGACGCGGCGGAGGCGCAGCTTCAGGGCTACGACTTCATCGCCCACCGGGCCATCATACTGGCCGGGAAGGACTGGAACCCCGGCGTGGTCGGGCTGGCGGCCTCGCGCCTGGTGGAAAAGTACAACTATCCGGTGGTGCTGCTGGCCGACCAGGGCGACAGGCTGACCGGCTCCTGCCGCAGCATCCCGGGCGTGGACATCCACGCGGCCCTCACCGGCTGCGCAGACACCATCGCTCGCTACGGCGGCCACAAGCAGGCCGCGGGACTGACGCTGGCGCCGGGCATGCTGGAGCCGTTCATCCGGGCCATGGACGCCTGGCTTTCCGAAAACATCCCCCCGGAGGTCTATGTCCCCGTGAAGGCCTACGACGACGAGCTGGACTTCGCGTTCATCACGCCGGGGCTGATTGCCGCGCTGGAGGGCATGCAGCCCACCGGTTTTGGCAACCCCGCGCCGCTGTTCCACGGGTCGGCGCAGGTGGTGGAGGCCCAGGCCGTGGGCGCGGAGAAGGCCCACCTGCGGCTGACCCTTGCCCAGAATGGGCGTCTCATGGCGGCCATCGCCTTTCGCCAGGGGCACTGCGCCGACGATCTCACCGGGCGGGTGGAGGCGCTGTTCGTGCCCCAGATGAACACCTTTCAGGGCCGCAGCGAGCCGCAACTGAAGATCGAAGCGCTGGCGGATCCGGACGCGTCGGATCGGCTGGTCTCAAAACTTGCGGCGGAGACCGCCCTGCAATGCGATTTCTTAACAGAGATATTCTATAATAAAAAAATGGCCCCATCCGCGCCGGAGGAGCGTCCGACGGACGTGGACGCGTTGGCAGCCTGGATGGGGGAGAGCCCCCAGGGCACGCTGGCGGTGGTCTCGGACCTGGCGGCGGCGGAGCGGCTGATGGGCCGGCTGGGGGACAGCGCGCCGGATCTGTACTTTGGCGAATATCCTGATGACCCCCGCTGCTTCAATGCCGTGTGCGTGTGCCCGGCCCGGGGAACGCCCGCGCGCTACCGGCGCATCGCCCTGTCCGGCGTGCCGGGGGAGTGCGTGCCGGTTGTGGAAAACGCGGCGCTCTACCGACTGCCGGACGAACCCGCCTGGCGGGGCGCGCTGCCCGATCTCCAGGCCATGCGCATGGCCTACAGGGCCCTGGCGGAGCTGGCACAGCGGCCCATCTGGGCGCAGACGCTGGCGCAGCTTGCGCACCTGGTGGCCGGGGAGACGGAAATGGCCGACATCGCCGCGGCGGCTTCCCTGCTGGCCATGGCGGACATGGGGCTGATTGAATTGGATCTGACCACCCGGCCCATGACCGTGCGGCGCACGGGTCTGGCCAAGGCCGAACCGCAGGACAGCGCCGTTTGGCAGGCGATCCAGCGGTGGAGAGTGGAGTGACCCAAGCCTTCCCCAAAGGAAAAGGCGATAATTCCCTACGATCACGAAAGGAGGCTCGCACATGTCAGAAACCGAACTGCGCCCTTATATCAGCGCGGAGGAGTTGATCTCGCGCATCCGCAAGTATCATCCCGAGGACGACATGAGCCTGGTGCAGCGGGCCTATGAATATGCTGAGAAGGCCCACGAGGGCCAGGTGCGCAAGTCCGGCGACCCCTACTTCTGCCACCCCGTGGCCGTGGCCGTGATCCTCACGGACCTGATGCTGGATGCCACCACCATCGCGGCGGGCCTGCTCCACGACTGCGTGGAGGATGTGGAGGGCTGTACGCTGGACGGCGTGCGCCAGATGTTCGGCGACGACGTGGCGGTGCTGGTGGACGGCGTGACCAAATTGAGCCAGCTGGACTTCGCCAACCGGGAGGAGGCCCAGGCCGAGACCCTGCGCAAGATGTTCCTGGCCATGGCCAAGGACATCCGCGTGGTGCTGATCAAGCTGGCGGACCGGCTGCACAACATGCGCACGCTGAAGTACCAGAAGCCGGAGCGCCAGGTGCCCATCGCAAGGGAGACGCTGGACATCTATGCGCCGCTGGCCCATCGGCTGGGCGTGTACACCGTGAAGTGGGAGCTGGAGGACCTGTCCCTGCGCTACATCGACCCCGAGGGCTACTATGAGCTGGTGCGCCTGGTGGGCATGAAGCGCGAGGAGCGGGAGCAGCTGATCGCCCAGGTGACCCAGGAATTGAAGGGCCGGCTCACCGAGGCGGGCATCAAGTGCGAGATCGACGGCCGCCCCAAGCATTTCTATTCCATCTATAAAAAGATGAAGAGCCAGAACAAGTCCTTCGACCAGATCATGGACCTGATCGCCGTGCGCGTTCTGGTGAACACCAAGCAGGACTGCTACTTCGCCCTGGGCATCGTGCACACCATCTGGCCCCAGGTGCCGGGCCGGTTCAAGGACTATATCTCCATGCCCAAGGCCAACATGTACCAGTCCCTGCACACCACCGTGGTGAACCAGGGCCGCCCCTTCGAGGTGCAGATCCGCACCTTCGAGATGCACCGCACCGCCGAATACGGCATCGCGGCGCACTGGCGCTACAAAGAGGGCAAGGCCGCGGATGAGCTGGACACCAAGCTCTCCTGGCTGCGCCGAATACTGGACTGGCAGGGCGACGCCAAGGACCCTGGCGATTTCAGCGAGCTCTTGAAGTTCGACCTGTTCGCCGACGAGGTGTTCGTGTTCACGCCCAGGGGCGACGTGGTGTCGCTGCCCAGGGGCGCCACGCCGCTGGACTTCGCCTACCGCATCCACTCCGCCGTGGGCAACCGCTGCATCGGCGCGAAGGTGAACGGGCGCATTGTGCCCCTGGCCCACCAGCTGGAGACCGGCGACTTCGTGGAGGTGATGACCTCGTCCTCCTCCCACGGCCCCAGCCGCGACTGGCTGAACATCGTCAAGACCAGCGAGGCCAAGGCCAAGATCCGCGCCTGGCTGAAGAAGGAACAGCGGGAAGAGAACATCGACCACGGGCGCGAGCTCCTGGAGAAGGAGGCCCGGCGCCTGGGCTACACCATGTCCCAGCTGTCCAAGCCAGAACTGGTGGAATCGCTGTACAAGCGCTATTCCGTGCAGAGCTATGACGACGTGTGCGCCATGGTGGGCTTCGGCGGGTTGAGCACCGTGCAGGTGCTGAACCGGCTGATCGACGAATACAAGAAGACGAAGAAGCCGGAGGAGACGCTACCGCCGGTGAACGAGCCCAAGGCAGAGGAGCCGCCCCGCAAGCAGGCCCACACCAGCTCCGGCGGCGTGATCGTGAAGGGCGAGAGCGGCATGCTGGTGCGCTTTGCCAAGTGCTGCTCGCCGCTACCGGGGGACAAGATCGTCGGCTACGTCACCCGCGGGCGCGGCGTGTCCGTGCACCGGGCGGACTGCCCGAGCCTCAAGGATCCGGGCGTGGAGCAGGACCGGCTGATCGAGGTGGAGTGGGAGGACAAGGATTCCTCCGGCACCTACGAGGCCGAGATCCGCATCATCTGCTACAACCGCACCGGCCTGCTGGCAGAGCTTTCCGTGCTGTTCGCGTCCATGGAGGTGCCCGTGAGCGCCATCTCCGCCCACGCGCTGAAGGACAACACGTTCATATTCAATATATCCCTGATCATCAAGTCCACCCAGCAGCTGGCCAAGATCATCCGCGAGCTGAACAAGTGGCCGGACATCATTGAGGCCAGCCGGGGGAACGGGTGAAGATATGTGGACGGGTGAGCAAGCGCCCCCGTCACTGCTACCCCCGGCAGGTTTGCCATACAGGAGGTCGATTCCATGCGCTGCGTGATCCAAAAAGTGACCCATGCCTCCGTCGAGGTGGCGGGGGAGACGGTGGGGAAGATCCAGGACGGCTTCATGGTGCTTCTGGGCGCCCAGGAGGGCGACACCGAGGTTGACGCCCGCTATTGCGCGGAGAAGATCGCGGGGCTGCGGGTGTTTGAGGACGAGAACGACAAGATGAACCTGTCGCTGAAGGATGTGGGCGGCAGCGTGCTGCTGGTCAGCCAGTTCACCCTGCTGGCGGACGCCAGAAAGGGCAGAAGGCCCGACTTCATCCAGGCTGCCCGGCCGGAGGTGGCCGAGCCGCTGTGCGAGCTGGTGAAAAGGCTGATCGAGGAAAAGGGCATTCCCGTGGAGACGGGCCGCTTTCGCACCCACATGAAGGTGGACCTTCTGAACGACGGCCCTGTGACCATATTGCTGGACAGCCGAAAGACGTTTTAGGAGGCGGGACCCATGAAGCGAATCATCCTTGCGACCCTTTGCGCCATGCTTCTTCTGGCGCTGGCCACTCCGGCCGCGTTGGCCGAGGCAGTCAACTATGAGGGCGCGGGCTTTGCCACCCCACAGGAGGCCTGCCAGGCCTATATCGACGCCTATAACGCCGGTGACGCCCAGGCGATCCTGAGAACGTTTGCTGTCGAGACCTATGTCGATCGCATGGACCGCAAGGCGATGCTGGAGCGCAACCGCACGTTCATGCCCATCGCGACCGATGTGCTTCCCATGCCGAATGGATTTCTGCGCGGCCTTTTGGTGCAGATGCGGGTGGGCGATTTGTCGAAGGCGATTTACAACCAATTTCTTTACTACTCCTGGCCGGAGGATTACGGAGACCTGTATTCGCCCGTCAGTTTTGGCACGGACGGGGCGGATATCTCGGCCGAAGTCGACGCCTTCTACGGCACGTTTGAGAACGCCGCGCCGGCGGATTGGGCGGGCAATATCGAGCTTGTCCGCATTATGTCGCCGGAGGAGCTGGGGGGTGTCGGCGAGCATTACGCCATGGAGCCCAACCAGATGGCGATCGAGAAGCTGCGCGTGTGCCATGGCAGCGACGAGATCAGCAACGAGGCCATGCTGCTTCGCATAGGCGGCGAGAACTACATTCAGTTCATGCAGTGCGAACGCTATGGCGACAGGTGGTATAACACCACGGCACAGAGCAGCATGATGGCGTTGATTGCGGGCCTGGAGCCCTACCAGGGCGGCCTGGTTCCGCTGTCCGCGCTGGAATGATTGGATGAGGCGGGAAAAATGAGCGTCAACATTCAGGCCGTCTCCTGCGGCATCATCCAGGAGAACGCCTATATCGTCTCCCGCGACGGGCGGGACGACTGCGTGGTCATCGACCCCGGCGACGACTTCGCCAAGCTGCAGAGGGCGCTGGGCGGGCGGCCCGTGGGCGCGATTTTGCTGACCCACGGCCACTTTGACCACATCCTGGCGGCGGGGCCGCTGTCCCAGACGACGGGCGCGCCGGTATACATCCACGAGGCCGACGAGGAGATGCTGAACGATTCCGTGCTGAACGGCTATGCCGACCTGATGGGCGGCTTCGCCCAGGGACCGGAGGTGAAGGCCATCCCCCTGGGAGAGCGCTTCTCAGCCTGCGGGCTGGACTTTGACGTGCTGCACACCCCGGGCCACTCCAAGGGCTCCGTGTGCCTGTACCTGAAGGACGAGGGCGTGCTGTTCTCCGGCGACACCCTGTTCCAGGCGGGCTTTGGCCGCACCGACCTGCACGGCGGCGACGTGCGGCAGATGCTCTCCTCGCTGAAGGCACTGTTCAAGCTGCCCGGGGACACCCGGGTCTGGCCCGGCCACGGCGGCGTGACCACCATTGCCGCCGAGAAGGCGAGGTATCGCGTATGATCCGGCTGATCACCGACGCGCCGGAATTCTTCTCCGATCTGGGCGACGTGCTGCGGCTGTTCTACGGGGACGTGCAGGTGAGCCTGACGGAGGGCGAAACCGCCTTCGAGCACCACTTCACCGGCGAAAATGGCCAGTGGACGGACGTGTGGGCCTCCCAGGGCCAGTCCGCCAGCCTGTCCCGACCCGCGCCCACCGGCACCGATCTGGAACTGAAGCGCTATCGCAAGCGCCAGGTGAAGGGCGCGCTGTACGAGCTTTTGAAGAAGCTCACCGGCATGCGGCCCCCCTGGGGCAGCCTGACGGGCATCCGTCCCACGCGCCTTCTGTACGAGGGCATGGAGGCGGGGCTGACGCTGGAGCAGGCCGTCCGCCGGGTGGAGACGGAGTTCGACGTGTCCGCCGACCGCGCCGAGCTGCTGGGCGACATCGCCCGGATGCAATCGGGCATCCGCGTGGCCGCGCCGGATCGGTTCGACCTGTACATCGGCATCCCCTTCTGCCGGACCCGCTGCTCCTACTGCTCGTTTTCGGCGGGGGAGATCGGCAACGGCAAACTGGTCGCGCCCTATGTGGACGCGCTGCTGAGGGAGATCGAACTGTCGAAGGCGCTGATGGGGGAAAAGGGCATGCGGCTGCGCGCCGGCTATGTGGGCGGTGGCACGCCCACGGCCATCCCCTGCGACGACTTGCGGCGAATCCTCCAGGCCGCCCAGGCCGCCTTTCCGGGGGCCGTGGAGTGGACGGTGGAGGCCGGACGGCCCGACACCATCGACGAGCAGAAGCTGCGGATGCTCCGGGACCTGGGTGTGGGCCGCATATCGGTCAACCCCCAGACCTTCTCCGACGAGACCCTCCGGCGCATTGGCCGCGCTCACACCGGGCAGGAGACCATCGCCGCCTACCGGCTGGCCCGCTCCCTGGGTTTTGACGACATCAACATGGACATCATTGCCGCCCTGCCGGGGGAGGACGTGTCCGATTTCGCCCACACGCTGGACGAGATCGAGCGCCTCGCGCCGGACAGCGTGACGGTGCACTCCCTGGCCATCAAGCGCTCCAGCCGCCTGCACGAGCAGCTGGCGGTGGCGGGCAACGGCTATGGCCAGGTGACCCGGGACGGCGCGGCGGAGATGATCGCACTGGCCCGGCGTCGGCTGACGGCGGGGGGCTGGCGGCCCTACTACCTGTACCGCCAGAAGTACATGGCCGGGAACCTGGAGAACGTGGGCTATGCCAGGCCGGGCAAGGCCTGCCTGTACAACATCGGCAACATGGAGGAGACCGTCAGCGTGCTGGCGCTGGGCGCCGGAGCCATCACCAAGTGGCTGTTTGACCGCACGCTGCGCATCGAGCGCGCCCCCAACGTGCGCAATATCGAGGAATATATCGCCCGGGTGGACGAGATGGTTCAGAGGAAGCGCGAGGTCGTTTTCTCGGACAAGCCCGGCAGGTAAACCCATTACAATTTCGGAGGCGAAGGATTCATGCGATCCCGAAGCAGGAAGAGCGGATTCTTCAGCGATTGGAAGCACGTGGCCATCGTGGCCGCGCTGGGCGGCGTGGTGCTGGCCGCGGCGATCATACTGCTGCTGCGGCTGAACGCGCCCAAGGAGCCGGAGGAGGTGCCGCCGAACCCGGTGGCCACCATCACCATGTCCAGCGGCGATCAGATGCGCTTCACCCTCTACCCGGACCTGGCCCCCAACACCGTGGCCAACTTCATCCGCCTGGCCAACCGGGGCTTTTACGACGGCCAGCAGTTCTTCCGCATCGTGGCCGGCGTGTTCATCCAGGGCGGCGACCCCAACAACAACGGCACCGGCGACCCCGGCTATGCCATCCCGGGGGAGTTTGCCGAAAACGGCTTTACCCAGAACACCGTGTCCCACATGCGCGGGGCCATCTCCATGGCCCGACCCAGCGGCTACGATACCGCCGGAAGCCAGTTCTTCATCATGCAGGGCAGCTATCCGGAGTATGACGGGCGCTACGCCGCCTTCGGCAGCATCGACGACGGCGACGAGCAGAGCCTGGCCGTGCTGGATGCCATTGCGTCCCAGCCCACGGACAGCACCTATCTGCCCCTCACCCGGCAGGTGATCGGCACCATCCGCGTGGAGACCTTCGACGTGGATTATGGCGACCCCGTGACGCTGGACAGAGAATAACCACAGGAGGCACCATCCATGAAAAAGTGGCTTGCGCTCGCGCTGTGCGCGGCGCTGCTGGCGCTCTTCGGCGCGCTGGCGGAGGAGAACAGCAACCCCGTGGTGACCATCACCATGGAGAGCGGCGGCGTGATCGTGGCGGAGCTCTATCCGGACGTCGCCCCCAACACCGTGGCCAACTTCGTGGAGCTGGCCAGCAGCGGCTTCTACGACGGCACCCTCTTCCATCGGGTGATTCCGGGCTTTGTGATCCAGGGCGGCGACCCCACCGGCACCGGCATGGGCGGCCCCGGCTATGCCATCAAGGGCGAATTCAGCTCCAATGGCTTTGAGAACCCGCTGAAGCACACCCGGGGCGTGCTGTCCATGGCCCGGGCCATGGCCCCCGATTCCGCGGGCAGCCAGTTCTTCATCATGCACGCGGACTACCCGCCGCTGGACGGCCAGTACGCCGCCTTCGGCATGGTGCTGGAGGGCCTGGACGTGGTGGACGCCATCGCCACAACGGAAACCGACGCCAGCGACCGCCCGCTGGAGGACCAGGTGATCCAGTCCATCACCGTGGACACCAAGGGCGTGGAATACACGGTTGAGAAACTGCAATAACATCAGGAGGTCAAGCATATGAGCAATCCCATCGTCACCATCGAAATGGAGAACGGCGGCGTCATCAAGGCGGAGCTGTATCCCGAGATCGCACCCAACACCGTGGCCAACTTCGTGACCCTCGTGCAGTCCGGCTTCTATGACGGCCTGATCTTCCACCGCGTCATCCCCGGCTTCATGATCCAGGGCGGCGACCCCCAGGGCACCGGCATGGGCGGCCCCGGCTATTCCATCAAGGGCGAGTTCGCCCGCAACGGCTTCCGCCAGAACAACCTGCGCCACACCCGCGGCGTGCTGTCCATGGCCCGCAGCATGATGCCCAACTCCGCGGGCAGCCAGTTCTTCATCATGCACGCCGACGCGCCTCACCTGGACGGCGATTACGCCGCCTTCGGCAAGGTCACCGAGGGCCTGGACGTGGTGGACGCCATCGCCGCCACCCCCACCGGCTTCCAGGACCGCCCCGTCGCCGAGCAGAAGATCAGGACCGCCACGGTGGACACCTTCGGCGAGACCTATACCGTGCAGAAGTACGGGAGGTAAGGGAAAACAGACATGAAAAATCTTCGCTCCGCTCAGAATGATAACGGACTGTGTGACCTGTCATTCTGCTCGAAGCGAAGATTATTTTATTCGTGCTGGTTTTCCAATCGACCTTGTTTTACGATATCCTTTGGCCGCGGTTTTGGCCGGATTGCTCTTATACTACGATTTACTCCACTTCTCAATGAGAATTTTAGATTGAACAACTGCTTAATAATGATGATATAGGCAATTAGTACAAACAATGGTATAGCACAATCAATGACTAAAGTGATAGCAAAGCTTTCTACTGCTCTGGCAATTGCATTCTTAGCATTGAAATATAGCTCTGAAGCGCCATTGAATACTTTTGAAAAGAAGTCGCCTATGCTATCTGTGATCTTTTGCCACCAGGGCTTTTCTTCCTGCTCATTAACCTTGCTTAATTCCTCTTCGCTGTTGAGAGTTTCCCTGTACGTTTCCTGAATAGATTCTTCGTACGTTCTCTCAATAATATTGCCCGCCTCTATTCCCACTGGGATGATGAACATTGAAGTAACAGCAAGTAATAGCAGCCTTAGAGCGACTGTTCTCCATGAACTGTGTATACGACTCCAGAGAATAATTATCAACAATAAGCAGATAGATGGGATGATGATACCTGTGGATAGGGCTCCAAGCAACGGCATTATATACTTTTCGACGTATAGAACAGATAGAATCAGAAGGAATCCCTTGGACAATGATGCCAGTTGTTCGGCAATGGGTGTTGCCCAATCATTGGGTAATGCGGTAATGATTGCAGATGTGGCAGCTGTCGAAGCAGATAAGGTCATAGCCGTCTGCTTCTTATCATCTAAAGATGTAATATATTTCTTATAAAACCCATCAGGAGTACTATATCTTGGTTGCAAAACGAAGTGTGAAACGAGAGCGATGATTAAAAGAACCAAAGAAAGAATCAATTTGCTAATCTTCATGTGGAACACTCCATTCGCTTCTTTTGTAGATTATCGAGCAGCAGAGTATATATGGATATAAGCATAGGAACTATACTACCTTCTATTATGCATGATTACTTCCTATTCGTCAAGACTTTTAGGAACTAAAATGTTCTTGAGAAGGCTTTGGGAGGAAGAATAATGCTTATTCACGACCTTCGGCAGATTGGGAACCGACTGCTGGCACTGCGAAAGGGCAGGGGGTTGACCCAGGCGGAGCTGGCGGAAAAGGCGGGCCTGGCGGACAGAACCTATGCGGATATCGAGCGCGGCACGGTCAACATGCGCCTGACGACGTTGGTCAAGATCTGCGAGGCGTTGAACGTCCGACCCAATGATCTGCTGCTGTCCGACGACGCGCCGAACGAGGCTGACCTGGACGCGACCTTGGAAAGACTGCGAAACTGCAAACCCTCGACACAGGAAGCGATGATGGCGATATTGAAGATCGCACTGGATGAAATCCGAAGATAAGCGGCGACGGTTGAAAAAAACACGTTGGAATGATAGAATGTTGACTGTAAATCAGCCGACATTCTTTTCTATACAGGAGCAATTTATGCCAAAGACACTGATCGTTGCCGAGAAGCCCTCCGTGGCGCGGGACATTGCCCGGGTGCTGGGCGTGAAGGGCCGGGGCGAGGGCTGCATGACGGGCGGGGACTACATCGTCACCTGGGCCATCGGCCACCTGGTCTCGTTGAGCGAGCCGGGGGAGACGGACGCGCGCTGGGTGAAGTGGAACATGGCGGACCTGCCCATGCTGCCCGAGCGCATCCCGCTGAAGGTGCTGCCGGCCACGAAGCAGCAGTTTGCCGTCATCAAGGGCCTGATGAAGAGCGCGGAGGTCTCGGACATCATCTGCGCCACGGATTCCGCCCGGGAGGGCGAGCTGATCTTCCGCTACATCTACCAGAAGGCGGGCTGCAAAAAGCCCGTCAGGCGGCTGTGGATCTCCTCCATGACGGACGCGGCCATCCAGCAGGGCTTTGAGGAGCTGAAGCCCGCCTCTTATTACGATTCGCTGTACGTGAGCGCCCGCTGCCGCAGCGAGGCGGACTGGCTGGTGGGCATGAACGCCTCCCGGGCCTTTTCGCTGGCCTACAACGCCCACCTGTCCGTGGGACGGGTGCAGACGCCCACGCTGAACCTGATCGTGCAGCGGGATCTGGAGATACAGAACTTCGTGCCAAAGGACTACTGGGAGGTGCACGCCAACTTCGGCGACTACGAGGGCGTGTGGGTCAATCCCAAGAGCAGGAAGACCCAGACCGACGACGAGGCCCAGGCCAACGCCGTGCGCGACGCCGTGGCGGGGCAGGCCGCCGTGGTGGAGGAGAGCAAGGTGGAGCGCAAGAAGATCGCCCCGCCCCAGCTGTATGACCTGACGAGCCTCCAGCGGGAGGCCAACCGCAAGCTGGGCTATTCCGCGGACCGGACGCTGAAGCTGGCCCAGTCGCTGTACGAAACCCACAAGCTGATCACCTATCCCCGCACCGACAGCCGATACCTGCCCGACGACATGAAGCCGAAGATCGCCGCCACGCTTAAAAAGCTGCCTGCGGCCTACCAGCCCTTCGTGCAGTCGGAGGATCTGCACTGGGGGTTGAAGTCCAAGCGCTTTTACGACAACAGCAAGATCAGCGACCACCACGCCATCGTGCCCACGGACAAGACCGCGGATTCCTCGAAGCTGACCCGGGACGAAGCGATGCTGTTTGACATGATCGCCCGGCGGCTGATCGCCGTGCACTATCCCTACTACGAATACGATGCCGCGAGGGTGGTCACGAAGGTGGGCGAGCACAAGTTCAAGTCCACCGGCGCGATGCCCGTGGTGGAGGGCTGGAAGGCGCTCTATCGGGGCGACAAGGGCGAGGACAAGGAGCCGCCGCTGCCCCAGCTTTCCGCCGGGGATATGCGGAAGGTGGAGGAGGCCACGGTGAAGAAGTGCCAGACCAAGCCGCCCGCGCCCCACACCGACGCGTCGCTCCTGAACCTGATGGAGAACGCCGGCCGGGACATCGAGGACGAGACCCTGCGCGAGCAGATGAAGTCCTCCGGCCTGGGCACGCCCGCCACCCGCGCCGCCACCATCGAGCGGCTGATCGACGTGGGCTACGCCGCCCGCCGGGGCAAGACCATCGTGTCCACCGAGAAGGGCCGCCAGCTGATCGCCGTCGTGCCCCAGCAGATCGCCTCCGCCGTCACCACCGGCAAGTGGGAGAAGTTCCTGTCCGACATGGCCGCCCAGAAGGACGAGGCCGCCCGGGACCAGAAGTCCGCCCGCTTCATGGACGGTATCCGCCGCTTCTCCGTGTTCCTGGTGGACGCCGCGAAGAACGGCCCCGCCGTACAGTTCGCCAAGGAGGAGCCGGCGAAGAAGCGGACGGCGAAGCGCACGACAACCCGCCGCACCGGGGCGAAGAAAGCCGCCCCGCGCAGGAAGGCCGGGGCGTGATGGACGGCGTCGCACAAGCGCCCGATATATAAGGAGGCAGAACCATGCACTTCGGCTTTTCATACGTGGGCCTGGTCTGGCTGGTCATGCTGATGGTGCCCAACCTGATCTGGACGAAGCACCAGCCAAGGGACTACGATAAGTATGTGGGCAACGAGAACCGCCTGCTGCTGGCCCTGGAGCGGGTGGGGGAGGTGCTGGTCACGACGCTGGCGCTGATCTTCTCCGACTTCAACCTGCGCCCCTGGTCAGCCTGGTCGTGGTGGCTGGCGGCATCCTTTGTGATAATGGTGCTGTATGAGCTCTTCTGGATCCGCTATTTCCGGAGTGAAAAGACCATGGCGGACTTCTATCGAGGCCTGCTGGGCATCCCCCTCGCCGGGGCCACGCTGCCCGTGATGGCGTTTATGCTGCTGGCGGTGTACGGGCGGAACATCCCCCTGGCCGCCGCCGTGGTGATCCTGGGCGTCGGCCACATCGGCATCCACTGGATGCACAAGCGGGAGATCGGGACTTGAAGGGCGGACGCTCGACCGACCGCGCCGCGGGCCGTTCCCGTGGAAAGTTGACATGGGTCGAACCAGCGTGATATAATCAACAAAAAACGGAGAATTCGACATGAGATCACGCCAAGAGGGCAGGCGCGGGCGGCTGGGGCTCCGGATCGTTTCGATCCTGCTGATCGGCATCGCGCTGGGTGGCGCGGGGGCCTTCGTGCTGCACAGGTACATGGGCTCGCGAACTGTCTACACCAGTCGGGTGACGGAGTTCAACCTGCGGGACATCGGCGAGCTGGCCACCCAGGAGGGCTGCTATACCGCCATACAGACCATCACCAGCTCCCGCACGGAGTTCGGCATCACCTTTCCCTTTACCACCAAGAACTACATCTACAGCATGGACGGCGTGGTGAAGGCGGGCCTGGACTTTTCGCTCATCGCACTGAACGAGGATGCCGCCGCCAGGACGCTGACCGTCTCCATGCCGCCGGCGAAGCTGCTGTCCGTCGTTCCGGACCGGGGTTCCTTCCAGGTCTATTACGAGGGCAAAAATATGTTCAACGACCTGCACCTGGAGGAGACCAACGAGGCCGAGAAGGCGGCCGAGGTGGAGATCCGGGAAAAGGCCGTGGCCTACGGCATACTGGAGCACGCCCAGGACAACGCCGAGACGCTGGTCAGGACGATGCTCGAGCCGGTGTATCCGGCGGGGGAGTGGACGATTCGATGTGAAATACAGGAGGCGTCATAGCGCATGTTCAAGAAGATACTGGGCGCGACCCTTTTGGTGCTCGCCGGGCTGGTTTTCATCGTGTATTTCCTGCTGTTCCTGACCCGTTGAGATTCAATGAGAAAAGCGCGCCTCGGGCGCGGAGAGAGGACGGTTCCTATGAAGAGGCTTTTGTGCGCCATGCTGATGCTGGCGCTGGTGCTGATGTTCGGCGCGGGGGCGCTGGCCGAGGCGGCGGAGGTCGCCGGGCGCATCGACTTCACCGAGGACATCGCGCCCTATGACGGCAAGTGGGTCAGCTTTGACGACGGCTTCCGGCTGTACGTGCCGGGGGAGTGGTCGCGGCTGGACGTGACCGAGGAGCAGGCCCAGGCGGGGCTGTTCTACAGCGAGGGAAACGGCGGAAGCGACACACTGGTGGGCGACGTGAGCATGGGCGTGGCCGTCAGCTTTGCCACGGCGGGGGAACTGGGCACGGTGGACGACCTGGCCCGGGACTATGAGGCCGTGGGCTTTACCGAGGTGACCAAGCTCGACCTGAACGGCATCCTGGCGGTGTCGTTCGTGAATCGCGCCAACGGCTATCGCGGCGTGGCGTTCTTCCACCCGATGGTGCCGGGATATGTGTTGATGGTGTATGTGACGCCCTGCGGAGAGGGCAACCAGACCGTCAACGACGTGGGCTCGGCCATTCTCTGCTCGCTGTCGCCGAGAGGCGCTTACGAATGAGCGATAAAAAATTCTTATTTTCCATGCAGGAAAAACGGAATGGATGCAGAATATTATTATCAAGGCGTTAAATCTATGTTGAATCACGCATTCACTGGACGCCATTTCAACATAAAGGAGCGATGAGAAATGAAGTTTGTGTATGTGGGCAAGGAAGTTGTTTCCGACAGCCTGAAGGCCAGGGCTGAAAAGAAGCTGAACAAACTGGATCGCTATTTCAGCAAGGAAGCCGAGGCGCTGATCCGCTTCCGCCAGCAGCGCGGCGGCCGGAACATCGCCGAGCTGACGGTCAGCGTGGATGGCCTGATCCTGCGCGCCGAGGAGAATTCCAACGATATGTACCTGTCCATCGACCGCGCCGTGGACAAGCTGGAGAGCCAGATTCGCCGCTATCGCACCAAGCTGGGCAAGCGGGTGCGCGACGCCCGGGCCGAGACCCCGGAGGAGGTCGTGGAGCCGGTCTATGAAGAGATCAACTACGACGTGGTGCGCGTCAAGAAGTTCGCCGTGAAGCCCATGGACGTGGACGACGCCATCACCCAGATGGAGCTGCTGGGCCACAACTTCTTCCTGTTCATGAACGCCGAAACCAACGCCATGAACGTGCTCTATCGCCGCAACGACGGCGCTTACGGCCTGCTGGTGCCGGAGGAGTAAACTAAAATATCAGCCGGGCGGCGCGATATCGCGCCGCCCGGTTTTTATATTGCGCGGCCGGTGAACCGTGGTGATTTGGAAGATTGTTTCGTCAGAGCTTTGCCAGCCCCGCGTCCACCAGCTTTTGAAGGCTCAGCAGGATGCCAAGCTTGGCGTGGTACCAGGTGAGCCCGCCCTGGAAATAGACGGCGTAGGGCTCGCGGATGGGGCCGTCGGCGGAAAGCTCAATGCTGCTGCCCTGCACGAACGCGCCCGCCGCCATGATTACGTCGCTGTCGTATCCGGGCATGGGCCAGGGCTCGGGGATGGCGAAGCTGTCCACCGGCGCGGCGGCCTGGATGCCGTGGCAGAAGGCGCGCATGGCCTCCGGGCTCTTCAGCTCCACGGCCTGGATGATGTCGTGGCGGCTCTCGGTGCTGTTGGGGACCACCTTAAAGCCCAGCTTCTCATACATATTCGCCGCGAATATAGCGCCCTTCAGCGCCCCGGCCACCACCGTGGGGGCCAGGAACAGCCCCTGGTAGAACGCCGGCAGGATGCCCAGGTTCGCGCCCACCTCCTGGCCCAGCCCGGGCGCGCTCAATCGGAACGCGCAGCGGGACACGCATTCCTCCGTGCCGCAGATGTAGCCGCCGATGGGGGCCAGCCCGCCGCCGGGGTTCTTGATGAGGCTGCCCACCACCATGTCCGCGCCTACGTCCGAGGGCTCGATCGTCTCCACGAACTCGCCGTAGCAGTTGTCCACCATCACGTTGAGCCCCGGCTTGACGGACTTGATGAACGCGATCAGCTCGCCGATCTGCCTGACCGAGAACGTGGGCCGGGTGGCGTAGCCCTTGCTGCGCTGGATGGTGACCAGCTTCGTTTTGTCGTTGATGGCCGCGCGGATGCCCTCCCAGTCGAAGCCGCCCTCCGCCGTCAGGGCCACCTCCCGGTAGCTGACGCCGTACTCCTTCAGGCTGCACTTCGACTCCCGGATGCCGATGACTTCCTCCAGGGTGTCGTAGGGCCGGCCCACGGGGCTCAAGAGCTCGTCCCCGGGCAGCAGGTTGGCCGACAGCGCCGTGGCCAGCGCGTGGGTGCCGCAGGTGATCTGCGGGCGCACCAGCGCGGCCTCGGTGTGGAACACGTCGGCATAGACCTTCTCAAGCGTGTCCCTGCCCAGGTCGTCATAGCCGTAGCCGGTGGTGGCCGCGAAGCAGGGCGCGCTGACCCGGTGCTTCTGCATGGCCGCGATCACCTTCGCCTGGTTGTACTCCGCGATGGCGTCCACCGCCTCGAAGCGCTCCTTCAGCCCGCGCAGGATCTCCTCGCCGTATTCATAGACCGCCGGGCTGACGCCCAGGGTGCCGTACATATTCTGCATTTCCATGATATTCGCTCCGATCTGTAAAGTGCCTTGAATATGATAGCATTTGCGGGAGAGGATGTCAAATTATGATTCCAAACCGACGCTTTTTGGACACTTCCCGGGCTTTCATTGATTCCGCTGGCGGGGGCGTGTATAATAAACCTGCGATGATGGGCTGCGGCCCGGATTCCGATGGGAGGGATTGAATATGAAACGTTTATTTGCGGCGCTGCTGGCGCTGTGCCTGCTGGCGCTGGGCGCGTCCGCGCTGGCGGAGACGAAGCTTGTGGACGTGACGATGCTCTATGAGGACTACGACGACAACCACGCCACCCAGAGCATCACCGACGAAGCCACGCTGAAGGAGCTGGAGGCCATGCTGCAGCGGGCGAAGAAGACTCCGGCGGAGCTGGAAAACTGCACCATGAACTGCACCCTGCTGTGCACCGCCCAGGACGGCGCGGTGGTGGACCTGGCCGTGGCCACCGATGGCTGCCCCTACATCACCGACCGGGGCACCGACAAGACCTATCGCCTCACCGACGAAGACCAGGCCCGGCTGTGGGAGATCTTCGACCTGATCCAGGAGACCATGGGCTATGACGCCGCGTGGGTGCTGGATTTTTAGGAAGAAAAAAAGCGCCGACAAGAGTCGGCGCTTTTTTTATCTCCCGAAGTAGTTGCACAGGCCGTTGAAGATGCCTTCGGCCATCTTGTTGCGGTAGTCGTCGCTGGCCAGCAGGCGGTCCTCCTTGCGGTTGGAGATAAAGCCCATCTCCAGCAGGATGGAGGGGGTGGAGGTCCAGTTCAGGCTCATGTAGTCGGTGCTGGGCTTCCAGCCCCGGGTCTTGCAGCCGCAGTTGGCCTTCACGGCGGAAACCACCGCCTTGGCCAGGGCCTTGTTGGCCTTGGCGTGCTCGGTATTCGTGCGCTAGATGGCGTGGCAGCCCTCCGGGCCGGAGTTGTTCACGGCGTCGCAGTGCAGCTGTAGGGCCACGTCGCAGCCCGCCTTGTTCAGCATCTTCGCCCGGTCGATGTTGGTCAGCATCACATCGTTGGTAGTGCGGGTCATCACCACGGTGGCGCCCTCCGCCTCCAGCAGGTCGCGCAGCTTCAGGCCCACCGCCAGCGTGGTGTCGCGCTCGCAGACCTTGGTGAAGTGGCCGCGCGCGCCGGGCCGCATGCCCTTGCCCTTCCTGCCGGAGCCGGGGGCCATGGGATACAGCTTGTTGATGCCGACGGCCTGGTGACCGGGGTTGATGCCGATGATCAGGCCCTCCAGCCGCTTCGCGCCAGGTTCCAGCACGCTCACCTTGCAGCTGGCCTTCTTGCCGTTGGAGGCGGTGACGGCGGTGATGACGGCCGTGCCCCGGGCGACGCCGGTGATGTTGCCGCTTCCGTCCACAGTGGCCACGGCGGGGGTGCTGCTGGTGTAGTTCACGGTGGGGTTGGACACGGTGGCGGGCGTCAAAGTCGCCTTCGCGGAGAAGGTCTCGCCGGGGACGATGCGCACGAAGGCCTTGGGCAGCGCGATGCTCTTGGGCTTGATCTCCTTCACCGTCACCTTGCAGGTGGCCTTCTTGTCGTTGGCGGACTTCACCGTGATGGTGGCGGTGCCGCCGGCGAGGCCCGCCACCAGGCCGTCCTGGTCCACGCTGGCCACATTGGGCTTGGAGGAGCTCCAGGTGATGCCCGGCTCGAAGGCGTCCGCGGGCTTGATGGTCAGCTTCAGCGGTTGCGCGGCGTACAGCGCCAGAGTCAGCTTTTTCTTGTTCAGCTTCAGCGACTTGACCTTCTTGTAGTTGGTGACCACCACCAGGCAGCGGGCGGTTTCGCCCTTATAGCTGGCGGTGATCACGGCGGCGCCGGCCTTCTTGCCGGTGACCTTGCCGTTCTTGATGCTGGCCACCTTGCCGTCGGAGCTCTTCCACTTGGCCTTCTTCGCGGACAGCTTTGCGCCGTTCAGCGTGGCGGTGAGCGTCTTCTTGTCGCCCTTGTTGAAGCTGAAGGCATCCAGGCTCAGGGCCAGCGCCGCGCCGTCCTGGATGCGGATGGCGCCGGTGGGGCCGAGGGCGAAATACCCGCCCAGGTCGACCTCCCGGGCCGGCTTGCCGTCGATCTGCACGTTTGCCAGCGTCAATACGCCGGTCACTTCGCCGAGCGCGCCGGTGAAGCCCTCCGCGCGGACCAGATTCGCATCCTGCCAGGTCTCGGTGGCCACAGCGGCGGTCTGGGCAAAGCTGCGCACGCCGGAATCCGAGGACGCGGGTTCCGGGTCGACGAGGGTTTCGGGGCTGGCCTCCAGCGCGGTCTCGGCGGGGGACTCGGATTCCGCCTCGGGCGCGGCGATCAGCTGCTCTCCGGGAAGCTCGGGCTCCGCGGGCAGATCCTCTGTGAAAGGGTCGTCGGTGGACGCGGCGCCTGCGTCCGCCTCGCCCAGCGCGAACTCCGCCTGCTCCTAGACGGGGGCCTCGACGAACTCGGTCTCATCCGCCAGGGCCGCCGTGCCCAGCAGCGCCAGGCACAAAAGCATCGCCAGCCAGCGTGGCAGCATAGTCTTTTTCATTGGAAATCGCCCCTTCTGTGTGGGTATTGCCTTGCATTGACTATAGCATATTCCGCCGGTGAAGTCAATTTATACCGGGCTTGAGGCGCAAAAAACGCCCCGCGCAAGCGGAGCGTTTTTATGCGAAAACTTCTGGCGGATTAGCCCTCGGTCTTCTCGGTAGCCTCTTCGACGGCACCCTCGGCGGCCTCAGCGGCGCCCTCAGCAGCCTCTTCGACCTTCTCGGTAGTCTCCTCAGCGGCCTCTTCGACCTTCTCAGCGGTCTCCTCAGCAGCCTCTTCGACCTTCTCAGCGGTCTCCTCAGCAGCCTCTTCAACCTTCTCCTCGGTAGCGTCAGCAGCCTCTTCAACCTTCTCCTCGACGGCGGCAGCGGCCTCTTCGGTCTTCTGCTCGGCCTTCTTGCAAGCGGTCAGAGCAACAGCCAGCAGCATAACAACCAGCATCAGAGCAAAGATCTTCTTCATGTCTAGGTACTTCCTTTCATAATGTGTTTGCGCTTTGCGCAATGCTTCACCGCGATTCCGCGGCGCGCTCCCGGGTGGCTAACGCCCTCCCAACAGAGCAACCCTATTATAGTGAAGGTTTATGACAAATAAAAGCGTGACGATGTTGATTCAGTGTTAATAAGTGTAAAAACGCAAGCGCCGCGGGAGTTTTCGGGGAAAAGAGCAAAAAACGCCGCCCCGCGCAAGGCGGGGCGGGGGAGGGAGAGAAAAATGCTGCTTTGTGGAATCAGTGACTTGAGAAGCTTGCAATTAACATGATGAATAGCAGGAAACCACCGCCAACAATCAATGCTGTCAAACAGCCTGCATTTACATTGGTTGCAAAGAAGCTGTGCCCACAATAAGGACACTTGCTCGCGTTATTGGCGATTTCTCGACCACAAGATGGACACCTGATCATCTGGAATACCTCCTCTTGTTGCTCAGTTGCCAAAAGCGGATTCATATCCCCGGCGCGCTTCATTCAAGAGGGCTTCATCATAGGACCGCCTCGAGCTTGAGTAACCGGATGAAGAACCGGAGCTGGAACAGGCGGAGAAAACGACAACTATAAAGAGCCAGATCATACTGAGCAATAGCATACGGAAAACACGGCTTTTGCGGTTGAACATGAGACATTCCTCCTTCGATTTCGGCAATTGTTCAGTCAGCACTTCCTTCGATTTCAGCTGCGACCTGTACCGCCGCAGTGTGAACAAGTCTTTGAACGCAGGTTTCCATCAGAATCATAATACGACGCATAGCCATAGCCGTCACACCACATGCATTGGCCAGGCTTGGCAGAGGAATAGTTGCTGCCGCAACCAACAAGGATGCCAGCGAGCAAGGTAACCAACAGAAACAAGACCATCAAGCGCTTCATATGCATTCTCCCCCTCTCAAAATACGCAGGTGCGTTCATAGGAACATTATACTTTATTTCCGATGAAAACGCAAGTGCGTATACGCGATTGCGTAAAATTTTCTATCCTCTTATTAGAGGGGTGATGAAAATGAGCGTAAAGGACGCAGTGGTTAAGCGGTTCAGAGAGATCATGGCGCAGCGGAATATGAGGCCGAATGAACTGGCGAATTTGTCAGGCGTGACACCATCTACGGTTTATAGTATGTTGGATGAGAGGCGCAAAGAATTGAGCATCAATGTGATCAAAAAGCTGTGTGATGGGCTGGATATGACTTTAGGGGAGTTTTTCAGCGCGAAGATATTTGACGAGCTGGAACAGGAGATCAAATAACAAAACAAAAGTTTCGGATGAAGAGTATCAGAACCGGATTGCCATGTCGCGAAGGCGGTGCCTTCACTCCTCGCAATGACACGGCGGGCAAGCATAGCGTCGTTACAGGGAGGGCGCAAGATCGACGTGGCAATCCGGTTTTCATTGCAGGGGCGGCGTTGCCGCTCGCCGAGCAGGTGGATTGGATTCACACAAGCCGGGCGCCGAAACGGCGCCCCTGCAATATGGATTTGCCATCAGATAAAACAGCGCCCTTCCTTGCGAAAGGGCGCTGCGGGTATCAAGCATTTCCGATCAAACGCTGCGCGTTGAAGCGCGGCAGCGATTGCCGGTCCGCGCTGCGGACTTAGGCCAGCTCGGAGAAGAACTTGATGGTGCGGACCATCTGGCTGGTGTAGCTGTTCTCATTGTCATACCAGGACACGACCTGAACCTGGCTGGTGCCGTTGCCCAGGTTGATGACCATGGTCTGAGTGGCATCGAACAGGCTGCCATAGCGCATGCCGATGATGTCGGAGGAGACGATCTCGTCGGTGTTGTAGCCGAAGGACTCGTTGGACTCCTTCTTCATCTGGGCGTTGATCTCCTCAACGGTGGGGTTGCCCTTCACGACGGCATTCAGGATGGTGGTGGAGCCGGTGGGGGTGGGCACGCGCTGGGCCGCGCCGATCAGCTTGCCGTCCAGCTCGGGGATGACCAGGCCGATGGCCTTGGCAGCGCCGGTGCTGTTGGGAACGATGTTGACCGCGGCGGCGCGGGAGCGGCGCAGGTCGCCCTTGCGCTGCGGGCCGTCCAGGGTCATCTGGTCGCCGGTGTAGGCGTGGATGGTGCACATGATGCCGGACTCGATGGCCCAACCATCATTCAGAGCCTTGGCCATGGGCGCCAGGCAGTTGGTGGTGCAGGAAGCGGCGGAGATGATGGTATCTTCGGGCTTCAGGGTGGTGTGGTTCACGTTGTAGACGATGGTGGGCAGGTCCTTGCCAGCGGGCGCGGAGATGACGACCTTGCGGGCGCCGGCGTCGATGTGCGCCTGAGCCTTGGCCTTGGAGGTGTAGAAGCCGGTGCACTCCAGCACGACGTCCACCTTCAGCTCGCCCCAGGGGCAATCCTTGGCGTCCTTCTCGGCGTAGATGCGGATTTCCTTGCCGTCCACGATGATGGAATTCTCAGTGGCCTCGACCTTGTGAGAGTTGGCGTAGTTGCCCTGCGTGGAGTCATACTTCAGCAGGTGAGCCAGCATCTTGGGGGTGGTCAGGTCGTTGATGGCGACGATCTCGTAGCCCTCAGCGCCGAACATCTGACGGAAAGCCAGACGACCAATACGACCGAAACCATTGATAGCAACTTTAACAGCCATTGGAAAAACCTCCCTAAATAAAGTTCTCATTATGATGGCGGGCATTTGCCCACACACCTATAACTACATCGTTTATTATACCCGATTGTTGCGCAGATGAAAAGCCCTTTTTTGTAAACTATGGCATGTTTCGACTCAATCCAGCGCAATATCCCCGTAGAAGGACGTGCCGTCCAGCTTTTCGGCCACGCCCAGGGCCTCCAGCGCCGTGGCGGACAGGTCGGCGAAGGTGGCGCGCTCGCCCAGGTTCACGCCCTCTTCGATGCCCAGGCCCCACACCAGCAGCGGCACGCGCTCGCGGGTATGGTCGGTGTGGGCGGTGTAGGAGGGGTCGCAGCCGTGGTCGGCGGTGATCATCAACAGGCCGTCCTCGCCCAGCAGCCGCATGATCTCCGGCAGCTTCTGGTCGAACTCCTCCAGGCTCCTGGCGAAGCCCGGCACGTCGCGCCGGTGGCCGAACAGCATGTCGGTATCCACCAGGTTTACGAACATCAGACCCTTCCAGCGGTCTTTCTTCAAGAATTCGATGGTGGCGTCGATGCAGGCGGGGTTGCCCGCGGCGTGGTTGGACTGGGTGATGCCCCGGTGGTTGAAGATGTCCTCGATCTTGCCCACGGCCAGGGTGTCCATGCCCGCGCTCTTCACCGCGTCCAGCATGGTGCGGCCGGTGGGATCCACCGAGAAGTCGCGCCGGTTGGCGGTGCGCACGAAGTGGCCCACCTCGCCTTCAAAGGGGCGCGCGATGACCCGGCCCACGTTGTGCTCGCCCTTTAAAAGCCTGCGGGCGGTGCGGCACACGTGCCATAATTCCATGGCGGGCAGCACGGCCTCGTGGGCGGCAACCTGGAACACGCTGTCGGCGGAGGTGTAGACGATCAGCTTGCCGGTGCGCAGGTGCTCCGCGCCCAGCTCCTCGATGATCGCGGTGCCGCTGGCCACCTTGTTGCCGATGGTGCCCATGCCGGTCTCCTGCTCGAAGGCGTCGATGACCTCCTTGGGGAAGCCGTTGGGGTAGGTGGGGAAGGGCTGGCGCAGGGTCAGGCCCGCGATCTCCCAGTGGCCGGTGGTGGTATCCTTGCCGGCGGCCTGCTCCAGCATGGTGCCGTAGCAGCCGATGGGCTCGTCCGCGTCCTTGTCCTGGATGCCCAGCACGTGCCGGATGCCCAGCTCCTCCAGGTTGGGGATATTCGGGTTGGCCTGCTCGATCACGTGCTTCAGCGTGTTCGCGCCTTCGTCGCCGTACTTGGCGGCGTCGTGCTGCCAGCCCGCGCCGGCGCCATCCAGCACCACGACCACCACGCGCTTCATCTTCTTCATAGTCTATCCCTCCCATCTGAGTATATCCGCGAGCTGCGCGATCATCTCGCCCCCGGTGGGCTTGCCGCGCCTCGCGTCGATTGTGTCGCCAAAGATTTCGTGCTGCCGCTCGATCTCGCCCGTGCGAAAGGCACAGTCGATCACGTGGCAGATGGCCCGCTCGCACTGGGCGCCTTTCAAGCCCGACTGCCTGGCGGCTTCGGGGTAGAGATACGCCTTCAGGGCGCTCAGCCGCCGTCGGTCTGCCCAGGCCAGGGCCACAGCGCTTTTGAGGCAGCCCCTGCCGGGATGCTCCGGCACGCACAGGGCGTCCAGCAGCTCCTCCAGCCGCGCATCCTTGTCCGGCGGCAGCGGGATGTCCAGCGCCAGGGCGGCTCCGATGGCCTGAACCAACGCATCGCCGTCCGCCGGGGTTTCCAGCGCCATCGCGCCCAGGTCCGGCAGCGCGTCCTCGCCGGGGAGCCGCAGCCCCCGGGGCTTCAACAGCAGCACGGCGGGCTGGCGGTTCAGCTTTTGACGCCGCACCGCCTTCACCAGCGCCACCCCGTCCATGCCGGGCAGGATCGCGTCGCAGGCGATCAGGTCGGGCCGCGCTTCCCGCAGCAGCCTTATGGCGGATGCGCCGTCGCCCGCGCGACCGCAGACGGTCAGACCCGCGGCGTTCATTGCCTCGACCAAGCCGGGCGCACTGCCCGCGATCAGGACCCGTGCGTGCGGGGTATCCATGCGCCTCACCTCGCCATCCTGCATTACATTCTACAGCGCCTGTGCAAATTCCTGCGTACCAAACATATCTTATTGGAATGTTAATGATTACTAATGGCTGGCCCGTGGCGCGGCAGGCGGCCCCGCGGGGTATTCCCTTATCCCCGAATTTGTGCTATAATGGTTGCAATATAATCGGGAAGGTGTGCGCATTGATATACGCGATCATCGCAGCGGTGGTGCTGGCCGGGGTTTGCGCCTGGCTGGCGTGGTACTGTGCCAGGCTCCGGCAGGCGCTGGACAGGGCCAACGAGCGCGTGCGGCAGTTGAAGGAGGATCGGGCCATTCGCCAGAATCTGCAGCGGGTGGTGGACCGCCGGGAGGCGGAGATCCGCAGGCTGCGCGCCCGGGTGGAGGCCTTTGAAAACGACTATCAGGAGATGGAAAGCCGCGCCACCGACCTGAACATGCACCTGTTCCAGGAGAGCGGCCGCCGCATCCTCGCGGAGAAGGAGGACGGCGTGAAGCGCATGAAGATGGAGCAGCTGGAGCAGCAGCTGGCCGATGCCAACAGGAAGCTGAGGGACCAGGCCGCCCGGGCCGACGAGCGCCTGCGGGATGAGCTGGCCCGCCGGGACGCCGCCGCCGCGAAGCTGGAGGCCAGCCTGCGGGGCGAGATCGCCCGGCTGAGCGCCGAGTCGGCAAAGACCGAGGAGGCCCTGCGCGCCGGGATCACCCAGCGGGACGAGGAGATCGGCCGCCTGCAGACCCTGAACGCCCGCCGCCTCGCCCGCAGGCAACAGCTGGACAACGGGGGATTGGACCAGGTGACGATCGAGGATATACTGGGAGAGAGATAAGAGATAAGAGTTTAGAGTTTAGAGGAGAACGGCCATTCAATCTCAACTCTAAACTCAAAAAAACAGCCCATCATCGATGGGCTGTTTTCTCATGCCTTGCCGTTCCACCGGGCCTTTTTGGGCTTTGCGGGCTTGCCCTCGGCGGGGCGCAGCCAGGTGGCGCTCTCCGGGGGCAGCTCCCACACGCGGCCGCCGTACTCCACGCGCCGCTGTTCGCCGCAGCGGTTCACGGCCAGGGCGCGGCTGCCGTTTTCGGCGGAGCGCCCGAACACGTCCGCGCCGCCGGTGATGCTCCGCTCCACCAGCACCACGTCCGGCCCGATGGCGTTGAGCCGCAGATCGCCGGTGCGCAGGCACGGGGTGGCCATGCGGTCGGTCATGATCTTCCGGTAGGTCTCCACCAGCTGTGCGTCCTCGTGTCCCCAGGGATAGGTGGCGCGGTTGTAGGGGTCGGCCATGCCGGTGAGGCCCGCCTCGTCGCCGTAGTACAGGCAGGGCATGCCGGGCAGGGCGCAGATGAGCTGCCAGGCGGCGATCATCCGGCGCTTGCCGCGGTTGTAGTCGTTGGGATCCATCATGAAGGGATGGCGGTAGACCCTGTCGGGGGCCATGTCGCCGATGTCCGCCAGCACGTTGATGGCCCGGGGCGTGTCGTGGCTGCCCAGCAGGTTCATTTCGCTGTAGAAGAACGGCGCGGGCATGTTCTCCTTCAGGTTCTCAAGCCTCCGCACGAAATTGAAGGCGTCGGTGTGGCAGCGCAGGAAATCGAAGATGGCGTCCCGCAGGGGATAGTTCATGCAGCTGTCCAGCGTGTCGCCCAGGGCGTAGCAGCGCATTTCCCCGTAGGCCACCTTGTTGGTGGGGTCCTCCCACACCTCGCCGATCAGCGCGGCGTCGCCCTTCTCCCGGCGAATGCGCTTGCGAATGCGGCGGATGAACTCCATGGGCAGCTCGTCGGCCACATCCAGCCGCCAGCCGGACGCGCCGGCGCGAATCCAGTGGGCGGTGACGCTGTCGTCGTTTCGGATGATGTAGTCCTGGTAGCTGTCCGTCTCCTCGTGTACGTTGGGCAGGGTCTTGAAGCCCCACCAGCACTCGTAGTCGTCCGGCCAGTGGCGGAAGCGATACCACTCCCGGAAGGGGGATTCGGGGTCATTGAAGGCGCCGCCGGGGCCATAGTGGCCGTCCCGGTTGAAGTACAGGCTGTCGGAGCCGGTGTGGCTGAACACGCCGTCCAGCACCACGCGCATGCCCCGCCGCTCGCACTCGGCGCACAGGGCGCGGAAGTCGTCCTCGGTGCCGAAGCTGGGGTCGATGGTCATGTAGTCGCCGGTGTTGTACTTATGGTTGCTGCGGGCCTTGAAGATGGGGTTGAAGTACAGCACCGTGACGCCCAGGCTCTGGATGTAGTCCAGCTTCGCCATCACGCCGCGCAGGTTGCCGCCGAAGTAGTCGTTGTTGCAGTTGTCGCCGTACTTGTCGTCGTTGATGATCAGCGCCGGGTCGTCGTCCCAGTGCACGTGGTAATAGCTGGCGGGCGGCAGGTTGTTCACGTCCTTCGCCCCGACGCTGTGGTAGCGGTCCACCATGATCTGCAGCATCATGCCGTCGCGCATCCAGGCGGGGGTCTGGTATTCGGGGTCGCACACCGTCACCTGATAGCCCCCGGGCTGGCCCTCGGTCATCATGCCCGCGCCGCCCAGGCCATCGGCGGCGTTGCCGTAGTACCAGGTCTTGCCGCCGTAGTCCTCCGCGACGAAGAAGTACCACAAAAGCCCCGGTTCGGCGGGCAGCTTCAGCTCGCACTCATACAGTCCCGAGTGGGCGGGCTTCATGGGCAGCAGGCTCTCCGAGTCCTGCCACCACAGCCGCAGGCTCACCCTGTGCAGATCCTCGGCCCGCACCCGCAGCCGAAGCGTGGAGCCGCAGGGCGCGGCGCCCTGGGGCGTGCGGTAGACGGGGTCGCGGGAATCGTGGAAGATGTGCATATTGCGTCACTCCTGTTGGCGGGGGATTGGATAGGGGCTGAGGCGAATTGTAGGGGCGCCGCAGCGGCGCCCCTACAACCCATCAGCAGTGAATTACAGCTTCAAGGGCTTCAGATGCCAGATCAGCTTGTTGTACTCCTCGATGGACCTGTCGGAGGTGAACAGGCTGGAGCAGGCGGTGTTCATCACGGCCTTGTGCAGCCACAGGTCGCGGTTGTCGTAGTCCTTCATCATCTTCTTCTGGGTGTTGATGTAGCTGGCCAAGTCCTTCAGCACGAAGTAGGGGTCGGCCATTCCGCCGCCGTCGCCGAACAGCAGGGAGTGGTAGATCTCCTGGAACATGCGGGGGTTCTCGGGGCACAGGGTGCCGTCGATCAGCTGCTCCATCACCTTGCGGATCTTCGGGTTGGTCTCGTAGATCTCATGCGCCCGGTAGCTGGCGTAGCCGCGGTCCACCTCCTCGGCGGTCAGGCCGAAGATGTAGATGTTGTCCGCGCCCACCTGCTCGTAGATCTCGCAGTTCGCGCCGTCCATGGTGCCCAGGGTCACCGCGCCGTTCATCATGAACTTCATGTTGCCGGTGCCGCTGGCCTCCTTGCCGGCGGTGGAGATCTGCTGGCTGATCTCGGTGGCGGGCATCAGCAGCTCCGCCTGGGAGACGCAGTAGTTCTCCAGGAACACCACGTTGATCAGCTTGCTGGCCCTGGGATGCTTGCGCACCAGGTCGCCCACGGCGTTGATCAGCTTGATGGTCAGCTTCGCACGATGATAGCCGGGGGCCGCCTTCGCGCCGAAGATGAAGGTGCGGGAGTGGAACTCCTGATCCGGATGCTCGTCGATGTCATTGTAGAGCATCATGATGCCCAGCGCGTTCATCAGCTGGCGCTTGTATTCGTGCAGGCGCTTGGCCTGGGCGTCGAAGATGCTCTCGGGGTTCATTTCGATGCCCTGGTGACGGTACACGTGGTCCGCCAGGCGCAGCTTGTTGTGGTACTTGATCTCGTCGAACTTCTGCTTGAAGGCGGGGTCATCCGCAAAGGGCTTCAGGGCCTCGATCTTGCGCATGTCCTTGCGCCAGCCGTCGCCGATGGCCTCGTCGATCAGGCCGGACAGTTCGGGGTTGCACTGCATCAGCCAGCGGCGATGGGTGATGCCGTTGGTGATGTTCACGAACTTGCGCGGCTCAAGCAGGTAGAAGTCGTGGAAGGTCTGCTTTTTCAGGATGTCCGTGTGGATGGCAGACACGCCGTTGACGGAGTGGGTGTAGGCCACGCACAGGTTGGCCATGTGCACCTGGTTGTAGGCCAGGATGGCCATGTGGCCGATGCGGTCCCACTGGCCGGGGAAGGCGTCCCACAGCTTTTCGCACAGGCGGCGGTTCAGCTCCTCCAGGATCATGTACACCCGGGGCAGCTGCTCGCGGAACAGGCTCTCGGGCCACTTCTCCAGCGCCTCCACCAGCACGGTGTGGTTGGTGTAGGCGAAGGTGCGGCGGGCGATGCTCTCGGCGGTGTCCCAGTCCAGGCCGTAGTCGTCCAGCAGGATGCGCATCAGCTCGGGGATGGCCACGGCGGGATGGGTGTCGTTGATGTGGATGGCCACCTTGTCCGCGAAGATCGTCCAGTTGTAGCCGTAGACGTCGATGAAGTCCTTGACGGCGTACTGGATGGACGCAGAGGAGAAGAAGTACTGCTGCTTCAGGCGAAGCTCCTTGCCCTGGTAGCTGTCGTCATTGGGATAGAGGATCTTGGAAATGACCTCGGCCAGCTCCCGCTCCTCCATGGCCTGCACATACTGGCCGCGGTTGAACTGCATCATGTCGATCTGCTGCGGGGAGCGGGCCGACCAGGTGCGCAGGAAGTTGACCTTGGTGCTGTCGTAGCCCACCACGGGGATGTCGTAGGGCACGGCCTGCACGGTCTTGTAGTCCAGGTGGCGGTAGTAGGTGCGGCCCTTGTCCTCATAGGACTCGACGCGCCCGCCGAAGTGGATGTCGATGGTCTCCTCGGGATGGGGGATCTCCCAGATGTTGCCGGCGGCCAGCCAGTTGTCCGGCACCTCCACCTGATAGCCGTCCACCAGCTTCTGGCGGAACAGGCCGAACTCATAGCGAATGGTGCAGCCCATGGCGGGCAGCTTCAGCGTGGTCAGGGAATCCAGGAAGCAGGCGGCCAGGCGGCCCAGGCCGCCGTTGCCCAGGCCGGGCTCCGGCTCTTCCTCAAAGACGACGGAGCGGTCGATGCCCAGCTCGTCCAGGGCCTGCATGTAATTCTTTTCGTTGACCAGGTTCACCATGTTGTTGTGCAGGGCGCGGCCCACCAGGAACTCGGCGGACAGGTAGTAGACCTTCTTGGCCTGCTGCTCCTTGCGAGCGTCGCGGGAATAGCTGCGGCGCTGCATGATCTCGTCGCGCACCACCAGCGCCAGCGCCTGGTAAAGCTGCTCGGGCGTGGCATCGTTGACGTCGCAGGCGAACTGGGTGTGCAGTTTGTTCTGGATGCTGTCCTTGATCTGCTGTACGGTCATCCGTTCAAATTCCACGATAACACCTCCGTGAAAATATGGGTTGCGCGGGCGCTTTTTCGGAGAAACCGTTTGCGGCCCTCGCCGCGCGCCGCGATCTTGCAGAGTTAATCCGAATGTCACTATACCACAACACCTTTGAATGCGCAATGCATGGCGTGTTGAGTTTTTGGTTGAAAAGAGGCATGATTTGGGCAATTTCGCTTGCGCCCACTGGCAGTTTGACGGTAGTTTGAGGTTTTGGGGTGGAGAGGCAATAGGCAATAGGGATAGTGGCCGTGTTTTTCGGCGGGGGCAGCGTTGCGCCGCACAATCTTAACTCTAAACGCTGAACTCTGAACGCTCAGTCCTGCCTTTTGCGGTTGACCTTCCAGCGAAAACCAACTATAATATAGCCAATACTGCACACGAAAGGGCGGTTTGAACATGAACACCGAGCTTTTGAGCTTATTGGAGAAGGACGCGCGGCTGACGCCCGCGCAGCTGGCCACCATGCTGGGTCGGGAGGAGGCCGACGTGGCGGCGGAGATCGCCGAGTATGAGAAGAACCACATCATCCTGGGCTATCCGGCGCTGGTGGACTGGACCAAGACCGACGACGAGCTGGTGACGGCGCTGATCGAGGTGCGCATCGCGCCCCAGCGGGGCGACGGCTTCGACCGCATCGCCGAGCGCATCTACCAGTATGAAGAGGTGGAGAGCCTGTACCTGATGAGCGGCGCCTACGACCTGGCCGTGACCATCACCGGCCGCAGCCTGCGCGCCGTGGCGGAGTTCGTGCACGCGCGGCTGGCCGTCATCGACGGCGTCACCGGCACGGCCACCCACTTCATTCTCAAGAAGTACAAGGAGAAGAACCACCTGTTCGCCAAGCTCCCCGAGCAGGAAGAGAGGGTGTTGTTTGTATGATCGACTATGATTCCGCGCTTTCCAGCCGTGTGAAGGGCATCGCCCCCTCCGGCATCCGCAAGTTCTTCGACCTGCTGGAGAATATGGACTCGAATGACGCCATCTCCCTGGGCGTGGGCGAGCCGGACTTCGTCACCCCCTGGCACATCCGCGACGCCGGCGTCTACGCGCTGGAGAAGGGCTTCACCAAGTACACCTCCAACGCCGGCCTGGCCGAGCTGCGCCGCCAGATCGCGGCCTACATGCGCCGCCGCTTCGCCCTGGACTATGACCCCATGAAGCAGATGGTGGTCACCGTGGGCGGCAGCGAGGGCATCGACATCGCCGTGCGCGCCATCGTGAACCAGGGCGACGAGGTGATCGTGCCGGTGCCGTCCTTCGTGTGCTACGGCCCCATCGTGGAGCTGGTGGGCGGCGTGCCCGTGTACGTGCAGACCAGGGCGGAAAACGAGTTCCGGCTCACCGCCGAGGAACTGAAGGCCGCCATCACGCCCCGCACCAAGATGGTGATCCTGCCCTTCCCGAACAACCCCACCGGGGCGATCCTGGAGCGCAGCGACCTGGAGGCCCTGGCGGCGGTGCTGCGCGGGACCAACATCATCGTGCTGTCGGATGAGATCTACGCCGAGCTGACCTACGGCGTTCACCACGTGTCCATCGCCAACATCGAGGGCATGAAGGAGCGCACGCTGCTGGTGAACGGCTTTTCCAAGGCCTATGCCATGACCGGCTGGCGTTTGGGCTACGTCTGCGGGCCCCAGGAGCTGATCCGGCAGATGCTGAAGATTCACCAGTATGCCATCATGTGCGCTCCCACCACCAGCCAGTACGCCGCGGTGGAGGCCATGAAGGACGGCGACGGGGACATCGAGATGATGCGCAAGGACTACGACTACCGCCGCCGCTTCCTGTTGGACAAGCTGCGCGGCGCGGGCCTGGAGTGCTTTGAGCCCCGGGGCGCGTTCTACATGTTCCCCAGCATCCAGTCCACCGGCATGACCAGCGCCGAGTTCTGCGAGCAGTTCCTGCTGAAGGAGCACGTGGCCGCCATCCCCGGCACCGCCTTCGGCGCCGGCGGCGAGGGCTTTGTGCGCATGTGCTACGCCTCGTCCCTGGCGAACCTCTCCGAGGCCATGGACCGGCTGGAGCGGTTCTTGAAGGGGATCCAGGGAGCAGGGAGCAGGGAGTAGGGAGTAGGAATAGCTGCTGCCGCGCGGCTGAACCTGTCAACCTGTAGGGGCGGCGTTGCGCCGCCCGCCCGGCCCCGGAACGTCGGGAATAAGAATCGGCGACAGGGGACCGTTCAACCAACCCTCGCCCCCACTCAACGCCCCGGTCATTGGAAACGATGGCCGGGGCGTTTATAATGGAAGCATCAACAGCGAGGAGGCTTCAACCATGAAAACCGACATCGGCGCGCGGATCCGCTCGCTGCGCCTTCAAAAGAGCATGACCCAGGAGCAGCTGGCGCAGAAGCTGAACCTGACGCCCCAGGCCGTGTCCAAGTGGGAAAACGGCGTGGGCATGCCGGACATCCAGCTGCTGCCGGAGCTGTCGGTGCTGCTGGGCGTGACCATCGACGGCCTGTTCTCCATGACCGACGACGCGCGGTTCGACCGCATCGAAAACATGCTGGAGGATGTGCGCTTCCTGCCGGAGGCGGAGTTTGTCCAGACAGAGCGCTGGCTGAAGGAGCGGCGGGAGGACGAAACCGCTCGGCCCCGGGCCACGCTGCTGCTGGCGCAGCTCTACAACAAGCGCGCGGACGAGTACCACGAGCTGGCCGCGCCGCTGGCCCGGGAGGCGCTGGCGCTGAACCCGGAGGCGAAGGACGCCCACAACGCCATATTCGACGCGGAGAAGGGCGTTCACCAGGACTGGTACTGGACCAACCACCACCGGCTGATCGACTTTTACAAGGGCTTTGTGGACGGACATCCCGGCGACCCCCGCGCCTGCATGTGGCTGATCGACCTGCTGATCGCCGACGGGCGGCTGGAGGAGGCCCGGGCGTATGTCGATCGTATGCGCGGGGTGCGGGACGACTGGCGCTGCGAGATGTACCTGGGCCAGATCAGCCGCGCGGAGGGCGACCTGCCCGGCGCGATGGCCTGGTTTGAGCGCATGACGGCGCGGGAGCCGGAGAACTGGCTGGTCTGGGCCGACTACGCCGACGAGCTGGCGAAGCTGGGCCGGTTCCGGGAGGCGCTGGAGAACCAGCTGAAGGCCATGCCGCTCAGGAAGTCGCCACGCTTCGTGGACCCGGAGGAGTCCGCCGCCCAGCTCTACGAGATATTGGGCGACAACGCGTCGGCCGCAGGGATGCACCGCCGGATCATGGAGATCATGCGGGACGACTGGAACGTCACCGAGGGCGAGGCCGTGGACATACACCGCCGGGAAATCGCCCGGCTGGAGGGCGAAGCGGACGGCTGAGCCGCACAAAGGACCTCCCCGCCATGGCGGGGAGGTCCTTTTTCGCAACATTTGGGGCGCTTTGACAACGCAGGAAATTTACAACGGGGGTAAAAGCTGGTATAATAGCAGCATGGCACATCAGAAGAGATGATTGTTTACAGGAGGCTATTATGAACAAGGGACTGATTTCCATGCTGCTCGCGCTGGCGATGCTGCTGGGCCTCGCGCCCGCGGCGCTGGCCGAGCCCGCCGAAGCCGTCGAGAGCGCCGCGCTGCCGCAGATCGGCGACGTCGTGGAGGGCTTCGAGGTGGTCGAGACGCGCGACTACCCGCTGATGGACGCCGTGATCTACCGCTTCGAGCACCAGAAGACCGGCGCGCAGCTTTTCTACATCGCCAATGACGACACCAACCGGGCCTTCGATTTGACCTTCTTCACCGAGGCCATCGACGACACCGGCCTGCCCCATGTGTTCGAGCATGCCACCATCCAGGGCTCGCAGAAATATCCGGGCGAGCAGATGTATTTCAACCTGGACTATCAGACCTACAATACCTTCCTGAATGCCATGACGGCCCAGTGGTACACCACCTATCCCATCGCCAGCCTGTCCGAGGCGCAGCTGTTGAAGCTGGCGGAGTTCTACACCGACGCCTGCTTCTATCCCATCATCATGGAGAATGAGCGCATCTTCCGCACCGAGGCCTGGCGCTATCGGCTGGAGAGCGCGGACGACCCGCTGACCATCGAGGGCACCGTGTATTCCGAGATGCTGGGCGCTATGACCCTGCAGCGGCAGGCCAGCATCAACATGCGCTGGGCCGCGTTCCCCGGCTCCATGGTGGGCAACGTGTCCGGCGGCGACCCGGAACACATCCCGGATATGACCTGGGAGGCGCTGAAGGACTACCACGACCGCTACTACCATCCCTCCAACTGCGCCGCCTACCTGTACGGCCAGTTCGAGGACTACGCCGCCTTTCTGAAGCTGCTGGACGGCTATTTCAGTCAGTATGAGAAGCGGGAGTTCTCCCGGGACGACGCGGGCTACACCCCCATCACCGAGCCGGTGGTGCAGTCGCTGCCCTTCCCGGTGGAGGCCGGCGCCAGCACCGAGCACGCCTCCACGGTCTACTATGCCTTCGTGTGCCCGGGCCTGAGGCAGAATCTGCAGGACGAGCTGGTCCTGGACACGCTGACCGACCTGTTCGTGGCCAGCGCTTCCGACTTCCAGCAGCGCTTGAAGGAGACCATCCCCTACGGCAGCTTCGGCGCCTACATCGAGATGGACGGCCCCGAGGACGCCATCGTGTTCTGGGCCAACAACGTAGATCCCGGGGACGCGGAGACTTTTAAAGCCATCGTGGACGAGGAGCTGGCCAAGGTGGCCGAAAACGGCTTCCCCCAGGAGCTGGTGGACGGCGTGGCGGCCTCGCTGGAGATCTCCGCCCGGCTGACCCGGGAGCAGAGCGATCCCGTGGACAGCCTCATCGCGCCCATGATCAGCCGGTACGCCACCAGCGGCAACCCCTGGGATCATCAGGACTACCAGGACGGCCTGTTTAGCCTGAACGAATGGAACGGCCAGGGCCTGTACGCCAGGGCCGTCTCCGACTGGCTGCTGGACAGCCGGACCACCGCGCTGGTGACCACCTATCCGGAGCCCGGCGCGAAGGAGGCGCACGACGCCCAGCTGGCCGACCAGCTGGCCGGGTTGAAGGCGGGCATGAGCGAGGAGGAGATCGCCGAAATCGTCGAGGCCACCAACGCCCCCGCGCCGGAGGATCACTCCGCCGAGTACGTGGCCCAGCTGAAGGCCGTGACCGTGGAATCCCTGCCCGAGGAGATCAAGGCCTACACCGTGGCCGACGCCACGGACGATGACGGCAACATCCGCCACATCAGCGCCATCGCGGCCGTGGACGGCGTCAGCCAGGCCAACATCTACCTGGACGCCGCGGGGCTGGAGCAGGAGGACATCCACTGGTTCACCCTGTACACCGACATGATCGGCGAGCTGGACACCGCCGCGCACACCCGCGCGGAGCTGGCGAATCTGTGGAGCCGCTACCTGTACAACGGCAACATCTTCCCGGCCCTGCCCAGGGACGGCGCGGACGGCTATCACCCCTACCTGTGCGCCCGGTGGATCGCCCTGGACGACGACCTGGCCGCGGGCTATGACCTGGTGCGGGAACTGATCTTCGACACGAAGGTGGATGACCCGGCGAAGCTGCTGGAGCAGGTGCAGTCCATCCGCTCGGGCATGAAGAGCTCCATCACCGCCGATCCCGCCACTACCCTGCTGCTGAGGACCCTGGCCCGCAGCAAGGAGCTCTTTGCCTACAGCAGCTATTCCTCGGGCCTGGATTACTATGCGTTCCTGGGCGATGTGGAGCAGATGCTGGCCGACGACCCGGACGCCGCCGTGGCGAAGCTGCAGGGCATCCAGGCCTACTTCAACAACCGCACGAACGCCGTGACGATGTTCGCCGGCAACGAGAAGAGCCTCGCTTTGAACAGCGACCTGGCGGATGCCTTCCTGGATTCCCTGGATGAGCGGGAGATTACCCCCGTGGCGTACGACCTCCCCGTGCCGGAGCAGACGGAGGCGCTGATCATTGAAAGCGGCGTGCAGTACAACCTGCTGGCGGGCGACCTGTCCGCGGTGGGCCTTGAGGCCTTTGACGGCGGCCTGAATGCGCTGTGCGGCCTGGTGAGCGACAGCTTCCTGGTGCCGATGCTGCGAGACGAATACGGCGTGTACACCCCGCAGAACTATGCCACTGAGGATTACTTCGCACTCTACGCCTATCGCGACCCGAACGTGGTGGAGAGCTTCCAGCTGTACGACGAGCTGCCGGAGCTGATCGCGGAGATGGAGCTGGACCAGGAGACCCTGGACGGCTATATCATGAACGCCTATTCCGCCTACGCCATGCCCGAGGGCGAACTGACCGGCGCGCTGAACGCGGCGCTGGACGCCCTGCAGGGTCGGGACCCGGCGCGGAAGCTGGACTACATGCGCCAGCTGAAGCAGATGACGCCCGAGACCGTGAAGGCCGACGCGGAGCTGTACGCGAAGCTGAGCGACAACGGCGCGCGGCTGACCGCCGGCGCGGCCTCCGCCATCAACGAGAACGCCGACATGTTCGACGCCATCTACAATCCCTTCGGCGCGGTGGACAACACCCAGGTGGAGTTGACCGATGTTCCCGAGGGCAGCGCGCACTACGAGGCTGTGCGCTTCGCCTTTGAGCAGGGTTTCATGGCCCCGGCCGCCGGGGACGCCTTCGGCGTGGACGAGCCCGCCAGCTACGGCGATCTGTACGCTGCGTCGTATGTGTTGATCGGCGGCGGCAGGGATGCCCAGGAGGCGCTGGACACCTTCGCCAGCTACGGCCTGGCCGATTCGACCACCGACTTGAGCGCCCCCATCGCACCGGAGGACGTGTGGGGACTGTTCTCGACCCTGATGGGCGATACCGTGTCCGCCACGGTGGAGACCGCCGACCCCGCCGCCGTCACCCGCGGCGAGTTGGCGGAGATGCTGTTCGCGTTCGTGAACGGGCTTGAGGAATAGAACTCGATGAACGTTGCACGGGCCGGGCTGCCATGGCAGCCCGGCCCGTTTCTGCGCCTTTTTCCCAGTGTCGAATTCCGTCGAACGGGCATCCTATGGGCGTCGAAAAGGCCACCTTTCTTTACCCGCGCGCGCTGCCCATGCAACCCAAATGCCATAAATTGCATCTAAACTACATACCGTGCCCGCGCCATGCGGGCGGAAAGGACGCAATTTATGGCGAAATACCTGCATATGCTGGTGGCGTGGATGACCCGCGCGCACAACTATATTATGACCCTGAACGACAGTTTTGAAACCAACTTTTCCGACAAGGAGCTGCACTTCCTGGTGATCGGCGCCATGGGGTTTGCGCTCATCATGCTGGTGTACCCGCTGTTCAAGTGGCTCTCCAACCGCAACCGGGTGATGGCCATCACCTGGATCTACGCGCTGACGGTGCTCACTGTGGTGACGTTTGCCATCGAGATCGGCCAGCGCATCACCGGCACCGGCGACATGGATTTCGGCGACATCGTGGCCGGGATGGGCGGCTTCTTCGCCGTCACCGTGGTGATCTGCGCGCTGCACTTCATCGCCTGGGCGGCCAGGAGCCTGTTCAGCCTGGGAAAGGAACAAAGGCGCAGGCGTGCGCGGGCGTAGGCGCGCAAGCGACAGAGCCTTCCCCCTGCGGGAAGGCTTTTCCATGCCTTCTTTCGACAACCTTCATTTGACATTTGACGGATTCGGTGTAATATAATACCTGTGCAAAGCGACAGGAGGAAACCTATGTTGACCGACCGGAAGAAGTGGTTTTTCAAGGGCCTGAAGGACGGCATCCCCATCATGCTGGGCTATTTCGCCGTGTCCATCGCCCTGGGCATATCGGCCCGCAACGCCGGCATGACGGCCCCGCAGGCCACCATCGCCAGCGCGCTGATCATGGCCTCGGCGGGGCAGTACATTGGCTTCACGCTGATCGGGGCCTCGGCCAGCTACGCGGAGGTCATCGTGATGGAAGCCATCGCCAACGCCCGCTACCTGCTGATGTCCACGGCGCTGTCCCAGAAGGTGGACCCGAAGCTGCCCCTGCGGCACCGGCTGCTGATGGGCCTTTGGATCACCGACGAGATCTTCGGCGTGTCCGTGTCCGTGGAGGGGCGGCTGAACCCCTGGTACAACTACGGCATGGCCGCCGTGGCCACCCCCGGCTGGGCGCTGGGCACGCTGATGGGCGTGGTGCTGGGCAATGTGCTGCCCGTGCGGGTGGTCAGCGCGCTCAGCGTGGGCCTGTTCGGCATGTTCATGTCCATATTCGTGCCGCCCATGCGCAAGAACCGCATCATCGCCGCGCTGGTGGGCATCTCCTTCGCCGCCAGCTATGCCTTTAATGCCATGGCTGTGTTCAGCGGCATCTCCTCCGGCATGAAGATCATCATACTCACCGTGGTCATATCGCTGGGTGCGGCCCTGCTGTTCCCGGTGGAAGGGGAGGACGGGCATGCAGCATAACGTGTATCTGTACATACTGGGCATGTGGGCGGTGTCCTACCTGATCAGGGTGCTGCCGCTGACGCTGATCCGGCGGGAGATCACCAACAAAACCATCCGCTCCTTCCTGTACTACGTGCCCTACGTCACCCTGGCGGTGATGACCTTCCCGGCCATCCTCTCAGCCACCCAGAGCCCCGTCTCCGGCGCGCTGGCGCTGGTGCTGGGCCTGGCGCTGGCCTGGTTCGGCGGGAGCCTGTTCCAGGTGTCCGTGGCCTGCTGCGCCGTGGTGTTCGTGGCGGAGCTGGCGATGGGGCTGTGACGGATGAAAGCGGGTGACCGCGGCAGAATACTGTGACGCAGCAAGGAGCATCCCATGCCCAATCTTCAATCCATCATCGATGCCTCCCGGCGCATCGTCTGCTTCACCGGCGCGGGGTTTTCCACGGCCAGCGGCATCCCGGACTTCCGCGGTGAACGCGGCCTGTACGCCGGGGAATGGGAAGGGCTGACCCCGGAGATGATCCTGAGCCAGTCCTTCTTCTATCTCCACCCGGAGAAATTCTTTGCGTTTTACCGCAGCCATTTGATCTTTCCCGACGCCCGGCCCAACGCCGCCCACGAGGCGCTGTACCGGCTGGAGCGGGCCGGGAAGCTGCGGGGCATCGTGACCCAGAACATCGACGGCCTGCACAGGCGGGCGGGGAACAGGCTGGTGTACGAGGTGCACGGCAGCGTGTGGGAGAACTACTGCATGGACTGCAACGCCTTCTACGGCCTGGAGAAGGTGCTGCGCAGCGAGGGCATTCCCCGGTGCGAGCGCTGCGGCGGGGTGGTGAAGCCTTGGGTGGTGCTCTACGGCGAGGCCCCGGACAAGTACACCCGCATGGGCGCGTGCCGGGAGATTTCCAACTGCGATACGCTGATCGTGGCGGGCACGTCCCTGTCCGTGGAGCCCGCGGCATCCATGCTGGATTACTTCCACGGCAAGTACCTGGTGGTGGTCAACCGGGAGCCCACCCCCGCGGATGAGCGGGCCACGCTGGTCGTCAGGGGCGACGTGGCGGAGGTGCTGGGAAGCACAGAAGCATAAAAAGCCTTCCCCAAAGGGGAAGGCTTTTTGTCGGCAGATAATCAGAACCCCAGGCTCTCGTTCACCAGGATCACGTGGATCCTGTCCCTGTGGCGGGAGAAGCGGGTGATCAGGAACTGGCAGCAGATGGTGTCCGGCGACTTGCAGTCCATGCAGGTGCCCGTCTTGCAGCAGGGGGTGTTCAGCCCGAAGCGCTGGGCGTTGGTGGGCGCGGCCACGCTGCGGGCCCGCTTCATGGCGCTGTCCAGATCGGGGGTGACCTTGTTCAGCCCCACGATGAACACCACCTTCTTCGGCCCCTGGCAGATGGCGGAGACCCGGTTGGCGTTGCCGTCGATGTTCACCATGATGCCGTCCTCGGTGATGGCGTTGGCGCTGGACAGGAACACGTCCGCGTCATAGGCGGCCAGCATGGCGGCCCGCTTGTCCTCGTATTCGTCCCGGTCGATGAAGTGGTAGTTCCCGGCCTTCAGCGCGTCCACCAGGCCGATCTCATGGGCGCTCATGGCACCGCCCATGGTGACGCTGGCGCCCTCGCTGATCAGCGACAGGGCCAGCTTCCTGGCCTCGTCCCGGCTGCCGGCGTAATAGCCGGTCATGTTCCGCGATTCCAGCCCCTTGATGACCTTCTGGGCCAGCAGGATGTTGCGCTTGGTGATCATCTCGTTCATGGCGATACCTCCGCTGTTTTTCTTGATTGTAACACAGGAATGACGCGCTTTCAATGCTGAAGGCGTGAAAAATCACTCCGCGACGACTTCGCAGCTTTCGATCCCGTAGTACTTAAGCCGCTCCAGCACCGCCTCGTCGATCGCCTCGCCGCACACGGCGACGGGCACGCAGGGCGGGCAGCTCAGGGCGGGGGCGGCCAGCACGCGGCCCAGGCAGGCGCGCGCGGGCAGGGTTTCCCGGGGCGCGAAGGCGGCGTCGCGGATGCCCATGGCCGCAAACGGCGCGCGGTATTCGGGGGCGCGCTGCTCCAGCGCCGGGCGGCGGGGGACGGCCAGCAGGGCGTCCCTTACGCGCAGCAGGTCGGCGTCGGTGTTGGCAGGCGCGGGCATGAGCGTGAGGAAGTCCGGGTCGTGGAACTCGCTGTAGATGCCGCGGCCCCGCAGGATCTCCGCCAGCGCGTCGCCGGTATAGCCGAAGCACCGCGCGGCGATGGTCAGCTTCATGGGCTCGTCGCCGACGAGCGCATAGCCGTGGCCGGCCAGCGCCGCTTTCAGCGCAGCCAGCTTCTCAAGGAAGGCCTTGAGCGCCTCCGGAAACGTCTCCAGATATCGGTTGCAGGCGTCCAGCGACTGCAAGATCAGCCAGGACGGGCTGGACGAGCCGAACATCGACAGCGCCGCCTTCACCCGCCGTGGGGAGAGGCCCAGCCGGGGATGCACGTGCAGGTAGGCCGCGCCGGTGAGGGCGGGCAGGGTTTTGTGGGCGGAGTCGCAGCACAGGTCCGCGCCCAGGTCCATGGGGTGCCGGGAACCGCCGGGCAGGAACCGCAAATACGCGCCGTGGGCGTTGTCCACCAGCAGCAGCGCGCCGTGGGCGCGGCAGACCTTCGCGATGGATTCGATGTCCGCGATGTGGCCCAGGTAGTCCGGGCTGGTGAGGTACACCACCCGGCAGCGGCCGTTCAGCCGAGCCAGCGCCGCATCCACGCCTTCGGCGGTCACCGTGCAGCTGTGGTAGGCGTCCCCGGGGGCGGGATTCAGCCAGGCCACGTCGAAGTCCAGAAGCGCCGCCGCGCTCAAGAAGGCGCGGTGGGCGTTGCGTCCGGCGAGGACGAGGGGGCGGGAAACGGCCTCATTCGATCCCGCTGTGCCGGGGGCGCCTGCCCCTGAGGGGGAAGCGATGGTGGACAGCGCCAGCATCAGCATCGCACGGATGGCCAGGGAGCTGCCCTCGCAGGAGTAATACGTGTCCGCGCCGAACAGCGCCGAGGCGTTTTGCTCGCTCTCGGCGATGATGCCGCCGGGGGCGTACAGCTCGTCCGCGCCGTCGATCTCGGTGATGTCCAGCGCCTCGCAGCCCAGCACGCCCGCACCCTTGTGTCCGGGCATATGCAGCCGCGCCGCGCCGGAAGCGGCGTAATTGCGGACAAAATCCAGGATGGGAGTTGTGATCATCGTCTTTCCTCAAAGGGTGTTGAATTAATGAGGAATCAGGAATGAGGAATGAGGAATGGCGGTGCAAATCCTGACGGATTTGATTGAATTGAACAGCGATTATTCGCTATATTGTCAGAATCAAAGAAATCCACAAGGATTTCAACAACAATTCTTAATTCCTAATTCCTCATTCCTAATTGTTTTACTCACTCGCCGAACTGCCTGTCGATCTCGGCCATGATGGCGCACTCCATGCGCTTCTTGAACAGTTCGCAGCCGTACTTGTACACGCCGGTGACGCTGCCGGTGGCGTGCCAGGCGTTGGCCGCGCAGCCGCCGGAGCAGTACAATCTCGCCCAGCAGTCCCGGCACTCGGGGCGGGCGTAGACGTTGCAGGCGGCGAATTCCGCCTGGCGCTCGTGGTTGGTGACGCCCTGCCAGATGTCGCCCAGCTTGAAGCGCTCCTCGCCCACGAACTGGTGGCACGGGTACAAATCGCCCCAGGGGGTGACGGCCATGTACTCGGTGCCGCTGCCGCAGCCGGAGATGCGCTTGTAGATGCAGGGCCCGCCAGTCAGGTCGATCATGTAGTGGTAGAAGGTGAAGGGGCGGCCCTCTTTGCGGCGCTGGATCATCAGCTTCGCCAAGTCCTCGTACTGCCTGAACACGATGGGCATATCCGCTTCCGTCAGCGCGGCGGGGTCGCCATCCTGGCAGACCACCGGTTCCATGGAAAGTTCCGTGAAGCCCAGGTCCAGCATCACCTTGATGTCATTGAGGAAATCCGGGTTGGCGTGGGTGAAGGTGCCTCGCATGTAGTAGTTTTTGCCGCCGCGCTTCTCCACGAACCGCTGGAACTTCGGAACGATCCGCTCCCAGCTGCCGTTTCCGGCGTAATCCACCCGGCAGGCGTCGTGGATCTCCTTGCGGCCGTCCAGGCTCAGCACCACGTTGTGGCACTCGCGGTTGGCGAAGTCGATCACGTCGTCATCCACCAGCATGCCGTTGGTGGTCAGCGTGAAGCGAAAATGCTTGCCCTTCTCCGCCTCGATGCTGCGGGCGTAGGCCACCAGGCGCTTTACCACGTCGAAGTTCATCAGCGGCTCGCCGCCGAAGAAGTCCACCTCCAGGTTGCGCCGGGTGCCGGAGTTTTCGATGAGGAAATCCAGCGCCTGCTTGCCCACCTCGTAGCTCATCACGGCCCGTTCGCCGTGGTACTTGCCCTGGCTGGCGAAGCAGTAGGCGCAGTTCAGGTTGCAGGTGTGGGCCACGTGCAGGCAAAGCGCCTTCACCACGCCGCTGGTGCGCTGCTTCAGGTCCCCGGCCATGGGCGCGAAGGTGTCCGGCGCGAACAGCTTGCCCGCGTCCTTCAATCCAGTCACCTGGTCGTAGCACTCGGAAAGCTCCTGGACGGGCACGTTGGGGTACTTTTCCGCCATTTTGGAAAGGATTTCCTCCCGGGAATGGGTTTCATAGAGAGCGATGATGTCGTAGGCGGCGTCGTCCACCACGTGCACCGAGCCGGAGCACACGTCCAGCACGATGTTGTAGCCGTTCAATTTGTACTGATGAATCATATCACATTGCCCCGCTTGTATAATGGGAATGCCGCCCTTACAGGCGGCATTCGTCGTTTTTCTGCGAACCTTACTACCTTACTTGTCGGCCTTCTGCTCGCACTGCTGGTTGGCGATGCCGCAGCTGGTCTTGCAAGCGGACTGGCAGGAGGTCTGGCACTCGCCGCAGCCGCCGTTCTTGGCGCTGTCGCACAGGTTGCGGGTTTCGATGGTCTTGATATGGGTCATTTTGAATTCCTCCACATATGTTGATAAGTATATCATAGCAGAGGCGGGGGAAAATGTCAAATGAAATCTGGTTTGCATGGCAAATCAGAAGCCTACTCCGCCTTTGTCTCGCAGTACAGGCAGCGGTACACGGCCTTCTTCCGGTCGGTCAGTACGAAGATGTGGGGAAGCTCCTGCTCCACGCTGGTGATGCAGCGGGGGTTTTTGCACTTGAGCACGTCCCGGATCTGTTCGGGCAGGGTCAGGTGCTTCTTCTCCACCAGCTCGCCGTCCTTGATGATGTTCACGGTGATCTCCGGATCAATGAAGCCCAGGATGTTCAGATCCAGGTCCATCTCGGAATCGATCTTGATGATGTCCTTGCGGCCCTGCTTCTTGCTGGGGGCCTTCTGGATGATGGCCACCGAGCAGTCCAGCGCGTCCAGGCCCAGGAAGCGATAGATTTCCATGGCCTTGCCGGGCTTGATGTGGTCCAGCACGATGCCGTTGCGAATGGAATCGATGTTCACTTATGCCACCTCCAACAGCTTGAGTATCAGCGCCATGCGGATGTACTTGCCGTACAGGGCCTGCTTGAAGTAGCAGGCGCGGGGGTCGGAATCGATGGCGGTGGAGATCTCGTTCACCCGGGGCAGCGGGTGCAGGATGGACAGGTCGGCCTTGGCGTTAGCCAGCTTCTCCGGGGTGAGGATGTAGCTGTTCTTGAGCCGCAGGTAGTCCTCCTCGTTGAAGAAGCGCTCGCGCTGCACGCGGGTCATGTACAGGATGTCCAGATCCGGCATCACGGCGGACAGGTCGGTGGTCTGCACGTACTCGATGCCCTTTTGCTGGAGGATCTCCTTCTTGATGTAGCTGGGCAGCTTCAGCTCCGCGGGGCTGATCAGAGCGAACTTCACGCCCTCGTAGCGGGCCATGGCGGCGATCAGCGAATGCACCGTGCGGCCGAACTTGAGATCGCCGCACACGCCGATGGTCAGGTTATTGAGTCTGCCCTTCTCCCGGCTGATGGTCAGCAGGTCGGTGAGCGTCTGGGTGGGGTGCAGGTGGCCGCCGTCCCCGGCGTTGATCACCGGCACCGAGGCGGCCCGGCTGGCCACCAGCGGCGCGCCCTCCTTGGGGTGGCGCATGGCGATGATGTCCGCGTAGCCGGAGACCACGCGCACGGTGTCCGAGACGCTTTCGCCCTTGGCGGCGGATGAGCTCTGGGCCTCGGAGAAGCCCAGCACCTGGCCGCCCAGCTCGTACATGGCGGCTTCGAAGGACAGCCGCGTGCGGGTGGAGGGCTCGAAGAACAGCGTGGCCAGCTTCTTGTAGCGGCACTTCTCGCGGTAGTCCTCGGGATGGGCGATGATGTCGTTGGCCACGGCGATCAGCTCGTCGATCTCCTGAACGGACAGCTCCTGTATGTCGATCAGGCTCCTCATGCTCTGCCTCCGATCCAGCTCTCGTCCGAAGGATTGTCCCGGAACTTCCTGAGGCGCACGACATCATCGGGCTTGATGTAGCCCGTCTCGGCGGCCACCTCGGCCACGGCGTCCAGGTTCGTCAGGCTCACGTTCTTCACGTTGGCCTCGGCGAGCCTGTCCAGGCCCTTCTTCATGCCGTAGGTAAAGATGGACGCAATGCCCAGCACTTCAGCCCCGGCCTCGCGCAGCACGTTCACCACCTCGATGCAGCTGCCGGCGGTGGAGATCAGGTCCTCGACCACGACCACCTTCTGGCCCTTCTCCAGCCTGCCCTCGATCTGGTTGCCCCGGCCGTGATCCTTGGCGCTCCCGCGCACATAGCCCATGGGCAGGCCCATCAGGTGCCCCACGATGGCCGCGTGGGCGATGCCGGCGGTGCTCGTGCCCATCAGCACCTCCACGTCCGGGTACTCCCGGCGGATGACCTCCGCCAGGCCGTTTTCCACGTCGTTGCGCACTTCCGGCGCCGTCAGCGTCAGCCGGTTGTCGCAGTAGATGGGGGACTTTATGCCGCTGGCCCAGGTGAAGGGCTCGTCCGGGCGGAGAAAGACGGCGCCGATTGAGAGTAAGTCCTTGGCAATGCGTTTTTCCATGGTAAACCTCCAAAATTATAGTGAATGAGGGAGAGTGGAGAGGGAACAGGAAATGCCGCTGCCACCGTTTCTCAGGGAATGGTTGAGCAGAAAGTGCGGAAGCCACTATTCCTGTTCCCTTGGCCCTGTTCCCTAAAGCTTATCCTATAAACTCCTCGCAGCACCTGCGATATGCCGCCACGGGATCCTCCGCCGCGGTGATGGGCCGGCCCACGACGATGTAGTCGCTGCCCAGCTCTTTGGCCCTGGCGGGGGTGGTGACGCGCACCTGGTCGCCCACGGCCCCGTCGGCAAAGCGCACGCCGGGGGTGACGGTGACGAAGCCCGCGCCGCAGCTCCCGTGCACCACCGGGCTCTCCAGCGGCGAGCAGACCACGCCGTCCAGGCCCGCCGCCTGGGCGTTCTTCGCGTAGTGCAGCACCACGTCCGCAAGCGGCACGTCGATCAGCAGCTCGTCCTTCATGCGCTGCTCGCTGGTGGAAGTCAGCTGGGTGACGGCGATCAGCAGAGGCCGCGTGCCGTCCGGGCGGGTGAGGCCTTCAATGGCGGCCTTCATCATCTCGATGGTGCCGAAGGCGTGCAGGTTGGTCATGTCCACGTCCAGGTCCCGCAGCACCGCCATGCTCTTTTTCACGGTGTTGGGGATGTCGCACAGCTTGAGATCGAGGAATATGCTGTGCCCGCGGCGCTTGATCTCGCGCACGATCTCCGGCCCCGCGCCGTAGAACAGCTCCATGCCGATCTTGACATAGGGCTTGCGGGCCTCGCTGCTGAACTTGTCGAGGAACGAGAGAACCGCCTCGCGGCTGGAAAAATCGCAGGCGATGATGACGTCCTTACCCATGATGCGCACCTCCTATGATGTCGGAAAGGTTTTCGATGCCGTATTTCTGCATGGCCGCCGGCAGGGCCCCGATGATCTGCGGGCAGGCCCAGGGGTTCACCAGATTCTCCGCGCCAACCTGCACCGCCGTGGCCCCGGCCAGCAGCATTTCGATCACGTCCTCGGCGCTGGAGACGCCGCCGATGCCCATGATGGGCAGCCCCGTGGCCTCGTACACCTGCCACACCATCCGAAGCGCCACCGGGAACACCGCCCGGCCGGAGAAGCCGCCCATGGTGTTGGCGATGACGGGCGCGCGGCGCTTCAGGTCGATGCGCATGCCCAGCAGCGTGTTGATGAGGCTGATGCCGTCCGCGCCGGCGTCCGCGCAGGCCCGGGCGATGGCGGCGATGTCAGTGACGTTGGGGGTCAGCTTCATAAACACCGGCTTTTTCGTTACGGCCTTCACCGCCCTCGTGACCGCCGCGGCGCTCTCCGGCTCGGTGCCGAAGGACATGCCGCCGTTATGTACGTTGGGGCAGGAGACGTTGATCTCGAGGATGCCGATGCGCGGGTCTTTGTCGAACAGTTCGGCGCAGCAGGCGTAATCCTCGATGGCGAAGCCGGAGATGTTGGCCACGGCAGGCTTGTGGAACACCTTTTCCAGCCGGGGCAGCTCCTCGTCGATCACGGCATGCACACCCGGGTTCTGAAGCCCCACGCTGTTGATCATTCCATCGGAACACTCGGCGATGCGTGGCAGGGGGTTGCCGAAGCGGGGCTCCTTCGTGGTGCCCTTCAGCGCGATGCTGCCCAGCACGTTGATGTCGTACAGCTCGGCGAACTCATAGCCGAAGCCGAAGGTGCCGCTGGCGGGGATCACGGGGTTGTCGAGCTGTAATCCGGCGAGGTTGACGGAGGTATTTACCATAGGATCTCCTCCCTTGTCATAATCGGTCCGTCCTTGCAGATGCGCTTCGGCCCGGCCACGGTCTGGCAGGAGCAGCCCATGCAGGCCCCGAAGCCGCAGCCCATGCGGGCCTCGAAGGAGAACTGGCCGCCGGCTGCGACCCTGTGCACGGCCTTCAGCATCGGCTCCGGCCCGCAGGCGCAGACGTATTCGCCGCCCTTCAGTGCGTCGGTGACAAAGCCCTTCACGCCGGCGCTGCCGTCCACGGTGGTCACGGTCACGGTCACGCCCAGCGAAGCGAACTCCATGTCGCCGAAGATCTCGCCGGCTGTGTTGAAGCCCAGGATCACCGAGGGCTTCCGACCGGAGGCGATCAGCCGCTTGGCCAGGCCGTACAGCGGGGGCACGCCCACGCCGCCGCCCACCAGCACGGGGTTTTGCGGGCAGGCGGCGGTGTCATAGCCGTTGCCCAGGCCGACGAGGCAGTCCAGGGTCTCGCCGCTCTTCATTTGGGACATCTTCTCCGTCCCCCTGCCCACGACCTTGTAGATGATGGTCAGACCCTCTTCGTCCCAGTCGCATATGGAGATGGGCCGCCGCAGGAACAGGCCGTCCAGCCTGATGTTGATGAACTGTCCCGGCGCGGTGATGGCGTCGGTGTCGCCGGTCAGGGTCATGCGGTACACGTCCGCCGTCAGCGGGGCGTTTTCGGTGATGGTGTAGGTGAGTTGGTTCATGTTTGCTCCTTGGTTGGTGTTATTTCAGATGCTTGGACAGGTACAGCACCAGGCTGTCGTCGTTGCGGCAGTCGCCGTACTGCGGGCAGACCCCTTCGCCGTACCACACGCCCGTCCCGTCTGGGACATAGCCGCGCTTGACATACAGCCTCTGGGCGCTGCCGTAGCCCTCGTGCAGGCCGACGCCGAGATAAACCGTGTCCGCGTACCGGGCGGCGATGGCCTCGGCGGCATCCATCAGCGCGCTGCCGACGCCGTTTCTGCGGTACTTTTCCAGCACGCCGAAGTCGACGATCTCGGGAAGCCCCCTTCCGGCGAAGGCGCCCCACTTTGAGTCGGGATAGACGTTGACGTAGCCGGCCACGCTGCCCTTGTATTCGGCGACCAGGGAGATGGATCGACCCTCCGCCTGGTCCTTCAGCCGCGACAGGTATTTGTCGATGCTCTGGTTCCAGCCCTGGGCGATCTCCCCGTCGGTGATGATTTGGGCGTCGCCGGGCTCCATGTCGCGGATCAGGATATCGTTTTGCTGATAGTATACCATGTGAATCAATACATATAAACACGGGCGCTGCCTGGAGGACGACCTCTTCTGTCTGCGAAACAGGCTTCTTTGCGGATTTGACGGCCGGAGTTCCAAGGGAACTCAAGTCAAATCTGGAGGGGTGGCAGTGGCGGGGGAACTTGCTCCCCCGTCCACAAGGTTTATGCGTCGATTGTGCTCACCGTCAGCGTGGTCTCCTCCAGCACGTCCAGCAGCACCCGCACGGTGTCGAGGCTTGTGAACAGGGTGATGTTGTTCTCGGTGGCGCACTGGCGGATCTTCACGCCGTCGGTGAGGGCGCCCGCGGAGTTGATGTTGCGTGTGTTGATCACATAGGCGATGTGGCCCTGGCGCATGGACTCCACGATCTCGTCCGACTTGTCCTCGCCGATCTTCTTGAGCACATGGGTGCGGATGCCCCGCTCCTTCAGGTAGGCGGCGGTGCCCTCGGTGGCTTCGATGTTGAAGCCCAGGTTGTAGAACCGGCGGATCAGCGGCTCGGCCTCGGCCTTGTCCCCGCGGGCGATGGTGGCGAACACCGTGCCGTAGTTCTGCAGCCGCAGCCCCGCGGCCTGCAGCGCCTTGTACAGCGCGCGGTTCAGCTTGTTGTCATAGCCGATGGCCTCGCCGGTGGACTTCATCTCCGGCGACAGGTAGGCGTCCAGGCCCTTGATCTTGTTGAAGGAGAACACCGGCACCTTCACGTAGTGGCGCTTCTTTTCCTCGGGGTAGAGGTCGAAGATGCCCTGCTCCTTCAGGCTCTTTCCAAGGATCGCCTCGGTGGCGATGTCCGCCAGAGACCAGCCCGTGGCCTTGGACAGGAAGGGCACCGTGCGGGACGAGCGGGGGTTCACCTCGATGATATACACGTTGTCGTCCCGGTCCACGATGAACTGGATGTTGTAAAGGCCAACGATGCCGATGCCCAGGCCCAGCTTCTTGGCGTACTGCAGGATGATGCCCTTCACCTTGTTGGAGATGGAGAAGGGGGGATAGACCGAGATGGAGTCGCCGGAGTGGATGCCGGTGCGCTCCACCAGCTCCATGATGCCGGGCACGAACACGTCGCGGCCGTCGCAGATGGCGTCCACCTCCACCTCCTTGCCCTGGATGTAGTGGTCCACCAGCACGGGCTTGTCGGCGTCGATCTCCACGGCTTCCTTCAGGTACCGGCGCAGCTGCTCCTCGTTGGCCACGATCTGCATGGCTCGGCCGCCCAGCACGAAGGACGGGCGCACCAGCACCGGATAGCCGATCTCATTGGCGGCGGCCACGCCCTCCTCCACGTTGGTCACGGCGCGGCCCTGGGGCTGGGGGATGTCCAGCTGCTTGAGGATCTCCTCGAAGCTGCCGCGGTCCTCGGCCCGCTCGATGGCGGCGCAGTCCGTGCCGATCAGCTTCACGCCCCGTTCCATCAGCGGCTGGGCCAGGTTGATGGCCGTCTGGCCGCCCAGGGAGGTGATCACGCCCTCGGGCTGCTCGAAGTCGATGACGTTCATCACGTCCTCCGGCGTCAGCGGCTCGAAGTACAGCTTGTCGCTGGTCTTGTAGTCGGTGGAGACGGTCTCCGGGTTATTGTTGATGATGATGGCCTCGTAGCCGTTGCGGCGGATGGTCTGCACCGCGTGGACGGTGGAGTAGTCGAACTCCACGCCCTGGCCGATGCGGATGGGGCCGGCGCCGAGGACGACCACCTTCTTCCTGTCGGTGCGGCGGGAGGCGTTCTCCAGGTTGTAGCTGGAGTACAGGTAGGGGATGTAGGCCCCGGTGTGCAGTGTGTCCACCATGGGGAAGGCAGGCACGATGCCGTTGTCCTTGCGCATTTTGCAGACGGACAGCTCGTCCGTGCCCCAAAGCCCGGCGATGGTCAGGTCGGCAAAGCCCATCTTCTTGGCGCCCAGCAGGGCCTTGACGTCCCCGGGCTTGCCCTTCAGGATGTTCTCCATTTCCACGATCCGGGCGATGCTCTCCAGGAACAGCGGCGTAATCATGGTGATTTCGTGCAGCTTGTCCATCGGCGCGCCCCGGCGGATCAGCTCGGTGACGGCGAAGATGCCGTCGGCACGGAAGTCCTTGATGTAGCGCCACAGGCCGTCGTCGTCCATGGCGGAGAATTTCGGCAGGGCCAGGTGGTGCGCGCCGTTTTCCAGCGACCGCACGGATTTCAGCATGCACTCCTCGAGGGAAGCGCCGATGCCCATCACCTCGCCGGTGGCCTTCATCTGGGTGCCCAGCAGGTTGGGCGCGCTGGCGAACTTATCGAAGGGGAAGCGCGGGAACTTGGCCACCACGTAGTCCAGGCTCGGCTCGATGGCCGCGGTGCCGCCCGCCACGGGGATGTCCTCCAGCGCCATGCCCAGGGCGATCTTGGCCGTGACGGAAGCGATGGGATAGCCGCTGGCCTTGCTGGCCAGGGCGGAGGAGCGGGACACGCGGGGGTTGACCTCGATCAGGTAGTATTCGGAGGTGGTGGGGTGCAGCGCGAACTGTACGTTGCAGCCGCCCTCGATCCCCAGCTCGCGGATGATCTTGATGGCGGAATCATTGAGCATCTTCAGGTCATGCTCGTTCAGGGACAGTATGGGGGCGACCACGATGCTGTCGCCGGTGTGCACGCCCACGGGGTCCACGTTTTCCATGCCGCAGATGGTGATGGCGTGGTCGTTGGAGTCGCGCATGACCTCGAACTCGATCTCCTTGAAGCCCTTGACGGACTTCTCCACCAGCACCTGGTGCACGGGGGACAGCTTGAAGCCGTTGGTGCCCACCTCGATGAGCTCCTCCTCATTGTAGGCGAAGCCGCCGCCGGTGCCGCCCAGGGTGAACGCCGGGCGCAGCACCACGGGATAGCCGATCTCCTTCGCGGCCGCCTTGGCCTCTTCCAGGGAATAGGTGATTTTGGAGGGGATGACCGGCTCGCCGATGCTCTGGCACATCTCCTTGAACAGCTCCCGGTCCTCGGCGCGCTCGATGGAGGAGAACGGCGTGCCCAGCAGCTCCACCTGGCACTCCTTCAATACGCCCTTCTTTTCCAGCTGCATGGCCAGGTTCAGGCCGGTCTGGCCGCCGATGCCGGGCACGATGGCGTCCGGCCGCTCATAGCGCAGGATCTTGGCGATGTACTCCAGCGTCAGCGGCTCCATGTACACCTTGTCCGCGATGGACGTGTCCGTCATGATGGTGGCGGGGTTGGAGTTGCAGAGGATGACCTCGTAGCCCTCCTCCTTCAGCGCCAGGCACGCCTGGGTGCCCGCGTAGTCGAATTCCGCCGCCTGGCCGATCACGATGGGGCCGGAGCCGATGATGAGAACCTTCTTGATGTCCGTGCGCTTTGCCATGGTATTACCTCCGTGGATTTGGTCGATGGGGTTTCCTGGGTTTTCCAGGGGAAAGGCTAAATTGGATTACCGAGGTTTCGTATGAATGCCAGCATGCTCTCTTCCGTTTCGCGCGGGTATTCAAACCCGCACTGCCTGGCGACACGGTTCCCGGCCTCGCGCCACAGCCTGGCCGCGGCGTCGAACGCGTCCCAAATGTGCGGATAATCCGCATCGGGATAAGTGGCCCTGTACAGCCGGAACAGGTCCTCCTCCAGCAGCCTTTCCAGATGGCTGTCGAGGATGCCCATGTCCACGGGCCGGCCGGATTGCAGTACGATGTGCCAGCGCAGCATCCGGTTCAGCAGGCCGCGCACGGACACGTTCAGGTAGTACATCGCGGCGGGGAGCTCTTCCCTCAAGGTGTATTCCGCCAGCGTCTTCATCACCCACCAGAATTCGTCGCAGGCATCCATGAACGCCGCCTGCGTGGGGATTTCCGCAAAGAGCGTCTGGCGCTCCTCCAGGCGGTCGTCCATGGACAGCAGTCCGTCCTTGTCCAGCAGCTTCTGATAGGTGTCGCCGATCCAGACATCCCGCTGTTCCTGCTCTCCGCCGTACCTTTCAAGGAAGGCGTCCCGGTCCATGGCCGTAATGACGATCGTCGCGCCGTCGCCAAACACCATCAGGTGGGCCTTCGTGCCCGGGAACATCTCCGGATAGCTCCTGTCGGCCCGGAACAGCAGGATCCGCTCGCCGAGGCTGTTCCGGAAGACGTCGCCGTCGTACCTGCCGATGTCGTTCACGACAAAGATGAAATTGCAGCTGTACAGGTATTTGCGCACGGGCAGCAGGTCGGTCCGGATGACCGCCCGGACGCCGTCGTCCCTTTTGGCCAGCGCCAGAACGCTGTCGACGATTTCCCTCTCGCTTCTCACGGTGAAAGACCTCACTTCGCCATGCGCCAGACGGTGTTGCCCTTATACAGCGTTTCCACGCACGCCCCGTTCACCTTCCAGCCCGTAAAGGGCGTGGCCCTGCCCATGGAGAGGAAGTCGCTTGGGTCGATTGCGTATTCGGCGCTCAAATCCCAGAGGGCGAGGTTCGCGTCCGCGCCGACCCGGAGGCCGGAATCCAGCCCGAAGCGCTTTGCCGGGGCGTCCGACATCAGGTCAACCAGCTTTTCCAGCGTGACGACGCCTTTTTTCACCAGACAGGTGTACAGCAGCGGGAAGGCCGTCTCCAGTCCCACGATGCCCATGGCGCTGCCCCTGAGGCCCTTCGCCTTTTCCTCGGCGGCGTGGGGGGCATGGTCGGTGGCGATCATGTCGATGGTTCCGTCCTGCAGCCCCTCGATCAGCGCGGCCCTGTCCTCCGCCGAGCGCACCGGCGGGTTCATCTTGAACCGGCCCTCGTCCTGAAGGTCCATGTCCGTCATCAGCAGGTAGTGGGGCGCGGTCTCGCAGGTGATGTCCACGCCATCCGCCTTGGCCCGGCGGATGATTGCCACGCTCTCCTTGGTGGAGATGTGGCACACATGATAGCTGCAGCCGGTCTCCCGCGCCAGCTCGATGTCCCGGGCGATGGGGCCCCATTCGCTCTCGGAGCAGATGCCGGGAAGATCGTGCTGCCGGGCGTATTCGCCGTCGTGGATGCAGCCGCCGCGCAGCAGGGAATTGTCCTCGCAGTGGGCCGCGATCAGTTTGCCCAGGGCTCTGGCCTTCACCATGCCCGCGCGCATCATATCATCGCTCTGCACGCCGTGGCCGTCGTCGGAGAAGGCGACCGCGTCGCCGGCCATGCCCTCCAGGTCGGACAGCTCACGGCCTTCCTCGTTTACCGTGATGGTGCCGTAGGGACGCACGTCGATCACCGCGTCCCTTTCGATGATGTCCAGCTCCATCCGCAGATGTGCCACGCTGTCCGGCGCGGGGTTCAGGTTCGGCATGGCGCACACGGCCGTGTAGCCGCCCCGGGCCGCCGCGCGGGTGCCGGTGGCGATGGTCTCCTTATAGGAAAAGCCCGGCTCTCGCAGATGCACGTGAACATCTGTGAAACCGGGCATACAATAAAGGGGATGATCGGAAACGGGGGCCTTTGCCGGGGCGATGGAAACAACTTTCCCGCCTGAAATGACGATGTCAGACGGGACGAACTGCCCGTCCAGATAGGCCATGACGCCGCTGATCGTTCGCTGCAAGGGCTGCCTCCAATCCTTCGGCACCGGCAAGAAAAATCCTGCCCCTCCGGCAGGACAACACAGCGCGGCGCGCCGCGCGCGGCGGCCCATGCGCGAATATGGTTAATCTTGCCGGCATCCCGTACCGAATTAAAGATTAGTTTTCTTGAAGGGTATTTTACTCCCGGAGGGGGTGGCATGTCAATTATGGGAGTGTGATTCACAAAGTTTTAGCACATTGCCCCGCAAGACAGGTTTTTCTTGACATCGTGGCATCGCTTTACTATAATAAGTATAGTTCGGCGCGACACCAGCCGCGCCGCAGTCTGAAAGGAGCGCGGGAAAAATGAGTGAAGAGCTGAACAAGATCGTGGAGAACGCCGAGGAAGTCAAGGACGAGGCCAAGAACGCTGTCGTCGAGGCCGCCGAATCCGTGCAGGAGAAGGCCGAGGAAGTCGTCGGGAAGGTGGAAGACGTGGCCGGTAAGGTGGCGGACGCCGTCGAGGACGCCCAGGAGGAGGCTCCGGGCGTGGTGCAGGGTCTGCTGGACAAGACCGACATCGACGAGAAGATCGTCGAGGCCGCCAAGGGCCTGAAGGACAAGGCCCAGGGCCTGCTGGACAAGACCGACATCGACGAGAAGGTGGTCGAGGCCGCCAAGGGCCTGAAGGACAAGGCCCAGGGTCTGCTGGACAAGACCGATGTGGACGAGAAGATCGTCGATGCCGTGAAGAGCGTGCCCGGCAAGGCCAAGGAGCTGCTGGACAAGACTGACGTGGACGAGAAGATCGTCGACGGCGCGAAGGGCCTGTTCGGCAAGATCGCCGATTTCTTCAAGGGCGACAAGTAATCAATTGAATACAGCGGGGGCTGTCTCATTTGAGACAGCCCCTTTTGCCTGGGATTGAGCCCGATTAGCGGGCGGCGCGCGGTCCGGCGGAGGCCATTGGCCTTCGCCGGAAATCGTTATCTGACCTGCCCGTTTCCCTTGATCACGTATTTGTAAGTGGTCAGCTCCTCCAGTCCCATGGGGCCGCGGGCGTGCAGCTTCTGGGTGGAGATGCCCATCTCGCAGCCCAGGCCGAACTCACCGCCGTCGGTGAAGCGGGTGGAGCAGTTCAGGTACACCGCCGCGCTGTCCACGCCCGTGGCGAAGGCGTCCAGCACCGCCTGGTCCCGGGAGACGACGGCCTCGCTGTGGCCGGTGGAGTGCTTGGCGATGTGCGCGATGGCCTCGCCGGCGCTGCCCACGATGCCCACGGCCAGGATGTAGTCCAGGAACTCGGTGTCAAAGTCCGCCTCGCCCGCGGGCGTGCCGGGGATGATGGCCGCGGCTTCGCCGTCCAGCCGCAGCTCCACGGGGATCAGCCCCTTCGCCGCGCGCTCATCCACCAGGCGCTCTTTCAGCCTCGGCAGGAATTCGGCGGCCACGTCCCGGTGCACCAGGCACACCTCCTCCGCGTTGCACACGGAAGGGCGGCTGGTCTTGGCGTTTTCGATGATATCCAGCGCCATGTCCAGGTCCGCGGCGGCGTCCACGTAGACGTGGCAGATGCCGGTGCCGGTCTGGATGCAGGGCACCTTGGCGTTCTCGGTGACAGCCCGGATCAGCCCCGCGCCGCCCCGGGGGATCAGCAGGTCCACATAGCCCACGGCGGTCATCAGGTCGCTGGCGCTCTGGCGGGTGGTGTCCCGCACCAGCTGGACGAGGTCCGGGTCCAGGCCGACCTTCTCCAGCCCCTTGCGCAGCGCCTCCACGATGGCCAGCGCCGAGTGGAAGGCCTCCTTGCCGCCCCGCAGCACGCAGGCGCTGCCGGCCTTCAGGGTCAGCGCGGCGGCGTCGCTGGTGACGTTGGGCCGGCTCTCGTAGATGATGGCGATCACGCCCATGGGCACCCGGGTGCGCTCGATGATGAGGCCGTTGGGCCTCTCCACATGGCTGATCACCGCACCCACCGGGTCGGGCAGCGCGGCCACCTCGCGAATGCCCCGGGCCATGCCCGCCACGCGGTCCGCGTTCAGCATCAGCCGGTCCAGCATCACGTCGCTGATGCGGCCCTTCGCCGCCTCCATGTCGATGGCGTTGGCGGCGAGGATCCCGTCCTGACCGGCGATCAGCGCGTCCGCCATGGCGTTGAGGGCCGCGTTCTTCGTGGCCGTGTCCACGCCGCGCAGCGCCGGCGCGGCCGAGCGGGCGGATTTGAGGATGTCAAGCGTCGTCATATCAATTCCTCCGTCCCATAAATCTGGTTCCGACCTTCTTGCCGTCGATGATGTCATAGATCAGCTCCGGCCGGGCGCCGTTGGCGATGACCATGTCGATGCCGTGCTGGCCGGCGATGCGGGCGGCGCGCAGCTTGGTGACCATGCCGCCGGTGCCCAGGCTGGTGCCGTTGCCGCCGGCCAGGGCCTCGATCTCGGGGGTGATGGCATCCACGGTGTCGATCAGCTCAGCGCTCTGGTCGGCGCGGGGGTCGGCGGTGTACAGGCCGTCGATGTCGGAAAGCAGCACCAGCAGATCCGCGTCCACGGTGCCGGCCACGATGGCGGACAGCGTGTCGTTGTCGCCGATGACGATCTCGTCCGTGGCGATGGTGTCGTTCTCGTTGATGACGGGCAGCGCCCCCAGCTCCAGCAGCCGGTACAGCGTGTTGTGGAAATGGCCGCGACGGCCCTCGTCCTCCACGTCGCTGCCGGTGACCAGCAGCTGGGCCACGGTGTGGTTGTACTCGGAGAACAGCCGGTCGTAGGTGTACATCAATTCGCACTGGCCCACGGCGGCGGCCGCCTGCTTGGTGGGGATGTCGGAGGGGCGCTCGTTCAGGCTCAGCTTGCCCACGCCCATGCCGATGGCGCCGGAGGATACCAGGATCACCTCGTGCCCGGCGTTCTTCACGTCGGAAAGCACCTTGCACAGCACCTCCACCCGGCGGATGTTCATGTGGCCCGTGGGATGGGCGAGGGTGGACGTGCCCACCTTGACGACGATTCGCATATTACGTCACCTCATGTCTCACTTGAAATGGAAGCCCCCGGCGGTCGCGTTCACCGCCACGCCCACGATCACCCCGATGGCGATGCAGGCCAGGCCGATGATCAGGAAGACCTTGCCCACGATCGCCAGGGCGTTGAAGCCTTCCAGCATGAATTGGGAGGGGTCGTCCGGGTCGTAGAGCACCTCCACGCTCTGGCCCTCGTAGAAGCGCTTGCGCCCGCCGCCGTCGCTGCTCTCCAGCGAGATTTTGCGGCCGTCGGCCTCGAATTCCACGATGGGATAGAAGGCGGCGCTGTCGTTGCCCATTCGGCGCACCACCTCGACGACCGTGCCGGCGGCCCGGGCGCGCATGCGCTCCTCCCTGCGTCGGAAGGCCGCGCGCAGGCCCAGGCCCACGGCCAGGAAGATTGCGCCCACCAGGCTCCAGACGCCGGTGAAGATCAGGATGAACATTTGTGTGTCGGTCATCGAAACACGCTTCCCTTTCCGTCCCCTGCGGGGATTTCCCATATTATATCACATAAATACGAATTGCACCAGCAGCGCCGCCCGCCAGATGGCCGTTGTGGAAACCGCTGGAGACTCACACTATGGATATTTTAGCACATCACCGCGCTAAAGGCAACGCCCGGCAGGCTAAATGTACATTAATGCCGCTGCATTTCCGCCACAGATTCGTCGTTTGTGTATGGGCGGCGGGTGTGCTATAATGAATCAGAGGTGTATAAATATGAAAAAGCTGCTGATGTGCCTGCTGGCGCTGGCGCTGTGCGTCGGCGTGGCTGCCCTGGCGGAGGGTGCGACCCCTGCGGAGGGTGCGACCCCTGCGAAGGGCGGGGAGACGTTCACCCTGCGCTTCGAGGAGGGCTTCAGGCTGTCGCTGCCGGCGGGCTGGGTCAGCTATCCCGCGGGGGACGGCGCGATCCGCTATGCCCTGGGTGACGGCGCGGGCCGGTATATGTATGTGTTGGTCCAACCCTCGCCGTATGAGGACTTCGACGCCCTGCAGGCCGCCATTGATGGGCGGGACGACTGCGGCAAGGCCAGCCCGCTGGATCTGAACGGCCAGCCCTTCGCGGCCTTCATCGTGCCCGATCTGAACGCCAGCGGCTGCGCCACGGTGCTCGACGGCCAAGCGATCACGTTCCTGTTCACGCCCCAGGACGATTCGGAGTATATGCTCACCGTGGCGGAAATCATGGCGAGTTTCAAATTATAAAAAGCTGCGACAAAAACGCCGGGACAAAGCCCGGCGTTTTTAATGCGTGCATTTCAACCGAACGCGGCGGGGGAAGCAGGCCCCCGCCACATTGTTTTTAGAAGTCGCACTTCTCCTCCAGCCACGCGGCCAGATCCTTGATGGCGACGACCTCCTGCTGCATGGTGTCGCGGTCGCGGACGGTGACGTTGCCGGTCTCGGCGGTGTCGAAGTCCACGCAGATGCAGTAGGGGATGCCCGCCTCGTCGGCGCGGCGATAGCGCTTGCCGATGGAGCCGGTCTCGTCGTAGTCGCACATGAACTTCTTGGAGAGCTGCGCGTACAGCTCGCGGGCCTGGTCGCCCAGCTTGTTCTTCTGCAGCGGCATGACGGACACCTTGTAGGGCGCCAGCGCCGGGTGCAGGTGCAGCACCACGCGGGTGTCGCCGCCCTCCAGCTCCTCTTCGTCATAGGCGTTGCACAGGAAGGCCAGCACGGCGCGGTCCACGCCCAGGGAGGGCTCCACGCAGTAGGGCACGAACTTCTCGTTGGTGGTGGGGTCCAGGTACTCCATGCTCTTGCCGGAGTGCTCCTGGTGCTGGGTCAGGTCGTAGTCGGTGCGGTCGGCAATGCCCCACAGCTCGCCCCAGCCGAAGGGGAACAGGAACTCGAAGTCCGTGGTGGCCTTGGAATAGAAGGCCAGCTTCTCCGGCTCGTGGTCGCGCAGCCGCAGGCTCTCCTCCTTGATGCCCAGGCTGAGCAGCCAATTCTTGCAGAAGGTGCGCCAGTAGTTGAACCACTCCAGGTCCTCGCCGGGCTTGCAGAAGAACTCCAGCTCCATCTGCTCGAACTCGCGCACGCGGAAGATGAAGTTGCCGGGGGTGATCTCGTTGCGGAAGCTCTTGCCGATCTGGGCGATGCCCGCGGGCAGCTTCTTGCGGGTGGTGCGCATGGCGTTCTGGAAGTTCACGAAGATGCCCTGGGCCGTCTCGGGGCGCAGGTACAGCTCCGCCGCGGAATCCTCGTTCACGCCCTGGAAGGTCTTGAACATCAGGTTGAACTGGCGGATGCCGGTGAAGTCCTTCTTGCCGCACACGGGGCAGACGATGTCATGGTCGGCGATGAAGCTCTCCAGCTCGCCGTTGGTCCAGCCGTCGCCGGTCTCCTCGCCCTTGGTGAAGTCCTCGATCAGCTTGTCGGCGCGGAAGCGGGCCTTGCAGGCCTTGCAGTCCATCAGCGGGTCGTTGAAGCCGCCCACGTGGCCGGACGCCACCCACACCTCGCGGTTCATCAGGATCGCGCAGTCCAGGCCCGTGTTGTAGGGGCTCTCCTGCACGAACTTGCGCCACCAGGCCTTCTTCACGTTGTTCTTGAACTCCACGCCCAGGGGGCCGTAGTCCCAGGTGTTCGCCAGGCCGCCGTAGATCTCCGAGCCCGCGAAGATGTAGCCGCGGTTCTTGCACAGCGCCACCAGCTTGTCCATTGTCAGCTTCGCCATTCCGGTAACCCTCTTTATCTCATAGATTTGGGACGATTTCGTCCGTTTCCCATAAAGGTTAGCAGATTTTGGCGCGGATTTCAACCAGCCTGTGTTAATTGTATGAACGTTTCCGAAATCGGAAGGGCCGTGTTCAGACAGGTTTCACATTAAGGTTGATTTCTTACAGTGAATGATATATAATATAAATAGTAATATATGGAGGCGTTCACGTAATGAAGAAGGTTGGGAGAATGCTGGCAATGGCGATCGCCATGCTGCTGGTTCTGGGCGGCGTGACCGCCCTGGCTGCGGGGTCTTTTGAGATGTCCGGCGAGTGCGGCGAAAATCTGACCTGGGAACTGATCAAGAATGGAGACGAGAATTATACGCTGCAGATCAAGGGCTCCGGGGCCATGTATGATGACTTCAGATTCCACGAATTGAATGGCACGGACAATGGTTTTATCTTCACCAGCAAGTACATCAAATCGCTTATCCTGCCCCAGGGCCTCACAGCAATTTCGGATTATGCGTTTTCAGAGGTACTGGGCGGCGGTAATGTGGTGGTCCCCTCAAGCGTGAAGACTATTGGAGAATACGCATTCGTGAACAGCATCATAAGCAGCGTCAAGCTGAACGAGGGCCTTGTCAGCATCGGCGAAAGCGCTTTCGCCTTTGGCAACTGCTGTGCCGTGGTCATTCCGAAATCCGTCACGCAGATCGGAGAATACGCCTTCAGTAACCGGGCGCCCTGGGTGTACCAGGGTTCCTATGCCGAGCAATACTGCCAGGAGAACGAGCTGGATTACCGCGTGGTGGACACCGGTTCCTCCTCGTTCAGCAACGAATTCGAACTGGCTGCCGCCATCGGCTCCGCCAACGATGTGCCGCCCCGCTATCGCGTGCCCGCCATCAACGCCATCGGGGAGCTGAACCTGACCACAGCCCAGATCAGCACCCTGACGAATTACATCAACAGCGAGAAGACGCATCTTGCCGAGGCCATGGCGGACGACAAGCTGGATTATACCGAGATCAGCTCTTTTGTCAACAGTTTCAAGAGCGTGATGAATGATGTGGGCATCACCGTCAGCACCAACATAAAGATGATCAACGGTTATCCCGGCGTGGAGCTGACGGCCACTGTGAACGGGCAGGAGAAGCGGCTCAACGTCTACCGCACCGGCTATCGCTGGGCGTATTCATGGCACCAGGCGATGACGGAAACCACGGCGACGGAGCTCTCGCTGAGCCCGAAAGATCTGACGCTGGCCCTGGGTGAGAGCCGCACGATTTCGGTGAACCTGGACCCGAATGATCCCGCGGCAAATGTGGTTTGGGCTTTCTATAGCAGGGACGTTTTCCGCGTCGATGAAATGAGCAATACAAGCATCACCATCACGGCCATTCGCCCGGGATACGGCGAATTGGAAGCGTATGTCAACACGAGCGAGTATTCTGAGGAGCTGAGCGACACCTGCCACATCACGGTGCCCGACCTGCGCGAGCCCAGCCCAGACGGCGGCGTGGCCCCCAAGAAATTGGAGAGGATAGAGGCCGAGACCTTTGCCGGCACCCGCTTCAAGCAGATCTACATCCCCGACGGAGCCACCGCCATCGGCAGCGGCGCGTTCAAAAACTGCAATCAGCTGCGCTATATCTGGATCCCGGACTCCGTGACCTCCATTGCTTCCAATGCCTTCGATGGCTGCACGAATGTGACGGTGTTCTGCGGTGAGAACAGCGCGGCGTCCAAGGTGTTGATGGGCAAGGACAACATCAACCTGGTGTTCGTATCGCAGGGTTACTTTGAAGAGGACGACTGGGACGATTGACGCGCTTTCATAAAGCTGAACGCGCGTTATCGGCGCGCATCAGCTTTGAAAACACACTCCTGGAGCCCGGCGGCGGGGCGCGCAGCGCGCCCCGCCGTTTTTTGCTGATCGTACCGGATCAGCGGACGGCCCGCCAAAGGCGGGCGTCGCGGTCCGGCGGAGACCTCAGGGCAGCATCGTTTACCCTGTCCGAAAGGACCTCATCCGTCTTTCGGCATAATTGCAAGTAATTTCACCGAAATCCGCCTTCTCCATCGGGGAAGGCGTTTGGAAATCGTCCGAAAGCAGGGAGGCGCGCAGGCCGTCAGCTGACGCCGATGTCCAGCACCCAGTATCCCGCGTCGTCCCAGCGGTAGTCCTCCAGCCCGGCGGGGGGCTCGGGGGCGTAGCGGCCGGGGACGGCGTAGCGGATGCCGGTGATCATGCCGTTCGATGCCTTCAGCCCGATGAGGCAGCGTTCCGGGCCGGCGGCGGTGGGGAGCAGGCTCTGCACGCAGGTGTAGCCGCCGCCCAGGGGGGAATCCGCCGGGGCCTGGGTGGCAAACAGGCGCCGAAGCGGCTCCGCCGGTTCGATCCAGGGCTCCGTGATGGAAAGCCCCAGCGCCTGGGCGGCGGTTTGCGGCGCGGCGCAGTCCGGGGCGGGCACGGCTTCGACGGCCTCTGCTTCCGCCGCCGGAGCCGCCACCTCCGCGTTGGCGGGCACGGCTTCGGACGGCACCATCGAACGCTGGCGTGAACGGGTATAGATCTTCACGTCGCTCTCCGGGGAGACCGGGACGGCGGGATCGACGGCACTGGCGGGCGGAGCCGGGCTCTCCGGCTGGAACGACGCTTCCGGCGTGATGGCCTCGATGGACAGTTCCGCCGGGGGCAGTTCATCGGGCGCGGGCAGGTCCGCTGCGGGCGGGGTGTCAGCCGCGGGTGCTTCCGGCAGGCCGTACAGCGCGCACACGGCCCGCGAAAGGGCTTTGGGGTCCATTTCCCGGGAGCCATCCACGTTGCCGGTGAGCGCCAGGGCGCAGGGTTCGCTCGCCTCCGCCACGGCCACCCAAGCGTAGGCCTCCAGGGGCCGGCCGTCGATGGCGCGGGGGTCGAACCGGGCTGCCAGCGTCAGCTGTCCCCGGCGGTCCCGGGCCAGTTCGCCCAGCGGCGCGGCGTAGTACTGGCCGTTTTTCTGCCCGGCCAGCGCGGCCCGCAGCGACCCGGCGCCCTCCGGCGCGGTGACGATGAAGTACATATTGGCCGTCAATGTCCGCTTCTCCAGCCGCACGTGGCCGCCGAAGCCCGGCCTGGCTGGGCGCAGCATGATGAACGCGCGGCGATAATCGTTTTTGACCATGACCATCCCTCCTCGATCATGGGTATGCGGCAAGGGAAAAGGAAATGAATTCTGAAGAATGAATACTGAAAAATGAATCATTGAGAAAGTGCGGCAGGGCATTCTTCATTTTTCAGTTTTCAGTATCTATTTTTTCAGGTGTCGCGTGCCCATGCGGTCGTGGCTGCGCATCAGCTCGCTGTACAGGGCGTGGCCGGAATGGGGAATGGGCCGGGCGGCGGGCTGGTCTGCCGAAGGCGGGTTGGGCTGGACCGGCGCGACGGGCGCTGGCGCGGGCGATGTCGATTGAACCGGTGCGGGGGACACGCGCGGAATCGGCGCGACCAGCTGGACGGGCGACGCGGGCATGGGCGCGGGCGTTCGAGGCGCGTTCGCCGCGGGCTGGCCCGCCTGCTGCCTGCGCCGGATTTTCTGCATGACTTCTCTTGGATTGCTCAAGAGATCGCCTCCTCGCTTGAATTTCGATTAAATTGTATGCAAAATCAGACGGCCATGACCATTTCCGGGGCCGTTCGTAAATATTTTTGGGCATCTGGCCCGGCCCCCTTGCGTCTGGCGGGGCAAATAGATATAATAGAACCGTATAGTTATGCCCGGATGGGCTTTTTACAGGCATCGATGAGAGGCGGTAACGCTATGAGCAACAAACGGGATATCGAACCCTCCCTGGATTATTTTGAGCTGCGTCGCAGACACGAGGAATATAAAAACAGCCAGCGTCAGGCCAAGGCGAAGCCCGCCGCCGACGCCGAGCCGGTTGCGGATGTGAAGCCCGAGGCCGACGTTCGGCCCGCTGATGAAGCCCGGGCGAGGCGTGCCGTGGAGGAGGTCGCCGAGGACGTGAAGAACGTCGTGGAAGCCGAGCCCGTCGCGGAAGCGGAGAGCGCCCTTGAGGCGGAGCCTGCCCATGAAGCGGAGCCCGTCTATGAAGCGGAGCCCGTGGTCGAGGCGGAGGACGACATCATCCCCGCGGCCGGCGACGATCTCATGCTGGAGGACAATGGGGAGCCGGAGGACTACGACGACGATGCCGACGAGGACGACGCCGCGGACAATCCGAATCCCTTTGAGCCCTTTATCCACGCATTCCAGGGCCTTCGGGGACGCCTGGGCAAGCGCTTCAAGCGCGGCGGCGCGGAGGAGGAAGAGGAATACGAGGACGAAGAGGACCTCGAGGACGATAATGGGGACGACGAGGCCGAAGCGCCCGCCGAGCCCGTGAGCGCGCCCGTTGAGGCGGAAGCCCCCGAGCGGGAAGAAGCGCCCGCCGCGGCCGCCTTCGACCTGGACGCCGAGGACATCGCCGCGCCCGAGCGTCCGGCCGTCTCCCGCTCCGTGGAGGACGGGGAGGAGCCGGACGAGGATCTGGACGATGACGAGGACCTGGACGAAGACGAGGAGGACGCCGGCGACGGCGAGCCCAGCGGCTTCAAGAAGTTCCTGCGCCTGTTCGTGGTGCCCATCAGCGACGAGGAGCGCGCCGCCCTGGACGAGCAGGACGACGATGACGACGACCTCGACGACGAGGATGACGACGACCTCGAGGACGACGAGGACGAGGACGAGGCCCCCCGCAGGGGCGGCCTGTTCAGCCGGCTCCGCCGCGGTTCGAGGGACGATGAAGAGGACGACGAGGACGAGGACGACGGGGAGGACGCCGATGACGAGGCGGAACCCGCCGCCGACGCCGGGGAGGCAGCCGGAGCTTCCCTTGAACCGGCTTCCCGGCAGATTGAAGGAGGGCCTGACATGAGCGATCTGAACAATGTGAACGCCGAGCTGACCAACCAGCTGGCCGAGGGTCTGGAGACCGTCGGCATGTCCCGCCGCGAGCGCCGCGAGCTGGCCCTGCGCCAGGCCGCCGAGAAGGCCGCGGCCGAAGCTGCTGCCGCGCCGGTGGCGGAAGCCATTGAAGCGGCGGAGGAGCAGACGCAGGACGCCGTGCAGGCCGTCGAGGAGAAAGTGGAGCAGGTCGGGGACAAGGTGCTGGAGGCCGCTGCTGTGGAAGACGTGGCCGAGGGCATCGTAAATATCCAGGAAGCCAAGGACGACTATGACGCCATCCTGGACGAGCCCACCCGCGAGTTTAAGCCCGTCTCCAAGTCCAGCCTGGACGAGCTCATGGAGGATGAGGACGAGGACGACGAGGAAGAGGAAGAAAAGCCCGTTCGCCGGGGCCTGTTCGGCCGCCGCCGCAAGGTGGAAGAGGACGAGGACGAAGACGACGAGGATGACGAGGACGAAGAGGACGACGAGGACGAGGAAAAGCCCGCCCGCCGCGGCCTGTTCGGCCGTCGCCGCCGCGATGAAGAGGAAGACGACGAGGACGAAGAAGACGACGAGGATGACGAGGACGACGAGGAAGAAGACGACCGCCGCTCCCGCCGCAATCGCAAGTCCCGCCGCCGCTATGACGAAGATGACGAGGACGAGTACGACGACGACTACGACGACGATGACGACGACTACGACGATTACGACTACGACGACGATGACGACGGCGCTTCCTTCGGCCATGTGCTGCTGGGTATCCTGAAGGGCTTCCTGACCGCCGTGATGTTGCTGCTGTTTGTGGTGGTGGTGCTGAACGTGCTGAACATCTTCAACGTCGTGAACCTCAAGGGCCTCAGCGATCGCCTGCCCACCCGGATGGCCAACGTGTTCCTGCCCAGCGAGGGCATGAAGCAGCGCCTGAACGTGGAAGCCAATGCCAGCGTGCCTGAGACTGTGATCGAGGAGCCGGTGGCCGAGGAGCCCGCGTTTGAAGCGCCCGTGGCGGAGGAGCCCGCGGAAGAGGAACCCGTCGAGGAAGCCCCCGCCGTGGAGGCACCCGTCGAGGAGGAGCCTGTGGAAGAGGCGCCCGCCGAGCAGGAAGAGCCCACCGTGTCCGTGGGTTGATCCATCCAAGAATCAAACGGACTGTCTGTCAGACAGTCCGTTTTTATACAGGCCCCGGTTCATCTTGGCCGGGGATTGGTATGATTGACAATCAACAGGAGGGACCGCTATGAAGTACATCGTCGCGCTGGACCAGGGGACCACGTCCTCCCGCGCCGTGGTGTTCGACGACAGGGCGCGGATCGTCGCCGCCCACAATATCGAATTCCAACAGATCTATCCCCATCCCGGCTGGGTGGAGCACCGGCCCCAGGACATCCTGGACAGCCAGGTGAGCAGCCTGAAGCTGGCGGTGCAGAAGGCGAAGATCGACCCGGCGGACATCGCGGCCATCGGCATCACCAACCAGCGCGAGACCACGCTGCTTTGGGACAGGGCCACCGGCGAGCCGCTGTGCAACGCCATCGTGTGGCAGTGCCGCCGCACCGCGCCGCTGGTGGAGCGCCTGAAGCAGGACGGCCTGGGCAATGTGCTGCGGGACCGCACCGGCCTGGTGCCGGACGCCTACTTCTCCGGCACGAAGCTGCAGTGGATGCTGGAGACCGTGCCCGGCGCCCGGGAGCGGGCAGAGAAGGGCGAGCTTTGCTTCGGCACCGTCGACTGCTTCCTGGCCTGGCACCTGACGAAGGAGCACGTGCACGTCACCGACGCCACCAACGCCGCCCGCACTTTGCTGTACAACATCTATGAGCAGCGCTGGGACGAGACCCTGCTCCGGGCCATGGACATCCCGGCGCCACTGCTGCCCCGGGTGGTGGACTCCAGCCAGGTGGTGGGCATGCTGGACAAGTCCATCCTGGGCCGGGAGATCCCCATCGCCGCCATGGCCGGCGACCAGCACGCCGCGCTGTACGGCCAGGGCTGCTTTGCCCCGGGCATGTGCAAGAACACCTACGGCACCGGCTGCTTCGTGCTGATGAACACGGGCGGCAATCCCGTGCGCTCCACCCACAACCTGATTACCACCGTCGGCTGGCGCGTGGACGGCAAGCCCAGCTATGCCCTGGAGGGCAGCGTGTTCGTGGGCGGCGCGGTGGTGCAGTGGCTGCGGGACGAGATCAAGCTGGTGGACACCGCCGCCCAAACCGAGGCCGTGGCCACCTCCGTGTCCGGCAACAACGGCGTCTACTTCGTGCCCGCCTTCACCGGCCTGGGCGCGCCCCACTGGGACATGTACTCCCGGGGCACGCTGATCGGCCTCACCCGCGGGGCGAACCGGGGCCATATCGTCCGGGCCGCGCTGGAGTCCATCGCCTATCAGTCCAGCGACGTGATCACCGCCATGGAGAACGACGCCGGCATGAAGAACGCCATGCTCCGGGTGGACGGCGGCGCCAGCGCCAACAACTTCCTGATGCAGTTCCAGGCCGACATCCTGAACACCACGGTGCTCAGGCCCCAGGTGATCGAGACCACCGCCATGGGCGCGGCCATGCTGGCCGGGCGTGCCGTGGGCCAGTGGACAGACGGCGACCTGCAGCGCCTCCAGGCCACGGACCGGAAGTTTACCCCCCAGATGGGCGAGACCGAGCGCCGCCGCCTGACCCACATGTGGCGCAAGGCCGTGGAGCGCAGCAAGAGCTGGGCGGAAGAGGAATAGGGAGTTCAGAGTTTAGAGTTCAGAGTTTAGATCAGATGGCTTTACACTCTCTGACAATCGTATTACAGAATTGAACAGATCCTTCACTTCGTTCAGGATGACAGCATTTCATCGTTTGTCATCCTGAGCGGAGCGAAGGATCTGTCCGTTTTTTGTTCTCCGACCCGGTTAACGGAGCTTCCTTATCTCAACTCTAAACGCTCAACTCTGAACTCTATACATATATCTCATATCCCGCCCGGCCCATCAATCGTTTGAGGAACGCGGTGAACAGGATGATGGATGTGGCGCAGCAGAGCACGTCGGCGGCGGGGGTGGCCCAGACGATGCCGTAGGTGGGGATGGCGCGGCGCAGCATGAACATCAGCGGGATGTCCAGCAGGCCCTTGCGCAGTATGGCCAGCAGCAGGGACTTGCGGCTCTCGCCCACGGCCTGGAAGAAGGAGATCACCGCGTAGGCCCAGGCGGAGAACGGCCCGCCCAGGCACAGGATCTGCAGGAACCGCGCGCCATAGGCGATGGAGTCGGACTCGTGCTGGATGAACAGCCCGATCAGGCGGCGGCTCAGCAGCAGGCTGGCGGCCATCCACGCCGCCGACAGCGCCACGGAGATGGCCGCGGACAACCGCACGGACGCGCGCATGCGCCGGTGGTTCCCCGCAGCATAGTTGTAGGCGATCAGCGGCAGCACGCCCTGGGCCATGCCACGGGCCATGCAGTGGGCCAGCATGTTCACCTTCTTGGCCACGCCCAGTCCCGCCTGCACCACGGTGCCGGACAGGGCCATCAGGTTGTCCAGCACGGCATAGCTGATGTTCTCGCACAGCGTCATCAGGCAGGCCGGGAGCCCCGTGGCCAGCACGTCGGCGGGGATGCCCCGGCGCAGCGCGTCCTTTCGGGGCTTCAGCGACAGCGCCGAGCGCTTCCGGTTGCGGCGGAACACGGCCAGGAAGTACAGCGTGGCAATCAGGTTGGAGAGGCTCGTGGCGATGGCCGCGCCCTCCACCTCGCGGCCCCTGGGCAGCAGCGCGAACATGAACAGCGGGTCCAATGCGATGTTCAGCACGCCGCCCAGGGCGATGCCCAGGCCCGCCTGCACCGAGTGGCCCTCCGAGCGCACCAGGTGGCCCAGCAGGGCATTCAGGCTGGTGGCCAGCCCGCCCAGGACCACCGTCCAGGTCAGGTAGCGGCAGGCCGGGCCGTGTACCGCCGAAGCGCTGCCGCCCAGCAGGTCCACGAAGGCGTCCATGCCAAGACAGGCCGCCAGGGAGTAGGCCAGCGTCACCCCGGCGCAGCCCCAGAAGGCGAAGGAGGCGGCACCGCGGGCCCTGGTCCCATCGCTCGCGCCCAGCGCGCGGGCGATCACGCTGGCCCCGCCCACGCCGAACAGGTTGGAGATCGCGGAGAGGAACATGAACGCCGGCATGCACACCGTCACGGCGGTGATCATGGCGTCGCTGCCCGCCAGGCCGATGAAGAAGGTGTCGGCCATGTTGTAGATCACCAGGATCACCTGGCTGATGACGGTGGGAATCGCCAGCGCCAGCACCGCCTGCAACACCGGCGCCTGCTCGAACAGCCGCTTTTCGGCGATTTGATCCCGCATGCGATTCCCTCCCTTCACCGTGTCCAATGGCGCGACACCGACTTGGGGCCGCTGTACGCCATCTCTTCGTTTCTTTTTCTATGATGTTTCATTGTATATGTGTAAAATGATAAAGTCAAATGATGTATTGTTTGATAATGATAAATACAACTTATAGTGATCCGCCGCCTTGCATCGCCTGATGCAGTTTTAAGCGGCCAGATCGCTTTTCATACAGAATATGTGCCGAAGTGTGCAAAATGCCCCCGAACGCGGCCCTTTCCGCGCCGGGGGCATGAACACGGCCTATCAAAAACTTAACGGACGATATAATAAATTCTTATTAAACAGGCCGCTTTGGGCGGCTGAAACGGTTGCAGGATTCATGTGAATGTGATAGCATCAGGCCAGTGATTTGAACGGGAGGGCGACCCATGCACTGGATGAGCCGCATAAAGGATTTCTTTGGCGTGCAGGACATGACCACCGGCAAGCCGATGGCCAAGCTGATACAGTTTTCGCTGCCGCTGCTGGTGGGCAACCTGGCCCAGCAGCTGTACAACACGGTGGACAGCATCGTGGTGGGCAAGTACATCGGCGACACGGCCCTGGCGGCGGTGGGCACGGCGGGCCCGATCCTGAACCTGCTGCTGGTGCTGTTCATGGGCGTGGCCACCGGCGCCAGCATCCTCGCCAGCCAGTACTTCGGCGCCAAGGACAGGGACAGCCTCAGCCGCACGGTGGGCAGCACCATCATGCTGACGCTGTTCAGCGGCCTGTTCATGACGGTGGTGGGCTTCTTCGCCTCGCCGCTGCTGATCGGGCTGGTCGCCCCGCCGGCGGACGTGGCCGATGGCGCGGTGATCTACCTGAAGATCATCTTCCTGGGTATGCTGGGCGGCGGTGCCTACAACATCCTCTCCGGCGTGCTGCGCGGCATCGGCGACAGCTTCTGGCCGCTGGTGTACCTGATCATCGCCTGCCTTCTGAACATCGTGCTGGATATACTCTTCGTGGCGCAGTTCAGGATGGGCATCGCGGGCGTGGCTTGGGCCACGATCATCGCCCAGGCGATCTCCGGCGCGCTGTGCCTGATCCGGCTGGTGCGCATGAAGGACATCATCGACGTGAACCGCAGGAGCCTGGTGCCCGACGGCCCCATCACCCGCAGGCTGTGCATGCTGGGCCTGCCCGCGGGCGTCACCCAGGCGCTGTTCTCCATGTCCGCCATCGTGGTGCAGGGGCTGACCAACAGCCTGGGCACGGCGGTGATCGCCGCGAACGTGGCCATCATGCGCGTGGACGGCTTCGCCATGATGCCCAACTTCACCTTCGGCACCGCCTCCACCACCTTCGTGGGCCAGAACATCGGCGCGCGGCGCATCGACCGGGTGCGCCAGGGCGTGAAGGACCTGATCAAGCTGGCCCTGGGCACCGCCGGGGTGCTGGTGGCCTGCATACTGCTGTTCGGCCACGGGCTGATCGGCCTGTTCACCGATACTGAGGACGTGATCACCATCGGCATCCACGGCCTGCGCTGGCTGGCTCTGGGCTATATCGCCTTCGCCGTCAGCCAGGTGCTGCAGGGCGCCATGCGCGGCGCGGGCGAGACCATGGTGCCCATGTGGATCTCCATCATCACCACCATCGTGGTGCGCATGCCGCTGGCCTACCTGCTGGTATTCCTCACCCGCAGCGAGACCTGGCCCAAGGGCAACCCCGAGGCGCTGTTCGCCTCGCTGCTGATCTCCTGGCTGCTGGGCATGGCCATGACCGTGTACACCTACAGGCGCGGCGCGTGGAAGCGCCGGCTGCCGCAGGAGCTGCTGTAGGAGACTTGATAAATCACGACCACCGGCTTGGCCGGTGGTCGTGATTTATATCCATTATTCAAACCCCATCACGCAGCAGCCTGTCGGCCCGTCCTTCGTGACCTCCACCTCGTTCGCCAGCCGTGTCGCCCCGGTCAGGCGCACAAACTCCGCCTCGTCGGAGACGGGGAAGTGGCAGTATTTGTTGGCGAAGTGCATGGCGATGGCGCAGCGGGGCCTGAATGCCTCGATGATCCGCACCGCCGCGGGGGTGTCGATGGTGAAGAAGCCGCCGATGGGGATCAGCATCACGTCCAGCCCCGTCAGCGCCGCCTTCTGCTCCGCCGTGTCCGGCAGGTGGCCCAGGTCGCCCAGGTGGGCGATTTTCAGCCCGTCCGCCTCGATCACGTGGATCAGGTTCCTGCCCCGCTTCGCGCCGCGCTCTTCGTCGTGGAAGCTGGGCACGGCGGTGATCTTCGCACCGAACAGCTCCCGCTCGCCGGGCTCGTTCAGTATGATCGGGTCGCCGTCCAGGGCGTCGAAGTAATTGTGGTCGTGGTGGCCGTGGCTGGAGAGCGCGGCGTCGCATGCCACGTGCAGCGGGGGATAGCCCACGCTTTCGTCATAGGGGTCTGTTACCAGCACCTTGCCGTTGTCCAGCGTCAGTTGAAAGCAGGCGTGTCCAAGCCATTTCAGCTTCATGTCGATTCCTCCTCGATCAAATGATTCAGCAGCGCGCAGGCGTACAGCCCGCCGCCGCAGCTCGTCGACTTGTCCCTCATGCATACCGCTGCCCGCTGGCGCAATCGCCGATCGAAGCGACCTTCGTCCGCGCCGCCGTCCAGGATCCGCGCGCCCAGCGCGAACAGGGCAAGGCTCTCCGGCTCGATCTTCCGGCCCGCGAAGCGGATAAAGCCCCGGCAGAATTCATCGGGCGGCGCGGGGTATTCCGCCTCCAGGCCCCCGAGCCAACCCGGCCCGGGGGACAGGAAGGCCAAGCCGCCGCGCTCCTCGATGAGAAAACCCGCTTTGGCCAGGGCATCCTGCCAGGGGACGCTTGCGGCGATCCGCGGCGCGTCGGTGACGAACAGCGCCTCGCCCCGGTCCCGGCGCAGGAACGCCCCCTCCGGCAACACGACCCGGGCGGCATTCCGCAGTGCGTGGCTATTCATCGCCCGCCAGCGCCATGGGCAGCGCCTCCACCAGGTCCCCAGCGGTCATGCCCCGGGGACCCTTTTGTGCCTGGGCAATCTCCCCGGCACGGCCGTGCAGCTCGCTGGCCACCGCCGCGCAGCGGGCCAGTGCCTCGCCGGTCATGAGGGTGCCTGCGGCAGCGTACTGGGCCATCAGCCCGCCAGCCAGCCCGGACAGGCAGTCGCCGCTGCCGCCCTTGGCCATGCCCGCGCAGCCGCTGGCGCTGAGCCAAGCCGTTATGCCCACGGGGATGACTGTGGTCGCGCCCTTCAAAAGCGCCTGGCAGCCCAGATCGGTCAGCGCGAAGGCGTCCGCGATGGGGTCCGCCGGCTTCCGTCCCAGCAGCCGCGCCGCCTCGCCGGGGTGGGGCGTGACCAGGTGGTGGGGCTTCAAAAGCGCCTTCATGCCGGGATCGCCGGAAACCAGGTTCAGCCCGTCGGCGTCCAGCAGGGTGGGCACGCCGCTGTCAAGCAGCAGGCGCACTGCCTCGGGAGCCGCCCGCCGGGACAGTCCGCAACCGCACACCGCCGCGCTCTTGCCGGGCAGAAGCGCGGCCAGGACCTCTGCGGCCCCCGGGGCGATGGCGCCGTCACGCTCCGGCAGCGGCACGGCCATGGCACAGGGGGCCAGGGTCTGCAGGATTGGCACGATGGATTCCGGGCAGGCCACCGTCACCAGGCCCGCGCCGCTTCGCAGCGCCGACATGGCGCACAGGGCCGCCGCGCCGGCCATGCCCACGGAGCCGGCCACGACCAACAGGTGCCCGTTTTTTCCCTTGTGGGCGTTGCGGGGCTTGGCCGGGAGCGCCGCCAACGCGTCGGACGGCTCCATCAGCCGGGGCATGTCCGCTGGATGGAACGCGACGGGGATGCCGATGTCCGCCACCTCGATCTCGCCGCACACGTCCAGCCCGTCGGCCAGGAAGTGTCCGGTCTTGGCGAACTGGAACGTGAGCGTGAAATCCGCCCGAACGCAGGGCTCAAAGGCCGCACCGGTCATTCCGTTCAGCCCGGAGGGGATGTCCACGGCGACGATCCGGCTGCCTTGGGCGCCGTCGGCGTCCATGCGCTCGATCAGCGCCGCGGCCATGCCCTCCGGCGCGCGGGACAGGCCCGTGCCGTAGAGGGCGTCCACCCACAGGTCCGGGGCCTGCGGCGCGTCGGACAAAGCCAGCTCCGGCACGCCCGCCGCCAGCGCCCTTTCCCGGTTGCACGCGGCGTCCGGGGACCTGGGCGGCTCGGCGGGGAAGAGGGCGCAGTCGCAGCCCGCCGCCTTCAGCATTCGCGCGCAGGCATAGCCGTCGCCGCCATTGCCGCCGGGGCCGCAGGCGATGAATACGCGGATGTTTGCGCCGAAGCGCCTGAGGATGGCGTCGCAGAGTGCCCGGGCGGCGGTTTCCATCAGGTCGATGGAGGGCGTGCCGGTCTCGGCAAAGTAGCGCTGCTCCATGGCGCGCATGGCGATTGGGGTAATCAGTGGTTGCATCGATGCTTCCTTTCATCGCGGTTGGGAGGGGGAGAGCGCGGAGCGAACCATCGCTGCCGTGTGCGTGTAGGGGCGCCGTTGCGGCGCCCGCCCTGTGCGAAACGTTTGCTTCACCCGGTGGTGGCACAGGGGCTTCAGCGCTCGATGATCGCCTGCGCGGCGGCGAAGCCGCCCTCGTGGGTGATGGACACCCAAACGCGAAAGCCGCCGTCTCCGGCCAGCTCTGCCGCCCGCTTCAGCGCGCCGCCGGAGAGGGCGCACACGGGGCGGCCCAGGTCGTCGGGGGTGATCTCGACGGCGTCGGCAAAGAAGCCGGTGAACCCGGTGCCAAGGGCCTTCGCCACCGCCTCCTTGCAGGCGAACAGTCCCGCGGCGATCTCGCTTTGGCGAATGCTGGAGGCCGCCTCGATCCGCGCCCGCTCGGCGGGGGTGTACACCCGCTCCAGGAACCGGGGCCTTTCGATGGCCTTCGATATGCGCTGGATCTCACACAGGTCAATGCCGATGCCCAGAATCACGGCCTGCACCCCCTTATCGCTGAAAAACGGCTCAATTGCGGCGTTCCGTTTAATATTATAGCACAGAAACGGCGTTTTGGACAGTTTTCCTTGTAAATCGGCGAGGGAATATTGTATACTAAGATGAGGCTATATGGAACCAATCGCCCGGCGGGGCGGTCAAAAAGAAGTTATCGAAAGCCAAGGAGATACATCTATGCAGGTTACACAGCGTTTCGCCCAACTGCTCACCCGGAACGTGGGCAAGGTCATCGTGGGCAAGGAGGACGCCATCGAGCTGATGATGGTGGCCATACTCTGCCGGGGCCACGTGCTGATCGAGGACGTGCCCGGCGTGGGCAAGACCACCCTGGCCAGCGCCCTGGCCCGGTCGCTGGACTGCTCCTTCAAGCGCATACAGTTCACCCCGGACATCACGCCCAGCGACATCACCGGCTTCTCCATCGCCAACTTCAAGACCGGCGAGCTGGAGTACCGCCCCGGCATGATCATGAGCCAGATTGTGCTGGCGGACGAGATCAACCGCACCTCGCCCAAGACCCAGTCGTCGCTGCTGGAGGTGATGGAGGAGGGCCAGGTGTCCGTGGACGGCGTGACCTACGCCATGCCCCAGCCCTTCATCGTGCTGGCCACCCAGAACCCGGTGGACTTCGTGGGCACCTATCCGCTGCCGGAGGCCCAGCTGGACCGCTTCTTCATGCGGGTGTCCATCGGCTATCCCACCCCCCAGGAGGAGGCGGACATCCTGGAGCGCTACACCACCGGCCAGCGGCCCATGGAGGAGCTGAAGCCCATCTGCACCAGCGCCGACATCGTGCGGCTGCAGCAGGAGGTGGAAAAGGTCTACGCGGCGAAGGAGATCCGCGTCTACGTGTCCGCCATCGCCGCCGCCACCCGCAAGAGCGGGGCGCTGGCCCTGGGCGTGTCCACCCGCGGGGCCATATCGCTGCTGCGCGCCGCCCAGGCCGCGGCGCTGCTGGACGGGCGGGACTTCGTGCGCCCGGAGGACGTGCAGAAGATGGCCGAGCCGGTGCTGGCCCACAGGCTGGTGCTGTCGCCCGAGGCCCGCATGCGCAACATGACCGCCCAGAAGATCCTTTCCAATGTGATGGGCAGCGTGCAGGTGCCGGTGAAGGTCAAAGGACAGTAACCCCTTATAAATATACGCCATACAAGGAAATCAAGGAATGTATGCAATGAATTCCCGCCGCCTGGGCTACGGACTGGTGATGGCGGCGATGCTGGTGGCCGGGTTGAGCACGGGCACGCGGCTTTACTACCTGATCGCCCTGGCGCTGTCGATGATGCTGGCGCTGGGGGCCGTGGCGGTGGTCTGGACGCTGTTCACGCTCAAGTTCGACATCAAAGGCGTGCGCACCCGGGTGAACCGGGGCGAGCGCATGGTGGCGGTGTTCAACCTGCGCCACGGCTGCCTTCTGCCCGTGGCGTCCATCCGCGTGCACCTGAACGTGCCCTCGGCCTACGCGCCCACCCAGGAGGTGAACGTCTCCTGCCCGCCCTTCTCCCGGCGCACGTTCCGCCAGGTGATACAGTGCCCCCACCGGGGCGTGTACGAGGCGGGCGTGACGCGCATCAGCGTGGAGGACGTGTTCGGCCTGGTGCGCCTGAGCCGCAGCCCCCACACCCGGCTGGTGAAGCTGGAGGTGCTGCCGAGGGTTTCGGAGGTGGCGCCGCTTCAGCTGACCGCCATCGACCAGGGGCCGGAATTCCGCAGCCGCGCCGCCGAGGACAACGCCTCGCCCTCGGACGTGCGCGCCTGGCAGGAGGGCGACGAGCTGAAGAAGATCCACTGGAAGCTGTCGCTGCGCAAGCGGGAGCTGCTGGTGCGCACCTATGAGGAGAGCGCCCGGCCGGACACGCTGATCATCCCCGACCTGGCGGAACTGACCGCCCTGCGGGACCAGCAGCTGACGCTGGAGGACTGCGTGTGTGAGGCAGCCCTTTCCGCCGCCCAGGCCCAGCTGAAGGCCGGCTATCCGGTGCGCATGCCCCTGGTGGGCGCGCGGCCCGGGGAGATCGCCGGCCAGTCCCCGGCGGACATCGCCGCCTTCACCGACGCCATGCTGCGGGTGAAGTTCGACAGCCCCTACGGCTACGAGCAGGTGCTGATGCTGATGCTGGCCCGGTTCCAGCGCACCGGCGGGGCTGTGCTGGTGACGGCGCGGCTGACCACCCGCATCGCGGACATGGCCCTGCGCATGCAGCGCAGCGGCGTGGCCACGAAGCTGATCTGGGTGTCCGACGACGACCGGGACGAGTCCATGGCGCTGATCGAGCGCGTGAAGATGGGCGGCGTGAAGGCCGAGCGCCTGGATCCCTGGGAGGGCGTCCGCTCCGACGAGGACCGGCAAAGGGCCGCCGAGGCGGCGTTTGACGACGAATACGACGGGTGAGGGATCAGGGAGCAGGGAGCAGGAATAGCTGCTGCCGCGCTTCTCGCCCGTCCGCAATTTCTGCTCCTGAAACAAGGAACACGCTATGTCCAACAAGCTATCCCAAAAATCGAAGGCGACCCGCTCGATCGTGGCGGCGGTGCTGGCGATGCTGTTCGCCGGCAGCGCCGCCTGTGTGCTGGCCTCGGCCATGGGGCTGGCGGTCAGCGGCGCGGGGCTTTACTTCGCGGGGCTGCTGGCGGCGGGCCTGGGCCTGCTGGGCGCGATGTCCGGCGGCGGCGCGGCGCTGGCGGCGGGGCTGTTCATCGCCATAGCCGCGGTATTTGCCGGCAGCCACGCGGCGGGGCTGGGGGCCATCAAGGCGGTGTTCGCGTCCTGGTCTGGCCAGGAGGCGGAGGCGGCGCAGGTGGCCCTGGGCGGCGGCACGCTGCTGTCCATCGGGGCGTTTGTGATGGGGGCGCTGTTCTTTGCCATGCTGAACCGGCGGGAATTCGTGTCCATGGCCATCATGGTGCTGCTGTCGATCCTGGTGGCCTGCCACGCCATGAGCGAGGACGCCTCCATGGCGGCCACGGCGCCTGGGCTGGTCGCGGCGGCGGCGGCCTTTGCCCTCACCGGCGGCGTGCAGCGGGACGTGTCCGCGCTGCGGGTGCTGATCCCGGCGACGCTGGCCGTGGCGCTGGCGCTGGCGTTCCTGCCGGGGAACCGGGTCACCTGGCCGCCGTTGGAGCAGGCGGCTGAGCGGGTGCGGGCGGTGTTCGAGCAGTACTTCAACTTCACCGAGGAGCGCATCGCCTTCTCCATCGCCCAGGAGGGCTACGATCACGCCGGCGAGGTGGGGGAGAGCGTCGTGTCCATGCTGGGCGGCCCTGCCGATCCCCACACCGACCCGGTGATGCGGGTGGAAACCGACGCCCAGGTGCTGCTGCGCGGCGCGATCCGCTCGGCCTACACCGGGTATTCCTGGGTGGATGCCGCGCCGAAGAACCGGTATCTGTACTACGACCTGACCCACGCCTCCATCCGCGACCGGGTGTTCAACCACGGCTTTGCGGGCGACAGGGGCGCGCTGCTGACCACGGACGTGGGCGTGGAGATGCTCTCCGAGGGCACCAGCACGCTGTTCGTGCCGGGGCGGCTGGAAAAGTTCGAGATGGACCTGTCCACCGCGGTCTACTACAACACCGCCGGGGAGATGTTCCTGACCCGCGAGGTGCAGCCCGGGGACCGCTATCGCCTGCGGGCGCTGCAGGTGCTGCCCGGAGACGTGCTGCGCGAGGCGGTGGTGAAGGGAGAGGACGCCAATGACGACCAATGGCAGGAGGTGGTGGGCCACCACAGCCAGCTGCCAGAGGGCATCGAAGGCGGCGTCTATGCCCTGACCATGCAGCTGACCGGCGATCTGGACAACCCCTATGACCGGGCCGTGGCCATCATGGAATACCTGCGCCGGGAGATGCGCTACACCCTGGACACCGATTACCCGCCCCAGGGCCGGGATTTCGTGTCCTACTTCCTGCTGGACAGCCGGGAGGGCTATTGCAGCTACTATGCCACGGCCATGGCGGTGATGGGCCGCATCGCGGGCCTGCCCACGCGCTATGTGGAGGGCTACCTGGCCCGCCCGGGCCAGCAGGTGCTCACCGGCGAGAATGCCCACGCCTGGGCCGAGGTGTACTTCCGAGGCGTGGGCTGGGTGCCCTTCGACGCCACCGGCGGGGCCACGGGCCGCAACGGCATGCCCGAGGGCGAGCAGTATGCCGGCGACGACGGCACGGATGGCCAGGATCCCATGACGCCCGCCGAGGGCGACTACGACGGCGGCGAGCCCACGCCTACGCCCAGCCCCGCGCCCGACGAGGGTGGCCTGGGCGACGAACCCACGCCCTCGCCCGAGCCGGAGGACAGCGGCGCGCAGGACGAACCGACGACCCAGCCGGAGGATGACGGCGCGCAGGATGAGCCGGAGGACGGCGAGCTGCCCGACGTGGACGGCGCGCAGGACGGGAACGGCCAGCGCTGGCTGTGGTGGCTGCTGGGGATACTGCTGCTCGTCGCGCTCATCGCGCTGGCGGTCCGGTGGGTGCGCGGCCGGCTGGACCGGGCCAATCCCGCGAAGCTGGCCGGAAAGGCCAAAACCGCCCGCCAGGCCGGGATGATCGTGTACCGGGCGAATTTGACGCTGCTTGCCCACATGGGCCAGACGCCCGTGAACGGCGAGACCCCTGAGGCCTTCGCCCAGCGGGTGTCCGGGCAGTTCAAAAACCCCGAGTACGCCGGCTTCGTCCGCGCCGTGACCGCGTCCAGCTACGGCAAAAAACCCCTGTCCCGGGACGACATCGAAAACGGCCTGAGGGCCTATGTGGGCTTCCAGGGAGCCATGGGCCGCCGGGAGAAGCTGCGCTTTGGCCTGACGCGCGTCTTCCGCGGGCTGGGGGACTTTGAGCAGATCCCCTGAGGGCTCCGGCGTCAAAATCAGTTGGGCCCTTGCCCGGCGGGGCCCTGCCCAAATTATTCATTTGCAATGATGAAAACGCTTGGCTATAATGGAGTTGTCGCGAGCCAAGAGATGAGCATAACGGGAGCAGCCTGGTCGACATGATCGGGCGCAACAGTTTGAATGAGCGGGGAGGCGCTGCCATGAGGAGCGGAAGGGCAGGCAGGGTGAACGCGGTGCAGTTGACCATCATCGTTACCTGCATCCTGGCGCTGCTGCTGGGCATCGAATACTTTGTGATGGCGCGCAGCAACCGCGAGCAGGCCTATCGCACCACGAGGCTGCTGGCGGACCAGATGGAAAACGTGCTGCTCACCAACGAGCACAAGGAACAGGCGCTGGTGGATTCGCTGAAGGAAAACTACATCACCAAGGCCAAGGCCGTGTCCTACATCATCGACCACGTGCCGGGCATGGAGACGGACATCTCCGAGCAGATTCGCGTCGCCAAGCTGATGGACATCGACGAGATCCACCTGTTTGACGAAACGGGCACCATCTATGCCGGAACGGTGCCGATCTACTACGGCTATTCCTTCGATTCCGGCGAGCAGATGGCCTATTTCAAGCCGATGCTGGAGAACAAGGCCCTCTCCATGTGCCAGGACGTGACGCCCAACACCGCCGAGGCCAAGTCCATGATGTATGCCATCTGCTGGAACGACGCGGGCACGCACATGATCCAGGTGGGCATCGAGCCGCTGCGGCTGATGGAGGAGCTCCGCGCCAACGAGATTTCCGAGGTCATCAACAGCATGCCCGCCTATGACGGCGTGGAGATGATCGTGGCCGACAGGAAGAGCGGGGAGATACTGGGCTCCACCGTTTCCCGCCATATCGGGCGCCAGCTGGATTCGCTGGGCCTGCGCGCGACGGAGCAGCTGGAGAGCATCGGCAGCGCGACATTCCCCGCGATGATGGAGCAAAGGCCCGGCTATTGCACGATGCAGGCCATGGAGGATTACCTGATCGCCGTCGTGCAGGATCGGTCCACCATCGACCAGAACATCCCCGTCACGCTGCTCATGGTGCTGCTGTACCTGCTGCTGGCGGTGGGCGTGATCAGCTTCATCGTGCGGAGGATGACCCTGCAGATCCTGGACGAGCAGCGCAACGCCAACACCGATTCCCTCACCGGGCTTTTGAACCGGCGCGCCTATGGCAACGACCTGACCGCCATGGCGAAGGACCCGCGTCGGGCGGAGCTGACCTACATGACGCTGGATTTGAACGGCCTGAAGGCCGCCAACGACACCCTGGGCCACGAGGCGGGGGACGAGCTGTTGATCCATGCGGCGCGGTTCATACTGGAGTGCTTCGGCGACTACGGCTCCATCTATCGCACCGGCGGCGACGAGTTCGTGGCGATGCTGTTCATCGACGACGCCCAGCTTTCCCGGGCGCAGGAGGAATTTGCCCTGCGCCAGGAGACCTGGACGCGCCGCAACGGCAGGGAGCTGAGCGTTTCCTGCGGCTGCGTGAAGGCGAAGGACCACCCGGAGCTTTCGCTGGCGGAGCTGGCCAAGCAGGCGGACGAGGAGATGTACAAGGCCAAGCGGGAATACTACCAGGCCCGCGGTCACGACAGGCGGCGATGAAGGACAAAGAATCGGCGGAGGCTTGATGGCCTCCGCCGATTCTTCTTTTCCGTTTATCTGCGTCTCCGATCCCGCCCCGCCTGGGCATAGTATTCCCGCTTGGCCTGGAACATGGCCTCCTCGGCGGCGGTGGTGAGGGCGGACAGGCTCAGCTCGGATTTCACCTGGCTGCTGATGCCCGCGGAGATGTTGTAGCTCCGGGCGGCGAGCACGGCGCTGATGTGGTCCACCTGGCCGCGCACGGCATATTCCGGCGCGTCCGCCCGGAAGCAGACGAACTCGTCGCCGCCGATGCGGAAGGTGTCCTCCGCGCCGAAGCAGGCGGAGAGCTCGTGGGCCACGGTCTGCAGCATCACGTCGCCGGCCTTGTGGCCCTGGGTGTTGTTCAGCTCGTGCAGCCCGTTCACGTCCACGTAGACGCAGACCAGGTTCTCCCGGCAGGTGTCGGCATAGCCGGCCAGCCGGGTCTCGTAGTGGTTGCGGTTCTTTACGCCGGTGAGCAGGTCCGTTTCGCTCAGCATGCGGATCTTCCGGGCCTGGGCCAGCAGCCGGTATTTCGTGCGCTGCTGGAGCGTCTCCACCACGGCGGCGACCACCGCGAAGGACACCCCGTTCCAGAGATCGACCTGAGCGACCTCGACGGGCTTGTAGATGAAGGCAACCGCGCACAGCGCCGTGACGGCCACCGCCGTCATCCCGATCATGCGGATGGGCCGGTCGCACAACAGCATGGGCATTGCAAACAGCAGCACGATGGTGGTCACCGCGGGCAGCGAGGGGTGGATGGCCGTGATCGCCAGCGAGAACGCGTACAGGAACCCCATGAAGGCGTAAAACAGGGGCAGGGCCAGGCCGGGGCACTTGGGCACCAGGAAGCGCATGCCGAGCCAGATCAGCAGATTGGCCGCCAGCATCAGCATGTAGTGGATCTGGTTGATGCTGGTCATGTTGCCTACCAGGGCGTTGGCCACCACCAGCATGCCGAACACCAGCACGGCCACCAGCGAATAGGTGGTCAGGTTCCGGGTGTTTTCCGCCAGCGCGTCTCTGTTCAGCGCTTTGAATTCTTCTTTTTCAAGTCCCGCGTAAAGCAGGAGCTTCATGATCGTCTGCATATCGTAACCTCTCGGTCGAATCCATACGGGAGGGGGCGGCAGGGGCCGTCCACCGTGGTTTTATAATTATCTCATGGATGTTTTAAGCGACAATAACGCCAGCATGTATTTTCCGTGAAAAACCATGGGCCTGTTTTGAGCTTTAACCTGCCCGGGCGCCGCGCCCGTATTGTCAAAACACCGATTCCTGTGCTATAATATAAATTAGATTAAAATGCCGCATTATGCCGGAAGGCAAAGGGGCATTCATTCAAATCATCCCGGAGGCCAATATGTTTGATTTTCTGAAGAATATGCTGAAGCCCTCCAACGAGGGCGAGATCAAGAAGGTCCGCAAGATCGTGGACCAGATCAACGCGCTGGAGCCGGACGTGAAGAAGCTGACGGACGACCAGATGCGCGATAAGATCACCGCGCTGCGCGCGCGGGCCCAGGGCGGCGAGGACCTGGACGCCCTGCTGCCCGAAACCTACGCGCTGGTGCGCGAGGCGGGCGTGCGCGTTTTGAACCAGCGGGCGTTCGACGTGCAGCTGATCGGCGGCGTCGTGCTCCACCAGGGCCGCATCGCGGAGATGCGCACCGGCGAGGGAAAGACCCTGACCGCCACCTTCCCGGCGGTGCTGAACGCGCTGACGGGAAAGGGCGTGCACGTGGTCACCGTGAACGACTACCTGGCCAAGTTCCAGAGCGAGTGGATGGGCAAGGTCTATCGCTTCCTGGGCCTTTCCGTGGGCCTGATCGTGCATGACCTGGATCCCGCCCAGCGGCAGGCGGCCTACAACTCCGACATCACCTACGGCACCAACAACGAGTTCGGCTTCGACTATCTGCGCGACAACATGGTCACCTACAAGGAGCGCATGGTGCAGCGGCCGCTGAACTTCGCCATCGTGGACGAGGTGGACTCCATCCTCATCGACGAGGCGCGCACGCCGCTGATCATCTCCGGCCAGGGCGACAAGTCCACCGAGCTGTACGCCCGGGCCAACCAGTTCATCCTCACCGGCCTTACCGAGGCCCAGGAGGACAAGGAGAACCGGCAGGGCGGGTTGCTGGTGGACGGCGACTACCTGCGCGACGAGAAGGACAAGACGCTGTCGCTGACCGAGCGGGGCGTGAAGAAGGCCGAGCGCTTCTTCAATGTGGACAACCTCACCGACCCGGAGAACCAGGAGCTGTACCACCACATCCTGGGGGCCCTGCGCGCCCACAAGATGATGAAGCGGGACGTGGATTATGTCGTGAAGGACGGCCAGGTCATCATCGTGGACGAGTTCACCGGCCGCCTGATGGTGGGCCGCCGCTATTCCGACGGCCTGCACCAGGCCATCGAGGCCAAGGAGGGCGTGAAGGTGGAGCGGGAGAGCAAGACCCTGGCCACCATCACCTTCCAGAATTACTTCCGCATGTATAAAAAGCTCTCCGGCATGACCGGTACGGCCAAGACCGAGGAGGAGGAGTTCAACGGCATCTACAAGCTGGATGTCGTCACCATCCCCACCAACCGGCCCATGATCCGCGAGGACATGAACGACGCCGTGTTCGTGACCATGAAGGCCAAGTACGCCGCCATCATCGAGGAGGTCGTGAAGCGCCACGCCACCGGCCAGCCGGTGCTGGTGGGCACGGTTTCCGTGGAAAAGAGCGAGCTGCTCAGCGGCATGCTGGCGCGTCGGGGCGTGGAGCACGTGGTGCTGAACGCCAAGTTCCACGAGAAGGAAGCCGAGATCGTGGCCCAGGCCGGCAAGAAGGGCGCCGTGACCATCGCCACCAACATGGCCGGTCGCGGCACCGACATTCTGCTTGGCGGCAACGCCGAGTTCATGGCCCGCAGGGCCATGCGCCAGTTGGAGTACGACGAGGAGCTGATCGAGGAGGCCATCGGCTTCAACGAGCACGTGCCCCAGGAGGTGCTCGCCGCCCGCAAGGTGTTCCGCGACCTGCTGGCCAAGTATGAGGTGGAGACCAAGGCCGGCCACGACGAGGTGGTGAAGCTGGGCGGATTGCACATCATCGGCACCGAGCGGCACGAGTCCCGCCGCATCGACAACCAGCTGCGCGGCCGCGCCGGCCGCCAGGGCGACCCCGGCTCCAGCCAGTTCTTCGTGTCCTTTGAGGACGACCTGCTGCGCCTGTTCGGCAGCGACCGCTTCAAGCCCATGCTGGAGCGGCTGTCCGGCGGCGAGGCCGAGGAGGCCATCGAGTTCGGCATCGTGTCCAAGCAGATCGAGAACGCCCAGAAGCGGGTGGAGAGCAAGAACTACGACATCCGCCTGCATGTGCTGCAGTACGACGACGTGATGAACCAGCAGCGCGAGATCATCTACGGCCAGCGCCGGGATGTGCTCGAGGGCGGCAACATGCACGACAAGATCATGGACATGCGCCACACCCTCATCACCGAGGCGGTGGACCGCCACGTGGCCGACGAGGGCGACCTGGACAGCTGGGACATCGCGGGCCTCGACGAGTACCTGTCCAGGCTATGCCTGGACAAGGGCGGCGTGCAGGCCATCATGGACGGCATGGCCGACAAAACCAAGGCCAGGCTCATTTCCGCCGTGGAGGAGCGGGCCGACCGCATCTACCAGCAGAAGGAGAAGATGTGGGCCGAGGCCAACCTGGATATGCGGGAGTTCGAGCGCGTGGCCCTGCTGGGCGCGGTGGACCGCCGCTGGATGGACCACATCGACGCCATGACCGAGCTGCGCGACGGCATCGGCCTGCGCGCCTACGGCCAGAAGAACCCTATCGTGGAGTACAAGCGCGAGGGCTACGACATGTTCGAGGAGATGGTCCACCTGATCCAGGAGGACACCCTGCGCCGCCTCTACTTCACCGTGCTGGCCAAGCCCGTGGAGCGCAAGCAGGTGGCCACCCCCACCAGCGCCAGCCACGGCAACGAGGAGGCCAGGAAGCCCGTCATACGCAAGACCGACAAGAAGGTCGGCCCCAACGATCCCTGCCCCTGCGGCAGCGGCAAGAAGTACAAGAAGTGTTGCGGGGCGCAGTAGCGGCTGAGCCGCAAATGAGGAATGAGGAATGAAGAATGAGGAATGGCGGTACAAATCCTTCGGATTTGAGATTGAAACAAATTGAATCGCAATAATTGTCGTTCTTCAAAAATCCATAAAATCCGTAAGGATTTCTTCCACAATTTCTCATTTCTAATTCCTAATTCCTAATTGATCAGAAAGCAGGATGTGATAAATATGCTCGAAATGGAAGTTTTCAAGCAGGATCTGAACGCCGTCCGGAACATGCTGGACGAGGCGGGCAAGAGCCTGCAGATCGATCACCTGCGCGAGCAGCTGATCGAATACAACGAGGACATGGGCTCCCCGGGCTTCTGGGACGACACCGAGCGCGCCCAGAAGGTGTCCGCGAAGGCCAGCAGCACCGAGAGCCGCATCAAGCACTACGAGAGCCTGTGCAGCCGCGCGGACGACATCGAGGTGCTGATGGAGCTGGCGGAGGAGGCCGACGACGAGGGGAGCGCCGAGGAGATCCGCTCCGAGTTTGACAAGCTGAAAGAGGATCTGGAGACCCTGCGGCTTCAGACCCTGCTGACCGGCGACTACGACGGCTGCAACTGCATCCTCTCGCTGCACGCGGGTGCGGGCGGCACCGAGGCCCAGGACTGGACCCAGATGCTCTACCGCATGTACACCCGCTTCTGCGAGCGGATGGGCTTTCAGGTGAAGCTGCTGGACCTGCTGGACGGCGACGAGGCGGGCATCAAGTCCGTGACGTTCGAGGTGTCCGGCGACTACGCCTACGGCTATCTGAAATCCGAGCGCGGCGTGCACCGGCTGGTGCGCATCTCGCCCTTTGACAGCAACGCCAGGCGGCACACGAGCTTTGCCTCGCTGGACGTGTCGCCCATCATCGAGGACGACGGCGAGATCGAGATCCGGCCCGAGGACCTGCGCATCGACACCTACCGCGCCTCCGGCGCCGGCGGCCAGCACGTCAACCGAACCGACTCCGCCGTGCGCATCACCCACTTGCCCACCGGCATCGTGGTGCAGTGCCAAAACGAGCGCAGCCAGGTGCAGAACAAGGAGATGTGCTTCATCTGGCTGCGCGCGCGGCTGGCTGAACTCAAGGAGCAGCAGCGCCAGGAGCAGATGGGCGAGATCAAGGGCGAGCTCAAGAAGATCGAATGGGGCAGCCAGATCCGCTCCTACGTGTTCCAGCCCTACACCATGGTGAAGGACCACCGCACCGGCTACGAGGCCGGCGACGTGAACGCCGTGATGGACGGCAAGCTGGAGGGGTTTGTGACCAGCTATTTGCAGAAGCTGTGAGGAGAGGGAACAGGGAGTAGGGAGTAGGGATAGCGGTTGTCGCGCTTCCAGTGCCTTCCCCTTTAGGGGGTTCGAGCGCCCGGAAAACAGCATAGTGTGCTGTTTTCAGCGAGAACGGGCTGGTAAGCCCCCGGTAGGTGGCATTCGCGAAGCAAATGACGGATGAGGTCCTTTTCCTTGCGCCCTCCACCCTTCTCCAACGGGGGCAGGCATTTGGGCAGCCATGCGAGCGCTCGCGACCCGGATTCATGGAGGCAATCAAAGCAAAGATGGCCGGAGATTTACAGCTGTATATCCCCCGTCCGGAGGATGGATGGTTTTATGTGAAAATGCTGTCTGACCCGGAGACGATGGCTTATAATGCGCCGTGGTTTCCACCGGACGGCTGCATTCCCGAGCCGGAATCCGAGTGGCTGGAAATACAGGCGTCATGGATTGGGAGGGAACCTGAACGATTCTATGCTTTCCTGCAAAGGAAGAGCGATGGAGCGTTTGTCGGGGACGTGAATTTTCACCACAACCCGGAGCGGGACTGGTGGGACATGGGCATTGTGATCTACGCTCCGGAAAGAGGGAAAGGGTACGGCAGGCAGGGCCTTCACCTGCTGCTGGACCGCGCATTCAGGGTGGATCGGATATCCCGCCTGCACAACGATTTTGAGGATACCCGCCTGGCCTCGCTTTACATACACAGGGCGGCCGGCTTTCGGGAGACCGGAGCGGCGGACGGGATCATCCATCTGGAATTGACCCGGGAGGAATTCCTGGCTGACGGTTCAGTCGGATGCGAAGCATAAGCGCGTATCAACAGAATATTGGCAATTCATTGAATGACAGGTAATCACCCATGATGCAATCCAAGCGACAAACCCTTGGCGCGATCGCCCTCACCCTGGGCCTGGTCGCGCTGATGCTGATAGCGATACTCAGCGCGCTGCACGCCGTGGGCACGGACGGAAAGCTGTACTACAGATTGCAGCAGGAGGCCTGGCTGACCATGGACGCCGCCAGCGCCGCGGGCATATCCGACGACGACCTGCGCATGCTGGACGGCCGCCTGGCCGCTTATCTGGCCGGGGACGAGGCCGCGCTGAACGAGGGCGACGGGGTCGTCGAAATCCCGGTGCGCGGCGCGGTGCAGCCCGCCTTCAATGAAAAGGAAATGACCCACATGGCGGACTGCTTCAGGTTGTTTGCGCTGCTCAGGAAGGTGCGCAGCCGGCTGATCCCCTGGGCGGTGCTGCTGATCGTGGGCGGGGCGTACCTGCTGCAAAACCGGCGCAGGGCCCGACTGGCGGCGTGGCTTGCGCCGCTGGTGCTGCTCATTCCCCTGGGGGCGTTCGGCATCTGGGCGGCCATCGACTTTGGCGGCGCGTTCACCTTCTTCCACCGGGTGCTGTTCAGCAACGACCTGTGGCTGCTGGACCCGGCCACGGACCTGCTGATCCGCATCTGCCCCGAGAGCATGTTCATGGGCATGGGGCTGCGCATCGGGCTTTGGGGGCTCGCGGCGCTGGTCGCCGTGCCGGCGCTGGCCACGCTCATCACCTTCATCTGGCCGAAAAACAAGCAAGACGAGGCAAGCAAATGGAACGACAATCGAGCTACGCGGCGCGCGTCCGCGCAAAGGCCCAAGACCTTCGACTTCGGGGAGAAGCGCTGATCCTGTCGGTGGAGTCCAGCTGTGACGAGACGGCCATCGCCGTGGTGCGCAATGGCCGCGAGCAGCTGGCCAACGCCATCGCCAGCCAGATCGACACCCACGCGCTGTACGGCGGCGTGGTGCCGGAAATCGCCAGCCGCATGCACGTGGAGGCCATCGACCCGCTGCTGGACGCGGCGCTGGCCGAGGCCCATATCACCCTGGACGCCATCGACGCCGTGGCCGTCACCTACGGCCCGGGGCTGGTAGGCGCGCTGCTCACCGGCGTCAGCTGGGCCAAGGCCCTGGCATATGGGCGCGACCTGCCGCTGATCCCTGTGAACCACATCGAGGGCCACGTCTCCGCCAACTACATTGCCCATCCGGATTTGCAGCCGCCGTTCGTGTGTCTGGTGGCCTCCGGCGGGCACAGCCACATCCTGAACGTGACCCGCTACGGCGAGTATGAGCTGATCGGCCAGACCACCGACGACGCGGCGGGGGAGGCCTTCGACAAGGTGGCCCGGGTGCTGGACATCCCCTATCCGGGCGGGCCGCTGCTGGACAAACTGGCGGACAGCGGCGACGATCACGCCTACAAATTCCCGCATCCCCACACCCAGGGGAAGTACGACTTTTCCTTCTCCGGCCTCAAGACCGCCGTCATCAACCAGGCGCACCACCTGCGCCAGCAGGGCGTCGAGATCGACGCCGCCAACTTCGCCGCCTCATTCAGAAGGAGCGTGGTGGACCTGCTGGTGGACAAGACACTGGCTGCCGCGAAGGACACCGGGGCGAAGCGCATCGCCGTGGCCGGCGGCGTGGCGGCGAATTCGCTGCTTCGAAGCGAGCTGCAAAGGCGGGGCGAAAAGGCAGGGCTGCGGGTGTTCATCCCGCCGAAGGGCCTCTGCACCGACAACGCCGTGATGATCGGCTCCGCCGCGTTCTATCGGCTGATGGCCGGGGAGGTGGCCGACCTGGACCTGAACGCCGTGCCGGCGCTGAGGATGATCGAAGGTTAGAAAAACGAAAATGGGGACGGTTCCTGTAACACACAATGAAAATGAGATAAGGAACCGTCCCCATTTCTCATTTTATGGAGGCATTATGTTTCGGGGCATTCCGGGGAGCGAGCGCTGGCGGTCGGTGGAGCCGCTGAAAAAGGGCTGGTCCAGAGACCGGAAGTACATCGTTAAGACCTGTACGGGGGAGCGGCTGCTGCTGCGGCTGTCGGACGCCGATAAATATGAGGCCAAGCGGAGGGAGTACGCGATCATCGCGAAGTACGCGGCCCTCGGCTTTGACATGTCCCGGCCCGTGGACTTCGGCACGTGTGCAGAGGGCGTCTATATGCTGCTCAGCTGGGTGGAGGGGCGCGACCTGGAGGCCGTGCTGCCGGAGCTTTCCGAATCGGAACAGTACCGGCTGGGCCGGGCGGCGGGGGATATCCTGCGCAGGATCCATGCCCTGCCGGTGGACGGGCGGGATCTGCCGACTGACACCAAGCGGGCTAAAAAACTCAGGCAGCTGGACAGATACGAGGCCTCGGGCGTGCGGGTGAGCGGCGACGGGCCGGCGATCCGCTTCGTGCGGGAGCACATCGACCGCATCTGGCAAGAGCCGCCGGTGTACCAGCACGGCGACTTCCACCCCGGCAACCTCATTTACCGTGCGGACGGCGCCCTCGGCGTGATCGACTTCAACCGCTGGGAGGTGGGCGACCCCTGGGAGGAGTTCTACAAGCTGCAGAGCTTCGCACGGGAGATCAGCGTGCCCTACTGCGTCGGCCAGATCGACGCCTACTTCGGGGATGACGTGCCGCCGAACTTCTGGGATGTCCTGGCGGTCTACGTGGCCCACGCCTCGCTGTTCTCCATCGCCTGGGCGGAGCCCTTCGGAGCGGCGGACGTCGCGGGCATGACCCGCCGCTGCCGGTTGGCGATGGAGGATTACGAGGGCTTTGAGCGAAGCATACCGAAGTGGTACGAGGCGTGGAAGAACGCTTGAAGATAAAAAAGAGGCTCTTTCGAGCCTCTTTTTCATATGCCTCAGTGCAGCCTCTCGGGATAGTACTTCACGTTGGCCTTTTCCAGCAGGTCCTTGCGCTGCTGGTCGTAGTACTCGGCCTGCTTTTGCTTCAGCGCGTCGGCGGCCACGGCGTCGCGGACCTCCTCCAGCGGCACTTCGCCGGGGGTCAGGTCGGCCACATACTCCACCAGGTGCAAGCCGTATTCGCTGCGCAGGGGTGCGGAAACCTGGCCGGGCTGCTCCAGCACCATGCTGCCCTCCACGAACTCCACGGAGTTGACGTAGCTGGCGTCGGTGATGTAGAAGCCCTCGGAGCGCAGCGGCTCGTCCTTCAGCGCCTCGCTGGTGCCGTACTCGTTCATCAGGTCGGCAAAGGCTGCGCCGTCCGCCAGTTTCTGCTGGACCTCATCCGCCTTCTTTTCCAGCGGCGCAAACAGCGTGTCCAGTTCGGCCTTGGCCTCGGCCAGCGCCTGTTCGTCTCCGTCGAGCAGGTCCATGCGCCCCAGCAGCTCTTCGGCCCTGGCTGCGTCGGCGTCGCTGTCGAAGGCGATCAGGATGTCCCGCACGGCGCGATAGTCCGCGGGGCGGTACACGATGGCGCCGCCTGCCAGGTGGGCGTACTCGAAGTCCTCGGGCGTGGCGTCGAAGTCCGCCTTCTGCTCGGCAAGCAGCGCGTCGTAGCGGGCCTGGACCTCTTCGTCGGTCACGGTCACGTCCTTGACGGTGTGGTCGTAGAACTTCTGGCTCCACCAGTTCTGCTTCAGCTGGTCGGTGATGGACTCCAGCGTGATGCCGTTCTCGGACAGCTGCTGCACGGCGGCGTCCCGATCGCCCTCGCCCACGAAGGCCAGGTAGTCGTTGATCTGCTGCTCATAGTTTGCGGCGGCTTGCTCGTTGATCTGCGCAAGGTCCGCGTCCGTCAGCTCCGTCAGGCCCAGCTCCCTGGCCTGGGCGGCGATGATCTTGTCGCCCGCCAGCTGCTCCATCACGGCGTTCAGCGTGCTCTCGGCCACCTCGTCGGCGCTGTGCCCTGCGAAGATGGCGGTGGTCAGCTGGTCGTTGTAGGCGGGGATGACCTCGTCGCTCATCAGCTGTCCGCCGTCGAATTCCGCCACCACCACGCTCTCGCCGTCCTCGGGCAGCGTGCCGTCCAGAAGCGTCTCGTCGCTCCACACGTCCTCGTCCGTATCGTCGTCCCAGGTGTCGCCGTCCAGCTCGGCCAGGGCGTTTTCCTCCAGGTTGTTGTCGTAGAGCCACTGGTCGGGGTCCATGTCCTCGTCCACCGGATAGCCAATCAGCGTCAGCGTGTTCTCCAGCTCCGTCACCCGGTCCTTGGTGGCCTGCAGCTCGTGCAGGTAGGGGTTGGTGCGCTTGGCCACCGCGTAGCCCGCCAGGCCGCCCATCAGCAGCGCGATGATGATCAGCACGATGGCCAGCATCAGCGACACGCCGCCCGGCCTGCGGCGCCTGCGGGGGTTCGCGCGATTCGCGCTCGATTTATTGTTCGCCATGGGGTTGTCCTCCCACTAATGATAGATTTACAGAATAATTATACCATGCTTTTGCGCTCATTCCTACGCAATCCATGGTTTTCTCATAAAAAAGGCGAACGGGTGTCACAGTTGAGCCAACAGGGGGAAGGGCGGGGAGATTAGGAAAAGGGACGGGCGCATATTATCCTTGCACGGGGGTGGTTTTTTGGCGGTGAATACGGTGCGGGTGCGCAGGGAGCGACCCACGGCGCTGGCCTGGTCGGTGGCGCTGTGCGTGACGATGCTGGTGGTGTACGTGCTGACGCTGAACGCGTCGAAGCCGGACGTGGTGGAAAGCATGGCCGCCGCGCCGCGGGTGACGAGGGAGATCGAGTTCGAGCCACTGACGGGCTGGTGCGTCAGCATGGCGTCGTGTGCCAGCGACCAGGAGGCCCGGCTGGCGGCCTCGGCCTATGGCAGCCGGGGCGCAGGCGCGTATGTGACAAACCTGGAAGGAGCCTGGCGGGTGCTGGGCGCGGTGTACGAATCGGAGAAGGACGCCCAGCGCATTGCCCGGCGGCTGTCCTCGGAGGAGGGCCTGGCCGCTGAGGCGATCAGGCTGGAGGCGCCTTCCGTGAAGCTGCGCATCACCGCGCCCCAGGCGCAGATCGACGCCATCGCCGCGGCGGACGCGCTGCTGCGGGAGCAGACCCGGCAGCTGGGACAGGTTGCCCTGCAGCTGGACCGGGGCGAGATCCGGCCAGACGGCGCGCGGACGCTGTGCGGCCTGGCGGCCCAGGACGCCGCCGAGGCCAGCCGGACGCTCTCCGGCATCCCCGGCGCGGCGGACAACGCCCTGTGCGCGGGGCTGATCGGGCGGCTGGACGCGCTGTCTGAAATGCAAAGCGCCCTTGCCGCCAGCACGGGCGACAAGGGCGCGGTATTCTCCGGGATGATTCGATGCGCACAGATCGAGAACTTCCTGGGACAGTGGGAGATGCAGGGAGGGCTGAAGTAAATATGTCGTTCACCGTCCCGCCCGCTCGATCAGCACGTCGTTCCACACGTCCTTGAGGAACAGGAACAGCGGCATCAGGGCGGTGAAGGTGTCCACGAGGGCGTCGGGCAGGTCGGGGGTGTACATCACGCCGCCGTAGCCCTGCTCGTAGCCCACGGACAGGTGCTTGCGGTTGTACCAGGGGTTCAGCCGCTCGCCCCTGTCGGCCTTGGGCCGCTTGTACACCGGGCCATAGAGGGTGAAGGGGCCGCGGGCCTCGATGCCCTTGACGATCTTTTCAAAGCGCTTGGGCTCCCGGTCGATGCGCTGGCGCCAGTGCTCGCCCACGTCGGCGGAGTCCTCCCAGTTGCCGCAGCCGCAGCTCCAGCCCGTGCCGCCCAGCTCGAACCAGAACATGGGCCCCATGGCGCGGCGCTCGCCGCTCTGGATGGAGAACCACAGGTGGTCCTTGTAGGGCCCGCGGCCGAACAGCCGGCGGGCATCCCGGTAGATGCGGGCGATATGCAGCTGGAACTCCTGGTCGGGGAAGGCGGCCTGCATCTTTTCCAGCGTCTCGAAGGCCAGTGCGCGGAAGGGCGTGTTCAGCGCATCTTCGTATTCCTGCTTGTGGGCCATAAACCAGGTGCGGTCGTTGTTCATGGCGAGGCTCCAGAGGAAGTCGCCGGTGGCCTGGGAAAAACCTTGGAACATAGTCGTATTCACCTCATTGATCGTGCGCGGCGGGGGAGCCTGTCCCCCCGCTGCAATAAAGACGAACAACCCGTCCGGATACCCGGACGGGCTTTCAACGATTCAGGCATGCTGCGATTACTTCGCGGCTTCTACCTTGATGATCTCCTGGCCGTCATAATAACCGCAGAACTTGCACACGCGGTGGCTCAGCTTCATCTTGGCGCAGCGGGGGCACTTCACGATGCCCGGCACAGACAGCTTCCAATGAGCGCTGCGGCGAGAATTCCTTCTAGCCTTGGAGACTTTTCCCTTGGGAGTGGCCATTGTTACACCTCCTCGTTGTTTAGCACATAATCTTTCAATGCCGAAAAGGGGCCGGTGACAACGTTGCCCTCCTGGCATGTGCAGGTTCCTTTGTTCAAGTTGATGCCGCAGACGGGGCAGAGGCCCTTGCAGTACGGCTTGCAGAAGAATTGCAGCGGCAATTCCAGCAGCAGCGCGTCCTTTACGGCGTCCTCCAGCGCCAGGCTGTGGCCCTCGAAAGCGTACAGATCCGGGTCGTCCGGGTCCAGCTCCTTGGCGTACAGGGCGTCAAGCGAGGCCTTCAGAGGCACTTGAACGGGTTCCAGGCATCGGGAACAGCGGGAAACCGCCGTGGCGCTGACATCCGCCCGCAGGCTGATGCGGTGGTCGCCGGTGCAGAAGAATTCGCCCTCGACGCCGATCCCCTCGAAGCGGACCGGGTCGCTCAGGACCTCCATCTCAGGAAGCTCAACGCTCGCCTGGAACGGATACACCTGGCCGGGATTCTTCAATGCCTTGCCGACATCCAGTGCCAACCCAATACCCCCTAACCTTTGCTATTATAATCGTTTGCGTGTCGATTGGCAAGTTATTTTTTGGAGAATGAGGAATGAGGAATGAGAAATGAGGAATGGCGGTGCAAATCCCTGCCGGGATTTGATTGAATCAAGAGAAATCCGAAGGATTTCTACCACAATTCCTCATTCCAAATTCCTCATTCCTAATTACTTGCTTGCCAGCTCCAGCGTGTCGCGGGCGATGGCCAGCTCCTCGTTGGTGGGGATGACCCAGACCTGCACCTTGCTGTCGTCGGCGGAGATCTTCGCCTCTTCGCCGCGCACCTTGTTGCGCTCGGGGTCCAGCTTGATGCCCAGGAACTCCAGGCCCTCCAGCGCGCGGGCGCGGCCGGCGGCGTCGTTCTCGCCGATGCCGGCGGTGAAGATGATGGCGTCCACGCCGCCCATGGCCGCGGCGAAGGAGCCGATGTACTTGCGCAGCACATAGCCCCACATCTCGATGGCCAGGATGGCGTTGGGCTCGCCGGCCTCATAGCGGGCGGTGACATTGCGCATGTCGGAATCGCCGGCCAGGCCCAGCAGGCCGCTCTTCTTGTTCATCATGTTCAACACTTCGGTGGGGGTCATGTTCTTGCGGTTGCAGATGAACTCCACCACGGCGGGGTCCAGGGTGCCGCAGCGGGTACCCATCACCAGGCCGTCCAGAGGCGTGATGCCCATGGTGGTGTCCACGCACTTGCCGTCCACGCAGGCGGACAGGCTGGAGCCGTTGCCCAGGTGGCAGATGATGATCCTGTTGCCCTTGGGCAGGTTCAGCAGCTCCTGGGCCCGCGCGGCGATATAGCGGTGGGAAGTGCCGTGGAAGCCGTACTTGCGGATGTGCAGGTCGGTGTAATACTCATTGGGAATGGCGTAGCGGAACGCCTTGGGGGGCATGGTCTGGTGGAAGGCGGTGTCGAACACGGCCACCTGGGGCACGTCCGGCAGCACCTCCTGGCAGGCGCGGATGCCCATCAGGTTGGCGGGGTTGTGCAGGGGGCCCAGGGGGATGTTCTCCTCGATGGCCTCGATGCAGGCGTCGTCGATCAGGCAGGAGGCGGTGAACTTCTCGCCGCCGTGCAGCACGCGGTGGCCCACAGCGCCGATCTCCTTCAGGTCGGCGATCACGGCGGTGCCGGTCAGGTGCGCCTTGCCGTCATTGGCGTCGTATTCGCTGGCGGTGCGATCCTTGCCCACCAGCACGTCCAGCACGATCTCCATGGCCTGGGCGTGGGTGGCGCACTTCTTCAGCTGCTTCTGCTTGATCTTCTGGCCGTCCCACTCGTAGGTCAGGTCGGTGGTGGGGTCCACGGTGCCGATGCGCTCCACCAGGCCCTTGGCGATCACGGACTCGTTGTCCATGTCGATCAGCTGGAACTTCAGGGACGAGGAACCGGCGTTGATAACCAAGATTTTCATATTCAACACTCCTGTATACATATTTGACGGGGGTGTCGGGGGCGTCAGCGCCCCGACTTAAAATCGGCTGCGGCGGCGTGTATGTCGCAGCCGAATGTAATTTGGCTTTGCCAAATTCATACCTTGCAGGTTTTGCGGCCGGAGCCCTTTGGGCTCAAGCAAAACCTGTTCAAAGGGGTGGCAATGGCGGGGGAAGCAGGTCCCCCGCCATGCAGGGCGTCAGGCCTGCGCCTGGCACGCGGTGATGGCGACGGTGGCCACGATGTCCTCGGCGGAGCAGCCGCGGCTCAGGTCGTTGCAGGGCTTGGCGATGCCCTGGAGGATGGGGCCATAGGCCTCGGCGTGGGCCAGGCGCTGCACCAGCTTGTAGCCGATGTTGCCGGCGCCCAGGTCCGGGAACACCAGCACGTTGGCGTGGCCGGCCACCTTGCTGCCGGGCGCCTTCAGCTGGCCGACCTTCTCAACCAGCGCGGCATCCAGCTGCAGCTCACCGTCCAGCTGCAGCTCCGGAGCCATCTCATGGGCGATGCGGGTGGCTTCCTGCACCTTGGTCACGTCGTCATGCTTGGCGCTGCCCTTGGTGGAGAAGCTCAGCATGGCCACGCGGGGCTCCATGCCGGCCAGGCTGCGGGCGGAGTCCGCCGCGCCCAGGGCGATGTTCGCCAGCTGCTCGGCATCGGGATCGGGGATGACGCCGCAGTCGGAGAAGATCATCACGCCGTCGTCGCCGAAGCTCTTGTCCGGCAGCTCCATCAGGAAGCAGGAAGACACGGTCTTCATGCCGGGCTTGGACTTGATGACCTGCAGCGCGGGGCGCAGCATGTCGCCGGTGGAGTGGATCGCGCCGGACACCAGGCCGTCGGCGTCGCCCAGCTTCACCATCATGATGCCGTAATACATCGGGTCGGCCACCTTCGCGGCGGCCTCTTCCTCGGTCATGCCCTTGGCCTTGCGCAGGTCGTACAGCGTGGCGGCGTACAGGGCGCACTTGTCGCTGTTGGCGGGATCGATGATCTCGATGTCCGTCAGGTCCGCGCCGTCGGCCACTTCCTTCACCTTCGCCGGGTCGCCCAGCAGGGTCAGCTTCGCCAGGCCCTGGTCGCGGATCATCACCGCCGCCTGCACGTTGCGCACTTCCTCGCCCTCGGGCAGCACGATGTGCTTGAGGTCCGCCTTTGCCTTTGCCTTGATCTTATCGATGATTGCCATGGTAATTCCTCCATTTATCGTCCCGCCTCAAGACGGGATATATATTCCATCCCTACTATTATACGATAAATAAGTGGGTTTGAAAAGGCCTGAGTGTTAAGGTTTGGAAACACACAGGCCAGATTTGGGGTTTTATATCGCCGGACGGGCGTTCGCGCTCAAGCGCCGCTGCTTTTCACCACGGGGAAATCCACCGGGTCGCCCGCCTTCCAGAGCAGCAGGGCGTCGTCACTGTCACAGGAGCCCAGCCACAGCTCCGCCACCTGGACGGTATGGGTGGGCAGCCAGGTTTCGACCCGGTGGCCGGTCTCGTCCAGTTCATAGTGCGGATCGTATTCCAAGTAGACCAGTTGGCCGTCGACGATGCGCATTTCGGTGTTCGTGGTCACTTCGCCGGTCATGCCGGCGGTGCCGAACCACTGGGGCCAGGCGGGCTGCATGGGGGCGTAACTGAAACAGGTTCCCGTGGCGCCCGTCGGGTTGCCATAGCCGCTCCAACCGATGCAGGGGCGCTTTTCATCTTCCACCGTAAAGCGGATCAGCACGTTGCCGAATTGATCCTGAACCAGAGCCGCGTTGTGGGTATCCGCCTCGGTGAATTTCATCGGTACCTGGTGCTCGTAGCACTGATAGCGCACCAGCCGCCAGCCGCCGCGAATCAGCGCCAGCACGGCCAGCACACCGCAAATCCAGGCGATGCTGTGCTGGCGCTGGATGCGCTTTGCCAGCTTGCGGGAGAACTGGAGAAATGTGGTGTCCGCGTCTTCGCCGTCACCGTCGCGTGAGGCGCTCTCCCGGCGCATCGTCTCCATGGCCTTGCGGCAGCTTTCGCAGCCCGCCAGGTGCGCTTTAACCGCGCCTCTAGTCGATGGGCTGGCGATATCGTCGATTACCAGCGGCATCAGATCGCGCGCAATTTCACAGTTGATGTTATATTCCGCCATTTTCATCGTCCTCCTTTTCTATGCGTTCCTGCAGCTCCGCCTTCGCCCGGTAGAAGGTCACTCGCGCCCAGCTGACGGATTTGCCGAACAGCGCTGCGATTTGATCAAATTTCAATTCCCCGAATATCCGCAGCATGAACACCTCCCGATAGGGCTCGCCCAGAGCGTGCAGATGCCGATGCAGCCGAAGGGTTTCTTCCTTTTGGGCGTAGTCGGAATCGACGCCGGGCGACGCGCCGCCCTGAAACACCCATGTGTCGGGAGAGAAGGCGTCCTCCCGGCGACGCTTACCGCTCAGGAATTCCCGCTTGCAGATGCTGCACAGCCAGGTGATCGGGTCGCTGCGTCCTTCGAAGCTGTCGATGGCTTTCAGCGCCTTGAAGAAGGTTTGCTGGGTCAGCTCCTCGGCGGCGATTTCGCTGCCCGTCAGCCGCAGGGCGAAGCGATAGACCCGCGCAAAGTAGCGCGTGAACATCTCCTCAAAATCCTTCAAGCCATCACCTCCTTCCACATATTGGACGCGCGAAAGGGAAAAACGTTACATACGCGGAAACGACCGCGATACATTGAGAAGAAAGAACAAAAATGTGTCAATAGAACCGTTCCATGACACACAAAAATGTGTCAAGAGAACCGTCCCCATGACACACTGAATAAACCGCGCCCCTGTTGCGATTGGAATGCTTGCTTCCTATCGCAACAGGGGCGCGAATCGCTGTGTATGGGGACCTCATCCGACCCGCTTCGCGGGCCACCTTCCCCAAAGGGGAACTCTAGAGTCCTACAGCCGGCACTCCAGCTTTTCCAGCGCGTCCTGCACGTACTTCACCACGAAGTCCTCGGCCTCGGCCTGGGGCACGATCTCCTTCATGCTCTTGTCGCGGGCGGCGATCTCGATGGTGCCGTTCTTCAGGCCCTTGGGGCTGATGACCACGCGCAGCGGCACGCCAAACAGGTCCGCGTCGGAGAACATCACGCCGGCGGAGACGGCGCGGTCGTCCCACAGCACCTCGATGCCCCGCGCGGTCAGGTCGTCGTACAGCTTCTGGCTGGCCTCGGCCACCTCGGGCTGGTCGGCGCGCAGGGAGCAGATCTCAACGTGCCAGGGGGCGATGCTCATGGGCCAGATGGGGCCGTAGTCGTCCCGGTGCGCCTCGCACACGCTGGCGGCCAGGCGTCCCACGCCGATGCCGTAGCAGCCCATGATGGGGTTCTTCAGGCTGCCGTCCTGGTCCACATAGGTCATGCCCATGGACTCGGTGTACTTGGTGCCCAGCTGGAAGATGTTGCCCACCTCGATGCCGCGGCTCAGGTAGATGTGGGGCTTGCCGCACACGGGGCAGATGCCGCCGTCGAAGGCCTTGGCCACGTCCACGTATGCCACGTCGCCGATGTCCCGGGCGATGTTGAAGCCCACGTAGTGCATGTCCTCCTCGCAGGCGCCGGTGGCGAACCACTCGATGCCCTTGAGGGAATTGTCGTAGACCACGGTCACGCCCTCGGGCAGGCCCATGGGGCCGGTGAAGCCGGCGTGGATGCCGGAATCCTCGGTGACGACGGCGGGGTGCACTTCGCTCTTTAAGAAGTTGCGCAGCTTGGTCTCGTTCACGTCCAGGTCGCCGCGGATGAACACGATCACGAAGGAATCGTCCGCGTTGCGCTGGTACATCACGGCCTTGCAGGTCTGCTGCGGCTTGATCTTCAGGAATGCGCACAGGTCCTCGATGGTCTTGCAGTTCGGAGTGGCCACCTTTTCAAGCTCCGCGATCTGGCCGGGCTCGTTCACCAGCAGGCAGGGGGCGGCCTCCATGTTGGCGCGGTAGTCGCAGTCGCGGCACAGCACGATGGTGTCCTCGCCCACGTCGGTCAGCAGCATGTATTCGTGGCTCACCTTGCCGCCCATCATGCCGGAATCCGACGCAACGGCCACCACCTCTGGCACGCCGCAGCGGGCGTAGACGCGGTTGTAGGCCTCGTAGGCCCGGGCGTAGTACTTTTCCAGGTCCTCCTGGGAGGTGTGGAAGGAGTAGGCGTCCTTCATGGTGAATTCGCGCACGCGGATCAGGCCGCCGCGGCAGCGGGGCTCGTCGCGGAACTTGGTCTGGATCTGGTAGATCATGAAGGGATACTGGGTGTAGCTGTCGGCCACGTCGGTCATCAGGTGGACGGAGGCCTCCTCGTGGGTCATGCCCAGCACCATGTCCGCGCCGGAGCGGTCCTTGAACCGCAGCAGCTCGCTGCCGATGCTGTCATAGCGGCCGGACTTGCGCCACAGGTCCGCCGGCATGGTCACCGGGAACAGCACCTCCTGGCCGTCGATGCGGTTCATCTCCTCGCGGATGATGTTTTCGATCTTGGAAGTGATGCGCTTGGTGATGGGGAACAGCGTGAAGATGCCGTTGCCCACGGGCTTGATGTAGCCGCCGCGCATCATCAGCGCCTGGGACGCGATGACGCAGTCCGCCGGGGTCTCCTTGAAGCGCTTGGAAACGAGATTCTTGACCTTCATAATCGTGCCTCCCTGTTGTACAAAGCAAAACCCCGCCCGTGCGGGGCGGGGCATTCACCCTCATCATATGAAAATATTATACCACAGGCGGGGAATTATTCAAGTGAAGTTTTGAAGAAGCGGGATCATCGCCCGGCGCTTGTGCGGGCCGGTTTTTTTTGGTACAATATGACAGGCAAATACGATTGACCGGGGAGGAAAAGGGATGAACCAGCTGCTTGATCTCTACTGGACGTTCGTGAAGATCGGCTGCGTGACCTTCGGCGGCGGATACGCCATGCTGCCGATCCTGGAGCGGGAGCTGGCGGACAAGCGCCATTGGACGACGCTGGACGAATTGCGGGACTACTTCTCCATCGGCCAGTGCACGCCCGGCATTATCGCGATGAACGTGTCCACCTTCATCGGCCAGAAGCGCAGGGGCGTGGCCGGGGCGCTGGCGGCCACCACCGGGTTTTTGACCGCGCCCATCGCCATCATCATGGTCATCGCCGCCTTCCTGACCAACTTTGCCGACCTGGCCGTGGTGCAGCACGCCTTTGCAGGCATCCGGGTGTGCGTGTGTGTGCTGATCGTGCAGGCGGTGCTCAGGCTGTGGAAGGGCAGCGTGGTAGACGCATTCACGCTGGTGCTGTATCTGCTGGTGTTCGCCCTGAACGCCTTCGGCGGGCTTTTGCCGGTGAAGCTGCCCGCGGCGGCGCTGGTGCTGCTGTCCGGCGCGGCGGGACTGGCCGTCTCCATGAGGCGGGCCGCCCGCTCCGGAAAGGAGGGCGAGGCGAAGTGATCCTGCTGAGGCTGTTTTATGAGTTCGCCAAGACGGGCCTGTTCTCCGTGGGGGGAGGGCTGGCGACGCTGCCCTTTTTGTACGAGATGTCCGACAAGACCGGCTGGTTCTCCCATGCGGACATCGCGGACATGATCGCAGTGTCGGAGTCCACGCCCGGCGCCATCGGCATCAACATGTCCACCTATGCAGGCTTCAAGACCGCCGGCGTGCCCGGAAGCCTGATCGCCAGCTTTGGCCTGGCGCTGCCCTCGGTGCTCATCACGCTGATCATCGCCCGGTTCCTGAACAAGTTCCGGGACAGCCGCCTGGTGGAGGGGGCGTTCTACGGCCTCCGGCCCGCTTCCATCGCCATGATCACCGCCGCGGGCATCAACGTGGCGAAGGTGGCCCTGGTCAACATCCCCGCCTTCCAAGCCAGCGGCAGCCTCATGGACCTGTTCACCTGGAAGGCCATCGCCCTGGGCGCGCTGATCTTCATCGGCCAGCGCAAGCTCAAGTGGAGCCCGGTGGCATTCATCGTCCTCTCCGCGGTGGTGGGGATCGCGTTTCAGTTCTGACGTTTCAGATTGGAATCCGGCAAAAAAGCGGCCGCCCCTTCGGGCGACCGCTTTTTGATGGGGTTACAGCAGCGCCTTGGCCGTTTGCAGGGCCGTGGCGACCGCCTCCGGGTTGGACACCACCAGATACTGCGCCAGCAGCGACAGCATCAGGCTGGCGAGCAGCAGTATGATCGCGCCGCCCAGTCTGGAGGAGATCTGCGCGAAGGGCATCAGCTCCATGCGGTCCGCGGCGGACAGCACGGCCACGTCGCCGGTGCCGCCCATGTTGGACATGCACAGACCCGCGGTGACGCCCGCCTCGAAGGGATAGAAGCCCACCAGCCTGCCCACGATGGCCGCACCGACGAAGGCACCCACGCAGGTGGCGGCGCAGAGCAGCAGGTAGGTGAGGCTGAAGCTCTTGATGACCGTGCCGATCTCCAGGTAGCACACGCCGATGCCCAGCAGCAGCACGTTGGTCAGGTTCTTCATGATGAACTGGAACCACTGGAAGCAGGCCACCTCGATGTTCTCGGGAACGATGTTGGTGATCTTGCAGATGGCCACGGTGATGATCATCCAGGCGTAGGCGTGGATGGTGATGCCGGTGCCCAAGGCGTTCCAGGCACCCTGAATGATGTAGCCCCAGGCGAAGAAGCCGCCGGAGACCAGCAGGCCGATGCCCAGGTTGGGCAGGGTCACGTGGTCGCGCTTGGCCTGCATTTCAGGGCTGATTTCCAGCTCCTTGGGGTCGATGCTGCCGGCCTGCATCAGCTGGCCCCTGCCGTTCAGCTTGCCGCTGATGACCTTCACCAGCACGCCGGCGATCACGATGGAGACCGCGTTGCCGATGGCCACCGCGGGGGTCATCACGGACAGGGCCTCCGCCGCGCTCATGGAGCCGGAGCTTTCAAAGATCTTGGACAGCGGGGAAGCGCCCGCGCCCATGCCGCCGCCCATGATGGGCAGCGCGATCAGCAGCAGCGCGTTCATCACCGGATAGCCCATGATGGCCGCCACGCCGCAGCACAGCGCGAAGGCCAGGATCAGGCCGCCGAAGATGGCCGGGAAGTAGCGGGCCGCGGCCTTCACCAGCAGCTTGCGGTTCATGCCCAGGATGGAGCCGGTGATCAGCGCCGCGATGTACCAGTCCAGGAAGCCGCCGGTGGTCTTGAAGAAGGTGCCGATATTGCCCACCAGGTCCAGCTGGCCGAATGGCAATGTCATGTTGTAGACCGTCTCGCCGGCCTCGTTGACGCTGGCGGCGGGGATCAGGTTGAAGTAGACCAGCAGCGCTGAGCCGAATATGACCACGATGGCGCCGCCGCCCAGGTAGCTCTTGATGATGGGCGTGTGGTCGCCGATCCAGGCCAGGATGTCGCCCACCACGATCATGAACACGAAGCAGCCGGTCATGCCCTTGGGAAGCACGCCCAGGTAGGTGGCCGCCAGCACCACGACGGTGATGATCAGGAAGATCTGCCAGGGCAGGTTGAAGAGCCGGAGGCCCTTCTTTTCAGTCGATGTTGACACGATTGGACACCTCCATCAGATGTGTCAGTACTGTGCGTTATACTGCCGTCAGCTTAATCGGCAAGTGCGGCCGGGTGAAACCGGGTGTCGTGTCAGATGCGGGCAACGCCGCTGTCCCGGGCGGCCTGAGCCACGGCCTTGGCCACGGCGGGGCCGACGCGCTCGTCGAAGGCGTAGGGGATGATGTAGTCCGCGTTCAGCTCCTCGTCGGAGATCAGGTCGGCCAGCGCCTTGGCGGCGGCCATCTTCATCGCCTCGTTGATCTCGCTGGCGCGCACGTCGAAGGTGCCGCGGAAGATGCCGGGGAAGGCCAGCACGTTGTTGATCTGGTTCGGGAAGTCGCTGCGGCCGGTGGAGATGACCGCCGCGCCGCCGGCCTTGGCGTCGTCGGGGAAGATCTCGGGCGTGGGGTTGGCGCAGGCGAACACGATGGCGTCCTTGGCCATGGTCTTCACCATCTCGGTGGTCACGGTGCCGGGGGCGGAGACGCCGATGAACACGTCCGCGCCCACCAGCATGTCGGCCAGGCTGCCGGCCTTGTGCTCCAGGTTGGTCACCTGGGCCATCTCCTCCTTGATCCAGTTCAGGCCCTCGCGCCCGGCGTAGATGGCGCCCTTGCGGTCGCACATGGTCACATACTTCGCGCCCGCGGACATCAACAGCTTCACGATGGCGATGGCGGCCGCGCCGGCGCCGGAGGTGACGATCTTTACCTCGTCCAGCTTCTTGCCCACAACCTTCAGCGCGTTCATCAGGCCCGCCAGGGTGATGACGGCGGTGCCGTGCTGGTCGTCGTGGAAGATGGGAATGTCGGTCTTTTCCTTCAGCTTGCGCTCGATCTCAAAGCAGCGCGGGGCGGAGATGTCCTCCAGGTTGATGCCTCCGAAGGAGCCTGCGATCAGCGACACGGCGTTCACGAATTCGTCCACATCCTTGGTCCTGACGCACAGCGGGAAGGCGTCCACGTCGCCGAAGGACTTGAACAGCACGCACTTGCCCTCCATGACGGGCATGCCGGCCTCGGGGCCGATGTCGCCCAGGCCGAGCACCGCGGTGCCGTCGGTGATGACCGCGCACATGTTCCAGCGGCGGGTCAGCTCATAGGACTTGTTGATGTCCTTTTGGATCTCCAGACAGGGCTGGGCCACGCCGGGCGTGTAGGCCAGGGACAGGTCGTCCTTGCTCTTGACGGGGACCCGGGAGATGACTTCGATCTTGCCCTTCCATTCTCCGTGCAGGCGCAGGGATTCTTCAGCGTAGTTCATAGAAAACCCTCCTTAGTATTCTTTGACGGCGCTCCCGCCGACTGCCGGACGGGCTGGCCGCGATAGTCATTCATCACTATTTCCCGAATCTTGCCCGCATCATGGGCTTGATACCGCCGGCCTCCAGGATCTTCATGGCCTGCTCGCCCAGCTGTTCGCAGGGCAGCGTTTCGCCGGTGTCCTCGATGGTCACTGTGCCCGCCTGCAGGTCGACCGTCAGGGTCTGGCCGGGCTTCGTCTTCTGGGAGATTCCCTTGCAGACGACGGGCAGCAGCCCCAGGTTCACGGCGTTCCTGAAGAATATGCGGGCGAAGGAATCGGCCAGCACCGCCGACGCGCCCATGTTCATAAGGGCGATGGGGGCGTGCTCCCGGCTGGAGCCGCAGCCGAAGTTTCTTCCGGCCACCACGATGCCGCCCCGGGGGAAATTGGCGGCGATGGATTCGTCCACGCCGCAGAGGCAGTGGCTGCCGATCTCCTTCGGGTCGGTGATGGCCAGGAAGCGACCGGGGTAGATCTGGTCGGTGTCGATGTTGTCGCCCACGACGATGATTTTACCGGTGACGCGCGTGTTCATGCTGCCGTCGCCTCCTCATTCAAGGTAGTCCCGGGGATCGGTGATGCGGCCGTTCAGCAGGCTGGCGGCCACGGTGGCGGGGCTGGCCAGGTACATCCTGGCCTCGGTGGAGCCCATGCGCCCCGGGAAGTTGCGGTTGGTGCTGGTGATGCACACCTCGCCGGGGGCCAGTATGCCCTCGTGGGCCCCCAGGCACGCGCCGCAGCCGGGGGTGGAGATGGTGGCGCCCGCGTCCATCAGCGTCTGGATCCAGCCCTGGGCCATGCAGTGCTGCATGACCTGCGCCGAGGCGGGGATCACCACCAGGCGGGTGTAGGGCGGGATGTGGCGGCCCTTCAGGATCCGCGCGGCGATCTCGATGTCCTCCTCGCGTCCGCCGGTGCAGCTGCCGATGTAGCCCTGGTCCAGCGCGACCTCGCCCCCGGCCAGCACTTCGGTCAGCGGATGCACGTTCTCCACGCTGTTGGGACAGGCCAGCTGGGGCGCGAGAACCGACACGTCGAACACGTGGCTCTCGGCATAGCGATAGCCCGGGTCGGTGGTCTGCACCTCGAAGGGCCGCACCGCCCGGGCGCTCACGTAGTCCAGCACGGCCCGGTTGGGCTGCATGTAGGCGGTCTTTGCGCCCATCTCCACGGCCATGTTGCATATCGTCATGCGGCCGGCCACGTTCAGGCTGTCCACGTAGCTGCCGGTGAAGTCGATGGCCTTGTACACCGCACCGTCCGCCCGGATCTTGCCGAGCACCGCCAGGATCACGTCCTTGGGATACACGCCCCTGGGCGCTTCGCCCTCCAGGCGCACCTCGATGATCTCCGGCACGCGGAACCACAGCTCGCCGGTCATCAGTATGGTGGCCATGTCCGTGGCCCCGCAGCCGGTGCCCATCGCGCCGAAGGCGCCGTGGGTGGTGGTGTGGCTGTCCGTGGCCACGACGATCATGCCGGGATAGATCACCCCGGCCTCCGGCATCACCTGGTGGCAGACGCCGGCGTTGGTGTCAAAGTGGTATTTCAGCTGGTTCTTTTGGGCGAACTGGCGCATTTCCCGGTGATTGGAAGCGCTCTTGATGTCCGGGCAGGGGGCGTAGTGGTCGAACACGAAGGCGCAGCGGGTGTTGTCCCACACCTTTTCGCCGCCCATCTCATAGAAGGAGTAGACGGTCTGCAGGTACAGGTCGTTGATCTCGGCGAAATCCACCTTCGCGGTGACGATCTCCCCGGTCTTGACCGCGCGCCTGCCGCTGTTTCTGGCCAGTATCTTCTCCAGGGCGTGCATTCAGGCCACCTCCGCGAAATGTTATGTTTGTAACCTGTTATTAATTTCATTATACGATATATCGGGCCGGGTTTCAAGTGAAAAATGCGAATTGACACATTCTGCGCAAAAGCTGAGATTTGAGGGCGCGGAATGGACGGGTGTCGACAAACCCGCGGCTCGGTGCTATAATGGGCCAGAGGCTGATTTTGAAGCGGGGGGATGGGCATGAAACGCGCGCTGGTGCTGAACGGCGGAGGCAGCCGCGGGGCCTATGAGATCGGGGCCTGGCAGGCAATCAGCGAGCTGGGCGTGCGTTTTGACGGCGTGTACGGCACGTCCATCGGCGCGCTGAACGCGGCGCTGTTCGCCCAGGGGGACCTGGACGGGGCGGTGAAGCTGTGGTCGAACATCACGGTGAAGCAGATCATGGCCGTGGAGGACGAGGACGACTTCGCCATCGAGAGCATGATCCACCGCAAGCGGGACGTGGTGCCCTTCCTGATGGAGAACGCCAGGCGCCTGCGCATGGACATATCGCCCCTGGAGCAGCTGGTGAAGGAGCGCCTGGACGAGGGCCGGGTGCGCGCATCGGGGCTCAAGCTGGGCCTGATGACCTGCAAGGCCCCGCAGATGTCGGGCATGCCGGTGCGCTTGGACGGCATGAGGGCCGGCAGCCTGGGGGACTGGGTGATCGCCTCGGCCAGCTGCTTTCCCATCTTCCCGGCGCGGCACATCGACGGCCAGCGCTACATCGACGGCGGCTACTTCGACAACCTGCCCATCGACATGGCGCTTGAGGACGGCATGGACGAGGTGGTGGCCGTGGAGCTGCACCCCTATTACAGCCACCCGGAGTTCGCCCGCATGCCTTGGCTGACCACGATCAAGCCGCTCAGGGAGCTGGGCGGGTTCCTGGACTTCAACCCGGACCTGCTGCGGCGCAGTCGACTGTTGGGCTATCACGACACAATGAAAAAGTGGGGCCGGCTGGAGGGCTTTCTGTACACCTTCCGGCGCGTGGGCGATCTGGAGGCCAGCGGCGCGGCGCGGCGGTACATGCGCAGGCTGACCGATTTTGACGGCGAGGTGATCCGCCGGGGGATTACCCACCTGGGCCAGCCAGTGAACGCGCCGCTGATCGCCGCGCTGGAGCGGGAGTGCGAGGGACGGCAGCTTTCCTGGAAGGACGTTTGGCTGCGGGGACTGGAGCTGTGCGCCGAGGCCATGGGCTTCCGGGTGGATGCCGTGTACGATGCCCAAGCGCTGCTTCGGCGCATCCGGGCGTTCTGCGAGGGGCAGGAGTTTGCCGAGAACTTCGACGACGCGGGATTGCAGGCCGTGGCGAAGAAGGGCGACCGGGCGCTGCTGGCCTTCCTGTACCAGCGTCTGGCGCGGGAGAGGGCCTTCCCGCCCGAGGCCGTCAGGCGGCTCAGCGAGCACGCCGGAGTGGTGGCCGGGGCGATGGCGCTGATGGAGGGATTCAATAATGAATGAGGAATGAGGAATTAGGAATGAGGAATTGATGTTGAAATCCTTGCGGATTTCTTCGATAGAAAACGGCTGACATAAGCGGCTTCAATCAATCAAATCCGTCAGGATTTGCACCGCCATTCCTCATTCCTAATTGAGCATATCGCAATCCTTCCAAATCCTTGTCAATCCCTGTATAATTTCCCCCAAAAACGCCGACGATAGGAACAATTCCCAATGAAACGGAGGAATCGTTCTGAAACGTCGGTTTTTTTGTTGCCTTTTGATACTTATGCTGCTGGGCGCGGGGGCGAGGGCGGCAGGCGCCGCGGACGTGCCCGTGGAGGACTATATCCGGCTGCACGTGCTGGCCGAGGACAACGGCGAGGCCGCCCAGGCGCTGAAGCTGCAGGTGCGGGATGCCTGCCTGGCGGCGACGCGGGCGCTGCTCGAGGACTGCGCCAATGCGGAGGAGGCCTGGACCGTGCTGAACGACAACCTGGGCCTGGTGAACCTGGCGGCTTGGCTGCGGGCGCGGGCCTGCGGCTACGGGGGCGATGTGCGGGTCGAGACGGGCGTCTACGAATTTCCCGACCGCCGCTACGGGGCCGTGGACGTGCCCGCCGGGGAGTATCGGGCGCTGCGGGTGGTGATCGGCGCGGGGGAGGGCGGCAACTGGTGGTGCGTGCTGTATCCCACGCTGTGCCTGGACGGGGACTGTGCCCCCGGGGAGCCGGTGCGGTTCCACTCGGTGATCCTCGACTGGCTGCTGGGCCTCGTGGGAGGCGGCCAATGAGCCGGCTCCGGCGGGGCGAGGCGCTCGCTCTGGCGGTGCTGGCGCTGGCCGTCAGCCTCGCCCCGGGGGCGCTGGCGGCCAAGGTGCTGGAGGTGGGCTCCAGCGGCAGCGACGTGACCAGGGTGCAGCAGAAGCTGATCCAGTGGGGCTATCTGACCGGCACGGCGGACGGGAAATACGGCGAAAAGACGAGGAACGCCGTGGCGGCCTTCCAGCGCAAGAACGGCCTGGCCGCCGATGGGCGCGTGGGCCCGGCCACCGCCGCGGCCATGGGCGTGACCCTATCCGGCGGCAGCGTGCAGGCGGCGTCGGCGTCCATCATCTCCGCCGACCACCGGCTGCTGAGCAAGCTGGTGTACGCCGAGGCCCGGGGCGAGACCTACAAGGGCCAGGTGGCAGTGGCGGCGGTGGTGCTGAACCGGGTGGCCAGCGCCTCCTTTCCCAACACCATCTCCGGCGTGATCTACCAGGCGGGGGCGTTCAGCTGTGTGTCCAACGGCCAAATCAACAACACCCCGGACAGCACTGCCATCCGCGCCGCGCTGGACGCGCTGAACGGCTGGGACCCCACCGGCGGCTGTTTGTACTACTACAACCCCAGGGCCACCGGCGACAAGTGGATCCGCACGCGCACCGTCAAGACCGTGATCGGGAATCACAGCTTTGCCGTTTGACCGCACCCCAAAGCCTTCCCCCGGGGAAGGCTTGAATACCCAAGGAGGGCTTCACCATGAATGAAACCTATTACGTCGCCTCGGTCCGCTCCAGGGACTGGGCGCGCATACTGAATATCGCGCTGGCGGCGCTGCTGGCGGGGGTGCTGGCCTTTTCCACGGCGCAGGCCGCCCGCCTGAACGAGGCCAACGCCCGCATCAGCGCCGTGGTGCAGAAGGCATTTTACGAGACCTGCGAGCTGACCGAGGCCATGAGCGTGAACTTCCGCAAGCTGCTGGTGGCGGGGGAGACGGGCCAGCAGCAGGCGCTTTTGAACGAGATCGCCCTGCAGACCCAGGGGGCGCTCTCCAACCTGGCGCTGCTGCCGCTGGGACAGGAGACGGTGTCCGCCACGCTGAAGTTCATCAACCAGGCGGGCGACTTCGCCACGACCCTTTCCGTGCGGCTGGCCAACGGCGGCGAGCTGACCGCAGAGGACCTGGAGGCCATGGAGCGCCTGAGCCAGTCCGCGGCGGGGTTCTCCGTGGGCATGGGGCGGCTGCTGGACCGCTACGAGCGGGGCGAGGCGGTGTTCGACGCCACCGACTACGACGCCACCGGCCAGGAGAGCCTCTATCCCATCACGGGCACGGCGGCGGACTACCCGGTGCTGCTCTACGACGGCCCCTTCTCCGACGGGCGCGCCGACGGGGAGTTCAAGGGCCTGGCGGGCCTTTCCGAAATCGACGAGCCCGCGGCGCGGCAGGCGCTGTCCGCCTTCATCGGCGGGAATCCTGAAATCGAGTTCACCGGCGAGAGCGCCATCCCCGTGGATTGCTACGAGTACACCCTCCGCGCGGGCAATTACACCCTGGACGCGGGCGTCACCAAGGCGGGCGGCCAGGTGCTGTACATGCTGTACGGCGGCCAGGCCGGGGAGGTGCTGCTGAGCGACCGCCAGGCCGTGGACGCGGCGCGGGCCTTCCTGCTGTCGAGGGGCTACGGCGAGATGGAGCTGAGCTACGCCAGCCGCTTTGACGGCATCCTGACGGCCAACTTCGCCGCGGTGCAGAACGGCGTGGTGCTGTACCCGGATCTCATCAAGGTGCAGGTGTCGCTGTCCGACGGCGCGGTGGTGGGCCTGGAGGCGGCGGGCTACCTGATGAACCACGTACCCCGGGAGATCGCCCTGCCGGCGCTCACCGAGCAGGACGCCGTCGCCCGCATCGGCGGCGCGCTGTCGCCCCTGTCGGCGCGGCTGTGCGTGATCCCCGAGAACACCTCGGAGGCGCTGTGCTGGGAGGTGAAGGCCGCCTCCGGCGCGGATACCTTCCTGGTCTATATCGACGCCATGACCGGCGTGGAGCGGCGGCTGATGCAGGTGATCGAGGACGAGAACGGCGCGCTGGTGATGTAATTCAGGGAGCAGGGAAGAGGGAGTAGGGAGCAGGAGAAGCACTATTCCTACTGCCTACTGCCTACTGCCTACTCCCTGAAAACTATAATCGGAGCGTGAACATGACAACGACGACTTACACACCCCCTCGCCCCTATCCGCATAGTATGCCCCACACGATGGTTGCGGAGCGTGATACTATGATTTCCCGGGGCGATCTGTACAGCGCCTGCCTGGACCCGGTGGTGGGCTCGGAGCAGGGCGGCATCCGCCCGGTGCTGGTGATCCAGAACGATGTGGGCAACCGCCACAGCCCCACGGTGATCGTGCTGGCCATCACGGGCCAGCAGAACAAGGCGCGGCTGCCCACCCACGTGCCCATCGCCTGCGAGGGCACGGGCCTGATGAAGGACAGCGTGGTGCTGGCGGAGCAGATCCGCACCCTGGACAAGCGCCGCCTGCGCGAGCGCATCGGCACCCTGCGCCCGGAGGTGATGGCCAGGGTGGGCGAGGCGGTGAAGATATCGCTGGGGTTCACCGGCCAGGGGCATTGAATATGAAACGGGGACGGCTCCCTGTTCCGGATTGGAACGGAGCAGCGTCCCCCTTGCTTTGTGGATGGCGCTATTCCAGCGAAACCGCCTCGATCTGCCAGGCTCCCTGGGGGCTGGACACGGCCTCGGCGCGGTAGTACAGCGGCCGCACGGTGGCGAGGTGGTCGTTTTCGGCCTTCAATAACCCCACGCAGGGGCGGGCGTCCGGCAGGCCGTACTTCATCGGCACGCACAGATCGCAGGCGGACGCCACGTCAGCAAGCGGCCCCTCCGACGCCAGCGCGGGCGAAAGGTAGCCCGCGCACTCCCCGGGAAGGCCCGCGAGCATTGCCTCCACGGCGGCGATCATCGCGCCCTCGGCGGTGTCCGGCCAGCGGGGCGAGCCATGGGCCCAGACATTCTCCGACGACACCCGGCGCAGGCCGTCCGCCTCCACGAGCCACTGCTCCAGCCGCCCGTGGCCCACGCTGTCGCCCAGGTCGATCACGGCATGGATCAGCCCGTCCGCCGGCTCGATGGCCTCGGCAAAGAGCGTGCCCAGCAGGGAGGACAGGTCCGGCGAGAGCGCCGCCAGGTACTGCCCGCCGCCCGCGGTCTCGCCCAGCAGCAGCGCCGCGCCGCCCTGGCGAACCAGCCGTGGCGGCAGCGCGCCGTCCGGCACGGGGATCGCCAGTCCGTTCAGCAGGAGCGCCGCGTTCTCGCCCCGGCGAATGGTCCCGGGAAGGCCGTCGACGAGCACCGGCTCCGTCGAGACCTGTGCGGGCGAAAACTCCGCCTCGATCGCTCCGCCCGGCCAGGCCACGCAGTTCAGGCCGTCGGCGCTTGAAAGGCTGTCTGCCAGCGGTGCGCCGCCGGAAAGCACGATCTTCCGGGCCAGCGCCCGGTCCGGACCGGACAGCGGGCGGTATTCCAGATAGACCGCTCCGCTGGGCGACACCGGCGCCATCAGAGGCCGCGCCTCGGACGCCTCTCCGGCGAAGCGCCCGTTTATGTAGATCATCCCCGGTACCCGCGCGGTGCAGATCAGGGTCGGCTGCATCAAAATCCCCCCTCCCCGACAGGATATGCGGGGGAAGGGGGAGTTAGGAGTTAGGAATTAGGAATGAGGAATCAGGAATGAGGAATTGCGGCGCAAATCCCCGCGGGATTTGTCTGACCCATTGGGGAACCGGATTGCCACGGCCCTCGGCCTCGCAATGACGCAGGGCGAAATCATGCCGTGCCACGTCATTGCGAGGAGGCTCATGCAATGAGCCGACGTGGCAATCCGGCTCCCATAAAAATCCATGAAATCCGCCAGGATTTCCTCAACAATTCCTCGTACCACATTCCTCGTTCCTCATTTGCCCATCGCCTTCCTCACGTCCGCCACCACCTGGGGGATCAGTTCCAGCGCGCGGTCGAGGGGCTGGAAGCACTGGGCGGGCAGCATGCGGGTCTGGTCCGGCCCGGTGACAAGGAAGCCCAGCGGCTGCACGGTGACGCCCGCGCCGGTGCCCCCGGCGAAGGGATGCTCCGCGCTGCCCTCGGCCCTGGATGCGGGGCCGTACTCGCCGCCGCCGGCCACGAAGCCGAAGCTGACCCGGGAGATGGGGATGATGGTTTCGCCATCGCCGGCGGCGATGGGCTCGCCCACCACGGTGTTCACGTCGATCATGTCCCGGATGTTTTCAAGCGTGGTGGACATGATGTTTTCAATCGGATGCTTGTCCATGGGCAATCCTCCCGCGAATTTCGTCGATGCCGCTCCTGGCGGCCGCAAGCATAATCTGCCCGGCCCGGGCGCGGATCATACCCTGGATCTCCAGCCGCGCCTCCCCGGAGAAGTCCGGCGTGACGCGGATCTCCAGCGCCTCCGCCTTTCCCCGCAGCGACGCCGCCAGCGACGTGAGCGCCCCGCATGCCAGCGCCGTGGCGGCGGCGTCGCCGAGGGCCAGCGTGCCGCGAAGGGCGATCTTTGCCAGCTTCAGACGCTTGATGAGATTGAATACGCGCTTCAAATCCGGCACGGAGGTCTTGCGCTTTTTTGCCCTGCGCGCCATGGCCCGGCGCGCCCGTCGCAGCGCATTGCGCCCACGAAAGACGGCAGTGCCGGAGCCTGCGTGCAGCCCGCCCCGGCTGGACACGCAGAACGCCCCGCACACCGGGACGGCGGCGAGGTAGACGAGCGACTGCGCCAGGGCGACGAGATAGATCAGCATGGGGCCTCCTGTTCTCTTGTTTCAACAGTCTTTCCTATAATGTCCATAATTATTCTTTATTCACCGTGGGAAAATGTGGTATAATGAATGTGGTATAGTATGGTAGGGATAAAGCGGGGGAGGCGTTGGCCTTGGCGGTGATCGTGGCGGAGCTCATGGGACACCGGCTGGCGCTCGAGACGCATCCGAAGCTGTTTTCCCCGGGGCACGCCGATCGCGGCACCCTGGCCATGCTGTCCGTGGCGCACTTTTCCCCGGGCATGAAGGTGCTGGACCTGGGCTGCGGCTGCGGCCTGGTGGGCATCCTGGCGGCCCGGATGTGCGGGGAAGAAAACGTGATCATGTCCGACATCGACCCGCTGGCCGTTCAGATCGCCGCGAAGAACGCGGCCGCGAACGGCGTGGGCGGGGTGCAGGTGGTCGTTTCCGACGGTTTGAACGGGGTGGACGCGACGGGTTTTGACCTGATCCTGTCCAACCCGCCCTATCAGTCTGATTTCTCGGTGGCGAAGCGCTTTATCGAAAAGGGCTTTAACCGGCTGAAGATCGGCGGCACGATGCTGATGGTGACCAAGCGGCGCGAATGGTATCGCAACAGGCTGATTGCCATATTCGGCGGCGTGCGGGTGCGTGAGGTGGACGGCTATTTCGTGTTCGAGGCCGAAAAACGGGACAGCCGATACGCCGACAGGCCCAGGGGCATGGGGAATGGAAACAAATCATAAAATGCCGGTAATGATTTCTTTTCTTGACATGACCAAACGGCGGGTTTAAAATACTTACGTTAGTCATGTAAACTGCGCAAGGTATGTGTGCATGCGAATAGTGGAATTTGAATCTGAGAATGCGTATGGAAAGGAGAGGAGACTGTTTTGCTGAACTGGCCAATCGTCGCATTGATTGCGCTGATTGCGTTGGCCATTGGCCTGGTTGCCGGTTATTTCTACCGCAAGAACGGCATGGAAAAGAAGATCGGACAGACGGAAGAATTCGTCGCCAATATGCTGGAGGACGCCACCCACAAGGCTGAGGAGAAGAAGAAGGAAGCCGTCCTGGAGGCCAAGGAAGAGATCATCCGCTTAAAGTCGGAGCTTGATAAAGAAGTTCGTGACCGCCGCAGCGAAGTTTCGCGGCTTGAGCGCAGGGTCAACCAGCGCGAGGAAGCATTTGATAAGAAGCTCGATAACCTTGAGGCCCGCGAGGAGGCGCTGAACGATAAGTATCGCGAAGCCGAGCGCCTGGAAGCGGAAGCCAACGAAATGCACGACCGACAGAAGCAGGAGCTGGAGCGCGTTGCCGGCATGACCGCCGACGAGGCCAAGCAGATCCTGATCGACCGCATACAGAAGGACGCCTACCACGACGCCGCCGTGATGGTGCGCGAGGTGGAGGCCAAGGCGAAGGAGGAGGCGGACAAGCGCGCCCGCGACATCGTGTCCCTCGCCATCCAGAAGTGCGCCGCCGACCATGTGGCCGAGACCACAGTGTCCGTGGTGGCGCTGCCCAACGACGACATGAAGGGTCGCATCATCGGCCGCGAGGGCCGCAACATCCGCACCCTCGAAACTGCCACCGGCGTCGACCTGATCATCGACGACACGCCGGAGGCCGTGATCATCTCCGCCTTCGATCCGGTGCGCCGCGAGGTGGCCCGCATCGCCCTGGAGAAGCTGATCATGGACGGCCGCATCCACCCCGCCCGCATCGAGGAGATGGTGGAGAAGGCCAAGCGCGAGGTGGACAACCAGATCCGCGAGGCCGGCGAGCAGGCCATCTTCGAGACCAACCTGCACGGCATCCATCCGGAGCTGGTGAAGCTGCTGGGCCGCATGCGCTACCGCACCTCCTACGGCCAGAACGTGCTGCGCCACTCCATCGAGGTCAGCCACCTGGCGGGCGTCATGGCCGCCGAGCTGGGCGCGGACGTGACCCTGGCCAAGCGGGCCGGCCTGCTGCATGACATCGGCAAGGCCATCGACCACGAGGTGGAGGGCACCCACGTGACCATCGGCGCGGACCTGGCCAAGAAGTTCCGCGAGAACGACCTGGTGGTCAACGCCATCGCGGCGCACCACGGCGACGTGGAGCCGAAGAGTGTCGAAGCCGTGCTGGTGCAGGCCGCCGACGCCATCTCCGCCGCACGCCCCGGCGCCCGGCGCGAGAGCCTGGAGAACTACATCAAGCGCCTTGAGAAGCTGGAGAGCATCGCCTACTCCTTCGACGGCGTGGAGACCTGTTACGCCATCCAGTCCGGCCGCGAGATTCGCATTATCGTCAAGCCCGAGGATGTGAACGACGCCGGCACCCTGATCCTCGCCCGCGAGATCGTCAAGCGGATCGAGAAGGAGATGGAGTACCCCGGACAGATCAAGGTCAACGTCATCCGCGAGACCCGCGCGGTGGAATTCGCCAAGTAGCGGCCTGAGGCCGCCGGCAATTGCTGCCGCGACGAAAAACCCGGCCCCCTGTGCCACTGATTCAAGCACAGGGGGTCGGCGTATGTACGGATTTGAAATGAGACGTGGGGACAGGTATATTGACTTGACTTTGCCGATAAAGCGAGCCGCGGGAAATGTTCCCGCGGCTCAACTTATAGCACTATTTTTCGATAGGTTTGGGATTGTCGGTTCTGCCTAACAGATAGTCAGTAGTGGTTTCATACAAATCGGCCAATTGGATCAGAATATCTGTAGGTATGTCCCGAAACCCCTGCTCATATCGGTAATACTGAGGCTGCTTCATGCCCAGTTTTTCAGCAAGGTTTTTTTGCGTCAAGTCGTGGTCTTCCCGCATTTCACGAATTCTTCGATAATATGCCATCATCAATTACCCTTTCATAATAACCAAAAGGATATATTGACAATACATTAATTATGCGCTAAAATGGCATTGAATAACCATATGGTTATATTATTGAAGAATATTGGAGGTACACTATGAAGAAGGTGTTTTCACTGCTGCTCGTACTGATGCTGGCGCTGTCCGTCGCCGTGCCGGGCATGGCCGCGGGCAAGACCAAGACCAAGATCGCCCTGGACAAGAAGGGCACCGTCACCCTGAACCTGGGCGAGACGCTCAAACTCACCGCCACCGTGACGCCGGAGGCGGCTGTGAAGTGGAGCAGCAGCAAGAAGAGCGTGGCCACCGTTGAAAACGGCCTGGTGACGCCCCGCAAGGAGGGCAAGGCCACCATCACCGCCAAGGCCGGCGGCAAGAGCGCGAAGGTCACCGTGAAGGTGGTCGACCCGAAGAAGCCCACCGGCCTGACCATCACGCAGGGCAAAAAGGCGACGCTGGACATCGACAAGACGCTGACGCTGGGGATCACCCTCCAGCCCGCAGGCGCCGAGAGCGCGTTGAAGTTCAAGAACAGCAACAAGAAGGTCGCCACGGTGGACGCGAACGGCGTCGTCACGCCCAAGAAGGAAGATCACCGTCACCTCCGCGAAAAACAAAAAGGCGAAGGCGACCATCACCATCACCGTGAAGGATCCCTACAAGCCCACGAAGCTGGCCATCAACCAGGGCAAGAAGCGGACCCTGACCGTGGGCGACACCCTGCAATTGACCACCACCCTGTCTCCCTCCACGGCGAAGGCCGACCTGACGTTCAAGAGCAGCAAGAAGAGCGTGGCTTCGGTAGACCCGAAGACCGGCGTCGTCACCGCGAAGAAGAAGGGCACGGCGAAGATCACCGTGACCGCCAAGAACAACAAGAAGGCCAAGGCCACCATCACTATCACCGTCAAGAAGGCCGCACCCAGCAAGGATCTGCTCACCTACATCGGCATGCCGATCGCCAAGGCGGCGAAGCAGCTGAATTTCAAGATTGCCGATTTTTCCAATGATCCCAAGCCCTTCTTTATAGCGAGCAGCGGCCCTGCGAGTTTGTGGGCGAGCGGCAAGAAGGCGGATACCGCGCTGATCGATGAAGTTGAAATCGAAAATTCCGACAGCAAGTATTGCATAGCGGGCGTGACGATCGGCATGAAGTGGAGCGACGCCCAGACCCTCCTCAAAAGCAGCGGCTGGACGTACGAGGGCGACTGGAGTTTTACGCGGAATGGTATCGTCTTGGAAGTATCTCCCGAAGAGCTCGATTCTGAGTCGAAGGTTTACCACCTCATTGCGGATAAGAGGTAGACCGCTTCTGTGTCACGGAGACGGTTCTCTTGACACATAAAGTCACGGGGACAGGCACATTGACATACTTTCGCCGATAAAATGGGCCGCGGGAAATATTCCCGCGGCTCGTTTTACCCGCTATTTCAGGCCCTTCCGCCGCTTCTTGTTTTCGTACATCAGCGCGTCGGCGGCCTGGACGCAGTCCTCCAGGGTGCGGCCGTCGCCGGGGGCGACGTTTACCGCGCCCACGCTCATGGCCAAGCGGTAGAGGCCGTCCGGATGGCAGGCGGCGTCGGCGGCGCGGGGGATGGCCTCCTCCAGGCCGGCCTCGGCGGGGGAGGCGATGATCAGGAACTCGTCGCCGCCGTAGCGCATCAGGAAGTCGCCCTCCCGGCAGGCCTGGCGCAGCACCTGGGCCGCGCCGCGGATGGCCTCGTCGCCGATCTCGTGGCCGTACTTGTCGTTGATGACCTTCAGGTCGTCCATGTCCACGAACAGCACCCGGGCGCCGCCCTCTCGGGTGAGGAAGCCATCGAAGCACTGCTGACCGTAGCGTTCGTAGCCGAAGCGGTTGTAAAAGCCGGTGAGGGCGTCGTGGACGTACAGGCCTTCCAGGGTCTCGTTCAGCTGGCGCAGCAGGCACTTCTTGCGCACGTTTTCAATGGCGATCTCCAGGAAGCTGAAGATGCTCATGTGCAGGTTCAGCTTGGCGATCTCGCTGATGCTGTCCAGGGCCACGTAGCCGATGGAATAGGTGTTGTAGTGCAGGGGATAGAACATCAGGAAGCGCTCCCGGCGCATCACGGCCTCGGGCAGCAGCGCGCTGGTGGGGAAGCGTATGTGGCGGCTGCCGGCATAGGGGTTCACTTCGATGCCGGCGCAGCCCGCCAGCACCATTTCATCGTCGAAGCCCTCGGAGTCCTGCTGCCACTGGTTCTTGTCGTAGTTGTCGTAATAGTAGCGATTGACGCACAGATACACGTTGTCGCAGCCGAAGATGCGGTAGTGCTTCTCCACGATGCCAATCAGTTCCTGCAGGGTCGAGGCCTCGAAGAGCTCCTCGGCCATCTGGTCCTGCAGGCTGTAAAAGTCCTTCAGGAAGCGGACCTGGTCGAAGTACTTGTTGCGGATATAGATGGGCTGGTCGTGCCCTGCGCAGCCGCAGGATTCGGAGCAGATGATGCTGTAGTCGAAGGGGATGAAGCCCCGGTGCTCGGTGCCGTCGATCTTGTCCAGCAGCACCTCCATGGCCCGGTAGTCCATCTGCTGATAGTCGCGGTGCACGGTGGACAGGCGGGGGCTGGACATCTCCGCACTGCTCAGGTTGTCGAACCCGGTGACGATCACGTCCTGGGGCACCCGGTAGCCGCGGGCCTTCAATGCGCGCAGCACGCCGATGGCCATGTCGTCGTTGGCGCAGACGAAGGCGTCCGGCAGGGGGCGGCCCCTGCGCAGCCACTGGTTCACCGCACGCACGCCGTCCTCGGTGCGCCAGGTGCCGGGGATGATCTCGATGTCCGCGTCCGGGATGCCGTTCTCCCGGCAGGCGTCCTCGAAGCCCTGCAGGCGTTGCTCGGCCTCCAGGCTGCCGTTCTCCAGTATGCCGGTGAGATAGGCCAGCCGCCGCGCGCCGTGGCGGCAGATCACGTGGTCGGCCAGCTCCCGCTGGGCCTTGCGGTTGTCGATGGCCACCAGCGTGAAGCCCTCCACGGGACAGTCCACGGTGACCGCGGGGATGCCCGCCTCCATTACCCGGCGCACCAGCGCGTCCCGGGCGGAACCCAGCACGATCTGGTTGCCCTGGATCAGCACGCCGTCGAACTGCTTCAGGTCCGGCAGGTCAAATATGGCGTACTCGCTGTAGTCCCGGGGGCTTTCGGTGTCCTTGCCGAAGCAGTCGAACACGCACAGCTGCACGTTTTCGTGGTCCTCCACGAATTTTCGCAGGCCGTGCAGCGTGGCTTCCACCAGCTCGTAGTTCCAGTCCGCGGTGAAATAGGCGATTCTGTAGTTTCGCATACGCGCTCCATATCGACATGTCATGATTACATAATAACCCAGTTTACTATCTATATAATAGACCTTCCCGGAGAAAAATACAATAGGAGAGGAGCAAAAAGTAAAAAAAGAGACGAAACCGGGAAGTGCCACGGTTTCGCTTCATTGTTCCGCTTCGCTGCTGTCCAGACCTTCGAAGAAGCGATCGTAGGAACAATCGTAAATCTTTTTCAATTCGATCAACACGCTGATCCGTATGTTCAACTCGCCGGTTTCATATTTTTCATAGGTGGTTCTGCCGATGTCGCAGCCGCGCCGCTGCAATTCGGCACAGAGCTTCTCCTGCGACAGCTTCGCGGCTTTACGCAGCGACCGCAGGTTTGCGCCCATGTGTCGATCCCGACGCAGCTTCTGCTCCATGGAAACCTCCGCTATTGACCAGTATCGGTTGCAACCGACATCATTTTATGCTATACTGGCAATAAAAAGTGACCGCTATAATGGTCAAAAGCTACATAAGGAGGCGCGTATGCAAGAGGATGCGTTTGATTATGGAGCTATGGGTGCACGGATTCGCGCGTGCAGACGCAAATAAAGCGAACCCAGGAAAAACTGGCTGAGCGCGTCGGTATCTCAAATTCCTTCGTTGGGCATATTGAACGAGGAGAAAAGAAGGCTTCGCTTGAGACAGTCTTCCAAATGAGCAGGGCGCTCGATGTGAGCCTGGATTACATTATTGCCGGAAGGAAGAATAAATGCGACGGGATAAACTGTGCCTTGTACGGGGATTTGAAGAAACTGATCGAAGCATATGAATGATGCGGGGACACTCTGGCGTCCCCGCGCTATTGGAATTCCTTACCCCTTCTTCACCAGCCTGTGATAGCTCTTCTTGCCCTTCCTGATGAGCAGGCCGTCGCCCTCCAGCATTTCGGGGGTGATGCGGAAGTCCACGTCGGTGATCTTCTCGTCGTTCACGGACAGGCCGCCGGCGGTGATGGTCTGGCGGGCCTCCTTGTTGCTCTTGCACAGGCCGACCTTGGCGACCCAGGCCAGCAGGCGGCTTTCCTCATCGAGCTCAGCGGGGTCGATCTCGGTGGTGGGGGCGGAGCCGGCCGCGCCCTTGCCGCCGAACAGGGATTCCGCGGCCTGCTGGGCCTTGCGGGCCTCCTCCTCGCCGTGCACGTTCTTGGTGACCTCGTAGGCCAGCACGCGCTTGGCTTCGTTGATGGCGCTGTCCTTCAGAGCGCCCAGGCGGCGCACCTCGTCCATGGGCAGGAAGGTCAGAAGGCCCAGGCACTTTTCCACGTCCTGGTCGTCCACGTTGCGCCAGTACTGGTAGAAGTCGTAGGGGCTGCACTTGTTGGGGTCGAGCCACAGCGCGCCCTTCTCGGTCTTGCCCATCTTGCGGCCATCGTGGGTCAGCAGCAGCTGGAAGGTGAGGGCGAAGCCCTTGTGGCGGCCCATTTCCTCGCCGTTCTTCTCATGATAGTAGCGGCGGATCAGGTCCGCGCCAGCCAGCATATTGCTCCACTGGTCGTCGCCGCCGCACTGCAGCGACACGCCGTGGCGCTTGTTCAGCTCCAGGAAGTCATAGCTCTGCATCAGCATATAGTTGAACTCCAGGAAGGTGAGCCCGCGCTCCAGGCGCTGCTTGTAGCACTCGGCGGTGAGCATGCGGTTCACGCTGAACATCGCGCCGACGTCTCTCAGGAATTCGATGTAATTCAGGTCGCGCAGCCAGTCGGCGTTGTTCACGATCTGGGCGCAGTTGGGCTTGGACGGGTCGAAGTCCAGGAAGTTCTCCATCTGGGCTTTGATGTGGGCCACGTTGTTGTCGATGTCCTCCACGGTCAGCACCTTGCGCAGGTCGCTCTTGCCGGAGGGGTCGCCGATCATTGCAGGTGCGCCATGGCCATGATCGGGATGTAGTGGCCGATGTGCAGGCTGTCCGCCGTGGGGTCGAAGCCCACGTAGAAGGAGACCATGCCCTCGTCAAAGGCCTTGTACAGCTCGTCCTCGAAGGTGATCTGCTTCACAAAGCCGCGCTCTTTCAACAGGTCAAGTGCGTTCATATCTATCGCATCCTTTCTTTTCTCGTCTATGCTCCTTGCTTTTGAATGAGGAATGAGGAATTGGGAATGAGGAATTGTGGAGGAAATCCTCCGGATTTCATTCTATTCAAGTATGATCTGCGCGTCGGGCAGCTCTTCAATCCAGCGCCAGCCGGCCAGATAGAATTCCTCATTCCTAACTCCTCATTTCAGAGATGACTTTCCCCAGTCGCCGCATGCCCTCGTCGATGGTGGGGATGTCGCACATGGAGAAGTTCAGGCGCAGGGTGTTCAGGTGGCCGCCGTCGGGATAGAAGTGGGTGCCGGGGACGAAGGCCACGCCGGCCTCCACCGCGGCCTCAAAGGCCTTCAGCCCGTCCACGCCCTCGGGGAGCTCCGCCCAGACGAACAGGCCGCCCTGGGGCAGGGTGTGCTTCGTGCCGGCGGGGAAACACTTGAAGCCGTCCAGCATGGCGTCCAGCTGCTTTTTGTAGTCGCCGCAGATGCGCTGAAGGTGCGCCGGCATCAGACCCGCCCGCAGGTAGGCGTCCACGATGGCCTGGTTGAGAAGCGGCGAGTGCACGTCGGCCGACTGCTTGCCGATGACCATCTTCCTAAGCAGCAGCGGGTTCGTCACCGCCGCCGCGCCCAGGCGCATGCCCGGGGCGATGTACTTGGAGAAGGACGACATGTACACCACCCAGCCCTCCTCGTCGAAGGACTGGATCGGGGGCAGGGGCTCGCCGGAGTATCGCAGGTCGCGGTAGGGGTCGTCTTCGGCGATCACCACGCCGTACTGGCTGGCCAGTGCCGCCAGCGCCTTCCTGCGCTCCAGGGACAGGGTGATGCCGGTGGGGTTCTGGAAGGTGGGGATCACGTACATCAGCTTCGGATGGTGCTCTTTGATCAGCGCCTCCGCCGCCTCCACGATCACGCCGTTTTCGTCCGTAGGCATGGCCACGAGTTTGGCGTTGTATTCCCGCATGGCCTGGATGGCACCCAGGAACGTGGGGCTCTCGCACAGCACCACGTCGCCGGGGTCGACCAGCGCCTTCAAAAGCAGGTCGAAGGCCTGGCTCCCGCCCTGCACGGGCAGCACCTGGCTGGCGTCGCACTTCACGCCCTCGGTGTTCAGGAACGCCGCCGCGCTCTCCCGGAACGGGCCGAAGCCGTCCGTGGCGCCGTACTGCAGAAGCGTGGCGCCGTACTGTGAGAGCACCTTGCCCGACAGCTCGGAGATCACCTCCGGCTCCAGCGCAGTGTTGCTGGGATTGCCGCCGGCGAAGGAGATCATCCCCGGTCGGGCCAGCAGCTTGAAGATTTCGCGGATGGCGCTGCCGTTGATGGGACGCATGTGCCTGGCGAACTTCTCCTCGGTGAATTGCATATTGGATTCCCCCTGACAGATAAAAAATACGCCTTCCCACAGGGGAAGGCGATGCGTATCGCGGTACCACTTCCGTTCGCCGCGATGGAAAACCGCGGCCTCGCGTGCGCTGTAACGGGCGCGCCCGGACGGCCTACTTGATACCGATTTCAACCCATGATGTTTGCGATCCTGTGGCGCCTTTTCCGCCATATCTGCGTTGAAGTCTCTTGACTTGCCGCCAGCAAGCCTGCGAGCCTTCGCCTTGCTATGACGAAAAATGCGCTTACATGCTCTGCAAACCTATGGATTGAAATTGGTATTCGCTTCAACCGCCTGCTCCGGGATGTATTCGTCCGCGCGCCTTCGCTCCCTTGCACCCACCGGGGGCTCTCTTGATCCGGACTTGCGCGGCCTACTTGTTCCCATCATCGCGTGTGTTTTGCTGTAGGTTGATGATAGCATGGGTTCGGGCGATTGTCAAGGGTGAGGGGGTAAAAAGTGATTTGCTCCGCAAATCATGGCGGATTTGTCCCCTGCAAATCCGCATTTGTATTTTCCTTCAATCTATGCTATCATATATTATAGAAATCTATACACAACTGCGGGGCAAGTCCCCAAGAGGTACGTCCATGTCCACATTCAGCTTTGCCGAAAACGCGGCGATGTTCGATTCCACGCCCATCGAGAACCTGTTCCTGCTGGAATACCTGCCCACGGCACCGGAGGCGTTTTTGCGCGTGTACCTGTACACCCGGGTGCTGGCGCTGCACCCGGAGCTGGGCGACAGCCTGCAGCAGATCGCCCTCACCCTGCGCATGGAGGAGGACACGGTGTTCCAGGCCTTCGTCTACTGGGAGCAGAAGGGGCTGGTGCGGCGGCTCACCGACCGGCCGCCCACCTATGAGCTGCTGCCCCTGAGGGCGGACAGCCCGGTGGCCCTCAGCCCCTTGGAGCGGGATTACTATCGCTACCGGGACTTCAACGCCTCGCTGCAGTCGCTGTTCGGCGAGAAGGTGATCGAGAGCCATGAGTACCGCATCGCCAACGACTGGCTGAACGTGCTGGGGCTGGACGAGGCCGCGGTGGTGAGGCTGGTGAAGTACGGCATCGCCACCTCCCGCAGCAGGGACAGCGTGCCCAGCCCCGAAAGCGTGTTCAAGCGGATGGACAAGCTGGCGGCGAAGTGGGCGGACGAGGGCTGCCGGACGCTGGAGGACGTGGAGCGGGCCATCGCCGAGCAGGAAGGGGTCAACGCCGTGGCCCAGGCGGTGCTGAAGCGCTTTTCCCTGCGGCGCAAGCCCACGCTGGACGAGCTGGCCTGCGTGAAGCGCTGGACGGGGGAGTGGAACTACACCGAGGATCAGATCCTGGAGGCCTGCGGCGAGACCACCAAGGCCCGCACGCCCTCCTTTGGCTACCTGGATTCCATCCTGAAAAACAGGCTGGACGACGACCAGGCCTTCTGGGACGACCTGGCCGAGGCATTGAAGGAGCTGGATTCCCCCCAGGCCAAGCCCACGCCGGAAGTATTGAAGCGCTATGCGGCGCTGCGCCGGGGCGGCTTTGACAGGGAGGCCATCCAGCTGGCGGCGGCGCGCTGCCACGAGCGGAAGAAGACCCGGTTCGAGGACGTGGAGAAGCTGCTGTCCCGCTGGGCGGAGGCGGGCGTCTACACCGGCGACGCGGCTCGGGCTTATGTGGACGATATGCGCAGGAAAGCCGAGGCCGTCGCCGCGCTGCTGGAGGCCGCCGGCTCTGAAAAGCGGCCCAGCATAGGCGACCTGGCCCTCTACGACGGCTGGACGGCGAAGCACGATGCGGCGCTGATCGCCTTCGCGGCGGCCTGCGTGAAGGGGCAGTACCCGCCCCTGGAGAAGCTGGACGCACTGCTTGGCGAGTGGGAGGCCGCGGGCGTGAAGACCGTGGAAGAGGCCGAGAGCTGGCGGAAGGCCCATAAATCCGACCGCAAGTCCTCCGGCCAGGGCGGCACGCAGCCCGCCAACCCCGCGCTGGAGTACAGCCAGCGGGAATACAAGGAAGAGGACTTTGGCGACGACTTCTACTTTGACGTGAAGAAATACAGAGAGGGAGGCGATCAGGCGTGACCCGTTCCGAACACATCCGCGCCCTGCTGGAGGAATATGCCCAGCAGCGCGCCGAGAACGACGCGGACCTGCGCCGACGCACCGACGCGGCCTTCGGGAAGGCCCCGGAGATCGCCCGCCTGCGCACGGACAACGCCAGCCTGGCCCTGGACGCCATGCGCAGCATACTCACCCAACAGGGGGCCGAGCAGCGCGCCGCGCTGGCGGCGGAAATGAAGCGGCGGGGCCAGGCCAACAACGCCAGGATCCGGGAGCTGTTGGCGTCAAACGGCTTCCCGGCGGACCAGCTGGAGCCCAGGTATCGCTGCGACAAGTGCCGGGACACCGGCTATGTGGGCGACGCGCCGTCCCGCTTCTGCGATTGCTTCGAGGCGAGGCTGCGGCTGCGCCTGCACGAGGACGGCAGCATGGCCGGCGTGGAGGAGCAGAACTTCAACACCTTTGACGAGCGCCGCATCCCCGAGGCGGACGGCCAGCGGGAGCGGATGGCCGATATCCGGCGGGTCTGCGAGGCGTATGCCGACAGCTTCCCGGACACGGACGTGTGCAACCTGCTGTTCACCGGCCCGGGCGGCCTGGGCAAGACGTTCCTCATGAACTGCATCTTCGAGCGGGTGACCGAGCGGGGCGGCTCCGCCGTGCGCATCACCGCCTTCCGCATGTTCGAGGCCATGCGCCAGCAGCACGTGGGCAACGACGGGGACTTCGCAGGATTTTCGTCGCTGATCGAGGCGCCGCTGCTGTTGATCGACGACCTGGGCACCGAGCCCATGATGCGCAATATCACCGTGGAATACCTGTTCACGCTGCTGAACGAGCGCGGCGCGGCCCGGCGGCACACCGTGATCGCCACGAACCTGACGCCGGTGGAGCTGAAGGAGCGCTATGGCGAGCGGGTGGCGTCGCGGCTGCTGGACCGGTCGGCTTGCTGGACGATCCAGTTCACCGGAAAGGATCTGAGGAGCCTGTGAGCACCGCGGACGAGGTATTCGCCTTCCTGGACGGGCTGGGCATATCGTATCAGGCCGCGGAGCATGCCCCGGCCTATACCATGGCGGACTGCGCCGAGGTGGACCGGACGCTGGGCGCGCTGACGGTGAAGAACATCTTCCTGACCACGAAGAACAAAAAGAAATGCTTTCTGTGCATCACCCGGCCGGACGCCCGGTTCCACACCGCGGACATATCGAAGCAGATCGGCTCCAGCCGGCTCAGCTTCGCACCGGAGGAGATGCTGTTTGAAAGGCTGCGCTGTCACGGCGGGTCCGCCAGCCCCATGGGGCTCATCTTCCCACAGGCGCAGGGCGTGGGCCTGATCGTGGATTCGGCGCTGCGAAATGAAGCGGCGCTGGCCTTCCATCCCTGCGACAACACCCGGACCCTGGCCATGGCGGGACAGGACTTCTTTGAAAGGTTCCTGCCGGCGGTGGAAGTGGCGCCGGTGGACGTGGAGATCCACGATTTCCTTGAGACGTGAAAGCGGCTCCGGCGGCTTTATCGCGGGAAAACCTTTAAGAAAGTCGCCTAAAAAATTCTCCCCTTCCGCAACAGAAAGCGGCTTGTTTTCTTTACCTTGCGGCACTATACTCTTGCGATGCGCCGCGGAAAGCCGAGGCGCGGACATATCCTGAGGACAGGAGCGTGAGACTATGATGGGTGAAGAGGCCTATGCGAGGGCGCGCAAGATAGGCTTAAAGGAATATCACGGGCGCATGCAGCGCCATGAAAACCCCTTCCTTCCGGTGCTGGAGGAGATCGAGGAGCGGATGAACGCCCTGAGCCACGTGCCCTTGGGCCTGGAGCAGATCCCGCTGAAAAAGGTGGTGGGCACCGCGTCCAGGGGCCGCACGAATGCCTTTGCCGCCAATTTCATGCCCATACTGGACCCGGGCAGCGAGTTCTCCACCAAGTGGAGCGTGCTGTACGAGGGCATCGTGGAGCAGGGGCTGAACCAGCCGGTGAAGGTGTTCGAGTACCTGGGCCAGTACTACCTGGTGGAGGGCAACAAGCGGGTCAGCGTCATGAAATACCTGGACTCGCTGTTCATCGAGGCGGAGGTGACCCGCATCCAGCCGCCCCGCAGCGAAGACCTGGAGAACGTGCTCTATTATGAGTACCTGCCCTTCTACAACGACACAAAGATCAACTACCTGTGGTTCTCCAAGCCCGGCAGCGTGGCCCGGCTGTGCGAGCTGACGGGCAAGGCCCCCGGCGAGAAATGGACCAGCGAGGAGCGCAGCGACTTCAGCGCCGCCTACATGCGCTTCCGGGGCGAATACAAGGCCAGGGAGGCGGTGAGCGATGCCAAAAAGCTGCCCGCCACCACCGGCGATGCCTTCCTGATCTACCTGGATGCCTGCGGCTATGCCGACGCGCCCCGCAAGTTCGGCGGGGAGATGAAGGGCGAGGTCAAGGCCCTGTGGGGCGAGTTCGAGAAGGAGAAGGAGCCGGAGAACGTCGCGCTGATCACGAAGCCGGACGAGGTGAAGCAGGGCGGAAGCCTGCTGAACACACTGTTCGGCCCCTCCAGCGTGAAGGTGGCCTTCCTCTATTCCAGGGAGCCGGTGCAGAACGGCTGGACCTACTGGCACGACCTGGGCCGCGTGAACCTGGAGAACAACATGGGTGACCGGGTGAAGACCTCGGTGTGCGTCTGCGAGGATCCGGCCAACTACGAGGCGGAGATCGAGCGGCTGATCGAGGCGGGCAACAACCTGATCTTCACCACCTCGCCGCTGATGCTGTCGGCGTCGATGAAGGCGTCCATCAAGCACCCGGAGGCGAAGCTGCTGAACTGCTCGCTGCTGGCCAGCTGGCAGCGGGTGCGCAGCTACTACGTGCGGCTGTACGAGGTGAAGTTCCTGATCGGCATGATCGCCGGCGCGCTGACGGAGAACGGCAAGATCGGCTACATCGGCGACTATCCCATCGTGGGCGCGGCGGCCAACATCAACGCCTTCGCCCTGGGCGCGCGGATGGTGAACCCCCGGGCCAAGGTGATACTGGAATGGTCCTCTCGCAAGGACTTCAACCCTGACGATCCCTTCGGCGACCCCTCGGTGCAGATCATCTCCAGCCGGGACGTGGGCGCGCCCAGCCACCACGCCGTGGAGTACGGCCTGTACTCCCAGCGCGAGGGCGTGAAGCAGTCCATCGCCATCCCCGTGCTGGACTGGAGCCGCATCTATGAGAGCCTGGCCAGGAGCGTGCTCAGCGGCAGCTGGAAGGACACGGGCACCAGCCCGGCCAAGGCCGTGAACTACTGGTGGGGCCTGTCCTCCGGCGCGGTGGATTTGGTGGTGAGCCAGCGCATGGACATCGGCCTCAAGCGGCTGGTGGAGCTGGTGAAGGAGCACATTCGCGAGGGCGTGTTCTGGCCCTTTGAGAGCATCATCCGCGATCAGGCGGGGGACATCCGCTGCCCCGTAGACGGGCGGCTGACCTATGCGGATGTCATCGCCATGGACTGGCTGGTGGACAACGTGGTGGGCGGCTTCCCGGCCATCGACGACCTGAAGGAGTTCACCCGCGCGCTGGTGGAGCTGCAGGGCATCAAGCAGATCGACCTGCCCGCGCCGTCCACGTTCAGCTGGAAGGCGGAGGAGAATTGATGTGGCGGGGGACTCTGTCCCCCGCGTGAAGATTTCCCGTGCCCGCCGCATATGTCGCCGGGCACGACTAAAAATCGGGGCGCTGCCGCCCCCCGATACCCCGGCAAAAGTGTGTTTCATCTGCGTACAAAAGGGGCGTTGGTCATGAAAATCATGGTGCTTGCCGACGTGGCGGACAAGGCGCTTTGGGACTACCTGGACCGGCGGCTGCTGGAGGGCGTCGACCTGATCCTCTCCAGCGGCGACCTGCCCGCGGAGTACCTGTCCTTTCTGACCTGCTTTACCCATGCGCCGATCCTCTATGTCCACGGCAACCACGACAAGGCCTACGACAAGAAGCCCCCGGAGGGCTGCATCTGCGTGGACGACGATATCTTCGAGGTGGACGGCGTGCGGGTGCTGGGCCTGGGCGGCAGCATGCGCTATCGCCCGGGCGAGCCCTATATGTTTACCGAGAAGGAGATGGCCCGCCGCGTGCGGAAGCTGTGGCGGAAGCTGCGCAGGCACAAGGGCTTTGACATCCTGCTGACCCACGCCCCCGCCCGGGGCCAGGGCGACATGGAGGACATCCCCCACAGGGGGTTTGAGACATTCCTGACGCTGATGGACCGCTGGCACCCGAAGTACCTGGTCTACGGCCACGTGCACCAGGAGTACGGCGCGATGAAGTTCGTCCGCGAGCGCCAGTACGGCGACACCACGCTGGTGAACGCCTACAAGCGGTATGTGATCGAGATCTGACGGAGGCGAAGCATGGCGCTGAAACCCTACAAGACGCTGCTGAAGGCGGCGAGCGACGAGTTCATCGTGAACAAGTCCCGCTTCATTGGCCATGGCTGCCCCTGCGAGACGGAGGAGGCGGCCCTGGCCTTTTTGGCGGAGATGCGCGCGAAGTACAAGGACGCCACCCACAACTGCTATGCCTACATCATCGGCCCCAACATGGGCGTGATGCGCTACAGCGACGACGGCGAGCCGGGGGGCACGGCGGGCATGCCCATCATCGAGGTGATGAAGGCCCGGGGCGTCACCAACTGCGCCGTGGTGGTCACGCGCTACTTCGGCGGCATCCTGCTGGGCGCGGGCGGGCTGGTGCGCGCCTACACCCAGGGGGCCGTTTGCGCGCTGAACGCCAGCGGCGTGGGCGTGATGCATCCCACGGCCAGGTATCTGATGGAGATCGGCTATCCGCTGCTCAACCGCATGGACTTCTTCCTGAAGGACGAGCCGGTGCTGGTGGAGGACAAGACGTTCACCGACGTGATCACCTACACCCTCTGCGTGCGCTGTTCAGACGAGACGGCGTTCCTTTCGCGGCTGACGAACATGTCCGAGGGCACCGTGCAGCCATTGCGCTATGAGGAGATCTACCTGGCCTGGCCGGAGGAGGCCGCCCCGTGACCGCCCATCGCGTGCCGGAGGGCCTGCGGCAGACAGCGCTTGAAAAGTATCTGCGCCGGGCGTGGCCGCTGGTGCCCGGGCGGGTGTGGCGCGAGGCGCTGAAAAAGCGGGACGTGCGCATCAACGGCGTGAAGTCCGGCGAGGGCGCCGCGGTGCGCGGTGGGGACGAGCTGCTTTTGTACGTCGACGCCAAGTGGCTGGAGCCGCTGCCGGAGGTGCTGTGGACGGACGGCAGGCTGATCGCCTGCGTGAAGCCCCAGGGCTTGCCCGTGGACGTGGACCAGGACGGCGTGGGCGCGGACACGCTGCTGACCCGGCTTGAACGGCAGTATCCCGATGCGCGGCTGTGTCACCGACTGGACGCGCAGACGGGGGGCATCGTGCTGGCTGCGGCGGACGGGGCGGTGTGGCAGCAGGCCTTCGACGCCTTCCGGGAGCACGGCGTAAAGAAGCAGTACCACGCGCTGGCGCTGAACCCCTTCGACCGGGCTGAGGGCACGCTGAAAGCCTATCTGGTGAAGGACGCCCGCCGCGCCGAGGTGCGCGTCATTCACCGGGACATCCCCGGGGCCAAGCCCATCACCACCGTGTATCGGGTGGAGAAGGCGGCCGCGCCGGGGCTTTACCATGTGCGGCTGGAGCCCGTCACCGGGCGCACCCACCAGCTGCGCGCCCACATGGCCGACTTCGGCCACCCGCTGCTGGGCGACGACCGCTACGGCGACCGGGATGCCAACCGCCGCTTTGGCGCGGCAAAGCTGTGCCTGTGGCACGAAAGGCTGACCATTCCGGAAGACAGTCCGCTGATCGACTATCGCGGCATGACCTTTGAGGCCCGCGCGCCGGAATGGATTCAAGAGAAGAGGGACAGGGAACGCTCATGAACATTCGCCTCATCGCCACCGACGTGGACGGCACGATCCTGCCCCGGGGCGGCGTCATCTCGGCGGCGACGCGCCGCGCGGTGGAGCGCTGCCGGGCCAGGAACATCCCCTTTGTGATCGTCAGCGGCCGCTGGATCGGCGCGCTGGGGAACGTGATCGCCCAGGCGGGCACGGCGGACATGCCGATCATCATCGTCAACGGCAGCGCCGTGCTGGGCCCCGGCGGCGATGTGCTCTACGAGCGCTTCATGGAGCCGGAGCACGTGGCCAGGGCCTACGAAACCCTGCGCCGCTTTGACGTGCAGATCAACAGCTATGTGCCCAACGGCCTGTTTTGCCTGAATACCGGGGTGCTGAAGCGTCCCTCGACGCTGCTGACGGCGTATACGGGCGAGGGCAGGATGGTGTTGGACGACCCCGCGGCCTTTGAGCGCGAGGGCCTGGACCGGGTCTATAAGCTGGAGGGCCTGACCGAAGACGCCGCCACGATGGCAAGGCTGCGCGCCGCCCTGGCTGAAACCGGCGCGCTGGTGACCCATTCCTCCTCCCGCAATGTGGAGCTGATGTCCCCCGGCATGGGCAAGGCCGCGGCGCTGCGCTGGCTGGCGGCGCGGCTGGGCGTGGACATGGCCGACTGCATGGCCTTCGGCGACAACGCCAACGACCTGGACATGCTGGAGTGCGTGGGCTGGCCGGTGGCGGTGGGCAACGCCGCGGAAGAGGTGAAGCGCGCCGCGCGGATCGTCGCCGATACGGACGTTGGCGACGGCGTGGCGAAGGTGATCCTTGAGAGCGTATTGGAGGAAGAAATCCCATGATGCACATCGTGCTGGTCAACCCGGAGATCCCCCAGAACACCGGCAACATCGCCCGCACCTGCGCGGCCACGGGCGCGAAGCTGCACCTGATCGAGCCGCTGGGCTTCGAGCTGAGCGACAAGTACCTGAAGCGCGCCGGACTGGACTACTGGCACCTGATGACCTACGAGGTGCATCCAAACTGGGAGGCCTTCCGGGCGGCCTACCCAGACGCTGTGCTGCACTACGCCACCACCAAGGCGCCCCGGGACTACTGCGCCGCCAGCTACGGCCCGGACGACTTCCTGGTGTTCGGGCGGGAGACCAAGGGCCTGGACGAGGAGCTGCTGGCCGCGAACTACGAGAGCTGCGTGCGCATCCCCATGCGCGAGGACGCCCGGTCGCTGAACCTGTCCAACTCCGTGGCGATATTGCTCTACGAGGCGCTGCGCCAGCAGGGCTTTCCCGGGCTGTCCGGCGAGGGACACCTGCACCACACGGCGCTGCCGGGCGGCGAGTGGAAGGACTACGTGTGAGAGAGTTGAGAGTTAAGAGTTTAGAGTTAAGAGTGAAGAGAGAAAAGAGAAAAGAGAAAAGAGAAAAGAGAAAAGAGAAAAGAGGATTCCGTCTCGAGGCATTTCGATTGCGGCAGCGTATGAACCAGCTGCGGGTACAAACATCGCTCGCCTTTGAACGCTGGGCGCTCATTTGTGCATCCTGTACAAATTTCCCTGCAACAACCCCCCGGGGGGCTTGCGGGGATTTTTTATAATTCTTATAATTTTCCCATACTATCATTATAAAGGGGGATTTACTGTGCATATGGCGGACGCGCTGCTCTCTCCGGCGGTGGCGGCGACGATGGTTGTCGCCTCGGGCGCCGTGGCAGGCTATTCCATCCACAAGCTCCGGAAGGACGACGAGCCCCAGAAGCTGCCCACCATGGCGGTGACGGCGGCGCTGGTGTTCGCGGGCCAGATGATCAACTACACCATCCCCGGCACAGGCTCCTCCGGCCACATGTGCGGCGGCATGCTGCTGTCGGCGCTGCTGGGCCCCCAGGCGGGCTTTTTGTCGATGATCGTGATTCTGGCGATCCAGTGTCTGTTTTTCGCCGACGGGGGATTGATGGCCCTGGGCGCGAACATATGGAACATGGCGTTTTACGGCTGCTTCGTGGGCTACTACCTGATCTGGCGACCCATCGTATCAGCCGCCAACGGCGACAGGGCCGCCCAGCGCCTGCGCATCATCATCGCCAGCGTGGTCGGCTGCGTGGTGACGCTGCAGCTGGGCGCGTTCTCCGTGGTGCTGGAGACCAGCCTGTCCGGCATCACCGAGCTGCCCTTCGGCGCGTTCGTGGCGCTGATGCAGCCGATCCACCTGGCCATCGGCCTCGTCGAGGGCCTGGTGACGGCGGCGGTGCTGGTGTTCGTGTATGAGTCCCGGCCGGAGCTGATGCGGGACGTGGACGCGGGCGCCCTGGGCGGCTCGAAGCGGTCGCTGAAATCCGTGGTGATCGTGCTGGCCGTGGTGGCGGCGCTGGTGGGAGGCGGGCTTTCGCTGCTGGCGTCCTCCAATCCCGACGGCCTGGAATGGGCGCTGTTCGGCAACGCTGACGCGGGCTACAGCGAGAACATGGGCCTGGACGAGGAGGACTTCGGTGTCAAGAGTTCCCTGGCCGACGCCGCCGGCAGCGTGCAGGAGGCCACGAGCTTCCTGCCGGACTATTCCTTCGCGGGCAGCGACAGCGCCGCGGGCACTACGGTGTCCGGCCTGGTGGGTTCCGCCATGGTGGCGGGCGTAGCCGTGCTGATCTGCCTGGCGGGCGGGTTCTTCAGGAAGAGGAAGGCCGGGGCGAAGTGACGGCACGGGAAAAGTGGAATCAATGAGGGTAGCTGCGAATGTCAATGGAATAGTATGCCGAGCGAAATGTGCTTTCCTTGCGAAACATACAGATTCTTCGACTTCGTTTTGCCTTCGGCTGCACTCCGCTCAGAATGACAGCGCATTGGGTCGTTTGTCATCCTGAGCGGAGCAATTGTGCAGTCGAAGGATCTGTACATTAAGCACAGGAAAACCTTGTGGGCGGCGCATGACCGCTGCGGTGTACTCCTGACGGCCACTGGTCACTCATCATCCAACAATCCGATCACATGGGTAACAATATGAGCAAGATGGACGCGGCTCTCCGGGAGCTGGCGGAGATGGACGACCTGGCCTACGGCGATTCGCCCATCCACCGCCGGAGCCCGCTGGCGAAGCTGTTGGTGACAATCGCATACATTGCCTGCGTGGTGTCCTTTGGCAAGTACGACCTGAGCGGCGTGACGGTGCTGGCGCTGTTCCCGGCGCTGCTTTTTCAGCTTTCGGACGTGCCGGTGTCGGTGTGCTTCCGCAAGCTGCGCTTTGTGCTGCCACTGGTGCTGGCGGTGGGACTGTTCAACCCGATATTTGATCGCGACCCCCGGCTGATGGTCGGGGACACTGCCGTGTCCGGCGGGGTGATCTCCATGCTAGTGCTGATGGTGAAGGGCGTGCTGTGCCTGTCGGCGTCGTTTTTGCTGATGGCCACCACCGGCATCGACCGGCTCTGCTGCGCGCTGCGCAGGGCTCGCGTGCCGGGAACGCTGGTGACGCTGCTGCTGCTGACCTATCGCTATGTGGGCGTGCTGACCGGGGAGCTGGCGGCCATGACCGACGCCTATCACCTGCGCGCGCCGGGACAGAAGGGGATCCACGTGTCCGCCTGGGGCTCGTTCCTGGGCCAGCTGCTGCTGCGCAGCATGGACCGGGCCGAGGAGCTGTACGCCGGGATGCGGCTGCGGGGCTTTCACGGGGAGTTTTACTACGCGGAGACGGGACCGTTCACCTGGGTGGACGGGCTGTATGTGCTTTTGTGCTGCGGGGCGTTTGCGGTGTGCCGGCTGGTGAACGTGGCCGCGCTGCTGGGAGGACTGGCGATATGATCGAGTGCAAGGGCGTGTCCTATGCCTACGAGGAAGGGCGGTACGCGCTGCGGGACGTGTCGTTTCACATTGCCCCGGGCGAGGCCGTGGGGCTGATCGGGGCCAACGGCGCGGGCAAATCCACGCTGATGAAGGCGCTGCTGGGGCTGATCTTTCCCGAGGGGAAGATAAACGTGGACGGCGTGCGCGTGGAAAAGCGGACGCTGACGCAGGTACGGCGGAAGCTGGGCTATGTGCTGCAAAACTCCGACAACCAGATGTTCATGCCCACGGTGTACGAGGACATGCTGTTCGGGCCGATGAACTACGGCCTGAGCCGGGAGGAAGCCGAGGCGAAGGCCGACGCGGCGCTGGAGCAACTGGGCATCGCGGAGCTGAAGCACCGGCACAACCACCGACTCTCCGGCGGGGAAAAGCGCATGGCCGCCATCGCTACGATCCTGGCCATGGAGCCCGCCGCCGTGCTGATGGACGAGCCCACCTCCGCGCTGGACCCCTGCAACCGGCGGCGGGTGATCGACGTCATCCGGGGGATGGGCAAGACGCGGCTGATCGCTTCCCACGACCTGGACATGATCCTGGACACCTGCGATCGGGTGCTGCTGTTGTCCGGTGGGCGGATGGTGGCCGACGGTGCGGCGGGGGAGATCCTGCGGGACCGGGCGCTGCTGGAGGCGAACCGGCTGGAGCTGCCGTTGAGTTTGGGGATCAGGGAGTAGGAATGGCTGTATCCCTGTGTCAAAAATGCAATTATCCCTGCAATATCATAATAATTGTGCAAGTAGAAAATCACATCACCAATCCTTTGCCTCCCATAAGCGGGAGGCGTTTTTGTCCCCGAATCCTGTTAAATTTTCAGGCAAACGGAGAAAAGCAGGGTTTTCAGGCTGGAAACCGGGGTGCCTGGCGCTTGACAAACAAAAATGATTATGATATAGTCTTATATTGCGTTAGTATGGACGAAAAGCCGCTTCCGCAGCCAAAACGCCGAATACGAGGGCATTTTCGGGAAAATCGAAATCCGAATGTTCGCTGAAAATTCACATTCAAATCGCGATTTAACCCAAAATTAGCAATCGGCTTTGGCGGGGAAAGTGCTGCGCACGAGAACGAAGATAGGGGTGATTTAGGGAATGGCGCATCCGATGCAGATGGGCAAACGCACACGCATGTGCTTTGCGCGCATTGAAGAAGCACTGGCAGTACCTGATCTGATCGAGGTCCAGAAGAAATCCTACGAGTACTTCCTGAAGGAAGGGCTCCGCGAGGTGTTGGCGGACGTTTCGCCGATCACCGACTACAGCGAAAGCCTGATCCTGGAGTTCACGGATTATTCTCTGGATGACAAGCCGAAGTATACCGTGGACAAGTGCAAGGAGCGCGACACCACTTATGCCGCGCCTTTGAAGGTGACGGTGCGGCTGACCAACCGGGATACCCATGAGATCAAGGAGTCCGAGGTATTCATGGGCGATTTCCCGCTGATGACCGAGCACGGCACGTTCATCATCAACGGCGCCGAGCGCGTCATCGTGTCCCAGCTGGTCCGCTCTCCGGGCGTTTACTATTCCAAGGCCATCGACAAGACGGGCGCTGCGCTGTTTTCCGCGCAGATGATCCCGAACCGCGGCGCCTGGATCGAGTATGAGACCGACTCCAACGGCGTGGTGTTCGCCCGCATCGACCGTGCCCGCAAGCTGCCCGTCACGGTGCTGCTGCGCGCCATGGGCGTTGAGAGCGACGAGGAGATCACCCGGCTGTTCGGCGACGACGAGCATGTGACCGCCACCATCACCCGCGACGCGCCCAGTGTGAACGACAAGGGCGAGCTGCGCTACAAGTCCCGCAAAGACCAGGCGCTGATCGAGATCTACAATAAGCTGCGTCCGGGCGAGCCGCCGTCGGTGGATTCCGCCACGAACCTGATCAACTCCCTGTTCTTCGACCCCAAGCGTTATGACCTGGCCCATGTCGGCCGTTACAAGTACAACAAGAAGCTGGCCCTGGCCCTGCGCATCTTCAACCAGGTGCCCACCGAGGACGTGGTGCATCCCTTCACGGGCGAGGTGCTGGCCAAGGCGGGCGAGGCTATCAGCCGCGAAGTGGCAGAGGCCATCCAGAACGCGGGCGTGAACATGGTGTCCGTGAAGCTGGATGAGAGCGAGCTGAACATCATCGGCAACAACTTCGCCTTCTTCAAGCCCTTCATGGAGGGCTATGATCCCGAGCTGCTGAAGCAGTACGACGAGAGCGAGGTGCACTTCTCCGAGCGCGTGCACGTGCCCACCCTCGTGAAGCTGCTGGAGCGGGTGAAGGAGGACGGCGCGCCCCTGAACCAGGCCCTGAAGGAAGCCTATAAGGACCTGATGCCCAAGCACGTGCTGGTGGACGACATCATCGCTTCCGTCTCCTACCAGTTCGGCCTGTTCCACGGCATCGGCGAGGTGGACGACATCGACCACCTGGGCAACCGCCGCCTGCGTTCTGTCGGCGAGCTGCTGCAGAACCAGATCCGCGTGGGCATGAGCCGCCTGGAGCGCGTGGTCAAGGAGCGCATGGCCATTCAGGACATCGACAAGGTGCGCCCCCAGGACCTGATCAACATCCGGCCCGTGTCCGCCGCCAT
>CADCFG010000002.1 GCA_902800625.1 uncultured Eubacteriales bacterium | reverse complement strand
TTGTAGCAGGTTGAGTGAGTTTTTGTTTAACTTCTTGTCTCCACCCGCATAGCGGGTGGTTTCTTGTCTCGCTTCGCTCGACGGACTTAAGTCCATTAACGATTTCCGGCGAAGTCCTTAGGCCTCCGCCGGACCGCGCGACGACCGCCTTTGGCGGTCCGTCCGCTAATCGTGCACAATTCCAAACACAAAGGGAACGACCGTCGTCGTTCCCTTTGCGCTATCTTCTGCGCCGCGCCTGGCGCGCCTTGCGCGAACGGGCGTAGAGCCGGATGCCGTTGATGGCCGAGATCAGGCAGAACGCCAGCAGCAGCAGCTTGACGAAGCCACTCAGGAAGATGTTCCAGCGGGGCCAGAACAGATCCAGCAGCATCAGCATCAACACCACCGCGCCCAGGCCCAGGTTGGCCAGCGGCAGGTATTTGTCCAATCGCTTCATCTGTATCGCTCCTCGCTGTATCTGGAGTTGGAAGAGGACGTCCACCGCTCGCCATAGCCGGAGGAGACTCGCCGCCCGCTGTAGCCGGAGGAGCCGGCGTTCGACCTTCCGGTTCCGCTTGACCGGTAGGAGGATGCGCCGTAGCGCGGCTCATAATCGCTTCTGTACCGGGGCGAATCGTAATCCCCATAGCTGCGGGCGGGCTGCCGGGCGTTCGTGGACGGCCTGCGGGTCTGCCCATACTGGCCCTGGGGTCTCGGGGCGGACTGTTGCGGCCGGTTCGCCAGGCGCAGCAGCGTGCGGCAGTTGAACCAGCTGATCACACACAGCGCCAGCAGAAGCCCCTTGGTCAGCCGGTTGTCGATGAAGTTCATGGCGGTATTAACGCGGTCAATCAGGAAAAACACGATATACATGTTGCAGATCAGTATCGCCGCGTGGGGCAGCAGCCGCCTCAGCCGGTTGAGCATCACCGGGCATCCCCTTTCTCATTCGTCTCGTTTGATCGGGTCATGGCGACACGCTGTCGATGACCATGATGTAGTCGCTGCTGTTCCGTCCGCCGTCTGAAGGGATGTTGACCAGCTTGTTGGCCAGGGCCAGCAGCGAGGTCTGTCCGCCGTCCAGGTTGTAGGCCAGCTTGCAGCCGAATCCAGCCATGATCTTGGCCAGCGCGTCGATCTTGGCGCCGTTGGATTTCTTGTTGCGGCCGTCCACGGTCACGAAGCAGTAGTGTCCCGGCTCATAGTAGCCGATGGCGGAGCGGGGGTGCCGCTTGTTGGTGCCGTGTCCGTCGGTGTAGGTGCCCAGGGGATTGCCCTCGCCGTCCAGCAGCGACGGCCCGAAGCACCAGCTCTGGTACGCGCCGCGCTCCATCTCCCTGACGGCGTCAAATTCACCGGCGGGGAATATCTCCATGTGGCCATCCCAGTAGAGTATGGCTATGTCGTCCGTGGTCTTGTTGTCGCGGTAGAGCGTGCCGTTTCGGATGACCACGCCGGTGTCGCGGGTGCCGTAGTAGTCGCCGTTCAGCGTCGCCACTGCGCTGTAGCGCTCGGCGATCTTCTCGATCCACTCGGTGTAGCCGCGGCCGTACTTGTCCTTGCCGAAGGCGGTGACCAGGCAGCTGATGTCGGCGACGTAGAATTCTACCAGGTACACCTGGGCGTTGATGTCGTTGTTGTACTCGGTGAAGTAGCGCACGTTGAGGTTGCCGCTCTGGTAGCCGGTGTCCGAATAGCTGACCTCGCCGTTCGTGAACATGCCGGGGAAGTCGTCCCGGAAGTTGCCCACGATCACGGGCTCGGGCGTCTCGGTGGGCATCGGGGTCGGCTCCGCCTCGACAGCATCGGCCAGGGGCTGTTCTTCCGCCTGGGCGGCGGGCTGCTCCTGTTCGGGCTGCGGCGTCTCCACCGGGGCGCTCACCTGCGCCACCGTTCCGCCGCGGGTGGACACGATGCCGATGGACGCCTCTCCGTGCGGAATGACGTGGTGCGGCAGCGCATACAGCACCAGCGCCACGCCCAGCGCCACCGCGTGCGTGGTCAGCACCAGCCAGATCGGCCAGGGATCGCGCCGGAGCTGGCCCAAAAGCCAGCCCAGCGCGCCTCGCCGGGGCTGATACCCTCCCCTTCTTCGATCCATTTGTGTTCCCTCGATTCAGGCGTTCGTTAGCGCAGGCTCTCCATCTCCGCGATGCGGGCCTCCAGCTTCTTGAGCAGCTGCTGGTTGGTGGCCAGCTTCTCCTTCTCGGCCTCCACCAAATGGGCGGGGGCCTTGCTGACGAAGCCAGGGTTGTTCAGCATATTTGTGGCACGGGCGATCTCGCCGTTCAGGCTCTTCAGGTCCTTCTCCAGGCGCTTCAGCTCCTTGTCCACGTCCACCAGCTCGCCCAGGGGCATGAACAGCTCGCAGGGCTCGGCGACAGCGGAGGCGGACTTCTCCGGGTTGGCGGCGTGGACGTCGATCAGCTCCAGGCCGCTGGCATTCGCCAGGCGCTTGAAATAGCCCTCGGCGCTCACGAGCGCGTCCTTCCAGCCCTCGTGGGGCTTCAGGATCAGCGTGGCCTTGCGACCGGGCTGCACGTTCATCTCGGCGCGCAGGTTGCGCACGGCGCGGATGACGTCCATGATGCCCTCCATTCGGGCGGCCTCCTCGGGGAAGTCGTATTCGGGCTTCACTTCGGGCCAGCGGGCGCTGATCAGCATGCCCTCCACGTGGGGCAGATAGCCGTATACCTCCTCGGTGATGAACGGCATGTAGGGGTGCAGCAGCTTCAGCATGCCGGTGAGCACGTAGAGCAGCACCTCCTGGGTGGTCTCCTTCACATCGCCCTCTTCCGCGTACAGGCCCTGCTTGGCAGCTTCGATATACCAGTCACAGAAGGTGGACCACACGAAGTCATAGAGCTTCGTGGCTGCCAGACCCAGGTCGTAGTCCTCCAGGTTCTCGGTGATGCCGCGCACGGCCTCCTGATACTTCGTCAGGATCCACTTGTCGGCCAGTGACAGCTTGCTCACGTCGATGCCCTTGGAGGTGAAGCCCTGCAGGTTCATCAGCACGAAGCGGCTGGCGTTCCAGATCTTGTTGGCGAAGTTGCGGTAGGACTCGATCTTCTCCTCGCTCATGCGAATGTCGCTGCCGGGGGCCACGCCCATCACCAGCGAGAAGCGCAGCGCGTCCGCGCCGTACTTGTCGATGACCTCGATGGGGTCGATGCCGTTGCCCAGGGACTTGGACATCTTCCGGCCCAGGGCGTCGCGCACCAGGCCGTGCATCAGCGCCACCTCAAAGGGGCACTCGCCGGTGTGCTCGATGCCGGAGAACACCATGCGGGCCAGCCAGAAGAAGATGATGTCGTAGCCGCAGGACAGCACGGTGTTGGGATAGTAGTAGTTGAAATCGTCGGTCTTCTCGGGCCAGCCCAGCGTGGAGAAAGGCCACAGCGCCGAGGAGAACCAAGTGTCCAGCACGTCCTCGTCCTGGTGCACCGGGCCGCCGCACTTCGGGCAGATGGTGATGTCCTCGCGGGTTACGAAAGTCTCGCCGCAGGCGTCGCAGTAGAACGCGGGGATGCGGTGGCCCCACCACAGCTGGCGGCTGATGCACCAGTCGCGGGTGTTCTCCATCCAGTGCAGGTAGGTCTTCTCAAAGCGGTCCGGGATGAACCGCAGCTTGCCGTCGTACACCACCTGGCAGGCGGGCTCGGCCAGGGGCTTCATCTTCACGAACCACTGCTTGGACACCATGGGTTCCACCACGGTGTGGCAGCGGTAGCAGGTGCCCACCTCGTGGTTCAGGGGCTCGATCTGCTTCAAGAGGCCCAGCGCCTTCAGATCCGCCACGATCGCCTTGCGGGCCTCGTCGGTGGTCATGCCGGCGTACTTGCCGCAGTCCAGCACGGTGGGCTCGTCCACGGTGGCGCGGCCGGAGGCGATCAGCTCGGCGTTCTCGGCAGCTTCCTTCGCGCCGGTCATGTGCCCGTCATAGGTGAACACCCTCACCATGGGCAGGTTGTGGCGCTTGCCCACTTCAAAGTCGTTGGGGTCGTGGGCAGGGGTGATCTTCACCACGCCGGTGCCCTTTTCCATGTCGGCGTGCTCGTCGCAGACGATGGGGATCTCCTTGTCGATCAGCGGCAGGATCACATGGCAGCCGTGCAGGTGGGCATAGCGCGGATCCTCGGAATTGATGGCCACGGCAGTATCGCCCAGCATGGTCTCAGGCCTCGTGGTGGCCAGCTCCAGCAGCTCCCCCGTCTCCTTCACGGGATAGAGGATGTGCCAGAAGTTGCCATCCTTGGCCTCGTATTCCACTTCCGCGTCGGAAAGTGAGGTCTGGCAGCAGGGACACCAGTTGATCATGCGGCTGCCCTGGTAGATCAGGCCCTTTTCGTACAGGCGCACGAAGGTCTCCCGCACGGCGCGGGACAGGCCCTCGTCCATGGTGAAGCGCTCGCGGTCCCAGTCGCAGGACACGCCCAGCTTGCGCAGCTGCCTGACGATGCGCCCGCCGTACTCCTTCTTCCACTCCCAGGTGCGCTCCAGGAACTTCTCGCGGCCCACCATCTGCTTGGTCAGGCCCTCCTGGCGCAGCGCGTCCACCACCTTCACCTCGGTGGCGATGGCGGCGTGGTCCGTGCCGGGCACCCACAGCGTCGGGTCGCCCTTCATGCGGTGATAGCGGATCAGCACGTCCTGGGGCATTTCGTCCAGGGCGTGGCCGATGTGCAGCTGGCCGGTGATGTTCGGCGGCGGCATCACGATGACGAAGGGCTTTTTGCTCTCGTCCTTCACGGGCTTGAACGCGCCGGAATGCTCCCACATGTCGTAGATTCGGCTTTCCACCTGATTTGGTTGGAACACCTTTTCCATCGTGAATTCCTGTTTGGTTTCCATGGTTATATCCCCCTTGTATTATAGACAGATCACCAGTATCGCGCCGATGCCGCAGGCCAGTACGCCCGCCAGCTTCAGCGCCGGCTTTTTGAAGAAGGCGCAGACGAGGCCCGCGACCATCAGGCCCAGGCCCGCCCAGTTCACGGGCGAAAGCGTGACGGCCTTCAGCGTCCCGCGGCTCGCGGCGTCGTAAAGGAAGTACGCGCCGACGCCCACGACGATCACCGGCAGAAGCCAGGCTGCCGGACGCCTGTTCTCACCGGACATAACATCACCCCTTATCGATGGCCCCTGGCTGGGACGTTCCGATCATAAAAACGCGGAGCACGCGCCACAAAGGGCGGATTGCTCCGCGGTACCACCTTATTCGATCCGGCATAAATCCGCCAGATCCTCTTTGCGCTCTAAGGGGCGTACCCCGCCGGGTTACTCCGTTCGCCCGACCGCCTCGGAAGCGACCTTCGTCCAACTGCGTTCCGAGCGGCCTTCCAGCCAGCGAGCCGCTCTCTCTTGGGGGCACGGGGGACTACTCCTCTTCGTCATCAACGCTTTCATTATAGCACCCGCGCGCCCTTTCGTCAAACGGATTGGCCCAGGTGACAGGATTTTAACACGATACGCGGCCGTCTCACAGCCGTCTGTCCGCCACCAGCGCCGACCAGCCGCCCATGTCCGCCTCGCGAACCACCTCAAAACCGTTCTTGAACCAGAAATGGGTGGCCTGCGGGTTGTCCCTGGCGATGGCCAGCCGGAGCCGCTTCACGCCCATGGATTTGAAGCATCCGGCGACCTCGGAGATGATCGCGCTGCCCGTCCCCCGCCCCTGCAGGTCAACGTTCATCATGAAGAAGCCGATGTAGGCGCTCTGCGGGTCTGGATAGGTCTCGATGAAGTCCAGCACCGCGACGAGACGCTCTCCATCAAAGAAGCCGACGTAGTGCTTCCGGGTGGGCTCCACGCCCTCCGGCAGCAGCGTCATGTCGCTTCTCACCTGTTCAAGGGTGGGCTGCATGCCGCAATATTGGTAATAGAGTTCGTTCCGCTCACAGAAGCGCAGCACGGCTTCCGCGTCCGACTCGCGAAGCGCGCGCACAGCATAGCGGCGGCTGAGTCTGGCGACGTCCATCGTATACTCCCCCGTCAGTCGAACTGGTTGCGCGGGTCGTTGCTCTTGCGTGGATGCTCGTCGTCCTCCAGAAACTCAATCTCAAGCCGCTGGAAGGGCACGTCCTCCATGAAGTGCTCCGGCAGGAACTGGGTGCGCCGGAAGTCCTCGAACTCCCGGTAGTGCTTGTTCAGCCAGATGGGCCGGGGAATGTCAAATTCGCGGCACAGCTCCGTCAGCGCGTCCTCCGCCTCCTCCCAGGCGCAGGGTGCGGTGGCCTGCCGCTCGATACGATGCTTCTTGATGATCCTCGCCCACAGTCTCGGCATGGGAATCCCTCCGTATGTCGTGATGGGGCTATTATACCGCATCCCGTTCCCGGAAGCAAATGAAAATTGCTATGGCGTTTCCATCAGCTTCGCGAAATCCACCTCCCGCCCGTCCTGCGTCAGTTCAAAATGGATGTGGGCGGGCAGCTCGGCCTCGCAGGGCACGGACAGGGCAACGGCGCTGATGACGTCGCCCCCATGCACATCGTCGCCGATTGCCACCAGGTTCAGCGTGTTCAGCCCGCGGTACACGGACTGCCAGCCCTCGCCGTGATCGATGACGATCACATTCCCCCACAGCCTGTCGTTCCAGGCGTCGGCCACCACGCCGTCCCGGCAGGCGTACACGGCCTCGCCCGGGCTTCCGGCGATGTCCAGCGCCGGATGGGTCTGCCACTGGCCGAGGGTCTGCGAAAAGACCGGCTCTTCCGGTGAATACGCCCCGATGACCTCTCCCTCCAGCGGCCAGCGCCAGACGACGGGTTCGACGGTGGGCTCCGGCGTGGGCATCAGCACCTCTGCCCTGGCGGACAGCGCGGTTTGCGCGGCGGGCTCCGGCGCGGCCTGGCTGCCGGCTTGATTCCTGTAGGCATAGGACGCCGCACCCAGGATCGCCAGCAGCAGGGCCAGCGCCGCGTAGTACCCCACCCGGCCCCACTGCTCGCGGGTGAGGCCACGCAGCCGTTCGTCGATGGTTTTATAGACTTTCTTGATCTTATTCCACATGAAAACACCCCCTGTAACGCCAGTATTGACGCCGCAGGGGGCTTTATTCAATTCAGTTACGCATCGTAGTCGTCATATTCATCGTCATCGTCGTCGTACTCGTCGTACCTGTCCCGCCTGCGGGCCTCGCGGCGCTTCTGGGCGCTCTTGCGGCGCATGTACTCCAGGCGCCGGGCCTCATACAGCTTCTTTCTGCGCTTGTCCTTGCGGGAGGCGCGCACGGCACCGGCAATAATCAGCGCGATGATCAGCAGGATCAGCACCGCGCACAGCAGCACCACCAGCGGATCCTCGAAGTACTTGAGCACCGGGAAGATGTCGGTCAGCTCGGCCCTGGGCGGCTGCTCTGCGATGGAGCGGTCGGCCACCAGCAGCGCGGTGATCTCCTTGCCGGACTGATCCACATAGCGCAGGCGGCCGATAATCTCGCCCTCGGAGATGGGCGCGGCCATGTCGCTGGTGACGGTCATCTCGCATCGGGAGACAAAGTCGTCGATGGCGGCGGTCATGGCCTGCTCGTTGTCGTTCTCCACCATGCGGGTGTAGTCCGGGTCGCTGATCTGGGCGATCTTGAGCCCGACCCTGCCATGCTCCGGGTCGCTCTCGATGGCGTTGGACACCCGCAGCGTGGCGATCTTCGGACTGGCAAAGGTGAACATCTGCTCCATGGTATAGCCGGTGTAGCAGGTGAAGCCGTAGTTGAACATGCGAATCGTATCGATCCACTTTTCAACGTTGGCCGTGCCGTGAAAATCCACCGTCACCAGGCGCACGCCGTCCCGCTCCGCCGCACCGACGAAGCACTGGCCCGCGGCGCTGTGATAGCCGGTCTTGATGCCGATGCAGTCCGGGTAATAATACGTGTGATCCTTCTTCAAGAGGGCATTGGTGTTGGTGACCCGGGTCTCCTGGGGCTTGCCGTTGCGGGTGATGTTCATGGTGTAGCTGACCGACGAGACGATCTGGCGGAAGGAATCCAGCTTCACGGCCTCGCTGGCGATCCGCGCCATGTCCATGGCCGTGGACCAGTGGCTCTCGTCGTGATAGCCATGGGGGTTGGCGAAGTGGGTGTCCTCGCAGCCCAGCTCCGCGGCCCTTGCGTTCATCTTGGCCACGAAGCCGTCCACGCTGCCGCTGACCAGCACGGCCACGGCGTTGGCGCCGTCGTTGCCGGAGGTGAGCATAAAGCCGTAGAGCAGATCGCGGAAGGGCATCACGTCGCCGGGGAAAACCGGCACCAGCGAGCTGTCCGCCGGGATCTCGTTGGCCTGCTTGGGGATGACGATGGTGGTGTCCATGCCGATGCCGCTCTCCAGCGCCAGCAGCAGGGTCATGACCTTGGTGGTGCTGGCCGGGTACATGCGCTGGCGGGCGTTCTTTGCAAACAGTACGTCGCCGTTGCTGGCGTCCACGAGCACCGCCGCCGTGGCATAGAGGTGCCCCTCGTGCAACAGCTGCGGCACGTTGCGGTTGTAGTCGGCGGGCGTCTCCTCGGCAAGGGCTGGCATGGCGAAGATCAGCGCCAGTACCACGGCCAGGACGAGGGCCAGCCATCGGTTGGGTCGGAGCATGGAATTACCTCGCATCGCGTTTGGAAATTATTGTCATTATAGCACCGCGGAACGGCTTTGTACAGCGCGGTGACATTATATGGACGGGAAAAATCAGCGCCCGGTTCCCTTGCGGCGCTTGCGTCTGCGGCGGCGCGCCCTGCGCTTCTTGGCGTTGTGGTACGCAACCGCACCGGCGACGGCACAGATCAGCAGCAGCACCAGCGCCGCCATCACGAGCACCGGCGAGCCGCCCTTCGCTGGCGCAGGCACGCTCTGTTCGGCCGGGGCCGCGGGCTGGGTTTCAACGGGCTTCGGCGCTTCAGTGACAACCACGGGCTCGGGCGTGGCCGGGGTTTCCACGTCCCGGGAGGCCACCAGCAGTGCCTTCACCTCGCCGCCGTCCGGCAGGGCGCAGCGCACGTTGCCCATGATCTCCCCCGCGCCCACAGGCGCCTTCAGGTCCCGTGTCCAACTGACTTCGGCACTTTCACCCAACCGCTCCGCCAGATAGCCGAGCGCGGCCTCGCTGCCGTCCACGGCCTTCACCGTCGCGCCGCCGTCGTCCACCTCGTACAGGTTCAGTTCAAGGGTCTCGGTGCCCTCGGCGGCGCCTTCGATCTGAACGTTGTTGAAGCCGGACGCCGCGCGCTCCATCAGCTCGGAGGCAGGAACGTCGCGGTATTTGGTGAAGCCGTACTCGAACAGCCTTGCGGCGTCAAACCACTTGTCGTTCTCCTGGTCGCAGTTCAGCACCACGCAGATCAGCCGCATGCCGTCCCGCTCGGCGGAGCCCACGAAGCACCAGCCTGCCTTGCCGTGGTGGCCGGTCTTGATGCCGTTGCAGTCGGGATAGTAATACTTTTCGCCGGATTGGAGCAAACTGTTGCGGGAGATGATGTCGGCGGACTTGGTCGTGCCGCCGCGTGTGACGGTGATGGTCCACTTCGGCTGCTTCACCACGTCGCGGAAGGTCTCGTTCTCCATGGCGTAGCGGGCCAGTGTGGCCAGGTCCTGGGCGGTGGTGTAGTGGTTCGCGTCGTGGTAGCCGTGGGCGTTGACATAGTGGGTGCCCTCCAGCCCCAGCTCCGCAGCCCGGGCGTTCATGTGCTCCACGAAGGCCTCGATGCTGCCGTCCACCCGCACGGCCACGGCGTTGGCGCCGTCGTTGCCGGAGGAGAGCATGAAGCTGTAGAGCAGGTCGCGCCAGCTCATCACGTCGCCAGGTTTTACCGGGATCACGGAGCTGCCCGCAGGCACGTCGGCAGCCTCCTTGGGGATGGTCACCATCTCGTCCAGGGGGACGCCACTCTCGATGCCCAGCAGCAGCGTCATGATCTTGGTGGTGCTGGCCGGGAACATGCGCACCCTGCTGTTCTTGTTGAACAGCACCTCTCCCGTGTCCCGGTCGATCAGCAGCGCCGACTCGGCAAAAAGATGGGCGCTCTGGAGGTTCTCCGGAGCGGACATGTCGTAGGGAGCCAGGGTCGGTTCGGCCAGGGCGGCCGTCAGCATCAATATGAAAGCAGCGATCATTGCCGCGAGGGTTTTCCTGTACAGCGTCATTCGTGTCTCCTTGGTGTCGCCGGACGAGGCCGGCTGGGCAATTGGCCGCATCGCGGCTCACTATATATCTTATCACCAGATGCGAATTTTGTACAGCACAGCTATAAAAACCTAACATTTAAAAAAAACAACTTGAAATCATGTCAGGAATCGTTTATAATAATAACAAAATCGTGAAAATGTAATGTCATACTCATACAATTCATTGTTACAACGGCATCAGAGGAGGATACACCATGCCCAAGCGCATCTTGATCGTGGATGACGAGCCCTTAATTGTCAAAGGTTTGAAATATTCTCTCGAGCAGGACGGCTACGAGACGGATTCCGCTGCCGACGGCGAAGAGGCCGTCAACAAGTTCTTTTCCGGCCAGTACGACCTGGTGCTGCTGGACGTGATGCTGCCGAAGATCGACGGCATCGAGGTTTGCCAGCGCATCCGCGAGCGCAGCAACGTCTCCATCATCATGCTCACCGCCAAGGGCGACGACATGGACAAGATCCTGGGCCTGGAGTACGGCGCGGACGACTACATGACCAAACCCTTCAACATCCTGGAGGTCAAGGCCCGCATCCGCACCATCTTCCGCCGCACCGCCATGATGCAGCGCGAGAGCGGCCAGCGGGTGATCACCGTGCGGGATATGCAGCTGAACGTGAACAACCGCTCCGTCACCGTCGGCGGCCGCGAGGTGAACCTGACCGCCAAGGAATTCGACCTGCTGCACCTGTTCGTCACCAACCGGGGCAAGGTGTTTTCCCGGGAAAACCTGCTCGAAACCATCTGGAAGTATGACTACCTGGGCGATCTGCGCACGGTAGACGTGCACATCCGCCGCCTGCGCGAGAAGATTGAAAAGGTGCCCAGCCAGCCTGAATACATCTTCACCAAGTGGGGAGTGGGCTACTATTTCACTGACAAGGATTAAAACCTTCATACATTCCATACGCTGGAAGATTACCATCGCCTATCTGCTGATCATCGTCGTGGCGTTCTCCGTCATCGGTTTTTCGGTGATCCAGCTGATGGGCGAATATCTGTTTACCCAGCGCACCCGGGACGACCAGAGAATCGCGGAAAACCTCGCCGAGGCCTTCAGCGATTATTTGGTCGCTTTTGATGCGCAGAGCATGTATGACGCCGCCCTGGAGACCGCCCGCACCCAGCAGAGCCGGGTGCTGGTGCTGGACAGCCTATGCGTGGTGCAGGTAGACACGGCCTCGGAGATGAACGGCCAGCGCTTCATCACTGCCGAGATCGACGGCGTGCTGAAGGGCTCGGACGGCGGCTACGGCTTCTATGACGCCGACAGCGGCGGCGCCGGGAACTACTGGCTCCGGGCGGCGCTGAACGGCTTTTCCGGCGTAAACGCCATGACCGGCGTCTACGCCAGCCCCATCCAGAATGGCGACAACCTGCTGGGCGTGCTGGTGTACATCAGCCAGGTGCAGGAGATCTACGAGAACCTGCGGGACATCCAGATCAAGATCCTCACCTGGATGGCGCTGGTAGCGCTGGCGGTATTGGTGATCAACGCGCTGGTGCTGCGCACCATCACCCGGCCCATCGGCGAATTGAACGAGGGCATTTCCCGCATGAGCAAGGGCGATCTGTCCGCCCGCGTTCGCGTGCGCGGCAAAAACGAGTTTGCAGGGCTGGCCCGGGCCTTCAACAGCATGTCCGAGCGGCTGGAGCAGTTGGACGCTTCCAGGAGCCAGTTCGTCTCCAACGCCTCCCATGAGCTGAAAACCCCGCTGAGCACCATGAAGATCCTGATCGAGACGCTGATGTACCAGGACCCCATGGACCCGGCCATGACCAAGGAATTCCTCACCGACGTGAACAAGGAGATCGACCGGCTGAACGGCATCGTGTCGGATCTGCTCACGCTGGTGAACATCGACAGCGGCATGAAGCTGAACCTGCAGGAGCTGGAGATCGGCGGCCTGCTGCAGGAGCAGGTGAAGCGCCTTTCTCCCCTCGCCCGGGAAAACGGCATCGAGCTGGACTGCCAGTTGAAGGAATCGCTGGATGTGAACGGCGACGCGCTGAAGCTGCAGCAGGTGGTCTATAACATCATCGACAACGCCATCAAGTACACGCCCCGGGGCGGCGAAGTGCATTGCACGCTCAACCGCGCCGGGAAAAAGGCGATCATCCGCGTGCAGGATACCGGCGTGGGCATCCCGGAGGCGGACCTGCCCCACATCTTCGACCGATTCTACCGCGTGGACAAGGCCCGCTCCCGGGAGACCGGCGGCACGGGCCTTGGGCTGAGCATCGTCAAGCAGTTCGTGCTGCTGCACGGCGGAAACATCACCGCCAAGAGCGCCCCCGGCAAAGGCTCCACGTTCGTGATTGAACTGCCGCTGGCGGAAAAGAAGAAGGAAAGCTGACGGGAAGGAGGTTGGTTCCATGGGCAAGCTGAGCGCGCTGACGGTCATTTTGCTGTGCCTTGCGCTCGCCCTGTCGGGCTGCGTGCTGCGGGGGCCGGTCTCCCAGTCCGCCGGTGAAATCAGCCTGCCGGAGCCCCCGGACGAGGCCGACAACATGATCCTCGGGGAGAGCGTCTCCGGGGCGTCCACAGAAGTGACCCTCTATCGGGTCTCGCCCGACCTTTCCAGCTTCACCACCGTCACCCAGGGCATCCGCGCGGAGGTGGGCGAAAGCATGCCCGAAGCCGCGGTGAACGCGCTGCTGGCGGAAGGCAGCCGCGCCATGGCGGACGTCAGGCTGCTGGACTGTGAATTTGCCTGCGGCAGCGCCACGGTGAACCTGTCCATGGACGCCCGCAACGCCACCAGCGCCCAGGAGCTGCTGGCCCTGGAGACATCCATCGGCAACACGCTGCTGGGCATCCAGGGCGTCAATGGCGCGAATGTGCTGATTGCGGAGCGGAGCGAAAGCTGCTGCCGCCTGCCCCTTGGCGTACAGACTACGGTGATATCAAGCGTCACCGCCGCCTATGCCCAGCTGCAGGCCGAGCGCGACCGGCTGGATCAGGCGGAAGCCGCGCCTGTCGAACGAAGCGCCCTGCTCTACTTCCCCACAGAATCCGGCCAGTGGCTGGTGCCGGAACTGCGGACGCTTTCCTTCTCCGGCGGCGAGTTCGCCTCGGCGCTGATCGACGCGCTGAAATCCGGTCCCCGGATCGAGGCTTGCGCCATCGCCTCCATCCCGGAAGGCGCGGAGCTGATGGAGGGCGGCCCGGTGATCGAGATCCTGCCCACAGGCGAACGGGTGCTGTCGCTTGATTTCTCCTCCACCCTGGCCAACTACCTGGCCTTCTCAGGGCTGGAGGTGTGGGAGCTGGCGGGAGCCGTCACGCTGACCATGACCTCCTTCCTGCCGGAGCTGGACGCCGTGCGCATCATGATGAACGGCGAGCCCATCACCATGTGCGCCGTCGGCGACGTGATCCTTCAATTCCCCGACGGCCTGATGCGCCGCAGGGATTTCTCCGGACGTATCGGCAGCGTGGCTACACTATATCTGCTGGATGAGGGCGACCGGCTGACCGCCGTGGAGCGGCCCGTGTCCATGCGCAGCGCGCTTTCGCCCAAGCGGCTGCTGACCGAGCTTTTCAGTTATACCAATTCCGAAGGCTCTGCCCATCGCCTGCCCATCGCCACGGCCATCTATCCGGAGGACCTGCTGGGCGTTCAGGTGGTGGGCGGCGTGGCCCGGGTGAACCTGTCCGCCAACTTCTACCGGAGCTGTCAGAACCTGGGCCCCCGGGCTGAGCGCGATCTGGTGTACGCCATGGTGAACACGCTGTGCGCTTTGGATGGCATCCGCGCCGTGCGGTTCTACATCGAGGGCAGTCCCGCGGACACCCTGGCCGGCAGCGTCTACCTGCGCAGCGCGCTTCTGCCCAACCCGGGCATCGTGGCGGCTGCGACCACCACCACGCCCGAGCCGGAGGTCACACCCGCGCCGTGATGCCGCGCTCCGCCATCCAGCGGTTCACCTGCCACAGGTAGCCCAGCAGCTGCGGACCCGCCATCAGCTGGCCGAACCAGGGCGTGTCCGCCGGGTTCAGGTCGGACTGGGCGATCTCTGACACCGCCTTGCGATCCACAAAATCGAATATGGGCGCTTCCCTGTCCGACACCAGCCGCGCCGCCAGATGGCGCGTCAGCTCCGCAAAGCGCGGACTGCAGGTCTTCGGATAGGGGCTTTTTTTGCGCCTGAGCAGCTTCTCTGGCAAAAGATCCCGCACGGCGGCGCGGAACAACCCCTTCTCCTGCCCATCCATGAACTTCATGCTCCAGGGTACGTTGTAGACGTACGTCACCAGCCTATCGTCGCACAGCGGCGTGAGTACCTCCACCCCCGCGCCGGCGCACATCCGAACGGACCGCTCCTGCAGATTCGGCATGAAGTACTCAAAGCACAGCCTCTGCATGGTCCGCAGGCGCCTCTCGTTTCCCTCGTATGCAGCGCCGGGATCGGCCTCTGCCCTGCGCGCCTCGAAGGTGTCGCGCACGTACTCTGAAAGCCGCAGCTTTTCCCGTACTTCCGGCTTCAGCAGCCTTTCCCGCAGTTCGAGAGAACCCGACCAGGGAAAGCCGTCCAGCGGCGCTTCCGACGCGAACCAGGGATAGCCGCCGAACACCTCGTCGCCGCACTCGCCGGAGACCACATGGCCGTCGAACCGGGCGATCTCCCGTGAAAGCAGCATCAGCGACGAATCTACATCCGCCATGCCCGGGAAGCCCCGCAGCGACATGGCCCGGTCCAGCCCCCGAATCAGCCCCTGGGCGTCCAGCGTGACGAAGCGGTGCTGGGTGCGCAGCGCGCCGACGGCCAGCCTGACATACGGCGCGTCCATCTCCGGGCGGAAGGCGTTGGGGCGAAAGTCCCGGTCGTTGTCCAGGTAGTCCACGGAAAAGCTGCGCACGTCGTCCATACGCTGGCGCAGCAGCGCCGTCAGCGCCGTGGAATCCAGTCCGCCGGAGAGCATCACACAGGGCTTGAGCGTCGCGATGTCCGCCACGGCGTCCTCCAGCAGCGCGCGCACCCGGGAGACGGTGGTGGCAGCGTCCTCTGCGTGCGGCGCGTCCTCAATGGCGAAATATCGCTTGACGCACGCCCGGTTCTCCCGGATCACCAGCGCGCATCCCGGCTCCAGCATCGCCATGTCCCGGTAGTACGTCCTGCCGGGGCTCCGGGCAGGCCCCAGGCCGAACAGCTCCCGCAGGCAGTCCCCGTCGGCCACGGGCTCCAGCCGGTTGGACTTGAGCAGCGTGTCCGGGTGGTCGGCAAAGGCGGCGGTGCTCTCGCGCAGCACGTAAAACACCGGCTGCTCCCCCATCCTGTCCCGGGTCAGCACCAGCGCGTCCGCGCCGGAATCCATCACGCAGGTGGCCACAGGGCCCTCGATGCGGCGGGGATAATCTTCGCCCCATTTCCGGTACGCCGCCAGCACCAGCCGCGCCAGGGAGGCGTCCGCAGGACAATCCAGCACCGCCGCCAGCGCCCGCCTGTTCCTCATGCGGCCCCGGGCCATGGCCAGCGCGCCGCCCTCTGAGGCAATGCCGTCGGCACAGAGCGTCATGCGGCCCTTGGTCATGCAGGGCGCGTCGCACACGCCGCCGTCCACACGGGCGCTGCCGGCGCGGGAATAATCCGAATGATAGACGCCAAAATAGTTCATGCGCTCACTCCTTCACTCAATCTGCCAGATTCTATGTTTTTTCGCGCTCCGGCATGACGGTTTTTGTTGTGCGGCGGCGGCGTTTCTGGTATAATCAGAATAGGTATTTATGTACACAAGGAGTTTAAGCCATGATCCTGAAAATCCTGGGCAACAACGGCCCCTATCCCGCGCCGGGCGGCGCCTGCTCCGGCTACCTGCTCACCAGCGACAGCGGCGACACCCGCATACTGATCGACTGCGGCACGGGCGTGCTCAACCGCCTGATGGACGAGGGCGGCCCGGCGTCGCTGGACGCGGTAATCCTTTCACACCTTCATTACGACCACATGTCGGACATGCTGCCCATGCAGTACGCGCTGCAGTTTCATCCCCGGCCCAGGCCGCTGCCGGTCTACGCACCGGACGAGCCGGAGGCGGTATATGCCCTTCTGAAGGCCCCCTGCTTTGACCTGTGGGAGGCCAGGGACGTGGCCATCGGCGAGATGCGCCTTTCCTTCACTCCGGCGCGCCACCCGGTGCCCACCAACGCCATCGCCGTGGAATGCGACGGTGCGCGCTTCGTGTTCACCGGAGACTCCAACCAGGACGCGCTGGTGGAGCTGTTCTGCGAGGGCGCGAGCCTTCTGCTGGTGGACTGCGGGCTTTCCGAGGCCGACCACAAGTTCACCGCGCCCCACTACTCCGCGCGACTGTGCGGCGAGTTGGCGAAGAACACCCGCGCGGGAAGGCTGCTGCTGACCCACCTGAACCCGAAGTACGATCCCCAGGCGCTGCTCGCGGAGGCGCAGACGGCCTTCCCCGCCGCGGAGCTGGCCGAGCTGGGCGAGACCTACTACATCTGACATGAAGCGCGGCGACTTCTTCATCTTTCGCCAGGCGCACGCGCGGCCGCTGGCCTGCTTTGTCGCGGCGTTTCTGATGGGGCTGCTCGCGGCGAAGGGCCGCCCGCTGCCTCTCTGGGCCTGCCTCGGCGCACTGGCGGCGCTGGCCGCGCTGGCCGTGGCGCTGCGCACCCGCAGGCGGGCGTTCGCGCTTTTACTGCTGGCTGTGGGCTTCGCGGCGGGCATGGCGCGTATGGAGCTGGCGCTTGACGCCCTTCCGGCGGTGGAGGAGGCGCAATCCGTCCCGATGACCGGCCACGTGGTCTCCGAACCCTTCCTGAACCCGGACACGGGCCGCCTGATCTGCAAATTCCGCCTGGAGAGCGTGGACGAAAAGCCGTCGGATCTCACCGTTCGGCTGTACATCCGCGACGAGGAGCCGGTGAGCGCCGACGCCGTGGAGTACGGCCAGCGGCTTGAAATGACCGGCTCCCTCTGGACGGCGGACGCGGTGACGAACCCCTACGAGTTCGACTTCAGCGAGTACCTGAACCGCCAGGGGCTCTCCGCCTACGCCACGGCGAAGCTCGCCGACGTTAAGCATCTGGAGATCCGGCGGGACGCCCATTCCGCAGTGATCGACGTCCGCCGGGCGGTCTCCCGGCGCATCGACGCCCTGTTCCCGAGAAATGCCGCATTGGTGCGGGCGCTGGTGCTGGGCGACCGGAGCCTGCTGGACGAGGAATTCCGCACTTCGCTGAACCGCACGGGCACAGCCCACCTGATCAGCATCTCCGGCCTGCACGTGACGGTGCTGGCGGCGCTTTTGTCGCTGGTACTGGGCCTGTTCATGAACCGCAGGCGCGCGAGTGTCGTCGCCGTGCTGCTGCTCATTCCCTACGGCGCCCTGATCGGCTTCAACGCACCCTTCGTGCGGGCGATGATCATGTTCGCGCTGGTGTGCTTCGCGCCGCTGACCGGCCACGCCAGCGACCCGGTCACCCGCCTTTCCGTGGCCATGCTGGGATACCTGCTGGTCCATCCGCTGGCCGTGGGCGACGCGGGCTTCGTGCTGTCATTCTCGGCGTCGACGGGCATCCTGCTGCTGATGCCGCCGCTGATGAGCCTCACGGGCCTGACGCTGCTGGACAGGCGGCGGGAGAAGGCGACGGGCATGAGGCGCCTTTGGCTGGACGCAGCCTATTACTTTCCCTCGCTGCTGTGCGCGTCTCTGGCAGCGCAGCTGGCCACGCTCCCGGCAGTGGTGGCCTTCTTCGGGGTGCAGCCGCTTCTGTCGCTGCCGTTCAACCTGGTGTGCGTGCCGCTGTGCATGGCGGGCTATGTGCTGGCGCTGGCAGCGCTGATCCTCTCGGCGGTTTGGCTTCCGCTGGGGATGCTGATGGCCAAGGTGCCGGACGCGATCTTTTCGCTGCTGGTGTCCGCCACGCGCTACAGCTTCCGGCTGCCCGCCGCGGGGGCGCACTTCGGCCGGTATCCCGGCTGGCTGACGCTGATCCACTGGCTGGTGGTGCTGGCGGCCTCGGAACTGAGCAGGATCCGGCTGGGTCTGCGCCGGTGGATGCCCTTCGCGCTGCTCCTGCTGGCGGGCGTTTCAGCGGTCATTACGCTGGCGCGGGCCTGGCCCTTCACCATGATCTTCATGGATGCCGGACAGGCGGACTGTGCCATCGTGCGCACCAGGGGGCACACCTACCTCTTCGACGCCGGCGACACCTACACCCCGGCAGCGGACTACCTGAACGCCACGTGCCTCAAGCTGGACGCGGTGTTCCTGTCCCACCCCCACCAGGACCACGCGGCGGGGCTGACGGACATCCTTTCAAACTTCCGCCCCGGCGCGATCTACGTGCCCGAGGGTTGGTTCACCCCGGAAAACACCGCGCCGACCGTCACCGAGGCCATCGACCTGGCCCGCGACATGGACATCCCAATCATCGAACTGCGCGCCTGGGACGAGGTGGCGCTGGCGGGCGGGGCGACGGTGAAGGTGTTCTCGCCCATGCCGGGCAGCCAGCCCGAGGAGGTCAACGACATGTCCATGCTGACGCTGTTGACCTGCCAGGGCCGGAGCGTGCTGTTCACCGGGGACCTGAGCGAGGCCGGCGAGCCGCCGATCCTGCCGGACGCGGACATACTGAAGGTGGCGCACCACGGCTCGGCCAAGGCCACGAGCCAGCGGTTCCTGGATGCCGTGACACCGCAGATCGCCGTGGTCAGCGTAGGCGAAAACAGCTTCGGCCATCCCTCACTGGACACGCTGGACAAGCTGCGCGCCGCCGGCGCGAGGACGCTCCTCACCCGGGAGCTGGGCATGATCACGCTGACGCCGGATGGCGAGGGCTGGCACATCGAAACCTTCCTGGAGGCAAGCAATGACGTGGAATGAGTTTTATCAGGCGCTGAAGGCGGGCAACATCGCGCCGGTCTACCTGTTCACCGGGCCGGAGGCGCTGGTGAAGCGGGAGGCGCTGGATGCCCTGCGGGCAAAGCTGCTGCCTCCTGGGCTGGAGGCGCTGAACGACTCGACGCTGGAGGGCGTCACCGCCCAGCAGATCACCGACGCCTGCGAGACCATGCCTATGATGTGCGACAGGCGCATCGTCACCGTGCGGGACTGGGCGCCGCTGCTTCCTGGAAAGGCGAAAAACGAGGAAGCCGAGACTGAGTGGATGCAAAATTGGCTGGAGAACCCACCTTCGAGCTGCACGCTGGTGTTCTATATGCGTCAGGAGCCGGACGGGCGCAAGAAGATGGCGACGCTTCTGAAAAAGAAGGCCGTCGTGGTAGACTTCCAGCCGCTCACCGACGCCGAGCTTTCCAAGTGGTGCGCCAAGCGTCTGAAGCCCCACGGCAAGCGCATCAGCCGCGCCGCGCTGAACACCCTCACCTACATGGCCGGGCGGGAGCTGACGCGGCTGTCCGGCGAGGTGGACAAGCTGGCGGCCTACCTGGGAGATGAGCGTGAGGAGATCACCGAGCAGGACGTGCAGGCCATCGTGCCGGCGTCGCTGGAATACAACGTCTTCGAGCTCTTGAGCAGCCTGCTCTCGGGCGACATGAAGAAGGGCCAGCAGACGGTGAACAGCCTTTTGCAGAGCGGGCAGACCACCATGGGCATACTGGCTATGCTGACCCGGCAGATCCGCCAGCTTGCGCACATGAAGAGCGCCCTGGACGCGGGCACGCCCGTGGCCGTGGTCCAGCAGCAACTGGGCATGCACCCCTACGCCGCCAAGCAGACAGCGCGGCAGTGCGCCAGGCTCTCCGCCGAATGGCTGACCGGGCTGTATGAAAAGTGCGTGGGCTACGATTATTCCGTGAAGAGCGGCCGCCTGCGGGACAGGGACGCTCTGGATTCGCTGATCCTTGAAATCGGCCTTGCAGGGAAGGCGAAGCGGTGATATAATAAGGCTGGGAAAATCTTTAAGGAACTTTTTGCGCAAGAGGTTCATCTAAGGGATGAATAACCCACCCGGAGGTGGTTTGCATGAAAAAGATGTTGTGCGTGACGCTGGCGCTGCTGCTGATCGGCGCCGCCGCCCTGGCGGACGTGCCCCAGCTGTCAAGCAGCCTGTTCTCCTCTGCCAAGCAGGCCGTGGGCTACCTGGCTTCCGGCGAATACGAGCGATTGGTGACGCTGCTGCCCTTCTCGGACGTGGCCCCCAGTGCCGACGAATGGAAGAGCTTCGCCGGGAACTACTCCGACTTTTCCAACATCCAGTCGGACTACGCCGTGGCTTTCTATTCCGGCGGTATCTGGGTGGTGGCCGTACCCCTGCAGGTGCCGGAGAGCGGCTCGGTGGAGGTGTTGGCCCTGTCCAGCGAGGACGGTTCCACCTTCAACGGCTATCGCTACGCCACGTGGAGCCAGGTAGAGAAAGCCTACAGCCAGTCCAGCCATGTGCAGTGGAACGACGAATACGTGGGCGGCACGCCGACGGTAGTGGCGGACTGACAAAGAATAAGAGACTGGCGATATCGCCAGTCTCTTATTATGTCCTTTATCAGTCGTCCTCTTCATCGTCCTCGGGAAGCTCGGCATCGTGCCAGACATCCTGCACGTCGTCGTGATCCTCCAACCAGTCCAGCAGCTTGGTGACCTTCTGGATGCTCTCCTCGTCGGGGAGCTCGGTGGTGGTGGTGGGCACCATGGCGCGCTCGGCGGACAGGAAGGTGCAGCCGGCAGCCTCCAGGTTGTCGCGCACAGTGGAGAAGTCGTTGGGCTCGGTGTAGATGATGGCCTCGCCTTCGCCCATCTCGACGTCCGCCGCGCCGGCGTCCAGCGCCAGCATCATCAGCTCGTCCTCATCCATGCCCTTGGAGTTGTCGATTTCGATGACGCCCTTGCGCTCAAACTTCCAGGCCACACAGCCGGAAGCGCCCAGGGAGCCGCCGCACTTGTCGAAGATGTGGCGCATCTCGCTGGCGGTGCGGTTCAGGTTGTCGGTGACGGCCTCCACGATCACGGCGATGCCGCAGGGCGCGTAGCCCTCGTAGGTGACCTCCTTGTAGTTGGTAGCCTCGCCCTCGCCGGCGGCCTTCTTGATGGACCGCTGGATGTTGTCGTTTGGCATGTTGGCCGCCTTCGCCTTGGCGATGACGTCCTTCAGCTTGCTGTTCAGGTTCGGGTCAGCACTGCCGCCCGTCTTGACGGCGATCACGATCTCGCGGCCGATCTTGGTAAAGATCTTGCCCTTCGCGGCGTCCGTCTTGGCTTTTTTATTCTTGATGGTTGACCATTTGTTATGTCCCGACATGGACAATCCCTCCCAGTTAAATCTGCATATATTCTAACACAATGGTGGTAGACACGTCAAGGGAAAGTGTGTATATTTTGGTTGACGGGAATGGAGGCGAGCAGCATGCCCATTGTGACGGATGTGCGGGAGAACCGAGGCCAGGTGGAGATCGCGCTGGACGGCGTGACCGCGGCGAGGGTCCGAAAGGCCCATTTTGCCAAGTGCCCGGTGGAGGTCGGCGAGGACCTGGATCTGGACGCATACCTGGACAGGGTGGCGGCGGTGCAGTTCCCCGACGGCTACGAGGCCGCGCTCACCAGCCTGGACTTCTGCGCCCGGTCGGCCAGGGAGATTGGCAACGCCCTTCGCCGCAAGGGGTTCGTGGAGCCTTGCGTCAGCGCCGTGGTGGACAGGCTTCGGGAGAACGGCCTGATCGACGACGCCCGCTACGCCCAGCGCATGGCGGAGGTATCTTCCACAAAGCCCGTGGGCCTTTACGCCTTCAAGCGCAAGCTGAAGGCCAAGGGCATCTCCGACGACGACGCCGAGGAGGCGCTGTCCGCCTTCGACGACGCCCAGCAGCAGGCCGCGGCGCTGGAAGCCGCCAAAAAGCTGTGGCGCAAGTACGAGGACCTGCCGCCACGGGAAGCCAAGGCAAAGCTGTCCCAGGCGCTGGCCCGGCGAGGCTTCTCCTGGGACGCCATCGAGAGCGCCATTGACGAGATCATGGAATAAGCTTGTAATAGTGAAGAAGCCGCAATCATTTAGCAGGGACGCCGTTTCAGCGCCCCTGCTATTGATTTAATTTGTATACTGATTGCGGTTCCGTGCCGTCATATTCTCGCCTGCGGCTTTCCACAGCTCATCCTTCCCTCCGGGCACGGCCCAAAGCGGCAGCTGGGGCCGTACATGCCGAACAGGGCGGGCATATCCTCCTGCAGAAGCAGCAGCATCTCCCCCGCCACGCCGCGGATCTCCCACTGGGCGCGGCTGCAGGTGCGCAGCTTCATGAAGTGCAACAGCTCCCGGGCGTTCATGCCCAGAAGGATGTCGATCTGATGTCCGCTCAGGGCGAAATAGCTGACCAACGCAGGCGCGACGCCGAGATCCAGCGCCCGCTGGGCCGCTTCGGCCTGGGCCTCAAAGGCGGCGTGATAGATCGCGGCCGCCTCGGGGATGGCCTGCACGGTCTCCGGCAGCACGTAGCTGCCCCCGGCCAGCGCCGCCAGCACCGGCGGCACGATGGGCGAATCCACGCGGTGGCGCACGAAGTGGGTCAGGCAGGCCAGCGAAATGCGCTGTACGCCGAACACGTAGTTCAAAAGCTCCAGCTCCCTGGGCCTGGCGTCCAGCAGCAGGCTACGCACGTTGCTCTGGGTCAGCAGCATGCCCATCCTCGCCTCAAAGCGGCCGGAAAAGCCCATGGCGGCCTCCAGCACGGCCATGCCATTGGCGGTGGAGGACAGCATCGACGCACCACCCACGCCCACACAGGGGGCTTCGATCTCCGTGGGCAGGTCCACCGGCACGCATGCAGGATAGCGCTTCAGTTCCTTGTCGATGACGCCGGGATAGATCTCGTCGAACTGTGCCTTCAGCTGCGCCCCCAGGCGCTCCACCTCGGCAAAGCCCTTTCCCCGTCCCGCGACCATCGCGCAGATCAGGCTGATCAGGGAGCGGGCATTCAGGGTGGCGAAGAAGTTGCTGCGCAGGCAGTAGGGCAGCACGAACCGGGCATCCTCCTTGGGAACGCCCAGGGCCATCAGCTTTTCGTAATCCGCAAAGCGGGCGGTCATGGCCTCCGTATAGAGCTTCGCCTGCTGCTCCGACAGTCCCTCCGGCACCACGAAGCCCGCGCCGGCGAAGTCCACATAGCGCCGGGACTTCACCGTATAGCTGTTCAGCCGCGCCTCGATCACGAACTGCTCCACCAGCACGGAGACGTTGTTGAAGGCCACGGAGAAGGTCTGGTGCTCGATCACGGACTTGTGCCCCGAGGACAGCACCTTGCCGATCAGGTTCAGGTCCTTCGTCCCGCCCTGGCTGCGCTCGAATATCTCCAGCGCAGTGCCCTGCTGGGTGGAGATGCGCGCGGAAGAGGCGGCGACGCGCAGCGCCTCCGGGTTCTTCACGATGATGACGGCCTTACTGTTGTTCACGGCAATCCCCCCACTTTATATTCTTATACTGTTGACATAATAACACAAGGGGCGACTTTTGTCACCCCTTGTTTGTTATTTTTCGATTCTAACGTTCGTTCACCGGCTCACTGTCACCCAGGGAATCACGGGCGGAGACGATGACCTTCTTGTCGTAGCCGGAGAAGGCGAACTCCACCAGCTTTTTGTCCGGTTTGGGCGTGAACAGGCTGACTACCGGCACGATCACCAGGCCCGCCAGCATCGCGAAGGCGCCGCAGTTGATGGGGCTCTGGAGGATGGCCGGGAAGGCGGATTTGAAGAACATGTTGCACACCATGATGCCCGCGCCGAAGATCATGCTCACCCAGGCGGAGGCGGAGGTGGCCTTCTTCATGTACAGGCCGTACATGAACGGGGCCAGGAACGCGCCGGCCAGGGCGCCCCAGGAGATACCCATCAGCTGGGCGATGAAGTTCACGGTGGTGGAGTACTGGATGATGGCGATGACCACGGAGATCAGTATGAACACCACGATCAGTATGCGCATGGTGAACACCTGCTTCTTCTCATCCATGTCCTTGATGACATTGCCCTTGAGGAAGTCCAGCGTCAGCGTGGAGCTGGAAGCCAGCACCAGCGAGGACAGCGTGGACATGGAGGCGGACAGCACCAGAATTACGATGATGCCCAGCAGCAGCGGAGAGAGGCCCTCCAGCATCGTGGGCACGACGGCGTCGAAGCCACCAACGGGGGTGCCGGTCAGGCTGGGATCGATCCTGTCATAGAACAGACGCCCGAAGCCGCCCAGGAAGTAGCAGCCGCCGGCCACCACCACGGCGAAGAACGTGGAGATGATCGTGCCCTTGGAGATGTCCTTTTCGGACTTGATGGCATAAAACTTCTGCACCATCTGGGGCAGGCCCCAGGTGCCCAGGGACGTGAGGATGACCACGCCCAGCAGGTTCAGCGGGTCCGGCCCGAAGAAGGAGGCAAACTGGCCCTTCATGCCCTCGTAGGGCACCTCGGTCAGCCCCTGGTATGCCGCCATGAAGCCGCCGTTCACCCTGAGCACCGCCAGGATCACGGCCACGATGCCCACCAGCATGATGATGCCCTGGATGAAGTCGTTGATGGCGGTGGCCATGTAGCCGCCGGCGATGACATAGATGCCGGTCAGTACGGCCATCAGTATGATGCAGACGGTATAGTCGATGTTGAAGGCCATGCCGAACAGGCGGCTCAGGCCGTTGTACAGCGAGGCGGTGTAGGGAATCAGGAAGATGAAGATGATGGCGGACGCGCCGATCTTCAGGGCCTTGCTGTCATAGCGCTTGCCCAGGAACTCCGGCATGGTGGCACTGTTCAGCTGCTGAGTCATGACGCGGGTGCGGCGGCCCAGGATGGTCCAGGCCATCAGCGAGCCGATGAAGGCGTTTCCCAGGCCGATCCAGGTGGAGGCCAGGCCATACTTCCAGCCGAACTGCCCGGCATAGCCAACGAAGATGACCGCGGAGAAGTAGGACGTGCCATAGGCGAAGGCCGTGAGCCACGGGCCCACCGAGCGGCCGCCCAGCACGAAGCCGTTGACATCCGTGGCATGCTTGCGACTGTAGAAGCCGACGCCGATCATGATGCCGAAAAACACCACGAGCATGAGAATCTTGATGAACATTCAGGTATCCCCCTTCATCGTCTGTACTGCGGAAGGCATAAAAAACGCCCTCCGCGCTGTGTGCGCAGAGGGCGGATTGCTCCGCGGTACCACCTCTGTTCGGCGCCCCCTCGCGGAGGTCGCCCTCGTCGGGTACGGCCCAGGCTATACCCTATCGCTGTAACGGGCGAACCCGGCGGCGCCTACTCGAAAAGCCTTTCAACGCGCGGCTACCGGAATGTAATTCGGATGGACGCCGATCACCGCCTCGCACCGCCCGGCAGCTCTCTTGGATCGTTCTCGCCCGCCTACTCGTTCCCGGTCATTGCCTTTGTCATGATGTAGTTTATCACTTTATCACGCTGATGTCAAGCCTTTTTTTGTATACATTTTCTATTTTCCCAGCTTCATGGCGAACTCGATCAGCATGATGCCGATCAGGTGCGCCGGATAGAACAGGTAGAACACCCACTTGTTCAGCTTGAGCTTTGAGAAGGTGGGAATGTAAATCAGCGGCAGGGCCAGCAGGGCAAACATCTGTATGCCGAAGGACAGGCCGAACATGTGATAGCCGGAGCCCTGCATGCCCCACCATCCCATATAGGCCACCATCACCGGCAGAGACAGCCACCAGTGCTGGATGAACAGATAGAACAGCGCGATCAGCGCCACACCGCGCCAGCCGTAGCTGATGCTGTTCTGGATCTTCCACACGATCAGCATCAGCGCGATGGCGCAGGGGATCTGCCTGTCCCGGATGGCCCAGCACAAGAGCAGGCCCAGCGCCAGCGTCAGCATGATATTGGGCGTCCCCCAGCACTGGACATAGAAGTTGACCACCGCGCCGACGGGGTTGTCGGCAAAGCGTATGGCATACATGCTCTGGGTGGTATGGGCCAGCGCCACGGCATAAAACGGCTGAGACACGAGGCCCATCAGCACGATGCGGGACAAATATTTGAAGCGATCCCGGGAATAGACGCAGCCCACGGCGATGCAGTAGGCGAAGATGGGAAAGGCAAACCGGCCGATGATGCGCATCACGCGGTACTGCGGAAAGAACATCTTGCCGGCGTGGTCGATCAGCATGCTGATCATCGCGATGAGCTTGAGCAGGTCAGTGTCCCTGTTCAGGCCCACCTCCTTCGGCGCCAGCGGCCAGGAAAGGGTCGATTTCTTTCTCGTTGCCATGGGCGGGTTCCTCCAATCCGGGGTGACTGCTGGGTATATGTATGCTTGAACAGCTGCGTTCATCCATAAAGCAGGGGCGGCATTGCGCCGCCCCCAGCGGTGGGACGATGGGATTACTCCCCGTCGTCGAAAATGGTTTCCTTTTCGGGGTTCTCCTTCGGGGCCAGGGGCAGCGTGATCAGGAACTCGGTGCCCTCGCCCAGCTTGGAGTGGACCTCGATCTCGCCGTTCATCGAGCGCACGATGTGCTTGACGATGGCCAGGCCCAGGCCGGTGCCGCCCATCTGACGGGAACGGCCCTTGTCCACGCGATAGAAGCGTTCAAACAGCCGGGGCAGGTTCTCCTCGGCGATGCCGATGCCCGTATCGGAGATGGTGATGTTGGCCTCCTGGGCGCTCTTGAATACCTGCACCGTTACGGAGCCGCCGGGTTTGTTGTACTTGATGGCGTTCTCTGTCAGGTTGATCAGCAACTGCTCCACCCGGTCGGGATTGCCGATGATGAACACCGGCTCGCTGTTCAGGCGGTAATTCAGCGTGACTTCCTTCTCCTGGGCGTGGATGGACAGCATCTCGCATACGTCATAAGCCTTCTTGTCCAGGCGGATGCGCTCGGTGGCCACCTCATCGTTGCCGGATTCCAGCTTGCTGATGGACAGGATGTCGTTGATCAGGCGGGTCAGGCGCTCGGTCTCCATCTGGATGATGTTCAGGAACTTGTGCGCCATCTCCGGATGGTCGATGGCCCCTGCCTGTAGGGTCTCCACGAAGCCGCGGATGGACGTCAGCGGCGTCTTCAACTCGTGGGAGACGTTGGCCGCAAAGTCCGTGCGCACCTGTTCAAGCCGACGCAGCTCGGTGATATCCTCCACGATAGCCAGCGCTCCTACTACCCTGTCGTCCTGCTTCATGGGCGACACGTACAGCCGCAGCGGCCGGTGTCCCCTTCCCACGGCGGTGCGGGCCGCCACCTCGTTGGTGTAGACGCCGCCCTGGCGCATGGCCTCGGTGAACACCTCGTCCAGCTTCACGTCCTTGGACACCTCGTTCACGTTGCGGAACTCGGGGTTGCCCACGATGCCCAGCAGCTTCTTTGCCACGGACGTAATGAATATCACGTTCATGCTCTGGTCCACAGCGATGATGCCGTTTTGCATCTGGGACATGACCTGGCTCAATACGTGATTTCGGTTTTTCTGTTTGAAGATGCGATCCTGAATCCGCGCGATGATTGCGTTGTACTCCGCCGCCTGGGTGTCGTTCTCGTTGAAGCCCTCGATGCGCACATCGAAATTGCCGTCAGAGAAGCGATCCAGCGCGATCATCACCTGGTTAACCCTGCGCTCGCGTCCGGTTATATACACCAGCACTGCCGCGAACAGCACCATGCTCAGCCCAAAGATCACCGCCAGCAGCACCATGCTCTTGTTTTGGCTCAGCACCTGCAATATGCCCAGCTTTTGATTGGCGTAGGCTAAAAATGCGCCATCCTCATACTGATAGATGGCGTAAATAGCAGGTTTTCCTTCGGGATTTGCATGCTCATAGACCACGGCTTTCTCCACCGTGGCCAAAGCCATGCCGTCGGCTGACAGTTGATCGTAGCCATCCCGTGAAACGTAGATGGCGTTTCCGTCAGCGTCAAACAGGCCTTTCACTGTACCTTCGCTTACTTCGAGGGTCTGAAGCGTCCGCACGCGATCCTCCATCGTGTCGCTGCGGCTGAAATTGCCGGTCACCTGGCACACGATGGAGAGATCTCTGCGCAACTCGTCGTTGGCCCCGTCCGCGAGGTTGGAACAGTTATACGTGAACAGCAGCGCAAGGAGAACCAGGGATATCAGGGTCACAATCAAAGCGACCCTTGATTTCATAGGCGATTCTCCTGACGATCATTGAATTTGTAGCCGACGCCGCGGATGGTTTCGATATAATGCGCGTCGTCGCCCAGCTTCTGGCGGATGTGGCGGATGTGCACGTCCACGGTGCGGGTCTCGCCATAGAATTCATAGCCCCAGATGCGGTCCAGCAGGAAGTCGCGGGTCAGCACCTTACCGCGGCTGAGCACCAGCAGCTTCAGTAGCTCGAACTCCTTCAGCGTCAGGCTCAGCTTTTCGCCGTTGCGGAAGGCTTCATAATTGCCCACGTCGATGGTCAGGCCGCCTACATGCAGGATGCCTTCTTCCTCGTTCTGCGGGGCCGCGCGGCGCAGCAGCGCCTTCACGCGGGCGATCAGCTCGCGCACGGAGAAGGGCTTGGTGATGTAGTCGTCCGCGCCCAGCTCCAGGCCCAGGATCTTATCCACCTCGTCGCCCTTGGCAGTGAGCATAATGATGGGGATATCCGCGGTGGTCGGCGCGCTCTTCAAGCGGCGGCAGACCTCCATGCCATCGATGCCAGGGAGCATAATGTCCAGCAGCACCATCGCCGGACGCTCATGCGCACATACCACCAGCGCATCTTCGCCCGTGGCGGCAGTGACAACTCGATAGCCGGAAGCCTCAAGATTGAACGAAAGCAGTTCAAGAATATGGGCTTCATCGTCAACGGCCAGGATTAGTTCATTTGCCATGTGCGTATCCTCTCTCTCTTTGTATTTGGTTATCTGGCGGCGTCGTTGCCGTCAGCAGTACCCTTGTCGAAGTCCGCGAGCAGCTTGTTCAGCTCATCGCGGAAGGTCTGGATGTCGCGGAACTGGCGGTAGACCGAGGCGAAGCGCACATAGGCCACTTCGTCCAGCGTCTTGAGCCCATCCATCACCAGCTCGCCCACCACCTTGCTGGGGATCTCGGATTCCCCCATGCTGTTCAGCTTCTGTTCAATCTCCCGCACCAGCGCGTCGATCTTCCCGAGGGAGACCGTGCGCTTCTCACAGGACTTCACGATGCTGGAGCGCAGCTTTTCCACGTCGAAGGCTTCCCGCGTCTGATCCTTCTTGACGATCATCAGCGGCACCAGCTCGACGCGCTCATAGGTGGTGAAGCGGCGACCGCAGTTTTCGCACTCGCGCCGCCTGCGAATGGAGGTGCCCTCCTCGTTCTGCCTGGAGTCGACCACTCGGCTCTGCACGCAGCCGCAATAGGCACATCTCATCCTCATATCACCTCGTATTCTATATTATACACAAAAAATAACGTAAAGTCCAGCCCTTTTTCTAATTTATTTGCACAAAAGCGCTTGAAAATCCATGTTTATTTACTGCCAAGCCTAAATTATTGATTTTGGTCGCAACCCGCGTCCACTTCCACCAGGATCACGTCGTCGCCCACCCGCCTGACCCGCTCCCATGGGATGACGATTCCCTCCCTGTCCTGGCGGAACAGGCCCAGCAGCCCGCCGGACCGCCCGGGCACCACCAGCGCCTGGGCACAGGCCGCATCGCTCAGGATCAGGTCGATGGGCCGGCCCATCTTTCGCCCGTCGCAGATGTTCACAACGTCCTTGCGCTTCAGTTCGGAATAACTCATGCTACCGCCTCCCTGTTTATGCTATGCCGAAGCAGGAAAATGCGTGCGAAAGCCCTCTGTCGAATTTCCGCTTTTGTCGTGGTTGCAACCCGATTTCATCGAAAAGCGTCGACATTTGGCTTTGATTTCGACAGCGCCGCCAGACGTGCCGCAGCGGCGCTTATCCGCGGCCATCGTCTCCATATCGGACGACGTTTCGCGGGCCCGGGCCGTCCAGTCCATGTGCTTTTCTGTCGAAACGGACCGCGAATAAAGCGAAAGAGACGACTTCCCGTCGATATTTTAGTCCCTCGCCTCGACAGGAAATCGTTGAGTCAGGCCCGTTTATTTGGCTATGATGCTTAAGCGGGGTGAGGCAATGAGCATCGAAGCATATTGGATCGCGAGCCTGATGGCCGACCTGGCGCTGCTGGGCGCGTCGGCCCGGGCAATGGGAATATTCCAATGGCGGCGGGTACTGGTATCAGGGATGATCTGCACTGGCTACGGCGTCCTCGCGGCGATGCGGCCCGTTCCGTGGGCCACCATCCCCGTTCAGGTGCTTTTGCTGGGCTGCGTATCCGGATTAATAGCCCGAGGCTGCGGCCCATGGCTCTGGTTCAAAGTTGCTGCGCTGATCGCGGGCGGAGCGCTGCTCTCCGGCGGCGCAGCCCAGTTACCCTGTTTTGCCGCAAAGGGCCCTGTCGGCGCGCTTTGCGCGCTGTTGGGCGCGGCGCTTCTCATGTTGATGCTGTCTGTGAGACGGCCGCTCGGGGGCGACTGGCAGGTGACGCTGTGCCTTGAAACCGGCGTCGGCCGGGCCCGCTTTCCCGCCTTGATCGATACCGGCAACCGGCTGCGGGAGCCCCTTTCCGGCCTGCCCGTGGTGATTGCGGAGGCGCGGCTGCTGGAAGACGCTCTGCCGGAGTCCGGCTGGCGGGAGCTGCCCTTTGGCGCGGTGGGCGGCAGCGGACGGATGGCCTGTTTCAGGCCCGCGGCGCTGTGGATTGAGCACGGGAGGCACCGCACTCGAGCCCCCGCGGTCTGGATCGCCCTGTCTCCCGGCCCGCTGCCGGGAAGCGCGAGCGCCCTGGCTCCATCTGAATTTGCCAGCTTTGTTTGAACATTACATAAAGGAGGCATCCCCATGGCATTTCAATCCATTCGCCAATCCATATTCGGCCTGATCGTGCAGATTCGCCGGGGCTCCGTGTGCTACATCGGCGGAAGCGACCTGCTGCCCCCGCCCCTGTCCCGGGAGGAGGAGATCGCCCTGGTGCGCAAGGCCCGGCAGGGCGACGGCCAGGCCCGCTCCACGCTGATCGAGCGCAACCTGCGGCTGGTGGTATACATCTCCAGGAAGTTCGAGAACACCGGCATCAGCATCGAGGACCTGATCTCCATCGGCGCCATCGGCCTCATCAAGGCGGTCAACTCATTCGACCCGGACAAGAACATCAAGCTGGCCACCTATGCCAGCCGCTGCATCGAGAACGAGATACTGATGGTGCTGCGCAAGACCAACCGGCTGAAGCTGGAGGTGTCCTTCGACGAGCCGCTGAACACGGACTGGGACGGCAACGAGCTGCTGCTTTCGGACATACTGGGCACGGAGCCAGACCTGGTGAGCAGGGACCTGGACGCGGACATCGAAAAGCAGATGCTGCACACCGCCATCCAGAAGCTGAACCCGCGGGAGAAGTACATCGTGGGGCTGCGCTACGGCCTGGGCGAGGACAAGGAGCACACCCAGAAGGAGGTGGCCGACATGATGGGCATCTCCCAGAGCTACATATCCAGACTGGAGAAGCGGATCATCGGAAAGCTGCGGGACGAGCTGGCGAAGATGGCATAGGAAAACCGCCGTGTCCAACGGGCACGGCGGTTTGTTATTGGGATTTACTTGATCACCTTCAGCGCCTTGCGATCGATCGTCAGCGCGACGAAGATCAGGAAGATGACGCCCTTGATCAGCTGCTGGGTCTGGGGATCGTAGCCCAGGATGGCCAGGCCGCTGTTCAGCACGGCGTACATCAACGTGCCGACGATGATATTGGAGAAGCGAACCTTTGCGCCGCCAGTGATGGGCAGGCCGCCCAGCACCAGGGAGATCAGGATCTGGGTCTCCAGCTGGTTGCCCGCGGTGGCGGTGATGGAGCCGACCTTGATGACGTTGACAAACGCCGCCAGGCCGGTCAGAGCGCCGGCCGCCACGAAGGCCAGGAACTTCACCCGGTCGGTGTGCACGCCGGAGAAGCGGGCGGCGGTCTCGCCGGAGCCCACAGCCTTCACGTCGTTGCCGATGCGGGTGAACCGGAACAGGAACCAGGCCACCAGCAGCACCGCCACGGTGATACCGATCTTCAGCCCGTCGATGTCCAGCGCCCTGATGTCGGCGCTGGCGGGCACAGCGGTCTCGGTGGTGAAGTAGGCGCACACGCCGCGGAACAGGTACATCGTGCAGATGGTGACGATGAAGGACTGCAGCTTGAACTTCACGTGGAAGAAGCCGTTGATGGCGCCGATGGCCGCGCCGCAGAGGATGCCGCCCAGGATCGCCAGCGGCACGTTGATGAACGACAGCGCGCTGACCACCAGGGAGGCCACGCCCAGCGTGGAGCCCTCGGTGAAGTCGATGGAACCCAGCGTCATCACGAAAAAGACGCCGGTGGCCACGATGGTGGGAGCGTAGATCGAGGACAGCAGCAGCCGCAGCTTCTTCGGGGTCAGGATCCTGCCCTGGGTCATGATGTTCAGGACGATGATGATCACCGCGAAGCCGATCAGCGGCAGCAGCGCCTTGAAGGTGTCTCCGGCCAAAAAGGCGCGGAGCCTGGATTGCTGGTTGTCACGGTTGTTCGTCTTTTCCATGTTCCTCGCCTCCTTAAACCATTTTCGCAATCAGGTCTTCTTCGCTGAGGGACGGATCGCGCATGAACTCGCCGTTGATGCGGCCGTCCTTCATCACGAAGATGCGGTCGGACATGCCCAGCAGCTCCGGGATCTCCTCGGAGATCATGATGATGGACTTGCCCCGCTTCTGCATATCGGCCATCAGCGCGTAGATCGCCTGCTTCACCTTCACGTCGATGCCTCGGGTGGGCGAATCCAGCACCAGTATGTCGCTGTCCTTGCCGATCCAGCGCGCCAGGACCACCTTCTGCTTGTTGCCGCCGGACAGGTCGGACACGAACTGGTTGACGCTCTGCATCTTGGTCTGCATACCATTGGCGTGCTCCCTGGCAAAGCGGGTCAGCTTGCCGCCGCTGAGCAGGCCATGGCTGGCCAAATCGTCCAGAGACGGCAGCACCACGTTGTTGCGGATGGACTCGTTGATGATGATGGACTCGTTGTCGCGGTCCTTGGAGGTATAGGCGATGGAGTGCTTGATGGCGGTGGGGATGCTGTTGATGGCAGTGCCGTCGGCCAGCGTCACGGAGCCCTTGCGGTCCCAGGACGCGCCGAAGATGGCCTTGCCCACCTCGTGCATGCCGCATTCGGACAGGCCGCCGAAGCCCAGGATCTCGCCCCGGTGCAGATCGAAGGTCACGTCCTCGATCTCCCCCGGCACGGTGACGCCCTTCACGGACAGCACCACTTCATCGGAGATGGGCGTGCCGTAGTCCGTGCGGTAGTAAGCGGAGCCGATCTCGCGGCCCACCATCAGGCGCTTCAGGTCATCCTCGGTCACGTCAGAGGCATTCACGGTGTCGATGTACTCGCCGTCGCGCAGTATGGAGATGGTATCGGAATGGGTCAGCACCTCGCCCAGGTCGTGGCTGATGAATATGACCGACCGGCCGTCCGCGCGCACGGCGTCCATGATCTTGTACAGCTCCAGGCGCCCATTCTGGGAAAGGGCCGTGGTCGTCTCGTCGATGACCAGGATCTTGGGCTTCATGTAGGTGGCCTTGACGATCTCCACCAGCTTGCGGTCCTCGAAGTTGTAGTTGTCGATCATCGCGCCGGCCTTGATGCGACCGAAGCCGTATTCGTCCAGCAGCTTCTGGGCCTCGCGGTTCATGGCGCGGGTGTCCTTCACGCCCATGTGCATGAAGGGCGCCTCGTGGCCCAGGTAGATGTTCTCGGCCACGGTCAAACCGGACAGGGTGCCCATCTCCTGCACGATGATGGAGATGCCCTCGTCGTTGGCCTCCACCTGGTTCTTGATGTGCAGCTCCTTGCCGTCCAGGGTGAAGGTGCCGCCGCCGATGGTGTAGATGCCGCAGAGCATCTGGCAGAAGGTGCTCTTGCCGGAGCCGTTCTCGCCGATCAGGGCGCGAACCTCGCCGGCGGCGATGTTGATGGACACGTCGTTGACGGCGTGGGTGGTGCCGAAGCGCTTGTCGATGTGCTCGGCCACGAGCAATGTCTTCTTATCCATGTGCCCGCCCCCCTTACTTAACGACGCTGCCCTTGCTGCCGCGGGCAGTCAGCGTGACGATGATCAGCAGGGCCGCGCCGGTAACCACGTTCTGGATGGTGGTTGGCGCGCCCAGGGCGACGAAGCCGCTGAAGATCATGGAGATGATGAACTCGCCAACCACGATGGCCGTGATCGGCACGCCGTACTTGCGGAAGGCGACACCGAAGAAGGTGCCCATCAGGGGCTGGAAGTTGCGGCTCATGGTGCTCATGCCGGTCAGGGCCGTCATGGTGGTGCCGTAGGACACGGACAGTATGGCCATCACGCCCACGAAGAAGTGCAGCAGCATGAAGCCGATCAGCTTGTACTTCTTCACATTGATGCCCATGTTCTTGGCCGTGAACTCATTGCTGCCGATGGCGGCGCAATAGGTGCCGATCTTGGTGTAGTTCAGGATGAAATACATCAGCAGAAACGCCAGGATCGCCAGGATGAAGTTGCCGGGCGCGCCGCTGAAGAAGCGGTAGGCCGGGTCCAGCGTCTGCTTGTCGCCGCCGGCCACGTACACGGCCACGCTCTCAAACACCAGCATGACGCCCACAGTGACGATCATCGAGGGCACGTTCAGCTGGTTATACAGCAGGCCGATCAACAGGCCCAGCAGCGTGCCGCAGCACAGCGTGCCCAACACGAACCCGACGTAGCCAAACTTCTGGGAAAGCACGACGCCCACGATGCTGGACAGCACCACGTTGGAGCCGACCGCGAAATCGAAAAGGCCCATCACGACGATGAAGTACAGCCCGCAGCCGCCGACGGAATAGATGATCGAGGACTGCAGGTAGGATGAAAGATTGTCAAGTGAGCCGAAGTTGTGCGGCGTCAGGATCTTGAAGACCCCATAGACCACCAGCACCATCACGGCAAGCAGTACAAGGCCGTAGTACTTGCTGTGCTTCAGCTTTTCCAGGGATTTGGACATAGCTTCGCTTCCTATTCTTTCGGCTGCCAGAGGCGCGGCATGCCTTGATCGTATGGGGTTTCCCCCATGCTTGGGAAAAGCGGGCTCCGCCGCGCCTGACGGCTGCCCGCTTTTCATTAAGTTGGGTTGGGATTACTTGGAGTGACGCGCCACAACGTCGTCGACGGACAGGCTCGCGCAGGCCGCGGCCAGGTCGTCATAGGACAGGCCGGCCAGCTCGACGATCTCGTCGGCATTGTAGGGCAGCTGATCGCCCGTGAAGTACTCCGCATAGGCGGCGTAGGACTCGGGAGAGTCGACGAACATGTACGGGAACACCATGTCATAGAAGCCTTCGGTGCTCACTTCGTAGTTGCCCTTGATGGCATTGTAGACCATCAGGAAGGCGAAGAAGGGATCGGCATAGTGTCCGCCGGACTCAGCGGCCATGGCGCCGGTCTGCAGCTTCTCGTCCAGGTCGGGCAGGAAGTCGGTGGAGACCACGGCGATCTTGCCGGTCAGGCCCTTGGCTTCGATACCGGCGATGGCGCCCAGCAGGGTGTCTCCGCCGCCGCCAGCGACGATCAGAGCATCGATGTCGGGATTGGCGTCGATGATGGCCTCGGCGGCCTGGCGGCCGGTGTCGGTGGTGGTACGGCCATACTGGGGCTCAAGCATCTCCATCTGGTCATCGGGATTGGCCTCGTTCCAGGCCTCAACGCCCGCCTTGTAGCCTTCCCAGCGGCCCAGGAAGGTGGCGTCGCCGGGCTCCCAGCCCTCAAGGCCGATCTTGCGGCAGCCCTTCTCGCCCAGGATGGTCACGAGGGTCTTGCCGTTGTCGAACTCGGACTCGTGCACCGCGCCCACATAGTAGGGAGAAGCACAGGCCTGAGCGTACTCGTCGGGGTTGGCTTCGGGATCGATCACGCGGAAGAACTGCGCGACATACATTTCGTTGTCTTCGCAGGTCTTGATGACGGAAGCCATCTCGGCGGAGGCGGAGTTGCAGATGATGATGCCGTCGCAATCGGCCATGGCCAGATCTTCGGCGGACTTGGTGACCTGCTCGGAAATGTGGGCCTGGTCCACATACTGGACGTCGACATCGCCCAGGGCTTCGGCGGCCGCGTCGATGATGCGCTTGCACTCGCTGCCCAGGGTGTCGGTGGAGCTCCAGATGGAGACGCCGATCTTGATGTTCTCGGCGCAGGCGGTCATGGCCACGCCCATCAGCATGACGATCGCCAGAACCAAAGCAAGGACTTTCTTCATATTAGTATCCTCCTTGTTAATTGCGCACGGCTTTCCAACCGCGCCGGCAGGCGCGCCGGGTCACGGCACAGGCCGTGCTTTCTTAATGATTATAGCATATTTTAGCCGCAGGTCAAGTAATTATTATACGGTTTTGGTGTATTTTTTATCGAACAGGAAATTGTATAGTTATTTTTTCGTAAACCCATCAATTCACGTCGTTCCCAGCAAACGGCAGTTTTTCCGCGTATGTATCTTCCATATTTGTCCAATTTCTGACGTTTTTTTATAATTTTCTTGTCTGAAACGCTTTTCAAACGACTTGATTTCTGTTATAATCTACACGGAGCATTTTGTTGGATGCTTACGCAACAAGGAGGAATAGACCATGAAGAAAATCGTTTCCATCCTGCTGGCAGCGCTGATGCTGCTGTCCGTCGCGGCCTTCGCCGAGGGCGAGTACCGCGTGGCGATGATCACCGACTACGGCGACATCACCGACCAGTCCTTCAACCAGACCACCTATGAAGCCTGCAAGGCTTTCTGCGAGGCCAACGGCATTGACTTCACCTACTACAAGCCCAACGGCGATTCCACCGCTGAGCGCGTCGCCATGGTTGAGAAGGCCGACGACGAGGACTACAATGTCATCGTGATGCCCGGCTATGCCTTCGGCGAGACCATCGCCGAGGTGCAGGAGGAGTATCCCGACACCACCTTCATCGCTCTGGACGTTTCCGAGGGCGATCTGGGCGGCGCTGCGGTCGGCAGCAACGTGTACTGCGCGGTCTATAAGGAAGAGCTGTGCGGCTACATGGCCGGCTACGCGGCTGTGAAGCTGGGCTACACCCACCTGGGCTTCCTGGGCGGCATGGCCGTTCCCGCCGTCGTGCGCTATGGCTTCGGCTTCGTGCAGGGCGCCAACGCCGCTGCCGTCGAGCTGGGCAACGCCGCCGACGTGACCGTCGAGTACGTGTACGGCAACCAGTTCTATGGCGATGCCGACATCACCGCCTACATGGACAACTGGTACCAGAACCTGGGCGTGCAGGCCGTGTTCGCCTGCGGCGGCGGCATCTTCACCTCCGCCGGCGAGGCTGCCGCGAAGGTTGAGGGCGGCAAGGTGATCGGCGTTGACGTCGACCAGGCTGCCACCATCGACGGCCTGTATGGCGAGGGCATCACCGTGACCAGCGCCATGAAGGGCCTGGCCGCCACCGTGGACACCCTGCTGACCAAGACCGTCGCCGGCGAGTTCGAAGGCGGCAAGGTCGAGGCCCTGGGCCTGGTGGGCGAGGATCCCGCTGCCAACTATGTGCAGCTGGCCGGCTCCACCCAGTTCGGCGAAGGCTTCACCGAGGATGACTACAAGGCCCTGGTGGCCGCCATGTTCAACGGCGAGATCACCGTGTCCGACGCCATCGACGCCATGCCGGAGACCGAGATCACCGTGAACGATCTGGGCACCGTCAAGTAAGAAACCATTGCTTCGGAGGAGCGCTTCGCTCCTCCGAACCTTTGACAAAAGCCCCCGGTTTTTCTGCAATGCAGCATCTTTGCAAATGATGAAGATCCTTCGACTTCGCTGCCGCTCCGCTCAGGATGACAAACGGCGCAAGGCCGCGCTATCTTGAACGAATCGCAACCGAAGTCGATCAATCCTGTCCGGAGGCTTCTGTGAGAGGAAAAGAGAGAACGACCTCTTCCGGTGCTGACGCGCCACCTGCTCCTGAATGGGAAGGCTTTTGGGCATCGTCCTCCCCTGAAGGGGAAGGCGGCTCCGCGCGGCGGAGACGAAAGAGGTCGTTCCCCCATTCTCACTTGATACCACAGCATTGGAGGGGAGCGGAATTGGAGAACCAGTATGCCATTGAAATGCTGCACATCACGAAGCGTTTCCCCGGCATCATCGCCAACGACGACATCACGCTTCAGCTGAAGAAGGGCGAGATCCACGCCCTGCTCGGCGAAAACGGCGCGGGCAAGTCCACGCTGATGAGCGTGCTGTTCGGCCTGTATCAGGCGGAGGAAGGCACCATCAAAAAGGACGGCAAGGAGGTCAAGATCAACGACCCCAACGACGCCAACGACCTGGGCATCGGCATGGTGCACCAGCACTTCAAGCTGGTGGAGTGCTTCACGGTGCTGGACAACATCATCCTGGGCGTGGAGCCGACCAGCAAGATGGGCTTTCTGCAGAAGGCCGAGGCCCGCAAGCGCGTGATCGAGCTGTCCGAGCGCTATGGACTTCAGGTGGACCCGGACGCGAAGATCGCCGACATCACCGTGGGCATGCAGCAGCGCACCGAGATCCTGAAGATGCTCTATCGCGACAACGAGATCCTGATTTTCGACGAGCCCACCGCCGTGCTGACGCCCCAGGAAATCGACGAGCTGATGCAGATCATGAAGAACCTGGCGGCCGAGGGCAAGAGCATCCTGTTCATCAGCCACAAGCTGGCCGAGATCATGGCCGTGGCTGACCGCTGCAGCGTGCTGCGCAAGGGCAAGTACATCGGCACCGTGGAAACCAAGGATGTCACCATGGAGCAGCTCTCCGCCATGATGGTGGGCCGCAACGTCAACTTCCACGTGGAAAAGCCCGAGAAGACCCCCGGCAAGGTGATCCTGGACATCAAAAACATGTCCGTAAAGTCCCACAGCCACCCGGGCGACGCCGTTAAGAACGTTTCGCTGCAGGTGCGCGAGGGCGAGATCGTCTGCATCGCGGGCATCGACGGCAACGGCCAGACGGAGTTCGTCTACGGCCTGTCCGGCCTGGAGCCCCTGTCCGGCGGCACCATCCACCTGATGGGCCAGGACCTGACGAAGACCGCCATCCGCCAGCGCTCGCTGCTGGGCATGAGCCACATCCCCGAGGACCGGCACAAGCACGGCCTGGTGCTGGACTATTCCCTGGAGGACAACATCGTGCTCCAGCGCTACTTTGAACCTGAATTCAACAACAAGGGCTTCCTGCGGCGCAAAAATATAAGAAGCTACGCCAACAAGCTGATCGAGCAGTACGACATCCGCTCCGGCCAGGGCCCCATCACCATGGCCCGCAGCATGTCCGGCGGCAACCAGCAGAAGGCCATCATCGCCCGCGAGATCGACAAGGATCCCGCTCTGCTGATCGCCGTGCAGCCCACCCGCGGCCTGGACGTGGGCGCCATCGAGTACATCCACAAGCAGATCGTGGAGCAGCGCAACCAGGGCAAGGCCGTGCTGCTGGTGTCTCTTGAGATGGACGAGGTTCTGGACGTCTCAGACCGGATCCTGGTGATGTACGAGGGCGAGATCGTCGGCGAGCTGGATCCCAAGAAGACCAATCCCGAGGAAATCGGCCTGTTCATGGCAGGCGCGAAGCGAGAGGAGGATTCCAGCTATGCAGGCTAACAAATCCCGCGAATCCCTGCTGAGAAAGCCCGGGGTGCAGACACTGTTCGCCAGCCTGGTCTGCATCCTGCTGGGCTTGCTGGTGGGCTACATCGCGCTGCTGATCATCAATCCCAGCGGCGCCACCGAGGCCATCCTCGGCGTCATCAAGAACTTCTGGGCCTATTCCAAGCCCGAAAAGCAGCTGAAGAACTTCGGCTGCACGCTGGTCACCACCGCTCCCCTGCTGATGTGCTCGCTGTCGGTGCTGTTCGCCTACAAGGTGGGCCTGTTCAACATCGGCGCGGCGGGCCAGTACGTGGCCGGCGCGGGCGCGAGCCTGTACTGCGCGCTGGCGCTGCACCTGCCCTGGTACGTTTGCATCCTGGCCGCCATCCTTTGCGGCGCGGTGCTGGGCGCGATCTCCGGCTTCCTGAAGGCCTATCGCAACGTGAACGAGGTCATCAGCTGCATCATGCTGAACTGGATCTCGCTGTACCTGGTGAACACGCTCCTTGCCCCGGTGAAGAACCCCACCGGCAAGGACACCTTCACCGTCGCCAGCCAGAACGCGGGCGCCCTGCTGCCCACCCTGGGGCTGGACAACCTGTTCAACCAGAAGAACGTGACCATCGCCATTCCGCTGGCGATCCTGGTGTGCGTAGGCATCTGGGTACTGCTGAACAAGACCCTGCTGGGCTACGAGCTGCGTGCCACTGGCCTGAACAAGAACGCGGCCAAGTACTGCGGCATGCGCGACCGCTACAACATCATCCTGACCATGGCCATCGCCGGCGCGCTGGCGGGCCTGGGCGCGGCGATGCTGTACCTGTCCGACTTCGAGCAGTGGGCCGTCACCCAGGCCTCCGTTCCCGCCATGGGCTTCAACGGCATCGCGGCGGCGTTCCTGGGCGGTTTGAACCCCATCGGCGCCATCTTCTCCTCCTACTTCATCCAGCACATCACCCGCGGCGGCGCAAACGTGAACATGAATATGTACTGCGCCCAGATTTCCGATTTGATTTCGTCGGTGATCATCTACATGTGCGGCTTCGTGCTGTATATGAAGCTGTTTGTGAACAAGCGGCTGGACGCCAAAGCCCAGCACAAGAAGGGAGGCAATGCCTGATGTTGCTGCTGCTGCAATACACCCTGATCTTCACCTCGGTGCTGATGCTGGTGGCCCTGGGCGGCTGCTTCTCTGAGCATTCCGGCGTGATCAACATCGGCCTGGAGGGCATCATGGTATTTGGCGCGCTGGGCGGCGCGCTGGTGATGAAATACATGCCCGCGGACACGGCGCCCTTCGTGATGATCTGCATCACGGTGCTGGCCGCCATGCTCACCGGCATCCTCTATTCGCTGCTGCTGGCGGTGGCCGCCATCAACTTCAAGGCGGACCAGACGCTGGTGGGCACGGCCATGAACCTGCTGGGCACCGCCGCCGCCACCGTCATCGTCAAGGCCATCAACACCGCGGCGGACTCCTCCAACACTTCGTCCGAGATCATGTACGTCGGCCCGAAGAAGAGCTTTATCATCGCAGAAGGCACGGAGTTCTCCTGGTTCATGCTGCTGGCGCTGGCACTGCTGATCATCTCCTACATCGTGCTGTACAAGACCAAGTTCGGCCTGCGCCTGATGGCCTGCGGCGAGCATCCCCAAGCGGCGGACTCCGTGGGCATCAACGTGTACAAGATGCGCTATGCGGGCGTGATGATCTCCGGACTGCTGGGCGGACTGGGCGGCCTGGTGTACATCACCGCGGGCGTCTCCGCCTGGAAGTTTGAAAACGGCGTGGCCGGCTTTGGCTTCCTGGCCCTGGCGGTCATGATCTTCGGCAGCTGGAAGCCCCAGCGCATCGCCCTGGCGGCACTGCTGTTCGGCCTGTTCCGCTCGCTGTCCAACGTCTACACCGGTTTCGATTTCCTGAAGAACCTGAACCTGCCCAGCACGGTTTACAACATGCTGCCCTACATCATCTCGCTGGTGGTGCTGGCGTTCTTCTCCAAGAATTCCGCCGCGCCGAAGGCCGAGGGTATCCCCTACGACAAGGGATCGAGATAGCAATGTAACAATATTTGCGATTTTGGCGCAAAGGACTTTATTTTGGTATCGCGATGTGGTATAATACCCCTGCAATGGTATTCCATGGGAACACGAAAGGGAGGAATTCACAATGGGAAAGCTGCTTAACGAGTTCAAGGATTTCGCCATGAAGGGCAACGTGGTTGACATGGCCATCGGCGTCGTCATCGGCGGTGCGTTCGGAGCCATCGTCTCCAGCGTGGTCGAAGACCTGATCACTCCCCTGATCGGCGCGATTTTCGGACAGCCCGATTTCTCGCACATCATGCTGGGCCCCATCGCGCTGGGTAATTTCATCAACGCCGTGGTCAACTTCCTGATCATCGCCATCTGCCTGTTCGCGGTTGTGAAGGCCATCAACAAGATGAAGAAGCCCGCTCCGGCTCCCAAGGCCGCGCGCGTGTGCCCCTTCTGCAAGAGTGAGATCGCTGACGACGCGACCCGCTGCCCGCACTGCACCTCCGAGTTGGCCAAGTAAGCCGCTTCGAGGGTTTCGGAACTCTATTACGGTATCGGCGTCGATCATCGATTGACGCCGATTTTCCATGTGGCGATAATGTATGATGAGACGATCCCTGCGTGAAAAGCTGAATATCAAGAAGGCCGCGCGCTTCGCCGTGACCGTCAACGCGCTGCAGGTGGCGGCAATGCTGACGGTGCTGCTGTATGCCATCTTCCGGGACAGCCCCGACGGCCGCATCGTGGAGATCGCCGCCATCGCCGCCGCATTCCTGATCGTCAGCTGGGGCGCGGTGCTGGACATCCGCGAGGCCCTGAACGCCGGGAAGATCGAGGACCAGGCCCGCATGCTGGAGGAGGCCAACGGCCAGCTGGAAGCGCTGAACGGCACCCTTCGCAAGCAGCGGCACGACTTCATGAACCACCTGCAGGTGGTGTTCTCGCTGCTGGAGCTGAACGAGCCGGACGAGGCCATGAAGTACGTGGAGAACGTCTACGGCGATATCAAGAAGACCGGCAGCGTGCTGAAGACCGCCATTCCCGCCGTGAACGCGCTGATCGCCGCCAAGCGCCAGGACTGCGAGGAGAAGGACATCGCGCTGGACATCCGCATCGCCGCGCCCTGGCGGGACATGCCCGTGCCAGGCTGGGAGATGTGCCGGGTGCTGGGCAACCTGATGGACAACGCCCGGGATGCCCTGCTGGAGGACGCGGACAACGATGGCAGGCGCGTCACGCTGACCATCGACGAGACGCCCCGGGACTACCGCTTCCGGGTGGAAAACAACGGGCCGGCCATTCCAGAGGAGGTCCAGCACAGCATCTTCCAGATGGGCTTCACCACCAAGAGCGACGGCCACGGCTCGGGGCTTGCCATCGTGCGGGATATCCTGCGGGAGTACGGCGGGGAGATCTCCGTGGAATCCGACGAGACTGCAACGGCCTTTACAGGCTTCGTGCCCAAGCGGTTTGAGGCATAGGAGGAATGAAAAACGCGGGTGACAATGCGTCACCCACGTTTTTTCCTGACGATCCATTCCGCCAGCGCGATCCCTCCGCAGCCCACGGCGTAGCAGAGGATGTCCCGCCAGTCGAAGGTGCTGCCCAGTAGGACGCGCAGCAGGCGGCTGTCCCGGACCACGGGCAGGTTCCCCCAGCCCAGGCCCTGCAGGCATTCCACCACTGCGGCGAACAGGAACACCCACAGCGTAAGCCACCTGTGCCCCTGCGGCCGGATCGCCCGGGCCAGCAGGTAAACCGCCACCACCACCAGCACATCCCCCACATAGGGGCGTATAAAGGCGTCATGGACGTACTTCCCGATCAGGATCTCAAAACCGACTACGGTCGCAAATCCAAGGATAAACCAAAGTCTGTTCTTCATTCTGCTTCATTCTTCCTGGGACGCGGCAAAGTCCCGCAGGGCATTCAGCACCGCTTCGCCGCTCTCGATAGCGTTGACGGTCTCCCGGAACCGGGAAGCGCCGCGCATGCCGTGTACATACCAGGCGATGTGCTTGCGCATCTGCAGCACCGCCAGCTTTTCCCCGTACAGCTGCCTTTCCAGCTCGAAGTGGCGCATGGCCATGTCAACACGCTCCTCCGGCGTCGGCGCAGGCGCGATCTCTCCCCGCAGCGCGGCGGCGATCTCCCGGAAGATCCAGGGGTTGCCCTCTGCGGCGCGGCCCACGATCACAGCGTCGCAGCCGGTCTCCTCCATCATGCGCAGAGCGTCCGCGCCGCTTCTGACGTCTCCGTTTCCAAACACCGGCACGGAGACTGCCCGCTTCACGTCCCGTATGACGCTCCAGTCGGCTCTCCCGGAGTATTGCTGTTCCCGGGTGCGGGCGTGCACGGCGATGGCCGACGCGCCGCTTTCCTCGCAGATTCGGGCCACCTCCACGGCGTTAACGGAACCGGCATCCCAGCCGGAGCGGATCTTCGCCGTGACGGGCAGGGACGTGACGTCGACCAGCGCCTGGACCACCGCCCCGATCTTCTTCGGCTCGCGCATCATGGCGCTGCCCTCGCCGTTGCCGGTGATCTTCGGCGCGGGACAGCCGAAGTTCAGGTCGAAGAACTGAAAGCCCCGTCCCTCCAGCTGTCGGGCAGCCTCGGCGATGTACTCCGGCTCACTGCCGAACAGCTGCAGCCCCACCACGCCCTCGCCGGGCAGCCGGGCCAGCAGGTCGTTGGCAGCACGGTTCTTCCCGCCCGAAAACACCCAGCCCTTTGCGGAGAGCATCTCGCTGACGGCCCAGGCCGCGCCCTGCCGGTGGCAGAGAAGACGCATCGCCGCGTCCGTGACGCCCGCCATCGGCGCAAGGCCCGCCCCCTTTGCCGGGAGCAGGTCGGTAATTTGAAAAGACATGGCTACCTCCGATAATGTGCTTGTCCTTAGTATACCAATTCTCAACGGGAGTTGTCAATTTCCCTTGCATTTCCCATATGCAATCGTGTATAATAAGATAGCATAGTTTTATACCTGCCGCATAAGGTGAATGGGAACGCCCATTGGCCGGAAGCGGAGGGATGGTTATGAGGATTTCCAGAAGCGCCAGGGCCGCCATGACGGCCCGCCCCGGGAAGGTGACGCGGCGAAGCCTGCCGGCACTGGAGTGGGTGGAGGACGCCGCCGGGCAGTGCGCCCGTGCCACCGCCATCGGAAGCCGGAGCCTGCTGGTGGAGAACCACACCGGGCTGTTGGGCTTCGCCCCCGACTGCGTCCGGCTGAACACCGCCAGGGGCGTGCTCTGCGTCCACGGAAGCGGCCTGTCCCTTGCGGACATGCGGCCGGGCGCGCTGATCGTCCGGGGAACCATCTCCCGGGTGGAACTGCCCTGCGGGGGAGGTGACGCGCCACATGAGAGGTGAAGTCACCGTCCGCGCAGAGTGCCTGATGCCGGAAAAGCTGCTGGAGCGGGCGTTGGCGCGCGGAGCGCGGTTCGACGCGGTGCGCCTGGACGGCGATCACGCCCTGATCGTGGACTGTGACGCCGCCAGCGCGCAAATACTCCTGGATCAGTGCGAGCGCTTCCATCTGCCCGCCGAAACGCTCAACCGCCGGGGCAGGAGCGCGTTCATCGAATACGCCCGCCGTCGGCGCACGCTGCCCCTCGGCCTGATGCTCTGCTGCGCGCTGTGCTGGCTGTTTCTGGGGCGGATCTGGCTGGTGGATGTGGCTTTCTCCGGGGAGGTCGCCCATTTGGGCAATGCCGGAGCGCTGCGCAACGCTGCTTTTTCCGAAGGCGTCCACCCGGGCATGGGCCGGGACATCGACCTGGACGCGCTGGGCCAGCGGCTGCTCTCGAGCTCCGGGGATTACAGCTATGTGGGCGCGCACCTGCGGGGCATACGCCTTTTGATCGAAGCCGTGCCGGAGGTGCCCTCCCCCGCCCTCTACGACGTGGACGCAGCGCGGGACCTGGTCTCGGATCGGGATGGCATCGTATTGAGCGCCGAGGCCCGCTCCGGGGCGCTGTGCGTGCAGCCCGGGGACACCGTGCGCCGGGGCCAGCTGCTGATTCGCGGCGAGGAGCAGCTGAGCAAGGAGGAGACCCGGCCCATCGCGGCCCTGGGCGAGGTGATCGTCAGGACCTGGTTCACCGGGGAGGCGTCCCTGCCCCTCCGCGAGGAGCGCACCGAATACACCGGCCGCGTTTCCGCGTCCGCGATGCTGAAAACGCCCTGGTTCAGCCTGCCGCTCACAGAGGGCGAGACATTTCCCGACCAGCGGGAGGACGTGCAATACCTGCCCATCGGCGGTCTGTTCCTGCCGCTGGAGATCGAGCGCACGACCCGCCGCGAGGTTACGCGCAGCGCCGTCTCCATCGACGAAGAATTGCTGCGGGAACGCCTCAGGGCGCTGGCCTTCGCGGACGCGGCGCTGGCGCTTCAAAGGGACGGGCCTGATAATTTCGAGATACTGGATCGCTGGATCGACTATGAAAGGACGGACGGCACTCTGACCGCAAAAGCCGTCATCGAGATCAGCGCCGACGCCGCCGTGACGCGGGAGGCGCTGGCGAAGGATATACTGAGAGATTAATCGCATACTACAGGGAGGCAATTCGATTTGGAGCACACGTCTGATTCCTACACCGAGCACATGAACGTGGATTCGCCGGAGCAGTTTATCGGCATGTTCGGCATCCGCGAGGAGAATATTCCCCTGTTCCGGGAGGAGCTGGGGGTGGACATCTTCGCCCACGGCGGGGAGATCACGCTGTCCGGCGACCCGGAGAAGGTTTCCCTGGCGCGGCTGACGCTGGAAAAGCTGCAGGAGATCGTGCTGCGGGGCGAGACCGTGGACCGCACGCGCATCCGCTACGCCATCGAGCTGGCCGCAGAGGGCAAGGCCGACCGCATCGGCGAGATCATGCGGGACGTGATCGCCATCACCTACCGGGGCCGCCAGGTGAAGTGCAAGACCCTGGGCCAGAAGCAGTACGTGGACGCCATCAAGCAGAACACCGCCACCTTCGCCGTGGGTCCCGCCGGCACGGGCAAGACCTACCTGGCCATCGCCATGGCCGTGGTGGCGCTGAAGAACAAGGAGATCGAGAAGATCATCCTCACCCGCCCTGCCGTGGAGGCCGGCGAAAAGTTGGGCTTCCTGCCCGGCGACCTGGCCCAGAAGGTGGACCCGTACCTGCGGCCGCTGTACGACGCGCTGCACGAGATGCTGGGCCTGGACGCCTACCAGCGGCTGCTGGAGCGCGGCGCGGTGGAGGTGGCCCCGCTGGCCTACATGCGCGGCCGCACGCTGAACGACGCCTTCATCATCCTGGACGAAGCCCAGAACACCACCAGCGAACAGATGAAGATGTTTTTGACCCGCATGGGCATGGGCTCGAAGATGGTCATCACCGGCGACGTCACCCAGATCGACCTGCCCGCGGGCAAGAAGTCCGGCCTGGTGGAAGCGCTGGAGGTGCTCAAGGATGTCAGCGACATCGGCATCGTGCGCCTGACCCACAAGGACGTGGTGCGCCACGAGCTGGTGCAAGCCATCGTGCGCGCCTATGAAAAGCACGCCCAGAAGAACGAGCGGACCGAGCGCAGGCCCCGGGTATTCCGCCCGTAGGAGGGATTTCCATGAGAAAAAAGAAACGCAGGGAGAGCGCCGCACGGCTGGCTCCAGTGCTTAAAAACGCGCTGATCATCGCGGTGGCGTATATCCTGCTGTCCACGATGCTGGTGCTGGGCGCCACGCCGGAGCAGCATGACATCCAGGTGGGCTCTCCCGCCCCCATGGACATACTGGCCAGCAAGGACGTGAACGACGTGGTGACCACCGAGGAGCATCGGGAGGCCGCCGCGGCGCTGGTGGAGCCCAGCTACAAGAGCATCGACTTTTCCGTGGTGGGGACGGTATCCTCCAACATGGAAGCCATGTTCAGCCAACTGACCTCGCTGCGGGACAGCGGCGCGCCGGACCCCGCTGTGATGACGGACGACGAGCTGGAAGCCCTGAACCAGGCGCTGCCGGTGAACGTGAACCGCGAGGAATACACGGCGCTGATGACCTGCGATGGCGAGACGCTGGAGAAGCTGACCAACGACGCCATCATCGGCGTGCGCGACACGCTGAATTCTACGCTGCTGGAAGGCCAGGAAGGCTCGGCGGTGAACCGGCTGTCCCGATCGTTGGCGGCGGCGGGCTACGACCAGCCGCTGGTGTCGCTGGCCACGGACGTGATCAGCGCCACCATCCAGCCCAATATGCTCATCGACGCCGAGATCACCGAGGCCAATCGCCAGAAGGCGCGGGACGCGGTGGAGATGGAAACCTGCGTGAAGGGCGAGGTGATCGTGCGCCGGGGCGAGATCGTGACGCTGGCGCAGTACACCATGCTCTCGTCCCTGGGGCTTCTGAAGGAGGATTCCCTGGACTGGCCGCTGCTGGCCGGCATCGCGCTGATCACGCTGCTGCTGATGGGCTGTGCAGCGCTGTACCTGAACCGCTACGGCAGGAAGCTGGACAGCCGGTCCATCATGCTGCTGTGCCTGATTGCCGTGCTGGTGACAGGGCTTTGCCTGGCATTCAGCCGCATGAATGCCTACATGATGCCCATGTCCCTGGGGCTGATGCTGGTGGCGCTCCTGTACGATGAGCGCGTGGCCCTGTATTTCAACATCGCCCTGGGCTTCCTGGCCTCGCTGCTGATGAACGCCGGGGGCGGGCTTTTCACGGTGACCATGTTCTCGGTGATCCTGATGAGCATGGTGGCCGCGCCCATCGTGCTGGCGGTGTTCAACCGCAGCATGCAGCGCACCAGCCTGCTGCTGGCGGGTGTGCTGGTGGGCGTGAGCAATTTCGTGTGCACCATGGCCGTAGGCCTTATCAACAGCGCGGAGCTGGGCGGCGTGCTGACCAATGCGCTGTGGGCCATGTCCAACGGCATCATCAGCGCCATACTGTGCATTGGCCTGCAGCCACTGCTGGAGTCCATATTCAATCTGGCCACCAATTCCAAGCTGATCGAGCTGTCCAACCCCAACCAGCCGCTGCTCAGACGGCTGCTGCTGGAGGCCCCGGGCACCTATCACCACTCCATCATCGTGGCGAATCTGGCCGAAGCCGCCGCCAGCGCCGTGGGCGGCAACGCCCTGCTGGCCCGCGTGGGTGCCTATTACCACGACGTTGGCAAGCTGAAGCGGCCTGTATACTTCAAGGAAAACCAGCTGGGCGACAATCCCCACGACCGCACCGACCCCCGGGTATCCGCCGCGATCCTTACGGCGCACCCCCGGGATGGCGCGGCCATGGCCCAGAAGGCCCGCATCCCAGAACCGGTGCTGGAGATCATCCGCCAGCACCATGGCGACGGCGTGGTGCTCTGGTTCTATGACAAGGCCGTGAAGCTGTATGGCGCGGAGAACGTGGACATCAACGCCTTCCGCTACGAGGGACCCCGTCCCCGCAGCAAGGAAGCCGCGTGCGTAATGCTGGCGGACACCATCGAGGCCGCCGCCCGCAGCGTGCCAGACCCCAGTCCGGAGAAGATTGACGAGTTGATCCACAAGCTGGTGCGCAGCAAGCTGAACGACGGCCAGCTGGACGAGTCCGATTTGACCTTCGGCGACCTGGAGAAGATCTGCAGCGCGTTCTCCACCGTGCTGACCGGCGTGTTCCACGAGCGGATCGAATATCCCGACGTGAAGCTGCCCCCGCGGACGGAGAAGCGGGCGGAGCAGGAGACAGAGAAGCCCGCGGAGGCACCACCGCCCCAACCGCCGGAGCAGCCCGAGGAAGCGCCCGCAAAGAGCGCGGAGGAAGCCGGCGGGCAGCCGGAAGCGCCATTGGAAAACGCCGCGCCGGCGGCCCAGACCGTGCCGCCCCAGCCCAGGGAGGGAGACGCCAATGGCGATTGAACTGAGTTGGGAGATCCCCGTGCCGGGGGACATGGATGGGCTTGAGGCTCTCCTGAACCGAGTGGCGGAGGCCTGTTTTGAGGCCGAGGGTATCACAGGCGCAGGTTTCTGCGTTGAGATCGTGGATGATGATGCCATTCGCGCCCTGAACCGCCAGATGCGGAACATCGACAGCGCCACCGACGTGCTGTCCTTCCCCACCGTCAACTATCCCGCGGGAAAGACCGCCCGGGACTGCCCGAAGCGCCTGGCCCGGGAGTTCGACCCGGCCCTGGGCTGTATAAACCTGGGCGACTGTGTAATCAACCTGAACCGCGCGCGGCAGCAGGCCGAGGAGTACGGCCACTCCCTGAAGCGGGAGCTGAGTTATCTCACCGCCCATTCCGCATTTCACCTGATGGGCTACGACCACATGAACGAGGAGGAGAAGCGCCAGATGCGCCAGATGGAGGAAAAGGCCCTGGGGGCCATCGGCATCACCCGCAAGGAGGGCGAAGTCAGCTATGACCGGCTGTTTGAACTGGCCTGCGAGGCCATGCAGATGAGCTACAGCCCCTATTCCCACTTCAAGGTGGGCGCCTGCATCCTCGCCGAGGACGGGCGCACCTTCAAGGGCTGCAACTTCGAGAACGCCAGCTACGGCGCCACGATCTGCGCCGAGCGCTGCGCCGCCGGCAACGCCATCATAAACGGCGCGCGCCGGTTCAAGGCCATCGCCGTGGTGGGCTCCACCGCCGTGGCCTGGCCCTGCGGCATCTGCCGCCAGGTGCTGCGGGAGTTTTCCGACACGTCCCTGCCCGTGATCGTGGGCGAGTTCGGCAAGGGATATACCGTCAAAACCCTGGGCGAGCTGCTGCCGGAGGGGCTGAGCCCGGAGGATTTGGGCGTGGATGTAAATTCTTAATGCCCGCACTTGTAACCGGGCCAACACATGATACAGAACACGGAGGATACAAACTTGTCTGACACCAAGAAGTTTCGTTCCGGCTTCGTGGCCATACTGGGCCGGCCGAACGTGGGCAAATCCAGCCTGATGAACCGCTTTGTGGGCGAGAAGGTCGCCATCATCTCCAACCATCCCCAGACCACGCGCAACAAGCTGCTGGGCGTGGCGACGGGCGACAACTGGCAGATCGTGTTTGTGGACACCCCCGGCCTGCACAAGCCCCGCACGAAGCTGGGCGAGTTCATGGTCAAGAGCGCCGAGGACGCCAAGGAGGGCGTGGACGCGGTGCTGTGCGTGGTGGACGGCCAGCACATCGGCGCGGGCGACATGGCCATCCTACAGGACCTGGCGAAGATGCGCTGCCCGAAGTTCCTGGCAGTGAACAAGATCGACATCGTGCCGGAGGAAAAGCTGTTCCCCCAGCTAGCCCAGCTGCACGACATCGGCTACGACCAGATCGTGTCCACCTCCGCCCGCACGGGCGAGAACGTGGAGCTGCTGCTCAAGCTGCTGATCGAGGCCATGCCGGAGGGGCCCAAGTACTTCCCCGACGACATGATCACCGACCAGCCCGAGCGGGTGATGTGCGCGGAGATCATCCGTGAAAAGGCGCTGCGCAACCTGCGGGACGAGGTGCCGCACGGCATCGGCGTGGAGATGCTGCAGATCCAGAAGCTGTCCGACAACCTGACGGAGATCCACGCCAATGTGTACTGCGAGCGCGCCAGCCACAAGTCCATCATCATCGGCAAGCAGGGCGCGATGCTGCAAAAGATCGGCAGCGAGGCCCGCGCGGACATCGAGCGCCTGCTGGGCACGAAGGTGATGCTGAAGTTGTGGGTGAAGGTGCGCGAGGACTGGCGCAACCGCGCCGGCGACCTGCGCACGCTGGGCTACGAGGAATAGCCCATGGCCTCCTTCACCACCCCCGCCATCGTGATCCGCCGGGCCGATTACAGCGACTACGACCGAATGATCACGCTGTTTTCCCCGGAGCTGGGCCGCGTGGAGGCCATCGCCCGGGGCTGCCGCAGGCCGAAGTCCCCGCTGGTGAACGCCGTGGAGCCCTTCACCAGCGGCGAGTTCCAGCTGTTCAGCCACAAGGAGCGCAACTCGCTGGAGCAGTGCCAGATCTCCGAGAGCTACTTTGAACTGCGGGCGGATTACGACAAGCTGCGCCACGGCGTGTACTGGCTGAAGCTGCTGGACACCGCCATCCTGCCGGATACTCCGGCGCCGGAGCTGTTCATCATCACGCTGCGGGCGCTGGCCCATTTGAACTACGGAGAGCTGCCGCCGGAACTTGTGACGTTCGCCTTCGAGTGCCACTTCATGCGGCTGATGGGCCTTTCGCCCCGGATGGATGCCTGCGTGCGCTGCGGAAGGGCTGTGGATGAGGACGCCTTCTTCGACGCGGACCTGGGCGGCGTGGTGTGCGAAAGCTGCGCGGGCAGGCCTTACCAGTCCTGGCAGGCCGTCCCGTCCGTCTCCAACGGCGCGCGTCGCATCCTGATGAAGACGCCCCGCACCCAGTTCGACAAGTTCCAGCTGCTCCACGACCGACCGGAGTGGCCCGAGGCCGCGCGGCTGATGCGCAGCCACGTGAACCTGCGCATGCACATGGAGAAGTTCGCTCCACCGTTGGTCGAATCCGTTAGCGACGTTAAACCACAGTAAAATTTGGGGTTCACAAACCCCAAATTTTGTTGTATAATGGTATCAGTGTGATGAACCAATCATACCGATCATTTGAAGGAGGATTTTTCCATGAAGAAGTTTGTCTGTTCCGTCTGCGGTTATGTCCATGAAGGCGACGCCGCTCCCGAGTTCTGCCCCGTCTGCAAGGCTCCCGCCAGCAAGTTCATCGAGCAGTCTGAGGAAATGACCTGGGCTTCCGAGCACGTGGTCGGCGTGGCGCAGGGCGCCCCGGCTGACATCATCGAGGACCTGCGCGCCAACTTCACCGGCGAGTGCAGCGAGGTGGGCATGTACCTGGCCATGAGCCGCGTGGCCTATCGCGAGGGCTATCCTGAGATTGGCGAATACTGGAAGACCGCCGCCTTTGAAGAGGCCGAGCACGCCGCGAAGTTCGCCGAGCTGCTGGGTGAGGTGCTGACCGACTGCACCGAGAAGAACCTGAAGATGCGCGTGGAGGCCGAGAACGGCGCCACCGCCGGCAAGACCGACCTGGCCAAGCGCGCCAAGGCCCTGAACCTGGACGCCATCCACGACACCGTGCACGAGATGGCCCGCGACGAAGCCCGTCACGGCAAGGCCTTTGCGGGGCTGCTGAAGAGGTACTTCGGGAAGTAAGCACATCCTGTCACACGATCAAGATTTTGGAGGAGAATACAAATGCTGTCCAAAAACCCAATTCTGAACGGTATCCTGACCTTTATCTTTGGCGCTGCTGGTGTCGCGTTGTTCAATTTCGTGTTGAGCCTGATCAAGAAGACCAGCTTTATGCAAGAGATCGGCAGTCGCGCGGATCTGGTCATCGATGTGATTATCTGCGTCGTCTGCGGCGTTTTGGGTTATATGCAGGCGAAGAAGGCCGCGAAGTAGCATTCCCACAGATGTACCTTCCGGGATCTGCTGAAGCGGTATTTCGGGAAGTAATTGGTTTCGACCCAAATAAAGGGCGGCATCAGCCGCCCTTTTTCTTATGCTTTCACCACCACCGGCTTGCCGGGTTCGATCTCCCCCACGCTGTCCACGGGCACGGCGTAGCGCTTGCCGATGTCCCAGGCGGTTTCGCCCGCGTCAGGCCAGCGGATGACGATGCCGGGGCGGCGCGGGATGTCGTCACCCTCCTCCACCTCCTCCACCACGCGAACGGCCTCGCGGCGGCGGGTCTGGCATGCGATGGACAGATTCAGTTTCATCTCCAGCCGGTCGCCCATCAGCGCGTTGGCCTCGGCGGAGAGCACCTGGATGTCCACGACCGACCGATCGTTCAGCGCCTGGGGCACGTTGACGGAGAAGGGCAGCTCGGCCTCCGTGGCGGCGGGCACGTCCGAACCGCCGGGGATGTAGAGCACCTGGGCCTCGATCACGCCGTCGATGCGCCCCTGGCCGTTTTCGTTGCGCCACTCGCCGATGGACGGCGTGGTCTTCAAGGCGATCACCGTGCCCACCGCCGGCGCGCCTTCGCCCAGCAGCACCGTGCCGCGCACCACGTCGCTGACGCGCAGCTGGCTGGCCTTGGCGCACAGCCGCAGGGTCTCATGATCCACATCCAGCGACGCGCCCTGGGTGGCATAGACGTCGGTGAGGGCGCTTGCCCGTTCGGTGACGTTGGCCAGCACCCTCACGCGCAGCTCCGCCTCGCAGGATAGGCGCATGTCGCCGTCCTCACCAGCCGGCTCCACCTGGCTTCGGATGGCGCGCAGGTCGCACTCGCTGAACACGTCGCCCGTCAGCCACTCCGGCAGCTCCACCAGCTGCTCCCAGGCCATGGGATAGCGGATCACCACCGCGGGTCGCCCCGCCACGCCGCTGGACACCAGCGTCTCCACCAGAAGGCGGCCTCTTACCTTCACGCCGCCCAGATCCGGCTCCGTGGATTCGATTTCGATGGCCGCCCAGTCCATCAGCGAGGTCCTCGCGTCCAGCGCGGCGGGCAGCTCCACGGCGTCCTTCACCAGCGCCAGCTCAGTGGCCTCCGCCGCCAGCTTCACCGAAGTGATGTCCCGGTAGGCGGTTTGCAGACCCTCTGCGCCGGTGATGCCTGTGATGACCTGCTCCGGCGTCAGGCGCAGCACCTGGGCCGACAGATTACAGGTGACCTGGAAGATCATGTGGCCATTTTCATACTTCGCGTCCACGTGCACCGCCTGGCCCCGCGCCCGGCAAAGCATGCCCGGCTGGGCGCCGGGGATCTCCAGCACGTGGTTCAGCGTGGTCTGGGCCGTGAGCGCCTTCAGAGTGTTCTCCTCTCCCTGCCGGTAGGCCGCCTGGCAGCTGACGGTCCCCTCCAGCACCACCCGGTCCGATTGCAGGTCTGCCTGTGAGATGTACAGGCTGGCGTCCGCCAGCTGCGGCTCGATGGCGTCCCGGCCCGCGCCGGGAACCAGTGCCTCCGCCCGCACCAGCACCTGCGCGTCCCGCGCCCCGATCAGGTTCTCAAGCTCCAAGGTCTGCCGGTCTGTCTCCAGCGCCATAAAAACCCCTCCTGTCCGCATCGATCATGGCAGTGTATGCGGATGGAGGGGCGATTATAATTTAGCGATATTCAGCGTGCAGCCAGGCGACGAACACCTCATCTGCCTCGCTGCGTTCGGCACCTTCCCTTCAAGTGGAAGGCCTTGGGGCATCAATCGAGCGCCTTCTTCACGTACTCAAGCATCTCGTCCTTTGCCACACAGTCGGTGAACCGGGCTTCCTTGCTGCGCAGGGCGGCCAGGGCGGGGGGCACGGGCACGCCGGTGGTCCCGTTCAGCATGTCCATGGCGCCAAAGCCGCTGTCCGGCTGGGCGTCGGAGATGGCGGAGAGCACGTCGCGGCTGAACTTGTAGGGCGAGGCCGTGGACAGCACCACGTTCACCCAGCCGTTGTCCTCATTGGCCTTGAACTCCTCCATCACGGCCCAGCCCACGGCGGTATGGGTGTCCATCAGGTATTCATAATCCCGCCAGACGCGGCCGATGGCGTCCAGGGCCTTTTCATCGTCGGCACAGCCGGCGCTGAAGTGCTCGCGCATGGTCTCCATCAGCTTTTCCGGCGCGGTATAGACGCCCTTTTCGCGAAGGTCCGCCATCAGGCCGGAGACCAGGTCGAAGTCCCCGCCGGAGGCCAGGAACAGGTAGCGCTCCAGGTTGCTGGACACCAGGATGTCCATGGAGGGCGAGGCAGTCTTGAAGAATTCGCGGCGGCGGTCGTAGACGCCGGTGTTGATGAAGTCGGTGAGAACGTTGTTTTTGTTGGAAGCGCACACCAGCTTCGCCACGGGCAGGCCCATGCGGCGGGCGAACTCACCGGCCAGGATGTCGCCGAAATTGCCCGTGGGCACCACGAAGTTCACCGGCTCGCCCAGGCGAATCTCTCCGCGCAGCACCAGGTCGCAATAGGCCTTGAAGTAGTAGGCCACCTGCGGCGCGAGACGGCCGATGTTGATGGAATTGGCGCTGGACAGGCGCGCGCCCTTCTCGGCGGCCCAGCCATTGGCCTGGTCGTCGGCAAAGATGTTCTTCACGCCGGTCTGGGCGTCGTCGAAGTTGCCCTTCACGGCGCACACGCCCACGTTGCCGCCCGCCTGGGTGACCATCTGGGCCTTCTGCACGTCGCTGACGCCGCCGTCGGGATAGAAGACGATGATGCGCGTGCCGGGCACGTCGTGGAAGCCCTCCAGTGCCGCCTTGCCGGTGTCGCCGCTGGTGGCGGTGAGGATCACGATCTCCTCCTTCACGCCCAGCTTGTCCCGGGCCGCGGTGATCAGCCGGGGCAACACGGACAGCGCCACGTCCTTGAAGGCCGAGGTGGGGCCGCGGAACAGCTCCAGCACAAAGTCGTCCCCCACCTTCTCAAGGGGCGTCAGGTCATCGGTCTCGAACTTCCCGTCGTAGGCGGCCTCGATCAGTGCGCGCATCTCCTCCGGCGTGAAGTCGTTGAGGATCCTTCCGATGACCTCGGAAGAGATCTCCACGGCGCTCATGCTGAGCAGCTTGCCCACGTCCACCTGCATCTGGTCGAAGTCCACGGGCGTGTACAGGCCGCCGTCCGGCGCGATGCCCTTCAATACGGCCTCGGTGGAGTCGGCAGTGTGGGCCTTGGAGCGCGTGCTGTAGAATACCATGGGTGCATCCCCCTTGTCTTGGAACTTGAAATCTGCTATTATCATAGCGGTTTTTCCGGAAAATTGCAATAGGGCGGCGCAATTTGCCCCGGATTTTACGCTTCGTTAAATGGCTGAAAACTATTGCCCGTTTCCTTTGACAAACGGGCCGGGTTGTGGTATAGTGTCTTTATCTTAAAAACATGTGTTTTTCCACGAAAGACACAAAGGAGTTGTTGACCGTGAAGATCGGACTGCTGGGCCTGGGCACCATCGGCTCCGGCATCTATGAGCATTTGAAGCGCCGGGACGACATCGAAGTCGTCCGCATACTGGAGCTGCTGCGCCATCCTGGACTGGAGCACCTGGAGACCAGCGACTACAATGAGATCCTGAACGATCCGGAAATCGATACCGTGGTGGAGCTGATCGGCGGCCTGGAGCCGGCCCACACCTTCACCGTGCAGGCGCTGAAGACCGGGAAGAACGTGGTCTCCGCCAACAAGCTGATGATCTCCCACCATATGGAGGAGTTGCTGACGCTGGCGAAGGAGAACGGCGTGCAGTACCGCTACGACGCCAGCGTGGGCGGCAGCATCCCCTTCCTGTACAACCTGATGCGCTATCGCGGCGCGGACGACCTGCAGAGCCTTTCCGGCATCGTCAACGGCACCACGAACCTGATCCTGGACGTGATGCAGCGGGAAGGCCGGGGCTTTGACGACGTGCTGGCCGAGGCCCAGAAGCTGGGCTATGCCGAGCGCAATCCCGCCGCGGACGTGGACGGCATCGACGCCGAGTGCAAGCTGTGCATCGCCTCCGCAGTGGCCTTCCAGAAGTATGTGAAGCCCGAGGACGTCGACACCGAGGGCATCCGGCACATCGCAGCCGGGGACATCATACATTTCAAGCAGATGAACCGGGTGTGCCGGCTGCTGGTGAACGCGGCGAAGAACACGGACGGCAGCATCCGCGCCTACGTGGAGCCCACGCTGGTGCCCGCTGACGCCATGGAAGCCGCCGTTCACATGAACAACAACACCATCTCCGTCGTCGGCGAATACTGCGGGCTGCACACCTTCCAGGGCCAGGGCGCGGGCAAGGATCCCACCGCCTTCGCCGTGGAGCTGGGCCTGCGGGACATCATGGACGGCGTGACCGCGCGGCTGAACCCCATCCCCGAGGGCTATGCCGCCGTGGACAACCGCCAGGCCCGCCACGCCTATTACCTGCGCACCAGCGCCCATCCCGGCATTCCTGTTGAGAAACTGGGCAATTGTGAAGGCGGCGCTGCATACCTGACCGAGCCCATGAGCGTCAGCGAGATGCACGCGCTTGCAAAGGATCTGCGGGATAAGGACCCCAGGCTGTTCTTCGCCGGGATTCGGGACTGAACCATATAAAATCTTTGAAAGCAGGGATTCATTATGAAGAAAGTCAATATTGCCGTGCTGGGCGCCACGGGCGCCGTGGGCCGCGAAATGCTGAAGGTGCTCCAGGAGCGAAACTTCCCCATCAACCAGATCAAGGCGCTGGCCAGCGCCCGCAGCGCGGGCATGAAGCTGCCCTTCGCGGGCGGGGAGATCGTGGTGGAGGAAGCCACGGAGAACAGCTTTGAGGGCATGGATATCGTGCTTGGCGCGGCGAGCAACGCCCTGGCCAAGCAGCTGGCCCCGGCCATCGTGAAGGCTGGAGCGGTATTCGTGGACAATTCCAGCGCGTTCCGCATGGTGGACGACGTGCCGCTGGTGGTGCCGGAGATCAACCCGGAGGACGTGAAGAAGCACAAGGGCATCATCTCCAACCCCAACTGCTCCACCATCATCACCCTCACCGCCGTGGCCGCGCTGAACCGCGTGTCCCCCATCCAGTCCATGGTGGCCAGCACATACCAGGCCGTGTCCGGCGCGGGCGCGAACGGTTTGAAGGAGCTGGAACAGCAGGTGGCCGACTACGCCGCGGGCAAGGAGCTGACGCACAGCGTGTTCCCCTGGCAGATCGCCTTCAACGTGATCCCCCAGATCGGCGACGACACCGGCAACGGCTACACCTCCGAGGAGATGAAGATGCAGAATGAGGGCCGGAAGATCATGCACCTGCCGGCGCTGAACGTGACCTGCACCTGCGTGCGCGTGCCCGTGCTGCGCAGCCACTCCATCAGCGTGACCCTGAAAACCGAGCGCAAGATCAGCGTCCAGGAGGCCCGCGAGGCAATCAGCAAGGCCCCCGGCTGCCGCCTGGTGGACGACCTGGCCAGCAAGAGCTATCCCATGCCGCTGGACACCAGCGACCAGGACATCGTGTTCGTGGGACGCATCCGCGACGACCTGACCGACGAGAAGGGTCTCTCCCTGTGGTGCTGCGGCGATCAGATCCGCAAGGGCGCGGCGACCAACGCCATCCAGATCGCCGAACTGCTGGTCGGCAGTGCCGACTGACATCCGCTGCCGCGCGCCAACGCTTCGCCCCTTCAGGCCATTGATTCCAGCCTGAAGGGGCGTCGGCTGTGCCGACTGACACTCGCTGCCGCGCGCCATCGCATCGCCCCTTCTGGCCACTGATTTAAGCCTGAAGGGACGTCGGCAGCGCCGACTGACATTTGCTGCCGCGCGCCATCGCTTTGCCCCTTCAGGCCACTGATTCCAGCCTGAAGGGGCGTCGTTTATCTTATGTCCCACAAACAAAACCCCATCTTAACCCCCGCCCCATGGCAAGGCGGGGGTTTTGCGTCTACAATGGCAGTATGTGTGATATGAATGAATTTGAGATTCGCGAAAGCGAAGAAGAAGTGGAAGAAATCCTGGAAACCGGGGTTCCGGAGGCCAACACCTTCGAGGCCCTGAACCTCATGCCGGAGATCCAGAGGGCGGTGGAGGCCATGGGCTTCACCGAGCCCACGGACATCCAGCGCCAGGCCATTCCCCTGCTGCGCGGCGGCGCGGACGTGATCGGCCGCAGCCAGACCGGCACGGGCAAGACCATGGCCTTCGCCATCCCGGCGGTGGAGATGATCGACCGCACGGAAGAAGAGCCCACCGTGCAGGTGCTGATCCTGTGTCCCACCCGCGAGCTGGCCCAGCAGGGCTGCGAGGAGATCAAAAAGCTGATCCGCTTCATGCTGAACGTGTGGCCGGCGGACGTGTACGGCGGCGCGGCCATGGACCGGCAGATCTACAAGCTGAAGCGGGCCAACCTGGTCATCGGCACGCCCGGGCGCGTGATGGACCACATGCGAAGGGGCACGCTGTCCCTTTCCAACGTGAAGCTGGTGGTGCTGGACGAGGCGGACGAGATGCTGTCCATGGGCTTCCGGGAGGACATCGAGACCATTTTGCAGGACGTGTCCGAGACGCGCCAGACGGTGCTGTTCTCCGCCACGATGCCGGAAGCCATCCTGGAGCTGACCGACAAGTTCATGCGCGACCCCCAGCTGATCGAGATCAACGCCCAGCAGGTGACGCTTGAAAACATCCACCAGCAGTACATGGAAGTGCCCACGGGCCGCAAGCTGGACGCGCTGAACCTGCTGCTGAGGGCCGTGGAGCCGGAGCGGTGCATGATCTTCTGCAACACCAAGCTGATGGTGGACGAGGTGTCGAGCTACCTCAACAAAAACGGCTTCGGCTGCGAGGGCATCCACGGCGACATGAACCAGAGCCAGCGCACCCGCGTGATGGAGGGCTTCAAGTCTGCGCGCATCCCGATCCTGGTGGCCACGGACGTGGCGGCCAGGGGTATCGACGTGAACGACATCGACTACGTCATCAACTACGACATGCCCCAGCACAGCGAGATCTATGTGCACCGCATCGGCCGCACGGGCCGCGCCGGCAAGGAGGGCACCGCCATCACGCTGTGCAGCGGGCGGCGGCAGTTCTTCGGCATGCGGGACATCCAGCGCATGACCAGGTCCACGGCAGAACCGATCCCCATCCCCACCATCGCCCAGATCCGTCAGAAGCAGAACGAAAAGAGCCTGGAGCAGGTGCGAAGGGCGCTGGGCGAGGAGATCCCCATGGAGTTCCAGGTGATGGTGGGCCGGCTGATGGCCGAGGGCCACGAGCCCGCCATGATCGCCTCCGCAGCCATGCAGCTGTGCTTCAAGCGGGACGAAACGGGGCTGACCGACATCGAGTTCGACCGCAAATCCGACGGCGGCAGGCTTTATCGGAAGCTGATCATTGGCATCGGCCGCAGGCAAAAGGCCGCGCCGAACCACATCGTCAGCGCCGTGGCGGGTCGGGCCAACATCCCCGGCGCGCAGATCGGCAAGATCGAGATCTACGATGAAAAAACCGTGGTGGGCGTGCCTGCCGAGAAGGCCGAAGCCATCGAACAGGCCATGCAGGGCGCGACCATCTGCGGCATACCGGTGCGGGTAAAGCTGAGCGCTGAGAAGCCCGCATCGCGGCCCAGGCCGGGCGAGAACCCGCGCCGGGAGAATCGTCGACAGGCGCCGAGAGGGCGGTATGAAGGCCGTCCCCAGGCGGCTGTGGAGCCCCAACGCCGCGGCAAGGTGAAGCTCTCCCCCGCCGCCCGGGCGAGGCTGCTGGACACCGGCGACCTGAGCCGGTTCGAGCTCACGCCGGAGAAGAAGGCCGATCGCCGTGAGCGCGGAAATCGACGGGAACGGATGGACAGCCGCCTGAGCGATCGACGCGGCAACGGAAAGAACAGCGACCGGGGCTCAAAGTGGAGAAGATAAACCATGATTCGCAAGGCAACCGTATTAGACATCCCCGCCGTCGCGGCCATCTACGACCGCATCCACGATGCGGAGGAGGCAGGCAGGCTTAGCACCGGCTGGCTGCGGGGCCTCTATCCCACCGAGGACACCGCCCGCCTGGCACTGGATGCCGACGACCTGTTCGTGCTGGAGGACGGCGGCGAGGTCACGGCCTCGGCGCGGATCAACCGGCTGCAGGTGGACGTGTACGCGCAGGTGGATTGGCGCTATCCCGCCACGGACGGTCAGGTAATGGTGCTGCACACGCTGACGGTGGACCCGTCAAAATCGGGCCGCGGCTATGGGCGGCAGTTCCTGTCCTTCTATGAGGGCTACGCCCTTGCCCACGGCTGCCCGGTGCTGCGCATCGACACCAACGAAAGAAACGCCGCCGCACGGGTCATGTACGCCAGGCACGGCTACATCGAAAGCGGCATCGTGCCCACGGTGTTCAACGGCATACCCAATGTGATGCTGGTATGCATGGAAAAGCGGCTGGATCGTTGATCCAGCCGCTTTGATTTGAATTTACGATACCTCGTCCGCCTCCAGCAGCGCCTCCCGGGTCTTGAGCACCACCTCGTCGTTCTCCACGTCCACGATAATGGCCGAGTCCTCCTTGAGGTCGCGCTCGATCAGCAGGCGCGCGATGGGCGTCTCGATGGCCCGCTGGATAAAGCGCTTCAGCGGGCGGGCGCCATACACGCTGTCATAGCCGTTGTCCACCACCCACTGCTCGGCGGCGGGGGTCAGCTGCACGCTCAGGCGGCGCTCCGCCATGCGCGCGTTCAGGCTGCCGATCATCAGGTGCATGATGCTGACGATCTGCTCCCGGGTCAGCGGCGTGTAGATCACGGTCTCGTCCAGGCGGTTCAGGAACTCAGGCCGGAAGCTGCGCTTCAGTATGGCCTGCACGGCGTCCCGGGCCTCTTCCTTCAGGTGGCCGTCGGCGTCGATGCCCTCCTGGATGATGTCGGAGCCCAGGTTGCTGGTGAGGATGATGATGGTGTTCTTGAAATCCACCGTGCGGCCCTGGGAATCCGTGATCCGGCCGTCATCCAGCACCTGCAAAAGGATGTTGAACACGTCCGGGTGCGCCTTCTCCACCTCGTCAAACAGCACCACGCTGTAGGGTTTGCGGCGCACGGCCTCGGTCAGCTGGCCGCCCTCCTCATAGCCCACGTATCCCGGAGGGGCCCCCACCAGGCGCGACACGGAGAACTTCTCCATGTATTCGGTCATATCGATGCGGATCAGGTTCTTCTCGTCGTCGAAAAGCGCCTGGGCCAGGGTCTTGGCCAGCTCCGTCTTGCCCACGCCCGTGGGCCCCAGGAACAGGAACGAGCCGATGGGCCGGTTCGGGTCCTGGATGCCCGCGCGGGAGCGCAGGATGGCCTCGGCCACCTTGCGGACGGCCTCGTCCTGGCCGATGACCCGCTTGTGCAGCTCGTCGTCCAGGTGCAGCAGCTTGCTGCGCTCACTCTCCACCAGCCGGGTCACGGGGATACCGGTCCAGCGGGACACGATGCGGGCGATCTCATCCTCGGTCACGCGGTCGTGCAGCAGGGTCTTGCCGTCGCCGGTCTCCATCTCCTTCTCCGCCTCGGCCAACTCGCTTTTCAGCCTCGGCAGCTCGCCGTACATCAATTCGGAGGCGCGGACGTTGTCATAGTGGTTCGTGGCGTTGTCCAGCTCCCGGTTGGTCTGCTCGATCTGCTCACGCAGCTTCTGAACCTTCGTGATGGCCGCCTTTTCCCGGTCCCACTGCGCCTTCATGCCGTCGAAGCGCTCGTGCAGCGCCTTCAGCTCGCCGCGCACCTGCTCCAGCTGGTGCTTCGAGGCATCGCCCTCCTTGGCCAGCGCGGCCTCCTCGATCTCCTTCTGGATGATCTCGCGGTTGATGTGGTCCAGCTCCTGGGGCATGGAGTCGATCTCGGTGCGGATCATGGCGCAGGCCTCGTCCACCAGGTCGATGGCCTTGTCGGGCAGGAAGCGATCGGTGATGTACCGATCGGACAGCTTCGCCGCGCTGATCAGCGCCTGATCGGCGATCTTCACGCCGTGGAACACCTCATAGCTCTCTTTCAATCCGCGCAGTATGGAGATGGTGTCCTCCACGCTGGGCTCGTTCACCATGACGGGCTGGAAGCGGCGCTCCAGGGCCGGGTCCTTCTCGATATACTTGCGGTACTCGTCAATGGTAGTTGCGCCTACGCAGTGCAATTCACCCCTGGCCAGCATGGGCTTTAAGAGGTTGCCCGCGTCCATGCTGCCCTCGACCTTGCCCGCGCCGACGATGTTGTGCAGCTCGTCGATGAAGAGGATGATATTGCCCTCGCTCTTCTTGACCTCCTCCAGCACGGACTTCAACCGTTCCTCGAACTCGCCGCGGAACTTCGCGCCGGCGATCAGCGCGCCCATGTCCAGGGCGATCAGCCGATGGTGCTTCAACGTGATGGGCACGTCATCGCGCACGATGCGCTGGGCCAGGCCCTCGGCGATGGCGGTCTTGCCCACGCCGGGTTCGCCGATCAGCACCGGGTTGTTCTTGCTCTTTCGAGACAGTATGCGGATGACGTTCAGGATCTCCTCCTCGCGGCCGATGATTGGATCCAGCTTGCGCTTGCCGGACTGATCCTCCAAATCGTTCCGCGCCTGCTCAGTCAGATCGATGCCGTATTTCAGCAGCGCGTCATAGGTGTCCTCCGGGTTTTCGTTGGTGACGCTGGTATTGCCGCGCACCTGCATCATGGCGTCCAGGAAGGCTTCCCGGGTGAGCCCGTACTCGTTTAAGATGCCCTTCACGGCCACGTTCGGGTTCTCAATCAGGCCCAGCATCAAATGCTCCACGGAGACATACTCGTCCTTCATGTAGGCGGCCTGCTGCTCCGCCTGGATCAGCGCGTCGTTCAGCGCCTGTGTGATCTCAAAGCGGTTCATGTCCACGCCGGAACCGGCCACCTTGGGGATGCGCTGCACCTCACGGTCGCAGGCGTTTGCCATCTGCCGGGCGTTGATCTTCAGCTTCTTCAGCATCTGGGCCACGGCGCCGTCCTTCTGATTCAGCAGCGCATACAGCAGGTGCTGCTGGTCCACCTTAGCGTTTTGGTTGTTGATGGAGTAATCCCGTGCCTCGACGACGATCTCCCGTGACTTCTGCGTGTATTTCTCAAAGTTCATATATTCTCCCCCTTTCCTGCAAGGGCATAACTCCTCAAAAGTCATCTTTGACTTTCTTTGACTATTATAGCGCATCCGGTGGATTTGTCAATAGGTTTTCAGAAAAAAGTTTTGAAAAGGCGAGCACGGTTGCTTTTCTGCCCGAATCGGACTATAATGGATGAAAAGAATGTACACGGGAGTTCAAGCATGAATGACCTGATCGGTTTTTTCGACAGCGGCGTGGGCGGCGTCAGCGTGCTGCGCGAGGCTACGCGGCTGATGCCGAACGAGCATTTCCTGTTTTACGGCGACAATAAAAACGCCCCCTATGGTCCGAGGCCGTTGGAGGAGATCCGCGCGCTGAGCGCGGCGGGCATCGGGGAGCTCACAAAAAGGGACGTGAAGGCAGTCGTGATCGCCTGCAACACGGCCACGTCGGCCTACGCGGAGATCATCCGCGCCCAGCGACCCGATCTGATCATCGTGGGCATGGAGCCGGCGCTGAAGCCCGCCCACTTCGCCCGGCACGGCGGCCAGGTGCTGGTGCTGGCCACGGACGCCACGCTGCGGCTGGAGAAGTTCGAGCGACTGATGGCCCTGTACGGCTCGGACGTGGTCCCAGTGGTGGGTAAGGGCCTGGTAGAGCTGGTGGAGGGCGGCAGGGCCGGCACGCCCGAGGCGGAAGAGCACCTGCGCAGGCTGCTTGAGCCATACATGGGCCGGCAGATCGACGCCATCGTGCTGGGCTGCACCCACTTCCCCTTCCTGCGCGCGCCGATCCAGCGGCTGTTCCCCCAGGCAAAGCTGTTCGACGGCCTGGAGGGCACGGCCCAGCGGCTGAAATACCTGCTGGACGAGCAGGGGCTGCGGTCGGACGATACGCCCGGCAGCGTGGCATACATGAGCTCCGGCGGGGAGAAATCGGTTGCGCTGATGAAGCGGTTGATGGAAGAACCGGAAAGATGAATTGTTGGCATAAAAGATCCTTCGACTCCGCTGACGCTCCGCTCAGGATGACACACGGTGTATTGTTGTCATTCTGAGCGGAGACGAAGCCGAAGGATCCTTTATTTCACATGAAACCGGAGATACGCACCACGTCAATCAACGAATCAAAATAAATCCTTCGACTCCGCTGACGCTCCGCTCAGGATGACACACGGCGTATTGTTGTCATTCTGAGCGGAGGCGAAGCCGAAGGATCCTTTATTTCACATGAAACCGGAGATACGTACCACGTCAATCAACGAATCAAAATAGATCTTTCGACTCCGCTGACGCTCCGCTCGGGATGACAAACATCGTATCGCTGTCATTCTGAGCGAAGGCGAAGCCGAAGTCGAAGAATCTTTCCTGAACACTTGAAACTGCGCAGACGCAGTTTTTTATACCTTTACCACTCGTTGCACCAGCCCACGGTGCCGCCCTTGACCAGGGTGACCGGGATGGTGACGTGCTCCGCCTGGAAGCTCTCGGGATGCTCCAGCCGGTTGATCAACCGCAGGGCGGCCTCCCTGCCCATGCCGGCGGCGTCCTGCTTGATGGTGGTCAGCTGGGGCCGCAGGGACTGGGTGAGGCCGATGCCGTCGTAGCCAGCCACGGAGATGTCCGCCGGGATGCGCAGCTCATGCTCGCGGATGGCCTCCTGGGCGGCGAAATAGGTGGCGTCGTCGGGAAGCAGGATGCAGCTGGGCCGGTCTGGCCGCTCCAGCAGCGCCGAGACCAGGCCGCGCACCACCTCCGCCTCGCCATAGCGTCCTTCGACAAAATAACCCTCCGGGATGGGCAGGCCGTTGTCCTTCATGGCCTTCTTGAACTGGCGGATGCGCTCCTCCGTCACCTCGGAATTGCGCTGGCCGCTGATGAAAGCAATGCGCGTGTGGCCCATGGACACCGCGTACTCCACCAGCTGTCGGACACCGGTCTGGTTGTCCGACAGCACGCAGGGGTGCTGCGGGGTGGGATGGTCGACGGTCACGCAGGGGATCTCGCTGTTTAAAAGCTCTCCCACCTCGTCCGAGTAGAAATCCACGCAGGCCAGGCAGACGCCGTCCACATGGCGATAGCGGCAGTGTTCCAGATAGGTCGCGCTCTCGCCGCCCATGTTGTGGTTGATGAATGTAATGTCATAACCGCGGTTCTCCACCTCGGCCTTGAAGGCGTTGAGCATCGAGGCAAAGAACGGGTGGGTCAGGCCGCTGTAGGTCTCGTCCACGAACAGCACGCCCAGGTTGTGGCTGCGGTGCCGCTGGGGAATCTGATCCAGCGGATAGCCCAGCTCTCGAGCCGCCGCCAGCACTTTTTCCTGGGCCTCCGGGCCAAAGCTGGCATAGTCATACAGGACCCGGCCGACGATGTGCGTCGGCAGGCCGCACTTCTCCGCCACCTGTTTGATGGTCACTGACAATCCCATCACCTCCGATGTTTCCAATTCTTCTGATTTTAATTATACATTAAAAATGTGCGCATTGCAAGGGCGCCGGATCATTTTATGGCATCATTTCACGACGGGCTTCTGGTAATGGGGCATCACGATGCCCTCGGCGTCGAAGCGGGCCTTGACGCGGCTGCGCAGGTCGCGCTCGATGCGCCAGTTTTCGCCCACCGGGCACTGGGCCGCGATGCGCACCATCACGCAATCCATCTCGAAGGCCAGTATGCTCATCACCTCTGGCTTCTCCATCAGGCCCTCCACCTCGCCGTAGGCCTTCTCCATCTCCTCGTTGAGAATGGCCACCAAATGCGCTTGGTCCGCGTCGTAGGGGCAGCGCACGTCCACGATGGCGCGCTTGAAGCCCCGGCTCATGTTGGTGAATGCGCGGATGTCGCCATTGGGGATGACGTAGAGGTTGCCGTTGTAGTCGCGCACCTCGGTGGTGCGGATGGCGATGGACTCCACCGTGCCCGAGAGGCCGTTGATGTTCACCACGTCGCCGGCGGTGATGGTGCCCTCCATCCAGATGAACATGCCGGAGATGATGTCCTTGACGAGGGTCTGGGCGCCGAAGCTGATGGCGATACCGCCGACCCCGGCCACGGCCAGTATGGACGACACGTTCACGCCAAAGATGCTCAGCGTCACCGTGACGATGATGAAGTACATGATGTAGTTGAAGATGCTGCTCGCCAGGGACCTCACCGTGTTCATCTGGGCGGCGGTCTTCTTGTCCTTCTGGCCGCGCTTTTTAACGATGGAGGATATCATGCGCCGCCCGATCCTGAGGACGATCACGCCCACGAATATGGCCAGGCCCGCCATCAAAAGCCGCGTAGTCAACAGCGGCAGGCCCTTCAGGAAGCTGCCAGCCTTGTCGCCCGCAGTCTCAATGATGCCGCCCACCTGGTCCACCACGTCCTGCACCGGGGAGGCTTCCTCAGCGAGGGCGGCAGCAAATAGATTCAGCATGTTTCAACCTCCGATTGATTTGATTTCAATATACCATTCCGTTCTTCGTTTGACAACCCTTCACTTCCCCGCCTCTTTCCGCATCTGGCGGCGCACGCGGTTGATGTGGCGCTCGAAATCGCCGCTGGTAATCAGGTCGGCCAGAAGGTACTGTTCAAAGGCGGGCACGGCGCAGCTGTAGAAGCCCACGCGCTGCTCAAACAGGCCCGTCAAAGCCTGCGGCAGCACCATGTAGCCCACGCGCAGGGAGGGCGACACCGTGCGGGTGAAGGTGTTGAGATAGATCACGTTGCCCCGGTCCGAGCGAGAGAATACCGTCTCCTCGGGCTTTCTCAGCAGGGAGAACTCCGATTCAAAGTCGTCCTCCACGATATAGCGGTCGCCCTTGGCCGCCCAACGCAGGTACTGGCTCCGTTTGGACGCGGAGGCGGTCACGCCGGTGGGAAAGCTGCGAAAGGGCGTGATGTGCAGCACCGTGGCCGCCGTGCCCGCCAGCGCCGCGCCTCGGATGCCGTCGTGGCCCAGGGGCAGCGGGTCCACGGCCACGCCCTTGGCCTGGTAGACCTGCTCGATCTTTTCATAGGAGGGGTCCTCGATGGCGAACATACGGTCCCGGCCCAGCATCTCCACCACCAGGCCGTACAGGTATTCCGAGCCGGAGCCGATGACGATCTGTTGCTCGCCCGCCTGGATGCCCCGGTTGCGGGCCAGGTAGCCGGACAGGGCGCGGCGCAGCTCGACGCAACCGGCATTGGGCGGCTTGCGCAGCAGGGACTCGCCGTAGTCCGCGATCACCCGGCGCATGGCCTTCGCCAGCACCGAGAAGGGAAAGGCATCCGCCTCCCTCACGCCCTGGACCATCCGGAGCGGCATGGGTGCGGTCTCGGCGGCGGCAAAGCCGTCGGACTGGCGGTAGATCACGAAATAGCCGCTGCGGGGACGGGCCTCGACATAGCCCTCCTGGCAAAGCAGCTCGTAGCTGTGCTCCACGGTGATGACGCTCAGAGCGCGATCCAGCGCCACCTGCCGCCGGGAGGGCAGCCGCGTGCCGCAGGGCCACGCGCCGCGGGCGATCTCGTCCCGCAGGAACTCGTACAGCTTCAAATACTCCGGTTTCTCGCTTCGCATCTGGCCTTATTATTTTCTCCTTTTCTGGCACTTTTCATATGGACAGATTTAGTATATACTCTGTTTCGTTGAAAGTCAACCGTTTCGGAGGTGTTTCCCATGAGCAACAAGCGCTTTTCCATATTGAACATCACCTTCATGGCAATGATGGCGGCCATGGTCTATGTGGTGACGCTGTTCCGCTTCCCACTGTTGGGCTCGAAAGTACACTTTGCCAACGCCGTGTGCCTGCTCAGCGGCATACTGCTCGGGCCGCTGCAGGGCGGGCTGGCGGCGGGCATCGGCTCGGCGCTGTACGACGCCATTGCCGGCGGCTACGACACCATCAACGTTGCCATCACGCTGGTGAGCAAGTTTGCCATGGCCTGGGTCTGCGGCATGGTGATCCACGGCACAAGGAAACCTCACCGGCTGGACCGCACGGCGCTGGCCTGCGTGCTGGGGGCGCTGACCTATGTGGCGCTGTACATGCTCAAGACCTATATCTACAACCGCTTCGTCTACGGCTATCCCCTGGACGCCGTCGGCGCCACGATGGTCAGCAAGCTGATTCCCTCGCTGATCAACGCCGCCGCGGCCGTGGTCGCCACGCCGCTGTTCTATCACGCGGTGCTGCCCGCGCTGAAGTCCAGCGGACTGCTGAGCCGGATGTACGCCGGGCAGGCGCAATAGCACAGCCGCGCATAAACAGGGGCCGGATTCGCTGGAATCCGGCCCTTCTGTATCCCGTCAACCCTTATCCGAACAATATGCGGTCCCGTTGCCCATCGTTTAACAAAGAAAAAACGCAAATGTCGGCGTAATTCAACGGTCTGTGACCCATAAACCGTATTGACACGCGGAGAGATTTGCGCTATAATGCTTAAGCAATCAAGGTTATGCACCATTAGCTCAGTTGGTAGAGCACCTGACTCTTAATCAGGGTGTCCAGGGTTCGAGCCCCTGATGGTGTACCAGAGCCACCCGAAAGGGTGGCTTCATTTATAGATTTGAGAAGGTTTTATGGAGGTGATCGCCATGTCGAGGCGCACGCTGGCCGTGTTGGCGGCGCTGTGCGCGCTGCTGCTTGTATCCGGAAGAACGGCCCGTGCAGCGGATGCGGGCGAATACCGCATCGAGGTGGATGTGACGAACCAGATCACCACGGTCTATCGCACGGAAGACGGCTCGGTAGCTCGGCAGATGATCTGCTCCACTGGCGCCAACGACGCCACGCCCCGGGGCGATTTCCGTCTGCAGGTCTCCCATCCGCTGGATCGACAGGACTGGTACTTCATCGGTAAATACCAGTGCTACGTGAAGTATCCCACCCGGATAAAGGGCGCGATCCTGTTCCATTCCCTGCCCTACGCCGACAGGGACATAACCTCCGTGGACCAGGAGGCATTGGAACAGCTGGGAAGCGCCGCCTCCCACGGCTGCATACGCCTGCACTGGCGGGACGCGAAGTGGATCGCCAGGAACTGCCCGGACGGCACCGAGACCCGCATCTTCAACGGCGAGACCCGGCAGGATGCCCTGCGGGAGCTGTTGAAGGAAAAGAGCTACACCGGCGCTCTGGGCGAAGGCTACGCGGATTTCATCGCCTGCATTGAGACTGACGAAGATCAAACGCCATAGCAGAGCATGAGCGCAATAAAACAGGCTGTCCGTTTGGACAGCCTGTTTTTTGTTGCCTTTACTTCGCCTTGTAGATCACCAGGTCGTTGAGCTTGCCGGCATAGAAGCGCGACACCTGCACCCGGGTCTTGTCGCCCCAGTACCAGCTCTTCTTCATGTACTTGGGGATGTTTGTGGCGATGCTCTTGGAGGCGTAATCATAGAACTCGCCCAGCGTGACGATGCCGTCGCCATTGCCGGCCTTGTCCGCCGCCAGGTAACCGGGATACTTGCCCTTGCTGCCCGCGGCGTTCTTGTTCCACCACCTGTCGCGGTGATTGTAGCCCAGGCCCTTGAGCAGGAAGAAGGTGAAGAAGTCAACGGATTTCTTGGTGTTCTTCACGTTGTAGAAGGTGGCACGGGTGTCGGAGGCCGCCGTCAGCACGGCGATCCGTCCGCCCTGGGCCGCCAGCTGGGAGCTCATGTCCTGCAGGAACGCGCCGCTGTAGCAGGAATCCAGGATCAGCACCACGCTGCCACGGATGCGGCTGACGCAATTGAATATCTCCTGGGCGGACATGTAATAGTTGGCGTTGCCTGGGTTGCCGTCGTAGCCCGGCAGGGACATGCGATAGCCGCCGTAGCCGTTGGTCATGTGGCCGTGGGAGCAGAGATAGACGATGCTAACGTCCACATCCGTGGTCTTGGCAAAGAAGCCGGAGATGCCGGAGAGCAGCGCGGTCTTACGGGGATTGGCCATGACCTTCGTGGTGTACTCCAGGCCGCTGATGCTGGACTTGCCGAACACGTCGGCCACGCTGTTGGCGTTGTTGCCCGGGAACGGCAGATAGCCCTTCACGCCAGAGGTGGCGTACTCATAGGCCGCGAACAGCCGGTAGGTGGGCGTGGTGGCCTCGGGCACCACGGGCAGTACGGTCACGTTCAGGGCGGCGGTGGCTTCGCCCGCAGTGGCGGTCAGCGTGCCCTTGCCCTTCGCCACGGCCGTGAGCGTCCACTTGCCGTCCTCGCCCTGGGCCACGGTGAACACGCCCTCATCGCTGGATGCGTAAGTGGCGGCGGAGAGGGTCTCCGCGTCGATGGTGGAGCTGGCCAGCGCCGGAACGGCCATGGTGCCGCCCACGGTCATATTGGCCTCCGCGGCGTCGAACCACAGCACGGCGGGCTCCGCGCCGGTGACGGTCACGCGGCACAGGGTCTCTGCGCCGCCGGTAGTGCGCACGATGATATCGGCCGTGCCGGGAGCCACAGCGGTGATCAGTCCGGCGGCCGACACAGTGGCCACGGCGGTATTGCGGGATTCATAGGCGGCGACTTCGCCGTTGGTGTTGTACTCAATCTCGCAGGACAACTGGAAGCTGTCGCCGGGGTTCAGCGTCTTCTTGTAGACGGTGGTATAGGTGCTGGACAGCTGGTCGTATTCCAGGTCATAATCCGCGTTCAGGCCCACGTAATCGGGGCTGCGGGTGACCTTGACCGTAACCTTGGCCTTCTTGCCGTTATGGGTCTTGGCGGTGATGACAGCGCTGCCCACCGCCACGCCGGTGACATAGCCGTTGGCGTCCACGGTGGCGATGCCGGTCTTGTTGCTGGAAAAGCTCACCGTGCCCGCGCAGCCCTTGGGAATGGTCGCGGTCAGCTTGCAGGTCTGCCCCACGCCGATCACGGGCTTCTTCGGGGAGAGGGTCACCTTCGTGGGCGCCTTCACCACCTTCACCTTCACGCTGGTGGCGATGCCGTTGTAGGCGATGACCTTGACGGTATAGGTGCCCCGGGTGACGCCGGTGACGGTGTAGTCCTTGTTCACCTTCAGCTTCTTGGGGCTGCTGCTGGTGACGGTGAAATCCGTTGTGCCCAGGCTGTCGCCGTTCACCGTATACATCGTGGGCTTGAATGTCAGCTTCTGCTTGACGCCGATGGTGTATTCCGTGGCGGGCAGCTGGACGCTGGCCGGCTGGGGCACGGCGGGATCCAGCACGTTCACGGTGCAGGTGGCCGTCTTATTGTTGAAGGACTTGGCCGTAATGGTGGCCGTGCCGGGGGCCACGGTGGTGACCAGGCCGCTGGCGGACACGGTGGCGATGCCGGCGTCGGAGGTGGTGTAATACACCGTTCCGGCGGTGTTCTTCGTCAGCGTCGCCTTCAGCTGGAAGGTCTGTCCGGCGCCCATGAGGTACACAGCTTTTTCATTCAGGGCGACCTTTTTTGTGGCCGCCTTGACGGTGACGGTGCACTTCTTTTCAATGCCGTTATTGCTCTTTATGTAGATGACGGCCTTGCCCTTCTTCTTGGCGATCAGCTCGCCGGTGGTGGCGTTGGCCGAAACGATCTTCGGCTTGCTGCTGCGCCAGGTGTAGGTGGCCGTGCCGTTTGAGGGCACAGGCACTGGGGTGAGCAGCTTGTAGCTCTCCTTCAGGCCCAGCGTCAGCGTGGCCGGGACGGTGAAATCGGTGATTTCGACCGTTGCCGGGGTCTCGGCCGCAGGGGTCTCCGCATCCGGCGCGGCAACCGCACGGTCTTCCTCGCTCTGCACTGGCACAGGTGCCTGCGTGGGCTTCACGGTCGGCACAGCCGTGGAAACGGCAGTCGGCACAGCCGTGGGAACAGCGGTGGGCACTGCCGTGGGAGCCACCGTCGGCACCGCGGTGGGTGCCGTCGTGGGGACGGCGGCAGAAGCTGCCGAGGCAGGTTCTGCCGCACACTCAGTCACGACTTCAGTCGGTTCTGTCTCAATTGATTCGACTTCGGTCTGTTCTACATCATTACTCTCATCATCAGGTTCGACCACAGTCTGCTCTTCGTTGGCCGCGTCCTCCTGCTCTGCTTCATCAGCAGGCGCTTGCGCCGGTTCTTCCTCGATCTCATTCAGGAAGAGGCAATCCAGCGTCGCCAGCGGATAGTTGATGTCATCCTGATACAGGGCCTCGACGTTCTGGGCAAGGGCGTCCATCGCGGCGTCCAGCGCCTCGCCGGTCAGCTGTTCCAGCGCATCGGCAGGCACATAGCCCACGGTCACGCCCCGTGCGGTGTTGAACGCCACGCACATGCGCTCTTCCCGTTCCGCAAAGGCCGTCGCCAGCACCACGTCCCCCTTGGCCAGCTGAGCATAAGGCTCAGTCGCGTCGGCGCTCTCATAGACGTAGGCCGTCTCGGCGATCACAACGCCGTAGCCCTCCGTCCAGGCAGCTTCCGGTTCGCCTTCCTCTTTAGTCACTGGCTCCTCGGGCTCGGCGGGCAATTCCGACTCGTCGCCGTCCAGGCTCAGGCCCGTGCCCTCCACGTCCGACAGGTCGGCGGGATCGGCAGTCTCCTGGCTCTCCTCCAGCGGCAGGTCGTCCGCCAGCGCTGCGGTCAGGCCCTCGGCCAGGGGGGCGACGCACAGCGCCATCGCCAGCAAAAGTACAAACCATTTCTTCATAGGATATCTCCTTGTCCATGAGGTTGGAAACGCATACTATTACCTATATATTTTACCCCATTTGTAATTGAAATGTCAATATTTTGAAATCGTCCATTCGGCTCGTTTTTGTGTCAAAAGGGGGTTTTATCCATTCATTGTGGGTCTTTCGACACTCTCCACGTATAAAATGACGTCTTTCGCAGGTCAAGCGTTTGCATTTAATATACATTTTACAAATAATCCTCGACGCTTCCTTAATACGCCGCGCCTTGACAAACCCGGCAAATCCACTATGATGAAGGTATCACTCAAGATTTCGGAGGTACCCGCATGCAGCAGACGGCCAAGCGCCACACCGCTTCTGAAAACCTGCGCATATTCAGGCATTTCCTGCCCTACTTCAAGCCCAGGCTGCCGGTGCTGGCGCTGGATCTGCTGTGCGCGTCGCTGACCACGGTGTGCGATCTGGTGCTGCCGCTGATCGTGCGCTACATCACCAACATGGGCGCCACAAACCTGTCCGCGCTGACCATTTCCATGGTGGTGCGGCTTGGGCTCTTGTACGTACTGCTGCGCATCGTGGATACCGCCGCCAACTACTTCATGCAATCCGTGGGCCACGTGATGGGCACCCACATCGAGACCGACATGCGCCGCGACCTGTTCGCCCATCTCCAGGAGCTGCCCCACGCCTACTACAGCAACACCAAGATCGGCCAGTTGATGAGCCGCATCACCAGCGACCTGTTCGACATCACCGAATTCGCCCACCACTTTCCCGAAGAGCTGTTCATCACTTCCATCAAGGTGGTGATCGCTTTCGTGATCCTGTGCGGGATGAACGTGCCGCTGACGCTGATCATATTCGCCATACTGCCGCTGATGGTGCTTTGCAGCAACCACTTTGCCAAGCCCATGCAGCGCACCTTCAAGGAATCGCGCCACCAGCTGGGCGAGATCAACGCCCGGGTGGAGGACAGCCTGTCGGGCATACGGGTGGTCAAGTCCTTCGCCAACGAGGAAGTGGAGAAGGAAAAGTTTGCCGAGGGCAACCTGACCTTCCTGGCCGTGAAGAAGCGCATGTACCACAACATGGCCGGCTTCCACTCCGTCACGCGCATGTTCGATGGCATCATGTACATCCTGGTGGTGTGCGTGGGAGCCGTGTTCATGATCCGGGGGCGCATCACAGCGGCGGACCTGGTGGCCTACTTGCTGTACGTCACCACGCTGCTGGCGTCGGTGCGGCGGCTGGTGGAGTTCACCGAGAGCTTCCAGCGGGGCATCACCGGCATTGAGCGCTTCGTGGAGGTCATGGAGGTGCAACCCTCCATCGCCGACCTGCCCGGGGCCGTGGAGCTGGAGCACGTGCGAGGTGAATTGCAGTTTGACGACGTGTCCTTCCGCTACGAGGACGGCGGCGGCGACGTGCTCAGCCACATCAGCCTGCATGTGAACCCCGGCGAGAGCGTGGCGCTGGTGGGCCCCTCCGGCGGCGGCAAGACCACGCTGTGCAACCTGATCCCCCGCTTCTACGAGGCCCAGGGCGGTACCATCCGCATCGACGGCGAGGACATCAAGAAGTACACGCTGCACTCCCTTCGCAAGCAGATCGGCATGGTGCAGCAGGACGTTTACCTGTTCTCCGGAACGGTGCTTTCCAACATCGAGTACGGCCGTCCCGGGGCCAGCCGGGAGGAGATCATCCAGGCGGCGAAGCTGGCCGGGGCCCATGAGTTCATCATGGAGCTGGAAAAGGGTTACGACACCTATGTTGGCGAGCACGGCGTGAAGCTGTCCGGCGGGCAGAAGCAGCGCATCTCCATCGCCCGGGTATTCTTGAAGAACCCGCCGATCCTGATCCTGGACGAGGCCACAAGTGCCCTGGACAACGAATCCGAGCACCTGGTGCAGCAGTCGCTGGAGGGTCTGATGAAGGGCCGGACCACCTTCACCATCGCCCACCGGCTGACCACCATCCGCGGCGCGAACACCATACTGGTGCTCACCGACGAGGGCATTGTGGAGCAGGGCAGCCACGCCCAGCTGATGGCGAAGCAGGGCGTGTATTACAACCTGTACCGAATGTACCAGGAGAAGGAATAAACCCACACAAAAGACCAAAGTCTGTATTTGCTCAAATACAGACTTTGGTCTTTTTTAGTTTGACGGCGATCAGCACGGGCGGGTCGCCGGGCTGGTTCATGTAGCGGCGGGTCATGGCGTCGTATCGGCGAGGATCCAGCGCCGCAGCCCAGGCGTCCAGGGCGGCAAGCTCCCGAGCGCCCTCGTCGTGGCCGGGATAGACGCACACGGTCAAAAGGCCCTCCGGCTTCAATATCGACAGCACGGCGTCGACGGCTTTCAAAGTGGTCTCCGTCCGCGTGGTCACGCCGTGCTCCGCGCCGGGCAGCCAGCCCAGGTTGAACATCACCGCGTCCACCGGCTCGCCCACACATTCCGCCATGTGCTCGTGTCCCCGGCAGAACAGCGTCGCGCGCTCCGCCACGCCCTCCTTTTCCAGCAGTGCCCGGGTACGCTGAACCGCCTCCGGCTGCACGTCGAAGGCGTAGACGCGGCCCGTCTCCCCCACCTGCCGGCACAGCCAGAGGGTGTCGTGGCCGTTGCCCATGGTGGCGTCCACCGCCTGCGCGCCAGGGCAGAGCGCCGTCTCGATCAGCTCCGCCGCCCAGTACCGGGCCGAGCGAAAATCCCGTGCCATCCGCATCCCCTCCGACGATATTATACAGGACGCGGCGAGATCTGTGAAGCCCATTTTCCAAAAGCTTTTCATAGCGTTCGTTGAACGGCAGGGCGGCCTGTGATAAGATACACACAATCAACCTTCAGGAGCGTATACATGCAGCGCAAGCAGCTTCCACGGCGCTCGATCCGGAGCGTATTGATCGGCGACAGGGCTTTCTATGCCATGGTGCTGGCCATCGTAGTGCCGATCATCGTACAGAACGCGATCACCAACTTCGTGAACCTGCTGGACAACATCATGGTGGGCCAGGTGGGCACGGAGCAGATGTCCGGTGTGTCCATCGCCAACCAGCTGCTGTTCGTGTTCAACCTGTGCGTGTTCGGCGGCATCTCCGGCGCGGGCATCTTTTCCGCCCAGTTCCAGGGCGCGAACAACCAGGAGGGCGTGCGCCACTGCTTCCGATACAAGCTGTACGTCTGCGCCATACTGATCGCAGGCGCGCTGGCGGTGTTCCTGCTGGGCGGAAAGGGGCTGATCATGCGCTACCTGCACGACGAGGCCAACACTGGCCGGGTGGAAGTGACGCTTGAGCACGGGCTGAATTACCTGCACATCATGCTGTTGGGCATGCTGCCCTTCGCGCTGACCCAGGTCTACGCCGGGACGCTGCGCGAGACCGGCGAGACGAAGCTGCCCATGTTCGCCGGCATCGCTGCGGTGTTCGTGAACCTGGCGTTCAACTGGCTGCTGATCTTCGGCCACCTGGGCTTCCCCAGGATGGGCGTGGCCGGTGCGGCCATCGCCACGGTGATCTCCCGCTATGTAGAGCTGGCCATCGTAATGATCTATACCCACAAGAATGCCGGGCGCTATCCCTTCGTGAAGGGCGTATATGCCAGCCTGCGGGTGCCCGGGCAGCTGGCGCGGGACATCACCGTGAAGGGGCTTCCGCTGCTGGTGAACGAGGGGCTCTGGTCCATGGGCATGGCGGTGCTCTCCCAGTGCTATTCCGTGCGGGGGCTGGACGTGGTAGCCGCCATGAACATCTCCGGCACGATTTCCAATCTTTTCGCGGTGACGTTCCTGTCCATGGGCAGCGCCACGGCCATCATCGTGGGCCAGACGCTGGGCTCCAACGACATGGAGGGCGCGAAGGCGCAGGCCTGGAGGCTGATGGCCTTCTCGATCTTCGTGAGCGTGATCACGCTGGTGGTCATGAACCTGGTGGCCCCGCTGATCCCCCGCGTCTACCGGACCACCGAGGAGGTGCGCGCGCTGGCAACCAGCTTTTTGCGGGTCTACGCCTTCTGCATGCCGCTGTTCTCGTTCTGCAACTGCGCCTATTTCACGCTTCGCTCCGGCGGCAAGACGCTGGTGACATTCCTGTTTGACAGCGGCTATACCTGGGTAATCGCCGTACCGCTGGCCTGGTGCCTGGTGCACCTGACGGCGCTGCCGGTGGTGACTGTCTACCTGTTTGTGCAGCTGGCGGACTTCATCAAGTGCGTATTTGGCTTCATGCTGATGAAAAAAGGCGTCTGGCTGAACAACATGGTGGGATGAAAAGTGGGGGCGATGCCCCCACCTGTCGTCATTTTCCGAAGAGCTGTACCCAGTATTTCACGCCGCCGGACACGAAGCAGCACACGCCGATGCTGCCGAAACTTGGCCGGAGGATGTTCTCCCGGTGGCCCTGGGAGGTCATCCAGGCGGCCATCACCTTGTCCGCAGTCTGCTGGCCCATGGCGATGTTCTCGCCGTAGGCGCTGGAGGACACGGTGGACCAGGAGCTGCCGTCCGGGCGCGTGTGGCTGAAGGACTGGACGATCTCGCGGGCGCGCACCTGAGCTGCGCGGGTCAGCTCCGCATCCACCCGCAGCTCCCCCAGGCCCGCCTTGAGCCGCTCGGCGTTCGTCTGGGAGACCACCTGGGCCGCGAGGTCAGACTGAGTGCTGCCGGTGACTGGTGCAGTCGTGGGCTCGGGCTTCTGCGTGGGAACGGGCGTCGGCTGCACGGTCGGCACGGGTGTCGGTTTTTGCGTGGGAACAGGCGTTGGCTGCACGGTCGGTGCTGGCGTCGGTTTCTGCGTGGGAACAGGCGTCGGAGTGGACGTTGGATTGGAGTTCGGTGCAGCAATCGCTGTCAGGCATCCGTTGGCCGTCTTCAGTCGCGCGAAGTAGGCGCGGGAGGCGTCCGCGACGGGACAGTCCAGGCTGCCGGCATTCGCCACGCGGCAGACCTTCACAGGCCACCCGTCCATGTAAAGGGTGAGGGTGCATTCCCCCGGTTCGGCGCTCCAGATGACGTGGAGCACGCCATCCTCCACGCTGGCCTTTAGTGTGTTCTCCGCAAGGGCGCTGAACGAAAGAGCGAGCAGCGCAATCAAAAGCAGTGAAAGCAATCGCCTGGTTTTCATTAAATACACATCCTTCTGTAGTAGATTTGAAATATATTTCGACGTAATTTTATATTTATTATCCAAATCTGTCAACAAATTTATGAGCAATATGCATAAATTGGCAGGGCTGGCAGGACATGGCAGCGGAGGTTGAAATGGACGAAAACGCGATGCGGGCGGACGCGGCGCTTGTAGCCCGGGGGCTGGCGGCAAGCCGGGAAAAGGCCCAGGGGCTGATCGCGGCGGGACTGGCGACAGTCAACGGCGAGAGCATCAAAAAACCCGCCCAGAAGGTGCGGGATACGGATGTGTTGGCAGTGCTGGGCGCGGAGCATCCCTATGTGAGCCGGGGCGGTTTGAAGCTGGAAAAGGCGCTCCGGATGTTTTGCGTGAATGCTGCAGGCGCGGTGTGCCTGGACATCGGCGCGTCCACGGGCGGGTTCACGGACGTGCTGCTGAAAAACGGCGCGGCGAAGGTCTATGCCGTGGACGTGGGCACGGGTCAGCTGGACCCTTCGCTGCGTGACGATCCGCGGGTGGTCAGCCTGGAGCGGGTCAACGCGAGGGCGCTGGAGGATTCCATGTTCCCGGAGAGGCCTCGGCTGGCGGTCATGGACGTATCGTTCATATCCATCCGATTGATCCTGCCGGCGGCCTTTGAGGTGCTGGGCCATGAGGGCCGGATGATCGCGCTGGTCAAGCCCCAGTTCGAGGCCGGGCGCAGCGCCGTGGGCAAGGGCGGCGTCGTGGCAAAGCCCGCGGTGCACAGGCAGGTGCTGCGGGAGATCGCGGACTTCGTGCCGACGCTGGGCTGGCAGGTCCGTGCGCTGGACTTCTCCCCCATCGCCGGCGGCGACGGGAACATCGAGTTTCTGGCAGACATGGCACCCCAGGGCATCGGCGCAGCATCCGTGACGCTGGAGCGCATCGACGAGGTCGTCTCCCTGGCACACCGGGCAAAGCTGTGAAAAACCGCTTCCCCATCCATGGGGAGGCGGTTTTTGTGAATTGTGCACGATTGGCGGACGGAATGCCAGAGGCGGGCGTCGCGCGGTCCGGCGGAGGCCGAAGGACTTTGCAGGAAATCGTTGCCCTATGCCTTCTTCTTTCCCGGCAGCGGCACCTGCACCAGCACGATGGCCAGGAACATGATCGCGCAGCCCAGCATCTCCCGCTGGCTCATGCGCTCGCCCAGCAGCACGGCCCCGCCCAGCAGGGCGAACACCGATTCCAGGCTCATCAGCAGCGAGGCGATGGTGGGGTCGGTCCAACGCTGGGCGATGATCTGCAGCGTATAGCCCACGCCGCCGGACATCAGCCCGCAGTACAGGATGGGCACCGCGGCGGAGGCCACCTTGGCCCAGCTGGGCTGTTCGGCGACGAACGCGGCGATGCCGGAGAGCACCGCGGCCGTGGCGAACTGGATGGCCGACATGCGCAGGGGGTTTGCCCTGGGGGCGAAGTGGTCGCAGCAGAGGATGTGGCCGGAGAACAGCACCGCGCAGACGCAGCACATGGCGTCGCCCCGGGTGAGGCTGAAGCCCTCGTTCACGCACAGCAGGTACATGCCGCCCACACCGATCAGCACCGCCAGCCACACCAGCCAGGAGTTCTTCTTGCGAAACAGCACGAAGCCGAATATGGGCACCAGCAGCATGTACAGCGCCGTGATGAACCCGGCCTTGCCCGCCGTGGTGGTCACCAGGCCCATCTGCTGGAAGATTGTGGCCGTGGCCAGGAAAAAGCCGCAGCACAGGCCGCCCAGCAGGGAGTTTTTGCTCACCTGCGCCGCATCGGCGCGAGGCTTGGCTTTCCTGCCCATCAGGAAGGCCAGCAGGCCCACCGCCACCGCCGCCAGCACCATGCGGGAGGCCGTGAATGTGAGCGGCTCGATGCTGTCCATGCCCACCCGCTGGGCCACGAAGGCGGTGCCCCAGATCAGTGCCGTCAGGATCAGCAGCGCGTTGCCCAGCATTCTCCGCCGGGCGGGATATCGTTGTGTCTCTGTCATTCTCTCACTCTCTCAAAAGGCGTGTTTTCAGGCGCGTCGTGGGGGCCGATGAGCTTCTCCATCCAGGCCACGTCGTGCCATCGGCCAAACTTATAGCCGCACCGATGGAAGCGTCCCGCCAGCGCAAAGCCCAAATGCTCATGGAAGCGGGCGCTGTCGCCCGTCAGGTATTCGTCCTCATTTTCAGACGGCACGGCCACGCAGGCGTACAGGTTGCGCATGCCCCGGCGCGAAAGCTCCGCCTCCAGCGCGGCGTATAGCCGCCGCCCGAGGCCGCGGCCCCGCTCGCTCCTGTCCAGGTAGATGGAGGCCTCGCAGGACCAGTCGTAAGCGGCGCGACGGTAAAGCGGGCCGGCGTAGGCATAGCCAAGGATTTTGCCGCCTTCCTCTAACACCAGCCAGGGATAGCGGGCGGTGGTGGTCTCCACGCGCCGGGCAAATTCATCCGGCGTCGGCACGTCGTACTCGAAGGTGATGGCGGTGTTTTCAACGTACCAGCCGTAGATCTCAAGCATCCGCGCGGCGTCCGCCACAGTCGCGGGGCGGATCGTCACGCCCGCGTCCATACCAGCATCTCCCCCACGTCCCGGTTGGCCCAGCTGTAGTACGGTATGAAGGTGAGCCGCGCGGGCACGGCCTCGTCCGGCGCGTCGTCGCTGTACAGAGTCTCGCCCCAGCCCGCGTCCGTCTCACGCAGGCCGTCGCAGGAAAGCTGCACGATGCCGCCCAGCTTGTCCGGGAGGTACTCCACGTCGAAATCGTCCGGCTTCGCGCCGCCCAGCCTCGCCAGGTGCAGATCCGGACCGTTGTCGGCCTCCTCCAGGCAGTAGACGACGGGACCGCGGCACACGGACAGCTTGCCCGCGTCCTCCCGCACCCGGGGGTTGGCCCGCACCAGCCGCACAGGCATGTCCAGCGCCAGGGACACCTCGTCCCCGTCCTCCCAGCGGCGGCGGATGTGCAGATAGCCATCCTCCGGCTCCGCGTCCACGGGTTCGCCGTTCACGTATACCGCGTGCTTTTTGCACCAGCCGGGCACCCGCAGGTTCAGGCCAAACTCCAGTGGACGGTCCGCCTGTACGGTGAAGGCCACGTCGCCCTCCCAGGGGTAGTTGGTGCGGACGGAAAGCACCACCCGGTTCCAGTTCTTTTCAAACTGAACCGCGCCGGCGGCGTACAGATGCACGAACACCTCGTCGTTTTCGGCGGTATAGATGTAATCCTCCAGGGAGGCCAGAAGCCGGATGATGTTCGGCGGGCAGCAGGCGCAGCCGAACCACTTCTGCCGCTGGGGCTTCACGTGGCGCTTGTGCTGGTCCACCTCGCAGGCGACGGGCAGCACCTCCAGCGGGTTCACGTAGAAGAAGCGCTTGCCGTCAAGCTGCATGCCGCTGATGACGCCGTTGTACAGCGCCCGCTCCATCACGTCGGCATACTCCCCCTTCTTCTCCAGCGCCAGCATCCGCCGGGCGAAGAACACCAGCGCGATGGCGGCGCAGGTCTCGCCGTAGACGGTGTCGTTGGGCAGGTCGTAGTCGAAGGTGAAGGATTCGCCGTATTCGGAGGAGCCGACGGCCCCGGTGACGTACATGCGGCGCTTGACTGTGCTGTCCCACAGGCGGCGGCAGGTGTCCGCCAGGGCGCTGTCCCCGGTGGCCCGGGCGACGTCCGCCGCGCCGGAATACAGGTACATGGCCCGCACGGCGTGGCCCTCGGCGTCCTTCTGCTGAAGGAAGGGGATGCCGGCCTGGTAGTACTGGTACTGGAAATGGCTGTCCTTCCAGTAGAAGCCGTTGCCGTTGCGCTCGTCCTCCTCCTTGAAGTACAGCGGGCTCGCGCCCCTCTGGCGCACGAAGTACTCCGCCAGGCGCAGGTGCTTTTTGTCGCCGGTGACGCCGTAGAGGCGCATCAGGGCCATCTCGATCACCGGGTGGCCGGGATAGCCGTGCAGCTTGCCCTCCTCCGGGCCGATGACGCTGTCGATGTGGTCCACCAGCCGGAGCACCGCGTCCAGCAGCACCCGCTTGCCGGTGGCCTGGTAATAGGCCACGGCGGCCTCGATCATGTGGCCGGCCACGTACAGCTCGTGGTGGTCCTTCAGGTTGGTCCAGCGCTTGTCCAGGCCGTTGATGATGTAATAGGTGTCCATGTAGCCGTCGCTCTGCTGGGCGTCCACCACGTCCCGAATCGCGCCGTCGGCCAGGGCCTCCAGCTGGGGATCGGGATGCCAGCGCAGGCTGTAGGCCACGCCCTCCAGCCACTTGGCCACGTCGCTGTCCTGGAACCAGAAGCCGTGGAACTCGCCTTTCTCCTTGCCCGCCGCGATGCGGAAATTGCGCATACAGCGGCTGGGCTCCGCGTCCTCAATCTCATCGTTCAGCGCCTTCCACTGATAGGGAATGCCCTCCCGCGCCACGGTGTCGCGAAAGGCCGACCAGAATCCCCTTCCGATCCTCGCGCCATATAAGGTCTCGCCGCAGCCTGCCATGTCCATTCCTCCAAACGAATGTGATATATGAAGTATACACAAAAAAGCTTGTTTTGTAAAGCCGCGAAACGCCCGCTTTTGGTGTTGAAAAATAGCGTCGTTTGCGGTATCATAGCAGTATGAAGCATATATTTACAGCACGCTCGATGCAGCGACACATTATCCTGTTCATCGTCCTTCTGCTCGCCTGCGGGGCAGCTTTCGCGGAAGAGGCTGTCGACGGTGCGGAAGCGATTCCAGGTGAGCTGGAGGAGTTTGCCCTGGAAACGCCGGAGGCAGCCCCCGAGGCGACCCCGCAGCCCACGCTGAAGGCTACTCCCCTGCCCACGCTGGAGCCGGGCTCCATCAACTACCCGGCGGAGAAGGTGAACTTTGAAGGGGAGATCTGGACGATCCTCACCCGGCGCTGGGGCCTTGCTGACTACCAGGCGGCGGGGCTGATGAGCAGCCTGTTCGCCGAGAGCAGCTTCTGCCCCTACAACGTCCAGAACCGGGACGGCGTGGACAACCGCCGGGGTTATCGCTTCCGTGCGGGCGACGGCGTGGGCTTCGGGCTGGCCCAGTGGACCAGCTCCGGCCGCAAGGCGGCGCTGCAGCGCTACGCCGTGTCGTGCGGCGACGCCAACCTGGTTTGGGATTTCGACGTGCAGATGTCCTATATGCAGCGTGAAATCGACATGACTGCTCTGAAGGCCACCCAGACACTGTACGACGCTACGGAGTGGGCCGTGATGCGCTACGAGCGGCCCAATCAGAAGTATGAGAATTCATGGCCCGGCCGCCGGTATGATATCGCCCTTCAGATCTTCCGAAACCACACCGGCGCGGATTACGAGCAGCCGGGGCTTTCCTTCGAGGCAGTCACGGCGGACGGCGCGGACGCCGTGGAGGGCTTCACGCTCTTTGAGGACGGCGGGCTGACCGTGAGCAGCAACTACTACTGGCGGCTGGAAAAGCCCGCGTGGCTCGATGTCACCTGCCCCGATTTCTACGACCCGGAGGCGTGGGTGGACTGCGAGTGCGGCTACGCCGGGGCGACGCAGCTGCGGCTGAGCGCAATCATTCCGCCTCTGTTTGCCGGGGACGAGCTGCGGTTTTTGATCTTTCGCGACGGCTGGGAGACGGTGCGCGTGCCGGTCACATACGCCGGAGAGGACTTCACGACCTGGCTGTCGGAACAAATAGCGCTGTTTTCGACGCCGTAGATTGGGATTTGTATGGACAAACCCGCGCCGATATGTTAAAATAATCCTAAAGATATAACATTGCGTCCAAAGGAAGAAGGGATACCCATGAAAAAGAAGCTGATCATCGCCGCCGTGATCCTGCTGGTCGTCCTGGTGATCGGAGGCGTGATCTACTTTGAACTGACCCACGGCAACCGCAGGCTGGTGGACACCAGCTATCGCTTCGATCGCGCCATACTCGCCCTGCCCAACGGGGAGATCGTGGAGGGCAAGGTCAGCTCCTGGCTGGACTTCAGCAATTCCGACACCGTACAGGTCACCATCAGCGGCAAGACCTACCTGACCCACTACTCCAACGTGGTGCTCATCAACGACTGATACCGGGCGTGACCCGGAAACAATCATATTTCAAACAAGGAGAGAGAGCCTATGTCTGTCAACGCGCAGCGCAAAATCGCATTTGTCGGCTCGGAGAGCTATCCCTTTGTGAAGACCGGAGGCCTGGGCGACGTGATGTACGCCCTTCCCCGCGCCCTGATCCGCCAGGGCTGCGAGGTGCGGGTGCTCATGCCCTACTATAACTGCATCCCCCAGAAATTCAAGGACAAGATGAACTTCCGGGGTTCGTTCATGATGGACCTGTGCCAGGACGGCCGCGCCTTCTTCGTGGGTATCATGGAGACGGAGCTGGATGGCGTGATCTACGACTTCATCGAGAACCGCGAGTTCTTCGACTGGGGCAATCCCTATACCGGCCTGTGGGAGGACATTCCCAAGTTCTGCTTCTTCTCCAAGGCCGCGCTGGCTGCGCTGAACTTCCTGGAGTGGGTGCCGGACATCATCCACTGCCACGACTGGCAGGCCGCGCTGGTGCCGGTCTACCTGCGCACCCGCTTCGCCCCCACCCCGGTGGGCAGCGCCCGCAGCATACTGACCATCCATAACCTGCGCTTCCAGGGCATCTGCAGCATCGGCCACTTGAAATACTGGACGGGCCTGCCGGACTACCTGTTCGACTATCCCGTGTTCAAGCAGAATGACGACGAGGCCAACATGTTCAAAGGCGGCTTGGCCTATGCCGACCGGGTGACCACCGTGTCCGCCACCTATGCCCAGGAGATCCAGACCACCTTCTACGGCGAGGGCCTGGACGGCCACCTGCGCTATCACAAGGACAAGCTGCACGGCATCGTGAACGGCATCGACGTGGACATTTGGAACAGCGAAACCGACGAGCTGCTGCCCGCGCCCTACAGCGCCGATGATGCGCTGGAAAAGAAGGCTCAAAACAAGCTGGCGCTACAGGAAAAGCTGGGTCTGGACGAGGACCCCGGCAAGTTCGTGCTGGGTCTGGTTTCAAGACTCACCGACCAGAAGGGCCTGGACCTGGTGAACGCGGTGTTCGAGGAGCTGCTGGATGAGAACACCCAGGTGGTCATCCTGGGCACCGGCGATCCCCGCTACGAAGGCGCGTTTCGCTATTACGAGAGCCAAAACAAGGGCAGCGTCTGCGCCTATATCCAGTACAACGAGGCGCTGGCCCACCAGATCTACGCCTCCAGTGACGCGCTGATGGTGCCCAGCCTGTTCGAGCCCTGCGGCCTGACCCAGCTGATCGCCATGCGCTACGGCACAATTCCCATCGTGCGCGAGACCGGCGGCCTGAAGGACACCGTGCTGCCCTACAACGAGTTCACCGACGAGGGCAACGGCTTCACCTTCGACCGCTACGAGGCCGACTTGCTGCTGGACGCGGTGCGGCGCGCCAAGGCGCTGTATCTGGAGAACCGGGAGCGCTGGAACGAAATGGTGCTCCGGGACATGGCAAAGGACGTATCCTGGGAGAAATCCGCCGTGGAATACCTGGCCCTGTACGACGAGCTGGGCGCGGCGAACTGACAAAAGCATAAACACGCAGGGGCGCCATTGCGGCGCCCCTGCGGCGTATACGGAAGTGTTATTTGATCTCGCTGAGATCGTAGGGCGTGTTCTGGTAGACAAAGTAGTTCAGCCAGTTGCAGTACAGCAGGTTTGCGTGGGCGCGCCAGCTGGCCACGGGCGGCTGGGTGTCATCGTCGTTGGGATAGTAGTTCTTCGGCACCTCGATGGGCAGGCCGGCGTTCTTGTCCCGCAGGTACTCCTTCTCCAGTGTGTCCGGGTCGTACTCAGAGTGGCCGGTGATGAACACCTGGCGGCCCTGGTCGGTGGCCATGGCGTAGATGCCCGCCTCCTCGGAGGAGGCCAGGATCTTCAACTGGGGCACCGCCTCCACGTCCTGACGCAGGATGGTGGTGTGGCGGGAATGCGGCACCATGAAGATGTCGTCAAAGCCCCGGAACAGTATGCTGCTCTTGCGTTCCACCCGGTGCGGGAACACGCCGAACAGCTTTTTCTCCAGAGGTACCTTGCGGATGCCGTAGTGGTAGTACAGCCCGGCCTGGGCGCCCCAGCAGATGTGGAAGGTGCTGTGGACGTGGCTCTTGCTCCACTCCATGATCTGGCACAGTTCGTCCCAGTAGTCCACCTCTTCAAAGGCCATCTGCTCCACCGGCGCGCCGGTGATGACCATGCCGTCGTACTTGTTTTCCTTGATCTGGTCGAAGGTCTTGTAGAAGTACAGCAGGTGCCGCTGGGACACGTTCTTGGCCTCGTGGGTGCTGACCTGCAGAAACTCCAGCTCCACCTGCAACGGCGTGTTGCCCAACACCCGGGCCAGCTGCGTTTCGGTGGCGATCTTGGTAGGCATCAGGTTCAATATGAGGATGTGCAGCGGGCGGATGTCCTGGCTGATGGCCCGGCTCTCGGTGATGACGAATATGTTTTCGCCCTCCAGCACGCTGGTGGCCGGCAGGCTGTTGGGAATCTTGATCGGCATGGCAAAACAACTCCTTATTGATATTTTACCGCACTGAAGTAAAATGTCAAACGCTTTACAAAGGTTTAAAGGGAAGTGATTTAATAGACTATGTTTTTACGTAATTTCAGCCCTTTTTAACTCCGCTCATGCCAAAGCATAGCAAAGTGAATCAAAGTATTTAGGGTACAAAAAGGGTAAAAAAGTAGCCCCCGCGCAGGCATGCAGCCCACGCGGGGGTTTTGTCATCCCTCCGCCTCGTCGTCGGGCGGATCCTCTTCCTTTTCCCGCAGCGCTTCCAGCGCCTTCTTCAGCTTCTCCGGGAATTTCACGCCCATAAGGGCGGCGTTCTCCAAAATCGACAATCCCTCATTTGCAATGTAGTAAAGGACCAGCATGCTTTGGAAAACTGACGTACCGTTGCCGATGGCCCGGTCCAGCATTGTGGCCAGCAGGATCAGCAGCAGGATAATTCCCTTTTTAGCGATACCCACAAATCCCACCTTGGAGGAGAGGCCGCCGCCCTCGGTCTTGGGCGACCGGCCGCAGGCGGCGACGATCCAGCCGCTGATGTAGTCGATGGCCATCACCACGGCCAGGATGGTCAGCATCGTGTTCCACTCTCCGAACAGGCCGGCCACCGCGCCCGCGATGCCTGCCAGCCACTTGATGATCTTATCCCATGTCATTTTTGACACCTCCGCGTCAGTCGTATTTTTGCCCATAGGATCAGGGCTAAAACCAGGACCAATGTCCACGGAGAGGCCCTCGCCTGGCAGATGAACAGATCCACGCGGGCGACGGCGATTTGAATGGCTTTTGTGGCGTCCATCAGGACACCACCTTCGAGAACTTGCCAGAGATCCAGGCGTTCGTGCCTCTGTACTCGATGAGGTGCCAGGGCGTGCCGGAAACATCGCGGCTCTCGCCCTGGAATGGCAGCCTGTCGCCCTTCTTCACCACGCCCAGTTTCTTGCCGGATGTGCCCGGGGCGCTGCGCACGTTCACCGTGCCGCCGGTGACTTCGACGTGCTTCTTTTCGACCGGCTGCGCCCCGGTCAGTTTCGCCCGGGTGGCGTCGTCATACACCCCGGTCACGGGCAGGCCGCTGGCCTTTTGAAAGGCTTTCAGCGCCTTCTCGGTCTCGCTGCCGAAATCGCCGTCCGCGCCGCACTTCGGCAAGCACTTGGAATCCCACTTGAGCAGCGCTTCCTGCATCGCCCGCACGGCGGTGCCGTAGTCGCGCCGGCTCAATCCCTCGGGCGGCGTCTGGCCCGCCTTGGAGCCATTGTTGCCCACGATCACCGTGTGGCCCTGGGTCCTGGTGCAAAGGATGTCCCCGGCCATCAGGTAGTCCGGGCGGTCGGTGTAGGCCGCGCCGGTCATCTCCTCGAAGGCTCCGGAGTTCAGCAGGGCGGCGGGTTCGGTGGGCGTGCGGAAATTCGGCAACGTGATGCCCGCATAGGCGCAGCATACGCGCACCAGCGCGGAACAATCCGTCTCGCAGGCTTTGTCCACCAGTTTGCAGTTGAAGCCGTGGGGCTTCGCGGCGTTGTACAGCGTCAGGCGCTGGCCCTGGTCATAGCCGATCTTCATATTGCTGATGGCCCACTTTGCGTCCTGGACGATCTTCGCGGCTACATCTGGATTCTTCGCCCGGAACACGCGCCATCCCTTCTTGTGCTTGTACCACGCCTGCTTGCGTAGCTCGCGCCCGGTCTGGTTCCCGGCTTTGCCGCCCCTGGCCTTGCCGTTTTCGTCGATGCTTGCGCCGTAGATGTAAACCGTCGACATATTCTCGTCCTCCCTTCCAGTGAAAAAGCCCAGCGGCTTGTCGCCGATGAGCATTGATCATCGACACCACGCCGTGGGTGACAGACTCGTCGTTGATCCAGGCGTCCCGGACGAACTCGATGCCCTCGATCTCGTTCAGATGGTCGATCAACCGGTCGATCATGTTGCTCATCGTCCATCCGCCCTTTCCAGTATCAGCTCGATCCCGCCGTCGTCGGTCTCATAGGTCCGCAGCACCTCGTACCGCGTCCCCTCGAAATCCGCCTGGCGCTCGCGCTCGTAGTCCTCCGCCAGCGTCAGCTTCAGCACGACCTCGGGCCGCACTCCCACCGTCAGGGCGCTGTAGAACTCCGACCGGGTGACGCTCTTCACCAGGCAATCCAGCCGGCGCTTCGTCTCGGGGACGCTGTCATGCACGCCGTGGGCCCTGGTCGCCTCCTGTACGAGATCGACCGTGCTCCATCTGCTCATGTGTTCGCCCCGTTTCTCCAGTCGGTGTAGCCGGTGCAGGTGGCCAGCTGTGCCTTCTGCTCGTCATAGGAGCGCTTCAGCCGGTCGTAATCGTCGGGCTGCCCGAAGTGCAGCTTGCAGTAGGTGATCACAGCGGTGGTCACCAGCGCGTCCAGCGTGGCATTGCTCTCGAGCACCACGCCCGCCACACCCAGGTCCAGCTGGGCCGCCAGGATCAGCTGCTCAAGCTCATCGTCGTAGGCCTCCGTCTTGATCCGCAGCGCCTTGCGTACGGCTTCCAGCATAGCCGTCACCTCCCCTCAATGGTCTGGGAGGGGCTGGGCCCCTCCCGTCGTCTCATCAGCCCTCGGGCTGCGTGGGCGCGGCGCCCTGGCTTACGATCTGCATGCCGTGCCAGGCAACCAGGCCGGCATTGGCGGTCTGCAGGCCGCGGATACCGATCATGTTGCGCTTGAAGTAGTCGCCGCCCTCGTCGGTCTCCACGGCGTAGTTGTCCCACATGGGCATGCTGGCCGTGAAACCGTTATGGGCTTCCTCCGCCTCGTGCAGCCGCGCCCGGTACTCCAGCAGCTGCTTCTTGATCTTCTCCTCAAATGCGCTCATGCTCTCCTCCTTGGTCGTTCGGTGCTGTCACAAGTCAACACACTTGTGACTTCTTGGGCAAGAAAAAACGTGCGGTCTCCTCCAGAGACATGCCCAGGGCCTTGGCCATCTTGTCCGTGTCATCCAGTGACGGCTCTTGCACGCCGTTCACGATGTTGGTTGCCTTCTGCCGCGTCCACCCGATGGCCTGGGCGAAGTCGGCGATCGTCTTGAACTTGCTGTACACAAGCCCGCGGAATGTCATCATCTCCAAGCTGTCACCTCCCTTCAAGTCATCAAACTTGTGACTTGGCCTCAGTATACAGCCGCCGATTCGATAAGTCAACAAGTATGTGACTGATTTATTAGAATTGTAACATATAGCTTGACAAAGTCACATTTTTGAGTACAATATTAATTGTGGAGGTGGGGAGCATGAGTCAGTTTTCAGAGAACCTTCGGCGCATCCGTTTCGAGCGCCACATGACACAGGAAGAGTTTGCGCAGCTGCTGGGAACGACCAAACAGAATATAAGCAGGTATGAATCCGGCGCGGTGTCCCCGAAGATCTCCAGCGCTCAGAAGATTGCTGACAAGCTCGGCGTCTCCCTGTCGTACTTGAATGGCGCCGATGCCATCCCCGCACAGCAGGCCCGTGAGGAGCTGGCCGACGATCCCGATCGTAAGGCGCTGTTGAACCTGGCGCGCTACGGCTCCGCTCAGGACGTGAAGCAGGTGGCGGCCCTGATCGACGCGCTGCGGGCCACGAACCCGGACTTCTACGATGGGGATGATCCGGCATGATCGACCGCGATGAGTACGCCGTCCGGCTGCTGGATCTGCCCGAGGGCGTGGGCGGTTTCGTCACTGAATCCCCGGACGGCTTCCTGAACATCTACATCAACGCCCGCCACAACTGGCATGGCCAGCGCAAATCCCTGCGCCATGAGCTGCGCCACGCCGAGGAAGACGACCTCCACTCTGACGAGCCCCTGGCCGTCATCGAGGCCCGGGCCGACGGCACCGACGTCCGCCTGAAGGCCATCCCCCACCTGATGCGTGCCCGGGATCTGATGCCTCCGCCTCCCAAACCCGAGCCGCCGAGGCTCACCCCGCGCCAGTTGGCTGTCATCCGCCGCGCCTTGGCGGAGTTAGATAATTTCTGTCTAAGAACCGACTATGATATTTATGAGGAGGGTGTCCTATGAAGAAGCTGCTCGCGTGTGTCCTGGCGCTGATCCTGATCGGCTGCGCCGCCCTGGGCGACACTTACAACCTCCATGATTTGCAAAATATCATCTACAACACCGCTCCCAGAGATCTGCTGGGCGGCACTGTTCGCGCCAGCCTCAAGGGTGTGATTCAGTCCATCGAGTGCGTGACCGGAAACCATTACACCATGATCCTCGAAGTCGACGAGCCGGAGGCCGCCTGTCCCATGGGGTCGGATGTGCCTTATGCCATCGGCCATTTCCGCCTGCACCTGGACAGCGTGGACGATCTGCCCTTCCACGTGGGTGACGACGCACTCATCGTCGGCGAGCTCAACGGGCAGTATTCCACCAGCTTCGTGCCGTTCATCATGATCGACGAGATCAACGGCTACGGCAGCGACGAGTATTAATCATAAAAAATTCGCCCCCGACCGGTGGCCAGACCGATCAGGGGCACCACTTCCCGAACGACCAAGTAAGGGAGAGGGTACTGTTATTATAGCATATCCTCCCGCCTTGCGCAAGCAACGAAAGGAGGATTTTCTCATGTCCAAATCAGGCACCCGCGCCCAGAACAGGATGGGCTCCATCCGCCAGCGCAAGAACGGCACCTACGAGGCCCGCTACACCGGCTCAGACGGCCGGCAGCACTCCGTCTATGCCAAGTCCCCGAAGGCCATCGGCGAGGCGCTGCGCGCCGCCCAGCACGAGGTGGACACCGGCTCATGGATTGAGCCAGCCACCGTCACCGTGAAGGAATGGCTCGCGGAGTGGACGCGCGACTACTGCCCCCACACCACCCAGCGCACCCGCGACCACTATAACACCATCGCCGCGCTCTACATCGTGCCGTCCATCGGGAAGCTCCGCCTCGCCTCCCTCACGTCCATCCACGTGCGCCGCATGGTGGGAGATCTGCAGCGCCGCACCGGCGAGGCAGCGCTCAAGGCATCCACCGTCCGCATGGCGGCGAAGGTGCTGTCCATCGCCCTCAATGCCGCCGTGAAGGCGAAGCTGATCCGGGAGAACGTGGCCACCGACGTGCCCCTGCCCCGCAAAGAGCGCGCCGAGATGCACATCATCGACCGGCCCGCCTTCCCCGCCTTCCTGGAAGCCGCCCAGGCCACGAACTATCCAGAGGCGCTGATCCTGCTCCTGCAGACCGGGCTTCGCTCCGGCGAGCTGCGCGGCCTCACCTGGGCCGACTGGGACGAGTCCGCCTCCGTCCTCCATGTGCGCCACCAGATGTCCCCCGAGGGCGCCCTGGTCCCGCCGAAGGACGGCAGCGCCCGCGACATCGTGGTCGGCCCGGAAGTCGCTGCCACCCTGCGCGCCCAGCGTCGGCGCCTCGCTGAAATGAAGCTGCGCGCCGGTGGCAAGTGGCGCGAGGATCCCCTCGCCGAGGCCATGATCTTCCGCTCCACCAACGGCGGCCCGCTCAGCGCCAGCGCCCTGGAGAGCGCCGTCTCCCGCCTGGCCGAGCCCCTCAACCTTCCCGGCCTGCACCCTCACGACCTGCGCCACTCCTATGCCGTGGCAGCCCTCCGTGCCGGTGCCGACCCGAAGACCGTCCAGCACAACCTCGGCCACGCCAGCGCCGCCATGACCCTGGACATCTACGCCGCCTATACCACCGACGCCGCCACCGAAGCCGCCCGCCGCCTCTCTTCCTACTGGCAGGACGCCACCAATTAGGGTAAGAATTAGGGTAAAATCCTACCTACCCCCACCAAAAACCCCGGATACCAGGTACTTTCAAATGGCCGACGATTAACAAAGGTTTAAACCCGAAGCGCGCACCGGCCTGCTATCATAGAAAACAGATATGGAGGGATGACCGTGGACAAGCGGGAGCTGCGAAGGGCGATCGGCGAAAAAAAAAGCGCCATGTCGGCGGCTGAAGTGGAATCCAGAAGCGCTGGGTTGGCGGAGAAGCTGTACCGCACGGCACAATGGCAGGCGGCGGAATCCGTCTATGTCTACATTGCCTTCAACCAGGAGGTGCGCACCCGGCCCATCATCGAAAGGGCCTGGCTCGAGGGCAAGCGCGTGGCCGTGCCGAAGGTGGTTGGCAATGGGATGGGGTTCATCTGGCTCGACCGCTTCGACCAGCTCGCGCCGCAGGGGGCGTTCGGCATACTGGAGCCCATGGAGGACGGGCCCGTGGCCGACGACGACGCCGCGCTCATACTGATGCCAGGGGTGGCCTTCGACCGGGGCGGGCTGCGCGTGGGCTACGGCGGCGGATATTACGACCGGTGGCTTTCGGAACACCCGGGGCATCCCACGCTGGCGCTGTGCTACGGCTTTCAGGTCGTGGACGGCATCGAGGCCGAGGCCCACGACGTTCGGGTGGACGCGGTCATCAGCGATTGACGGGCTGCGTCCTTCGCTTGAAATAGTGTTCCAGCACCGGCACGATGATAAAGCACACGATGCCCGCTGTAAAGCCACCGTTGTACAGGTTGAAGCCGCCGTGGATGGCGGGCACGCTGGTGACGAGGATATAGTGCAGCATGGCGGCGGCGATCCCGGCGATGGGGCCGAACTCCCCTGCCACCGGGGCGAGTCCGCTGGCGTAGCACAGGCCCACCACCAGCGCCTGGCCGTTCACGGGGAAAGCCACCAGCCCCAGCCGATACAGGAGGCCCATTAACCCGTAGCCCACCATGATGGGCAGCACGTTCCGGGGCGTCGCGCCCATGGCGAAGCAACACACCATGCAGAACACCGCGCCCATGGTGGGGCCGGTGAAGGCAGCGCCAATGAGGTTGTAGTACAGCAGGATAAACAGGCCGTAGACGCCGAGGTTCATGAGCACGGACCCGGCGCTGTATTTTTGCGTGAAGTCGGAACGGTAGCCGGAGTCCTTCAGCAGTCTGCCGTAGTCCCCCACGCCGCCGTTGAGAATGAGACCGGCGGCCAGGCACAGCACAAAGCAGATCCCGCAGAACAGGTTGACGAACAGCGGATGCCCCTCGCCCAGGTCCGCGGCGATGGCGGGCGCTTCAACGCCGGCGGTTTTGTACAGCGCGGCGAAGATCAGAAAGCACAGAAAGCCCGCGGCGGGCCCGGCGTTGTATAGGTTGTGGCCCTTGTGGAACGCCGGGGAGTGGGCGCACAGCGCGGGCATGGCGCAGCCGATGATCAGACTGACGACGCACGCGAGGATGACTCCCAGCGGCGTGATGCGCGGCCCGGCTTCCACGGAAGGATAGTAGAGCAGCACCTGGGTGATGATCGGCGAGATGCCCGTGGCGAACATGGCGAAGTGGACGTTCTTTGAAAAGGGCTCCCGGCGGATCAGCGAATACGCCCCCACGCCCAGCACCAGCGGCAGCATGTTCAGCGGATTCATGCCGTAGGTGCCAAAGCCCACGGTCAGAAACCAGGCCAGGGCCGTCACGCCGTTGACCTGCGCGCCCGGCAGGAAAGCCAGGCCCGTACAGATGGCGGCCAGCAGCGCAGTGTTCAGCATCGAGGCCGACAGCCCGCCCAGCTCCGGCTTGAAGTAGTCCTTGGTCAGCTGGGCCTGGCCCGTGAGGATGCGAGCAAGGCCGGGCAGCATGTCCGCCCTGTCCGGGGCGATCAGCGCCGCGATGAAGAACGCCAGCGTGAAGGCGCAGAAGGTCAGCTTCAACAGGCGGGCGGGATGGGTTGCGCGGGCAGTTTTCATGGCGGATGCTCCTTTTGTACGGGATGGATGCGGGCGGTCGGTAAGCGGCTGTTCTCGCGGGATTTACGGTTTCATCTGCCTTTCGGCTGCCTCGATCACGTGCCCCATCAACACGCTGGTGGTCACCGCGCCCACACCGCCGGGCACGGGCGTGATGGCGTCCACGATGCCCGACACGTCGTCGAAAACGGCGTCGCCCGCGATGGCCCCCAGGCCGCCCCTGGCATTGGGCTTGTTGGCGTCCCAGTTGATGGACACGTCGATCACCACCTGGCCGGGGCGGACGAAATCCTTCGTCAGCGATCCCAGCACGCCCGCGGAGGTGACCAGGATGTCCGCGCGTCGGGCCTCCCCCGCCACGTCCACCGTGCGGGTGTGGCATAGGGTGACGGTGGCGTTGCGGACCATCAGCATCATGGCCAGGGGCCGCCCCACCACCAGGCTGCGGCCGATCACCACAGCGCGCCTGCCGGCGGGGTCGATGCCGTAATGGTCCAGAATCTCCATGCATGCCCGGGGCGTGCAGGGCGGGAAGCCCAGGTCGTCCCGGTTCTCAAACACCCCCGCCATGGAAAGATCCGTCATGGCGTCCACGTCCTTTGCGGGTTCAAGGGCGTTGCAGATCTCCCGGTCAAAGGCGCGCAGATGCTTCGGCAGGGGCCTGAACAGCAGCACGCCGTGGACGGAGGCATCTGCGTTCAGGGCGCGGATGCGATCGATCAATGCGTCTTTCGCCACGTCCTCCGGCAGGGCGATCACGTCTACCGCCACGCCCGTCAGCGCCGATCGGGCCATGGCCCCGCGCTCGTAGGACAGGTCGGACGGGTTTTCGCCACAGCGCACGATGGCCAGCTTCGGGGCGATCCCCCGGGCCTTCAACGCCTCAGAACGCGCCAGGAGCCGCGCGTTCATCGCAGCGGCCACTTCCTTGCCGGAAAGCAGGTTGGACATGGTATGCCTCCTTTAGCTCCCTCCGTCATCCGCTTCGCGGATGACGCCTCCCTCATGGAGGGAGGCTTTTTATATCAGACCGTCTTTTTGCTTGGATTGCTTTCTTCCATGATTTGACGGAGCAGTTTATTGGACCAGCCCGGCCCGCACGGCAGCGAATATGCCGTCGGCCATGGGAACGTACTTTTCAAGCAGCGCGTTGGCCCTGTCGTTCAGCGCCTCGGCGGCGTCCCGGTCGGCCATGGCCCTGGTATTGATATACACGTTCAGGCTGGCGCTCTGTAGGGCCGCCTTGCACAGGGCCGCGCCGCAACCGGCGTCGGAAACGGCGATGCGGCTGCCCTTTTCGGCGAACACGGCGATGGCCTCGATGGCCTGGCAACACAGCTCCATGATGCGCATGGGCGACGAGCAGGCGGTCTTCAGCGCGTCCTCCATGACGGCGGCGCGGTTCGGGTCGTCCTTCGGGATGCCGTAGGCCGCGGCCAGGGGCTCAAAGCAGCGGGCGTCCTCGGCCACCATGTCGAGGAGAGCCGCCTGCAGCGCGTTGCACCTCGCCTTGAGCTGAATGATCTCTTCCTCCACGCCTGCATACTTTTTCTTTCCCACGGTGAGGCTGCCCACCATGTTGCCCAGCGCCGTGCCCAGGGCTCCGGCCAGGGCCGCCGCTCCCCCGCCGCCCGGCGCGGGAGCCGATGAAGCGAGGGCGTCGACGAATTCGCGGCAGGTTTTTTTAGTGAAGTCCGTTGGCATAGGTAACTCCTTTACTTGAATATGGGTGACATCGCTGCCACCCATACCATTGCTATGATCCTGTCCTTTTGCCGCGCTGCGCGCATGCCTGCCCCATGATCTGCGGGGCAGGCATGCAGCAGTTCCGCTCGGCAGCAACAGGCCGTCGACCCCGTCGACTTAGAACAGTCCGCTGACCTTGCCAGTCTCGGTGTCCACGTCCACGCGGCGATAGGCCGGGTCGGAGGCGGTGCCGGGCATCATGGAGATGGTGCCGGCCATTGGGCAGAGGAACTTCGCGCCGCCGTACTCCAGGATGTCCCGGATGGGCAGCCGCCAGCCCTTGGGCACGCCCTTCAGCGCCGGGTCGTGGGTCAGGGACAGGTGGGTCTTGACCATCATGGTACAGTAGTCGGCGTACTTGGGATCGCTCTCAAAGCGCTTCGCCTTCTCCACCGCCAGGGGCGCCCAGTCCACGCCGTCCGCGCCGTAGACCTCCCTGGCGATGCGCTCCACGCGCTCGGTGAGGGGCATATCCAGGTCGTACAGGAACTTGATCTCCGGCTTCTCCTGGCAGGCGTCCACGACCGCCTCGGCCAGCTCCACGGCGCCCTCGCCGCCGTAGCGCCAGTGGTTGGAGCGGGCGCAGCGCACGCCGCGCTCGGCGCACAGCCGCTTGATCAGGTTGATCTCGTTCTCGGTGTCGGTATGGAACTGGTTGATGCACACCACCGGCACAATGCCGGACTTCTTCACGGTCTCCACGTGGTGGAACAGGTTCTCGCAGCCCTTCTCCACCAGCTCCAGGTTCTCCCGGGTGTACTCGTCGGGCAGAGGGCGTCCGGGGCTGACCTTCGGCCCGCCGCCGTGCATCTTGAGCGCGCGGACGGTGGCCACGATCACGGACACGTTGGGGGTCAGGCCCGACAGGCGGGTCTTCACGTTCCAGAACTTTTCAAAGCCGATGTCCGCGGCGAAGCCGGACTCGGTGACGTGGTAGTCGAACAGCTTGAGCGCCAGCCTGTCCGCAATGACGGAGCTCTGGCCGATGGCGATGTTGGCGAAGGGGCCGGCGTGGATCAGCACGGGCTGGTGCTCCACGGTATAGCACATGGTGGGGTTGATGGTGTTGCGCATCCAGGCGGTCATGGCGCCGGCGACCTCCAGGTCCTCACAGGTGACGGGGGCGCCCTTCCTGTCATAGGCCACGACGATCTTGCCGATGCGCTCGCGCAGGTCCTTCAAATCCCGGGCCACGGCCAGTATGGCCATCAGCTCGCTGCCCACGGCGATGCCGAACTTGCTCTCCATCAAAAAGCCGTCCCGGTTGCCGCCGATGCCCATGATGATATTGCGCAGGCCCTGGGCGCAGAAGTCCAGCACCCAGCCCATCTCGATGCGCTTGGGGTCGATGTCAAGCCTTCTGCCCATGTTGTGCTTGGCCATCTCCTCGTCTGAGTAGTTGCGCTCGTGCTGCATGCGGGCGTTCAGCGCCACCATGGCCAGGTTGTGGGCGTTCATGATGTCGTTGATGTCGCCGGTGAGGCCCAGGGAGAACTCCGTCATGGGCATCAGCAGGGCGTTGCCGCCGCCGGCGGCGGTGCCCTTCACGTTCATGGTGGGGCCGCCGGAGGGCTGACGCAGCGCGCCGCCCACGTTCTTGCCGATCTTCGCCAGGCCCTCTATCAGGCCCAGGGACACGGTGCTCTTGCCCTCGCCCAGGGGCGTGGGCGTGATCGCGGTGACTTCGATGAGCTTACCGTCAGGCTTGTCTTTCAGGCGATCCATGATTTTGATGAAGTCCAGCTTCGGGGTCTTGCCGTATGGAATGATCTCCTCGGGCAGAAGGCCCAGCTTTTCACGGAACCAGTCCACGGAAGGCAGCGTCTTCTCCGCTTCCTCGGCGATTTGCCAGTCCTTGTAGATCGTGGGATCGAGCATGCTCACGTTTCCTCCTTCGTCTCTCGCGGGTCGCCCGCGTCTTACAGGATGCAGTATACCACCATTATTTAAGCATTTCAATAAATGTATGTTGAATTATTGATATATAGTTCACTCTGCCTTCGCACTCTCCAGCACGTAGTCCCGGAAAGCGGCCTGCTCCGGGGAGAGATATTTTTTCCTGTGGGCAAAGTACAGGTGATACGGCATGGTATCCGTGAGCGAAAACGCCATCAAGCGCCCGTCGGCCACCTCGGAGCGCACTGCGGCCTCGGAGATCACGGCGATGCCCACGCCGTCCGCCACCAACTGCTTGATGGTCTCGGTGTCGTCCACCGCTGCGGCGACCTTCAGCTTCACCTCCGGGATGTTCAGCTTCGACCAGCGCAGGAATTCCTGTTGCAGGGTGGACGCGCCGCTGCGGGTGATCAGCGGTTCCTCTCCGAACAGCGCCTTGGGGAACGGGCCATCGATGCCCCGAAAGCGCGTCTCGTCCGGAGTGATGACCACCAGGCTGGCGCTCTCGCAGTGCCTGACGGAGTAGGCATCGTTCATGGGCTTCATGGTGCAGAAGGCGAACTCCGCCTCCTCGGACTGGAGCCTGGCGTGGATATCGGCGCTGGAGGTGGTGATGACGTTGAAGGCCGCCTCCGGGTGGAGCCGGTGGAAGCCCACCAGGCGCTTGGCCACGTAATAGCGGCTGATGTAGGGCGTGGTGACGATGTTCACGCTCTTCTCGTCCCGGTTGGCGCGGCTCAGGGCGAATATGCTGTCCCGGTTCAGCTTCAGCATCTGCTTGGCATAGTTGTAGAATGTGCGGCCATCCGGGCTCAGCTCCATGCTGCGGGTTGTGCGGTTCAAAAGCCGGGTGCCCAGCTCCGATTCCAGGTTGCGGATGTGGATGGTCACCATCGACTGGGAAAGCTGCAGGCGCTCGGCGGCGTTGGAAAAGCTACCCTCGTCCACCGCGGCCACGAAGGTCTCCAGTTGCTTGAAATCCATGGCTGTGTCTCCCGAATACATTAATCAATGAGCATTATATATTGAAAATCATAAATTGTCAAACCGATGATTTAACAACCGCGCGGATTGCATTTCCGGGCAGCGTTTGTTACAATTCCGATAGAGGTGAACGACATGGGCCACGAGCACGAGAACCACAGCCACGCCGATATGGATCACGAGTATATGCACGAACACGGCATCCCCCACACCCATGAGCACGGGCACGTCCACAGCCACGAGCACACCAAGGCCGTGCTGAACCGGCTGTCCCGGGCCATCGGCCACTTGCAGCGGGTGAAGGCCATGGTGGAGGACGGCCGGGACTGCTCGGAGGTGCTCGTCCAGATCGCCGCCGTGCGCTCCGCCATCGACAACACCGGCAAGCTGATTTTGCAGGACCACCTGAAGCACTGCATCGTGGATGCCGCCGTGGAGGGCGACCAGAAGGCCATCGACGACCTGTGCGAGGCCATTGACAAGTATATGAAATAGAACGATTCCCGGACAGATCGGGCCTGTCCGGGAATCCTTCTTGTTTTTCACACGATCCTGCGGATCGCTTCGTGCTTTTCGCCGGTGATCCAGTCCACGTCGTCGGTGATCCAGTCCATGATCTCCAGCTGCTTTTTCTCCCAGGCGACGATGTCCCGACGCTCATCCTCCGTCATCTCGCGGTCGAACGCCTTTACCTTCTCGCAGTAGCCGAAGATATAGCCTCCGCCGTACCAGATGGTGAAATTGCTGTCCGGGCCGTCGGATATGGCGTCGCCCCGCGCTTCGATCAGCGCGTCGTGGCGACGCTTGTACTCCTCGGCGCAGCCGGGCTTGAGCTTCGTGACGAACACGCGGTGGCGGATCAGGGATTTGTCCTGGCGCACCACGCCGATGTCATGGTACATCAGCCGCATGCTGCCCGTGGGACAGATCACCTCGGAGCAGCCGTCCATCACGGGCTCCAGCTTCGCCCGAAGCGCCGGGGCGGCGTCCAGGTCCACTTCCCTTTCATACTCCCCGTAGCCGCAAAGCAGATTTTCAACGTTCCAGATCGAAAAGTTGCCGACGCCCAGCCACGCCGCAGTTTTCCGGATCTCAGGACCCAGCGCACCGAGGGCGGCCAGGGTCTCGTCCTGGCGATCCGGATACAGTTTGAGCAAAAATGTCCTGCGCTCCATTGGTACACCCTTCCTTCTGACGATCATTCGTCGTCGTCATCTTCGTCCCTGAACGAATACAGCCGCGGCACGGCCCTGTCGCCGTCCAGCAGCAGTTCCCCGTAGCACCCGTCCATCAGTGCGCCGGGATTCATCAGGAGTATGCCACCCTCGTAGCCCGCGTAGGGCCTGTGGGTGTGGCCAAACAGCGCGATGCCGCACTGCTGCTCCTCGGCATAGTAACACAGCCTGTCGTAGCTGTACTTCACGTCCTGCAAATGTCCGTGTACCGCCAGGATGCGGTGCGTTCCGTAGGCCGACCGCGCCATGCGGGGCAGCTTGGAAAACATGTCGCAGTTGCCCGCCACGCTGGTCAACGGCGCGTCCAGCCGCCGGGACAGCCAGCGGGCATCGCTGTCATAGTCCCCCAGGTGGAACACCGCGTCGTAGTTCTGTCCCTTGGCGAACTCCAGCCATCTCTCGATCCAATAGGTGCGGTCGTGGCTGTCGGAGATCACGCCCAGGCGGATCACGCTTCCGCCTCCAGCGCCTCAATCAGCTTCGCGATGGCCCGCGCGCGGTGGGAGACGCCGTTCTTCGCCTCGGGGTCAGCCTCGGCGAAGGTGACGCCCAAGTCGTCCGACAGGAACAGCGGGTCGTAGCCGAAGCCGCCGTCGCCCCGGTACTCGTCGATGATCTCGCCGTCGCAGCGCCCGTAGACCACCAGCGGCTCATGACCCGGACGGCATAGCGCCACCGCCGCGCCGTAGTGGGCCCTGTGGGGCGCGGGCTTGTCGGAAAGCTCCTTCAACAGCAGCTGGTTGTTGGCCTCGTCGTCGCCGTGGACGCCGCAGTAGCGGGCGGAATGCACGCCGGGGCGGCCGTCCAGCTGATCCACGCACAGGCCAGAATCGTCCGCCAGCGTGGCGCAATGGCACACGTCCATCAGCGCCCTGGCCTTGATCAGCGCATTCTCCTCGAAGGTCTCGCCGTTCTCGTCCACGTCCATGGAAACGCCCATCTCCCGCATGGAGCGCACGTCGAAGCGCTCGCCCAGCAGCTGCTTGAGTTCCCTGAGCTTGCCGAAGTTGTTGCTGGCCAGCGCCAGCACCGGCTTCTTGCAGATCACCTCCGCGCGGCTTCCCAGGGCGTCCAGCTGCGCCTGCATCAGCTCCAGGCAGCCCTTCTCCCCCAGCGCCAGCAGCTGGTCCAGCTCCTTTCGGGTGTAGCATCGGCCCTCGCCGGTGCCCTGCACCTCCACGAAGCCAAGTTCGCCCCTGCCGTCCCGGGTCATCACGATGTTCATGTCCACCTGGGCGCGGCTGTCCTGGGCGTACTCCAGATCGAGGGTGCACACGTCGTCGATCACGCCCACGGACACCGCCGCCACCTGCCGGATGATGGGCGAATCCACCAGCGTGCCCTGCTCCATCAGCCGGTCCACGGCGATGCACAGCGCTACGAAGGCGCCGGTGATGGAGGCCGTGCGGGTGCCGCCGTCGGCCTGGATCACGTCGCAGTCGATGTACACGGTGCGCTCGCCCAGCCGGGTCAGATCGCAGGCGGCGCGCAGGGAGCGGCCGATCAGCCGCTGAATCTCCACGCCCCGGCCGTCTTTCTTCACGCCGTCCCGGGCCTTGCGCTGGGGCGTGGAGCCGGGCAGCATGGCGTATTCCGCCGTGAGCCAGCCCTTGCCCTTGCCCCGCAGGAAGCCAGGCACGCCGTCCTGGACGGAGGCCGTGCATATGACCCTGGTCCGTCCACTGCAGATCAGCACCGAGCCGGTGGCCATTTCCGTGTAGTCCGGCAGGATTCGGACGATGCGCAGCTCATCCGGGGCGCGGTTGATGTTTTCCATTTGTATATCCTCCTTGCGGTAGTATATCGATTATCGATGAACGGGCGACCCCAATCCTCTTATCACTCAAAGTCGAATATCATCGCCGACTGGGTCTGGATGTAGTCGTAGACGATGCTGTCGGCTACGTTCATGAAGGTGGGCACGCCCAGGTCGCCCGCGTCGTACTTCACGCCGTCCACGTAGATCTCCACGCTGTCGATGCCCTCGAACTGGGTGCAGGTCAGCACCAGCGCCTTCAGCGCCATGCGCCCGCCGTCGGAGTTCTGCACCAGGTTGACGAATTCGCCGGTGAAGTTCAGCTTCGCCACGCCGTTTTCCACGCTCACGTCGATCAGGCCGCAGCCCGCGGGCACCACGCTCTCCAGCATGTCCTGGTTACTGGGGCCCTTGGCCAGCTCCATCACGGCGGTGTTCACGTCGTAGCCCTCACGCACCATGCGGGTCACGGGCACGATCACCGCGCCGGAATCCGCCGGGAAGTAGAGGGTCATGGGCTCGGCGGCGGACAGGCTGACCGTGGGCTCGGCGCTCTCCAGGTTGATGTCGCCCCGGGTGAACGTGCCCGCCACGGAGGTGCCGTGGGTCAGCGTCTGGCGCTTCTGGCCGTCGATCAGAAACTCCACCCGGTCCACGCTGTCAAACTCCGTGAGCGCCTGCACGATGGCGCTGACCATGTTGCTCTCGGCGGCGGCATCGGCCATGTTCAGCACTTCCTTGCTCAAATCGATGCGGGCCAGGCCGTTTGAGATATCCAGGTCGATCTTCGTGTTCTCCGGCAGCACCGTGCGAAGCCCCAGTCGCGCGGCCTGCATATCGTTGCCCACGCTCTGCACCATGCGGTTCAGCGTGGCCTTGGCGATGCCGTCCTCCATGGGCACCTGGCACATCACGGGGACGAGATAGCCGTAGTTGTCCTGGTAGTAGACGATGGTGGACACCTTTTGGGCGTCCCCGCCTGCTTCACTGGCAGCTCCCGCGCTGGCGCCCGTCGGCTCGCCGGCGTCCTGGGGCTGCGCGGAAGGCTCCGCGGATTGCGGTTCGCTCCGGGCGGGGGACGTGGCCGGCTTCGGCCACAGCATCCAGGCGCACACCAGCGCCACCGCCAGGATCAGCAGCCCCAGCGCCAGCAGGTAGACCCTGCGCTGATTTCCCGATAGATTCATGTGGAACCCTCCTTGCGTCATCCATTTCGGTTCAATGTATTCCCGGATGGCGGAAGGTATGCGGCGGGAAATCGCTCCACACCATTCTATCATAAATAATCGGGTTGCGCAATCGACAGAAAAGGTTTATAATTGGTAATGAAAACGAGTTCAACTCATTTGGAGGATTGGATATGCCCCTGGACGGACTGACATTGGGCCTGGTGGCCCGGGAGCTGGACGCGGTGCTGACGGGCGGGCGCGTGAACAAGATCATCCAGCCGGAGCGGGACGAGATCGTGCTGACCATCCGAAGCGGCGGCACGAACCGCCAGCTGCTGCTGTCGGCCACGGCCAACTGCGCCCGAGCCCACCTGACCACCACCCACAAGAACAACCCGCTGGAGCCCCCGGCGCTGTGCATGCTGATGCGCAAGCACATCACCGGCGGGCGCATCGTGGGCATAAGGGCCGTGGAGAGCGACCGAATCCTTGAGATCGAGATCGAGCACTTCGACGAGTTGGGCGACAGGGCCCGCAAGAAGCTGATCTGCGAGTTCATGGGCAAGCACTCGAACCTGATCTTCGTGGGCGGCGACGGGCGGATCATCGACAGCGCCCGGCGCGTCACCGAGGCCATTTCCTCCGTGCGCGAGGTGCTGCCCGGGCTGCGCTACGAGCTGCCCCCGGCCCACGGCAAGATCCCCTATGACCGGGTGGAAGCGGACGCGCTGCACGAGGCGCTGGCCGGGAAATCCGGGCCGCTCCACAAGCTGATCGCGGGAAGCATCTCCGGAATGTCCGCCCAGACGGCGAGGGAACTGGCCTTCCGCGCCACCGGCAGCGAGGACGCCCATTCGGACGAGATCGACCTGCGCGCCGCCTGTGAAAGCATCGCGGACAGCCTGCGCCGCATCCCCCAGAGCATCGCCCCGGCGATCCTGTTCAATGAGGAAGGCGCACCGGTGGACGCCGTGGCCTTCCCCTACCTCAGCCGCGCCCATCTGAATGCCGAGCCCTACCCCACCATCTCCGAGGCGCTGGACGCCTTCTACCGCGGGCGGGACATGGCCGAGCGCATCAAGCAGAAGAGCGCCGCGCTGCACCGCACGCTGAAGAAGAACATCGAGCGCTGCGAGCGGAAGCTGGCGCTGCAGAACGAGGCGCTTCTGGGCAGCCAGCGGATGGAGGAATACCGACTGAAGGGCGAGCTGCTGACGGCGAATATGCACCTGGCGCAGAAGGGCGCGAAATCGGTGGAGGTGCCCAACTACTACGAGCCGGACATGCCGATGCTGAAGGTGGAACTGGACGAAAAGCTGTCCCCCGGCCAGAACGCCCAGAAGTACTTCAAGCTGTACCAGAAGGCCCGCAACGCCCAGACCCTGGCGGCGGAGCAGATCGAGAAGACCTCGGCGGAGCTGGACTATCTGGAGGGCCAGATGGACAACCTGGACAAGTGCCAGGAGGAGGCGGAACTGTTCGAGCTGCGGGAGGAGCTGGAGAAGCTGGGCTACGTGCGGGCCAACCGCAGCCGGAGGCAGATGAAGCAGCTGCCTCCGTCGAAGCCCATGAAGTTCACCGCGCCCTCCGGCCGGACGATCCTGGTGGGCAAGAACAACCTGCAGAACGACAAGCTGACCGGCACGGCCCAGCCGAACGAGGTGTGGCTGCACGCCAAGGACATGCCCGGTTCCCACGTGATCATCGTGGGCGAGGCGCCGGACGAGGAGACGATCCTGTTCGCGGCGCGGCTGGCAGCCCTGTATTCCAAGGGCAAGGCCAGCTCCCGGGTGCCGGTGGACTACACCCTGCGTCGATACGTGAAGAAGCCCGGCGGCGCCAAGCCCGGGTTTGTGATCTACACCAACCAGCGCACGCTCTACGTGGAGCCCGCGCGGGAGACAAGCGAGCTATAGGAGGCGCGGCATGAACAGCGAAATGATGAACGCCCTGGGGGCCATCCAGCGCTATCGCCCCGTGGAGTGGGAACAGATCCCGGACCTGGGACTGTACATGGACCAGGTGGTCACCTTCATCACGAGGATGTATGAGCCCCTGTACGGCGAGGACATCCACGGCTACCTGTCGCCCTCGATGATCAACAACTACGTCAAGAGCAAGCTGATCCCCCGCCCCACCGGCAAGAAGTACAGCCGGGAGCAGATCGCGCTTTTGACCATGATCGTGGCGCTGAAGCAGACCAGCAGCATGGAGGACATCCGAAGGATGCTGGCGCTGAAGGAGAGCGAGACGGTGGAGGGGCTCTACGCCGCGTTCAGCCGCCGCTTCACCGACGTGATCCGCAGCATGTGCGGCGAGGGCACGGTCTCCGCGCCCCAGACCGCGCTGGATTTCGCCATACTGGCCTGCGGCTATTCCGCCGGCTGCGCCGCGGCACTGAAGAGCGAGGTTCAACAATAGGTCAAAGCCGCATATCCTCCCAACAGAAACAAGCCCGGGCAATTTCTTACGAGAGAAACTGTCCGGGCTTTTCCGTTCGGAGGATTGCTATGAAGAGATGCTTTATTGCCGTGCTCGCGTTCCTGCTCCTGGTGCTCCCCGCCCGCGCCTCGGAGCCGTTCACCGTGGCGGCCAAGGGGGCGGTGCTGATCGACGGGGCCTCGGGCCGGGTGCTGTTCGGTCAGAACGAAAACGCCATGTTCCCAATGGCCTCCACCACCAAGGTGATGACCACGCTGCTGGCGCTGGAGAACAGCGATCTGGACGAGCCGGTGACCGCCGGTAAGAACGCCTATGGGGTCACGGGCACGTCGCTGTACCTGTCCGAGGGCGAGACGTTGAGCATGGAACACATGCTCTACGGGCTGATGCTGCGCAGCGGCAACGACGCCGCCGTGGCCGTGGCCGAACACATCGCCGGAAGCGTGCCCGCGTTCGCCGACATGATGAACGAGAAGGCGAAGGAGCTGGGCATCGACGCCCACTTCGTCAATCCCCACGGGCTGGACGCGGACGGGCACCAGATCTCGGCGCTGGGGCTGGCGCTGCTGTTCCGGGAGGCCATGAAGGACGGCGATTTCCGCACCATCACGTCCACCCAGCGCAAGGTGATTCCCTGGGTGGGCAACGAGTACAGCCGGGTGCTGGAGAACAAGAACAAGCTGCTCAAGACCTATGAGGGCGCCACCGGCGGCAAGACGGGCTACACCGGCAAGGCGGGGCGCTGCCTGGTGTTCAGCGCGGAGCGGGACGGCATGGAGCTGATCGGCGCAGTGCTGAACTGCCCCACGTGGTTCGACACGGCCACCCAGCTTCTGGACTGGGGATTTGAGAATTTCCGGCCGGAGGTCGCCCTGAAAACGGGCGAAAAAGCCGCCGTCCTGCGGGTGCGGGGCGGCGTTTATGATTCGGTGGATGTCGTTGCCGGGGTGACGCTGCGCGCGGCGGTGCCGGTGGGCACGCTGCCGCAGGCACAGCTCGACCTGCCGGAGGCGGTGGATGCGCCGGTGTCGGCCGGGGACGTGCTCGGCACGGCGTCGCTCATGGCGGACAGACACGTCTATGCAAAATGCGATCTGTTGGCGGCGGATGTCGTGGAAAAGCGGGACCTTGTGCAGTCCCTGAAGCGGCTCATTCGCCTGTGGGTGCTTCGGCTTCAGCCATGATCCAGGTCCTGATGGCACTGCCGTCCACGTCCGTCAGCCGGACTTCATCATCCGTGACCAGCAGAAGCCGGTCCTCGCCCAACGCGCGGATCTCCCGGTATTCGGCAGGCAGCAGCTCTCTTCCTTCCGAGTCCATCAGGCCGAAGCGCAGGCTGTCGTAGTCCCAGGATGTCTGCACCCGGCCCAGCTCCGCACTGCGATACACCACGCCCTTCATCGTCGCGAAGGCATAGCGCCCGCCGGAGAGGGGCAGTATGTGCTGGAATTTACCTGAAGCTTCGCCGCCGTCACGGTCCATCAGCCAGGCGCACGGCTCGCCCCAGTCGCCCTCCCAGGCGATCAACTGGCCGTCCAGGCCCGGCGCGCAGCCGAAGGAGGGGCCGAACTCGCCGATCACATTGCCGCTCTGGTCATAGAGCCTCGAGGCGTCTCCGTCCCTGACCAGCAGGCATCCGCCCGCGACAGCGGCCTCCAGGTTCTCTCCTTCGACACTGTAGAGCAGCGTCGCGCCGTCGGCGGCGTACACATCCACTCTGTCCTCGCTCAACACCGCTATAATACCGTCGCCGCGGTCGATCCAGTCATAGACAGCCGCGACCACTTCCCTGCCGTGGGCATCGATCAGGCCGGCGCCCGCGTCTCCGGTGGCGATCGCAAGGCCGTCCTCGAAGGCTGACAGCCCCATCCAGCGCTTGGGGACGACCAGCTCGCCGCGCTGGTTCACCGCCCCATAGCGGCCGTTCGCGGCGCGGACCGCCATGCGGCCGGACCTCAAGGGCGAAAACGCGATGTTGGTGTGCACGCCGGTGGGCGTCGTCTCACCCATGGCGTCCACGCGCAGAATCTCGTCCGATGTCTCGTCCAACGGGTCGGAAGCCAGCGCCAGGAAGCCGCCCTCCCCGTCTGAAACCAGCTGCGTCCATTCAGGCGGCAGGATCACCGCGCCGGTGTCGTCCATGGCGCCGTAGAGGTTGCCCTGGCGGAAGATCAGGCAGTCGCCCGCGTCGTACACCATGGCAAAGGCGGCGTCGCCCAGGGCGTTCCCGGCGGCGTCATAGAGGCGATAATTTCCGCGCTTTCCCGCGGCATACAGCGCGCCATCCCTCACGGTGAAAGCGTCCTCAAAGCCATCAAGGATCGCATTCCCGCCTTCGTCCACCAGGCAGGCGACGCCGTTCACCGGCACGCAAACCGGTCCCTCGGCCCGGGCCGTACCCAACAGGATCAGCGCCAACGCCAGAATTAAGCCCTCAAACCTGAGCACGGCCCGTCGCCTCCCTTCTGCCGGATATCATAGCACACAAAGGTAAAATGTTGGTTTATTTGCTCCGATCTATAGACAAAACGGGCCAAAAATGCTATAATACATAAATGTCGGCGGGAACAGTTCTCCGCTCGCGTGGAAGATTGCGCCAGTAGCTCAGTCGGATAGAGCAACGGCCTTCTAAGCCGTGGGTCAGGGGTTCGAATCCCTTCTGGCGCGCCAGTTTTATGGTGGGTATAGCTCAGTTGGTCAGAGTGCCAGGTTGTGGCCCTGGAGGTCGTGGGTTCGAGCCCCACTACCCACCCCATTCTTTTTAAATTGGTGCGGCGCTCTAATGGGGCGTAGCCAAGCGGTAAGGCACGGGACTTTGACTCCCGCATTCGCAGGTTCGACCCCTGCCGCCCCAGCCAACGCGACCCATTAGCTCAGTCGGTAGAGCACCTGACTTTTAATCAGGGTGTCTGGAGTTCGAATCTCCAATGGGTCACCAGACACCGGATCTTCCCGGCTCGGAAGTGCCGGTGTTTTTTTATGCCTGTCGCATGGCGGACGGCCGGCCAGCTCCAGCGCATTTTTCTTGACAACCCGGCCCCTTGACGCTAAAATAGGCATATAATACGATTTGCGGGTGCGCTGAGCGCGCCGAAGGAGCTGCCATGAAAAAGCTGATCGCACTGATCATAATCGCACTGCTGGCACTGGCACCGGCGATGGCGGAATGGACCGACAGCGAAACTGCGCCGGAGCCGCCCGTGGAGACGATCCCCGTGGAGCCGGAACAGGAGCTGCCTCAGGAGCTGCCCAATCGGGAGCAGGCCACGGGCGAGTCCATCGAGCTTGAGATCGACGGCGAGCGCGTGACGCTGGGCTTCGACCCCTCCGCCCAGTATTCCTCCATCGCGAACGGGCAGGTTCAGGCCTCGTTCTACGCCTATTCGGCGGACAACACGAAGCTCTACGAGCTGTACATGATCTTTCCGGACACGGCCAAGCCCGGCATGGTGATCACCCCTGACTATTCTGCGCTGACCAGCGAAGAGAGCAGCGTGGTGCTGATCGTGTCGGACGTACAGACCCAGCAGGAGACCTACTATTTCTCCAGCCTGATGGACGGCGCCGTGTATCCCGAAAATTCCATCTACGCCATCGCCATCGACGACATCTATGAGATCGACGGCGCCACCACCTTCTCCGGCAGCCTCTCCGCCACACTGGTCGCGCTGGACATGGCCACCGGCGAGGCACAGGACGTGTTTGAGATCTCCGATACGCCCTTCCGCTTCACCATCGGCGAAGGCGAGGAGCGCCACACGGAGCCCCTGCCCACCGAGAAGCCCAAAGACGACGACATGAGAAAGACCTGATCCGGCAGATGATCGCCCCGGCCTCAATGGAGGTTCGGGGCGGTTTTTTAGCGGTTCTATTGACATATTCACTGATATGGTGTAATATAGTATTCAATACCAGATTATATGTTATTTCTTTGACGGAAGGTGAAGCCCTTGAAACGAACCCCTCTGGCCCAGCGCAAACTACCGGATTACACCCGTGGCGAGGAGATCACCAACATGGTCACCCACATCGTGGGCGGCGCGCTGGGCATCCTGGCGCTGGTGCTCTGCCCCATCGCCGGCGCCCGCCATCACAGCGCCTGGGCTGTCGTCAGCGGCGTGGTCTACGGCGTGAGCATGCTGGCTCTGTACGCCATTTCCAGCATCTACCACGGATTGAGCCCCCGGCTGTTTGGTAAGCGGGTGATGCAGGTGCTGGACCACTGCAGCATATTCGCGCTGATCGCGGGCACCTATACCCCCATCGCCCTGTGCACGCTGCGGCAGGAAAGCCCCGCCCTGGGCTGGACGATCTTCGGGGTGATCTGGGCGCTGGCGGCGCTGGGCATTACGCTGAACGCCATCGACCTGAAAAAGTACGACAAGTTTTCCCAGGCCTGCTATCTGCTGATGGGCTGGTGCATCGTGTTCAAGATCGGCACGGTGCGGCGTCTGATCGGCGAGGCCGGGTTCTGGCTTCTGCTGGCCGGAGGTCTGGCCTACACGGTGGGCGCGGTGCTGTATGCGGTCGGGCGAAAGCGCCGATATGCCCACTCCGCCTTCCACGTGTTCGTGGTGATCGGCAGCCTGCTGCACTTTTTGTGCATCCTGTTGTATGTACTGTAGCATTGCATTCCAGGTCCATCTCAACGCGGCTCGTCAACATATGTACAGATCCTTCACTTCGTTCAGGATGACAGGGGTTTGGTTCGGTGTCATCCCGAGCAAAGCGAAGGATCTGTACATTTTGCTCTCATGTCAAATTACAGGGAATCCGGCAATCGTCAAGTGCGATATTCCAATGTGATTATCTGTATATCGCCTTCCTGATCGGCCAGGCCAGAAGAGCGGCGGCCACGATCTTGATGGCGTCGCCCGGCAGGAACGGCACCACGCACATGCCCATGGACGCAGCGAGGCTGTTCCTGGTCTGGATCATGAACCAGGCCGTGCCGACGATGTAGAGCACAGCGGTGCCGGCCACCATCATGGCGGGCAGCTTCCACTTGGGCTGTGCCTCCGTCTGCTCGGGCTTCACAGCCAGGCCCGTTAGCCACGCGCAGGGCAGGTAGCCGATCAGATAGCCGCCGGTGACGCTGGCCAGCTTCTGGATGCCGCCCGAGAAGCCGGAGAACACCGGCACGCCCACCATGCCGATGAGCAGGTAGATGGCCACGGCCAGCGGGCCGCGCTTCGCGCCCAGCACCGCGCCGGCCAGATACACGGCGAAGCTCGCCAGAGACAGTGGGATGGGGCCAGCGGCGATGCTCAGCGGCCCGGCCACGCAGATCAGCGCGGCCATCACCGCAATGATGGTCATATCCTTGGTTTTCATATCATTGATACCTCATTTCAATTTCAAACTGATCTCCCCGGAGCCGACGCGGCTGACGCCCTCCGCGGTGCGGATCACCAGGCGGCCCGCGTCGTCGATGTCCACGGCGTGGGCGTCGAAGCGTTCACTGCCCCGGATGACGGTCACGTCCCGGCCAATCACATTGCTGCGTGCGCGGCTCTCGATCATGAACGCCCCCGTTCCCAGCTGGTCGTACAGGGCCTCCAGCTGGTTGGAGATCTCCGCGATCAGGCGGCTCCTGGACACGGGTTTGCCGCACTCGTTCTCAATGGAGGTGGCGATGTCCGCAAGCTCCGGCGGGAACGCCATCCGGGTGACATTGATGCCGATGCCCAGCACGGCGTACTCCAGTCCGCCGGACTCAAAGTCCATGCTGGCTTCGCAGAGGATGCCGCAGGCCTTTCGGTCATTGATGTACAGGTCATTGACCCACTTGATCTTCACATCCACGTCGGCCAGCGCCTCGATGGCCCGGGCCACGGCCACCGCCGCCAGGCTGGTGATCATCACGGCCTTCTCCGCCAGCATCTGCGGGCGCAGAATATAGGTGATATACACCCCGGAATGCTCCGGCGAGAAGAAGGAGCGGCCCATGCGGCCCTTGCCGCCGGACTGGCTCTCGGCGATCACCAGATAGCCGTGTGGCGCGCCGTTGGCCGCCAGCGCCTTTGCCCGGTTGTTGCTGGAATCCAGCAGCGGGTGGAGCTCCATCCGCGCGCCGATGGTCTTCGCCGTGAGATACTGCTCGATCTCGGGCACGCTGATCCGGTTCGGCGCGGACACCAGGCGATAGCCCCGGTTCGTGGCCGCCTCGATCTCATAGCCCTCCTGGCGCAGCTGTTCGATGGCCTTCCAGACGGAATTTCGGCTGACCCCCAGCCGCCGGGCCAGGCGTTCGCCGGACAGCGCCGCGCTCTCGCCCATCAGCGTCCTGAGCACTTCATTTTTCGTGGACATGGTAAAACCTCCGCATGCGTTGATGGTATCGTAGCACTTGTATCAGGAAACGTCAACTTGCATTTGTAAACAAGGTGACAATTTATGTTTGGGACGGAAGCGCGTTGTTTCCATCCCCATTTCCATATCGAAATACACAGATCCTTCGCTTCGCTCAGGATGACAACGAGGCAAAACGCCGTCATCCTGAGCGAAGCGAAGGATCTGTGTGAAAAGGTCTCGAGCGGCATTGCGTCAGTCCTACAACGCCGCTTTTTTAACCCGTTTATCCCGTTCGAGTTTAGAGAAGATGCACCCGCAATAGTCCTGGCGATACAGCCCGTAGAGGGCGGACAGCTCGCAGGAGCGCTTGTATCCGTTCTTTTTCTTGAAGTCGCTGGGCAGCCAGCGAACGCCGAACTGCTCCCCCAGCTCCATGCCGATGGCGTTGAGCAGCTGGGCGTCCTTCAGGGGGCTGATAGTCAGCGTGGTGGTGAACCAGTCGCTCCCCCGCTCCCTGGCCAGCTTTGCGGAAGCACCCAGGCGCATGCGGAAGCACCTTTCGCAGCGTTCGCCGCCCTCGGGCACATCCTCCAGGCCCTTGCACATGGCCAGGAACGCCTCGGCGTCCCAGTCGCCCACGATGACGCGCAGGACGTTTTCGTGGGGCATCGCCGCCACCAGGCGGTTCAGCTCCTCCACCCGGCGGTCAAACTCCTCCCGGGGCTGGATGTTGGGGTTGTAATAGAAGATGTCGATGTCAAAGGCCGCCGTCAGCGCCTCCAGCACGTAGCTGGAGCATGGCGCGCAGCAGCTGTGCAGCAAAAGGCGCGGCCGGGTCCCGGATTCGGCGATCCGGGCCAGCTCGCGCTCCATCAGGATCTGGTAGTTCTGCTTCATAGCTCCGCCTCTTCCACGCCGAAGTCAAAGGGCGCGGCGTGGGCGGTCCTGGGGATGACGATGCGCACGGCGCTGTGCAGGTTCTGCATGGTCACCGAATCGGTCTCCGGCTCCCGCTCGCCGTCCAGCGTCCACTCCACCGGCGCGTCGCACTCCACGTGGATGTTGCTGGCGGAGAAGAAGTGGATCATGTCGTTGGGCACGTTCTGGGTCGTCAGGCCCACGAAGATGCTGCTCAACTGGGCGGGCGTGGTGGGATTGCGCACCAGCGTCACCTCGAACTTGCCGTCGTTCAGCGCCACCATCTGTGCGTCCAGCTTCAGGATGCCGCCCACGGACGTGGAATTGGTGACGGAGCAGAACAGGAAATCGTCCTCCAGGGCCACGTCCCCCGCCGTGATGCGCATGTGGATGGGCCGGATGGTGCTCAGGTCCCTCACGCCCTCCAGGATATAGGCCACGTGGCCCAGCAGGTTCTTGGCCATCTGGGGCGTGGAATAGGAAGCCTTGGCAAAGGCCCCGCAGGTGGCGGTATAGACGAAGTTCCTGCCGTTGAAGGAGCCGATGTCGATGGCCTGGGCGCGGCCCTCCATGATGTCCCGGGCGGCCTGCACCACGTCGCCTGACAGGCCGATGGAGGAGGCGTAGTCGTTGGTGGTGCCGCAGGGAATATAGCCCAGCGGACACTTGATCCCGGCGGCCAGCATGCCGGCGATGGTCTCGTTCAGCGTGCCGTCGCCCCCCGCGCAGACGATCATGCTGTAGCTGTGGTGGCCGTGCTCGGCGAGGAACCGGGTGGCCTCGCCGCTCTTGCCGGTCACATAGGTCTCACATCGATAGTCGTGATCGATAAAAAGCCGGATGATCTCCGGCAAATAGCGATTCGCCCGGCGCTGTCCGGCGCGGGGATTCAATATCATCAACAGCTTTTTCATGCTTCACCTGTCGTGGGGTCGTCTATATCGGGATACAGGGCGTACAGCTTGAAATCCAGGCCGTCGCAGGACACCTGGTGATAACGCACCGTGCCGCGCACGCCCCGCACCGCGCCGTAGATGGCCGGGCCGTGCAGATGGCCGTACACGCAGTCGCAGACGCCGTAGGCCTCCAGTATGTCGGAAAAGCCCGGCTCCTCCTCCGTCAGCGGCGGATAGTGCAGCATGACGGTGATGGGCGCGTCCTGGGAGAGCCTGCGGGCGTGCTTCAGCGACATCTCCAGCCGCATGCGCTCCCGCTCGTAGATCTTTCGGTCGTCCTCGGTCTGCTCCGGCCCCGGCAGCGTCCAGCCCCGGCTTCCGGCGTAGAGCCGTCCGCCCAGCAGCACGCTGTCGTTCTGCAGCGCATACATACCCTCCGGCAGGGCGCGGCGCACCCGGCCGATGGAGCTCCACCAATAGTCGTGGTTGCCTCGAAGCAGCAGCTTCGTGCCCGGCAGCGCGCCGATGCTCTCAAGATCCTCCAGCGCCTCCTCCAGCCGCATGGCCCAGGAGAGGTCGCCGGGCAGCAGTACCAGGTCCTCCGGCTTCACCCGCGCGCGCCAGTCGGCGCTGATTCGCTGGAAGTGGTCCTTCCAGTGGTCGCCGAAGATGTCCATGGGCTTTTGCCGCGCGGGCAGGTGCAAGTCCGCAATCGCGAAGACCGCCAAGCTACTCTTCCTCGTCTTCCTTGTCTTCGTCCAGCTCGTCCTCGTCATCGTCGCCGAAGTCGGCGTCGTCGGAGAAGTCCTCGTCGTCCAGGCCGCCGCCGATGTCCAGCTCGATCTCGTCCATGGTGGACACGGAATCGATCTCGATGCTGGCGGGCTCGCGCTGGATCTCCTCGTCGCCGTCCATGTCATCGCGGCGCGCCTGCTCCTTCAGGCATTGGGCGCACAGCTCATGGCCGGGCACGACGGGGTTCTCCCCGCACTCCGAGCACAGCTCCACCATCTCGAACTGCTCGCTCTCGCCCCGGACCTCCCGGCGGCACACGGAGCACATGGTGTCGGTGTCGTTCATGTAATTCAATTCACAGCGCGGACATTTTACAAGCGCCATTCTCATTCCTCCCTGAAAGTCATGCGGCCAGACGGGCATTTTACCCTGATTTGGCACGATCACATGAAGATATTATACACAAATCCTTGGAAAGCACAAGCCCTAATTTGCCATTTCACCCATCTTTTGCGCGGTATTCATCATTATTTCTGATACCACTGGGCAAAAACGTCGATGTCCCGGCGGTAGACCTCCTTCAGCGAGGGGTTGTAGATCACCGACGCGGGATGGTACATGGGAAACAGAAGCCGCCCCTCCCAGTCGAGGAACTGTCCGTGCACGTCGCCGATCACCTGTCCCCTGTCCGTCAGCGCCTTCAGCGGCACGTTGCCCAGGGTGATGACGCACTTCGGGTCCACCAGTGCGATCTCCTTCTTCAGCCAGGGCAGGAACAGCCCGATCTCCTCCTGGGTGGGCGGGCGGTTCACGGTGCGGCCCGCCGGGGAGATCTTCGTGGGGCGGAACTTCACGGTGTTGGTGACGTACAGCGCCGAGCGCTCCATGCCCGCGCCTTCCAGGAAGGCGTCCAGGTTCTTCCCCGCCTTGCCCACAAAGGGCCTCCCCAGCAGCGATTCCTGCTCGCCGGGGGCCTCGCCGATCATCATCACCGTCGCGCCCGGGTCGCCCTCGCCGAACACCAGCACCTTCTTTTCGCCCGCGTAAAGATCGTCGATAAACGCGGTCATGTCCGACCGCAGCTTCTCCATGCTCATTCCCCTTCGCCGCCCTCCAGTTCCTTCAGCTTGTCCCTTATCTTCTGGAAGTCTTCCCAGGCGTCCCGCTTTTTAGCCGGGTCCCGCAGCAGCGCCGAGGGATGGAACGTGGGCATGAACCAGGTGCCCTTCTGCTCGAACCAGCGGCCGTGGTCCCGGGTGATGAACACCTGGTCCCTGATGGTATACTGGCAGGCCACCCTGCCCAGCAGCACCACCACCTGCGGCCGCACCAGCGCGAACTGGGCGCGCAGGTAGTTCAGGCACGCGGCGGCCTCGTCCGGCTCGGGGTTGCGGTTCTGTGGCGGGCGGCACTTGACAATGTTGCAGATGTAGACCTCCGAGCGCTCCAGGCCGATGGCGTGGATCATCCGGGTGAGCAGCTCACCGGAGCGGCCCACGAAGGGACGTCCCAGCCGGTCCTCCTCCTGGCCGGGGCCCTCGCCGATGAACATCAGCCTGGCATTGGGATCGCCCTCGCCGGGAACGACGTTGCTGCGGTGCTCGCACAGGCGGCACTTCTCGCAGCTGCCGATCTCCTCCATCAGCTGTGCCCAGGATACGCGCATGCAGGTCCCTCCCTGGTATGTTTTTCCGACTCCATTATAACACAGCGCCCCGCCCCGGGCAATCCCCTGGAGCGAGGCGCAAAGGCGCGCTATTTCGGTATGATGATGGCTTCGTTGAAGATCTCGATCAGCGAGGAGAAAGAGCTCTGCCCGTCCCGGGCGATCCAGTTGATGAGCGCCGCCAGCAGGAATGCGCAAGCGACGATCACCACGATGCCCGCCACCACGCCGAGAAAATCATAGATGCCGGCGAATATCTGGAAATTCACCCTGCGCCGCTTGGCCTCCTGGCGCGTGTAGATCCTGGCCACGCTCTCACCTCCTGATTCATTATCGCGCAATCATTATAGCACTGTGCGCGGGAAAATGCAAATGTATAAGATCCTTCGACTCCGCTGCCGCTCCGCCCGGGATGACATGAGCATCCTCTTGCCGCTCCATCCGGGATGACAGCCGTGCCGCCTGGTGCTCCATTCGCCCTGGCGCGAAACAGCTATCCCGGCGATTATTCCATGCTGGGCGCCGCCGCGATTCCTTACAGCCCGTACTGTATGATCTCGTTCTTCTTCTTGTAGACGCTCTTGCACAGCAGCTCCCGGCTGATCTCGTTGCCCAGGGCGTCCCAGCGCACCTTGTAGGCCTCGGCCTTGTAGCCGTTGCGGCCCTTCTGCAGCACGTAGGTCTGCCCCGGGGCCAGGAACGCCGATTGCTGGTACTCCGTCTCCGCCTTCATCACCTCGGTGGTGACCGCCTCCACGGTGATCTTCTCCCCGTCCGGCAGCAGCTTCCCGAAGATGCCGAAGCGCACCCGCTTGTCGTCGGTCAGGTAGCAGCAGATATAGATGTTGTCGCTGGAGGTGTTCTTGAAGCGGAAGTCCTGGTTGCCCCAGTCCACGGTGGCGTCCTTGCCCTTGTCCACATAGTGGACGGTCAGGGAGTGGTTGTGCCGCTCCACGATCTCCATGTCCGCCTTCACGGCGGCGTTGAACAGCGTGGTGGACACCTGGCAGATGCCTCCGCCGATCTGCTCGGTCACCTCGCCGCTGGAATAGGCGGTGGCCTTCCGGAAGCCCCGGGCGCTGGTGCGCTGGCCCACGGTGTCGTTGAAGGAGAATATCTCCCCGGGCCTGACGCAGGTGCCGTTGATGAAGGACATGGCCGTTTCGATGTTGTTGATCCTGGCCCGACTGGAGGAGGAGGCATTGGTGATGGCGTAGTCGATCAGCCCGTACTGGCTGGACACCTCCTCGGTGGTCACCTGGGGTTTCAGCACCGACACCGGCAGCGCCACGCTTCCCCCGCCGGAGCGTATGCTGTCGGCGATGGCGACCTTCAGCGCGTCGGCGTCCAGGGCCGCGCCGGGCTGGGAGGGGTTGAACTCAAATTCATAGGTCTCGGTGTTGAAGCTGGCAATGGTAGCCTCCACGGCGGGGCGGTCCACCTGCTCGGCGATGCCCTGCACGTATTGATCCAGCAGGTCCTCGCTGAAATCCCGCCGGGTGATGGTATAGGCCACGGGGTTTTCAACCCGGTTGGAGGCCATCAGGTAGCGCTCCTCCAGCGAGCCGCTGCGCCCGGCGCTCCAGGCGGCGGAAAGCACGGATTCGTAGTCGCTCTCATAGCCCAGCTCCTTCGCCGTGACGGACGTTCCGTCGTCGAAGGTGACGGTCCTGGCCTCGTTGCGGGCCTCCACCCGGTCTCGCCAATACTCCGTGGCGGCGGAGAGGGTCATGCTGGACACGTCCACGCCCTCCACGGTGGTGCCGTCATAGAAGGTCTGCTGGTCCACCACGTCCCGCATGCGCTTGAACTCGGCGTAGGCGGACTGCTGACGCAGCCCCAGCACGATCAGCGCCGCGATGGCGGCCAGCAGGCACACGTCCAGCGCGCCGAAGGCAAGGCTGCGGCGCTGCTTCGGCAGGGCGGCTTTCTTTTGCTTCGGTGGGGCGGCTTTTTTCTGTTTTTGCTTCGGGCGCGTCTCCAGGAACAGGTCGGACGCGCCGCCCGGCTTCTTCGGCGCGGCGTTTCTGCGGTTGGCCGCCGTCGCCACGGGGTTTTCCGATACCCGCCGGGCGTTGGCCGTACGCTTCTTCGCGGCGGTCATCGGCTTTTTCGCCGTGGTCGGCTTCTTGACGGCAACCGTCGCCTTTTTGGCCGACGCCGGTTTACTTGCGGCAGTCGACGCCTTCTTCGCGGTGGTCATCGGCTTCTTCGCCGTGGTCGGCTTCCTGACGGAGCCTGCCGGTTTCTTCGCGCCGGTCCCCGCGGGCTTTATCTTGGTCTCAGGCATCTATCGAATCGCTCCAATGGTTCGCGTTATCAATATTATGGAAACTCCACCCCACCATTATCACGGAAATATGTGGCTGGGTCAAGCGGGTTTTGATAATTTCCCCGGGCAAAAATGCCAACAATGTGTAAACCCGGCGTCAAACGTCGGCGGGGTCGTCGATGCCGCGCCGCTTGCGCAGCTGGCGGATGTCGCGCTCAAAGCCCTGTTCGGAGGGCACGTAGTAGGGCATGTCCCCCGCCTCCAGCGGCGCGTACTGCTGCTTGACGTAGTGCCCCGGGAAGTCGTGGGGATACAGATAGCCCGCGCCGTGGCCCAGCTTCGCCGCGCCCTTGTAGTGGGTGTCCCGCAGGTGCACGGGCACGGCCTGGTAATCGCCCCGCTCGGCATCGGCCATGGCGGCCTCCACGGCGGTGGACACGGAATTCGACTTCGGGCTTTCGCACACGGCGATGATCGCCTGGGCGATGGGCAGCTTGGCCTCGGGCATTCCGATGTGCTCCAGCGCATCCATGGCGGCCACGGCCTGGAGCATCGCCATGGGGTTGGCCATGCCCACGTCCTCGCTGGCGTGGGCGATCACCCGGCGCACGATAATCCGTGGGTCCACCCCGGCCCGGTTCATCCGGGCAAACCACGCCAGCGCCGCGTCGCTGTCGGAACCCCGCAGAGACTTGCAAAAGGCGCTGAGCATGTCGTAGAACAGGGATTCGTCCATCTGGGTGACCCGGCTCTGGATGCTCTCCTCCGCCACGGAAAGCGTGACGTGGATGGAGCCGTCCGCAGCCATAGGCGTGGTCAGCACGGCCAGCTCCAGGGCGTTCATGGCGCTGCGGCAGTCGCCGTTTGCCACCTGCACGATGTGCGCCAGCGCGTCCTCGTCCACGCGCACGTCCTGGCCGCCAAAGCCCCGTTGAGTATCATTGAGCGCCGCCATCAGCGCCTGCTTCACGTCTTCACCGTCCAGCGGTTCAAAGTGGAACAGGCGGCAGCGGCTGACGATGGCCGGGGTCATGGCGATCATGGGGTTCTCCGTGGTGGAGCCGATGAAACGGATCACGCCCTGCTCGATGGCGGGCAGTATGGAGTCGGACTGGGCCTTCGACCAGCGGTGGCACTCGTCCAACAGCAGGTAGGTGCTCTGGCCATAGAGCATCAGCCGCTCCTGGGCGTCCTTCAGCACCTCGCGCACATCCGCCACGCCGCTGGTGACGGCGTTCAGCTTCACAAATGCCGCTTTCGTGGTCTCAGCGATGATGGAGGCCAGCGTGGTCTTACCGCAGCCGGGCGGGCCCCAGAAGATGGAGCTGGTCAGCCGGTCGGCCTCGATGGCCCGGCGCAGCAGCCTGCCCGGGCCGACGATATGGCCCTGGCCCACGAACTCATCCAGCGTCCTGGGCCGCATGCGGTCCGCCAGCGGGGCACGGGAGCGCGCGGACATGGTAAACAAATCTTCCAAAGCGATACTCTCCACGATGAAAAAGGGAACGCTGTTTCAACGTTCCCTTTTCCTTTGCACAGTGACCTTTACGCCTCGGCCTTGGCAAGGCGCTTCGCCAGACGAGCCTTCTTGCGGTTCGCAGCGTTCTTATGGATAACGCCCTTTGCGGCAGCCTTGTCAACCGCGCCCTGAGTCGCGCTCAACAGCTTGACATCGGCCTCGTTCGCGGAAACGGCGGTTTCAAACTTCTTGATCTGGGTCTTCATCGCAGACTTGATCATCCGGTTGCGCAGGTTCTTCTTTTCGGTCACCTTCACGCGCTTGATGGCAGACTTGATATTCGGCAAATTCTTTCACCTCCCTACGCAAATTCGCAACAGCTATTATAACACCTTCCCTCCAAAAATGCAACCCGATAAATACATTTTGATGAAAAACTTGGGTAAACTAATCCGCAAAAAAGGTGAAATGAGGGGTTCTTATGATCGAAACGCGCACGGATCTGGCCATGGAGGCCTTTGAAAACACGGACGGCGGCCCCCTGCCGGGGGTTCGCGTGAGCCACTGGGAGCAGGACGGCATCCAGATCACGGAGGTGGTCGTCACCGACAACGAGGCCGCGCGACAGTTGGGCAAGCCCAAGGGCACCTACCTGACGCTGGAATCCAACCTATTAAAAGAACGCGACCCGGACGCGCGGCTGGCCATGGCTGCCATGCTGGGCGAGGAAATCGGCCGTGTGCTGCCCAGAGGCGACGGCAGCGCCCCGGTGCTGGTGGTGGGGCTGGGCAACCGCGCCATCACGCCGGACTCCCTCGGCCCGGGCGTGGTGGACCGGACGTTGGTGACGCGGCACATGCTGGGCGGGCCGCTGAAGGGCAACCCCATGGAGAGCGTCTGCGCCATCGCACCGGGGGTATTGGGCGTGACGGGTATCGAGAGCATGGAACTGGTGGAGGCGGTGGTGAACAAGATGAAACCCCGGGCGATCCTGTGCGTGGACAGCCTCGCCGCCCGGGATTCCCGACGCATCGGCAGCGCCATCCAGCTGACGGACACCGGCATCCAGCCCGGCGCGGGTGTGGGCAACCACCGGAAACCCCTGACGGAGCAGAGCGTGGGCGCGCCGGTGATTGCGGTGGGCATGCCCACGGTAATCTACGCCGCCACGCTGGCCAAGGACGCCTTCGCCTGGTTGAACGCCCGGACAGGCGACGACGACGCGCATGAGGCGGCTCTGGAGGACATGGAGAGGTCGCTTCTTGAGGGCGAGCTGGGCGACATGATCGTCACCCCCCGGGAGATCGACAGCATCATCCAGGACGCGGCGGGGATCATCGCCAGCGGCATCAACCGGGCCCTGCAGCCCCGGCTGAGCGACGCGGAGATCGCCGCGATGATGGATTGAATTATAAATGAGGTTGAATTATCCTGCAACATGATAGGAACATGGTTATTTATCAATTTTGACAATCTAACTTTACTGCCCGTTCATACTTTATTCATATAGCAAGTCTATAATATTGGTGTCGGCAGGGAAAGCCGATGAAAAAGGACACCCAACCTTCTTCTTCCCCCCTTAGCGCGATGAAGCCCTTGAGCAAGGCGGATTCGCGCTAAACTTTTTTGGCAGGATTCCCGCCGGATTATTTAATGCTTTTATAATGACCGAATCCGCGCGGATTTGCTATAATACATCCATTGTTTGTTGCGCGCGGCCCGGGCCGTCCGCGCTTACCCTTTGAACCACATCGCAGCATACGCAGGAGGGTCAACCATGAACAGGATCGGTTTCGACAGTCAGAAGTACATCCAACTGCAATCCACCCGCATCCGCGAGCGCATCGACTATTTCGGCGGCAAGCTGTACCTGGAATTCGGCGGCAAGCTGTTTGACGACTACCACGCCTCCCGGGTGCTGCCGGGCTTCGCGCCGGACAACAAGATCCGCATGCTGCTGGAGCTGAAGGAGCAGGCCGAGATCGTCATCGCCATCAACGCCAATGACATCGAAAAGAACAAGCTGCGCGGCGACCTGGGCATCACCTACGATTCCGACGTGATCCGCCTGGTGGACGTGTTCCGCGAGTTCGGGCTCTACGTGGGCGCCATCGCCATCACCCAGTACACCGGCCAGTCCGCGGCCGACCTGTTCAAGAACCGGCTGGAGGCCATGGGGCTGAAGGTGTACCGGCTGTACCGCATCCCGGACTATCCCTCCAACGTCTCCGGCATCGTCAGCGACGAGGGCTACGGCAAAAATGAGTATATCGAAACCACACGGTCCCTGGTGGTGGTCACCGCTCCCGGCCCCGGCAGCGGCAAGATGGCCACCTGCCTGAGCCAGCTGTACCACGAGCACAAGCGCGGCGTGAAGGCCGGCTACGCCAAGTTTGAGACCTTCCCCATCTGGAACCTGCCGCTGAAACACCCGGTGAACCTGGCCTACGAGGCCGCCACGGCGGATCTGAACGACGTGAACATGATCGACCCGTTCCACCTGGAGGCCTACGGCGAGACCACCGTCAACTACAACCGCGATATAGAAATCTTCCCCGTGCTGCGGGAGATCTTCAAGCGCATCTACGGCGAGTGCCCCTACAAGAGCCCCACGGACATGGGCGTGAACATGGCGGGCAAGAGCATCGTGGACGACGCGGTATGCCGCGAAGCGTCCTGCCAGGAGATCATCCGGCGCTACTATCGCACCGCCTGCGCCGTGAAGCAGGGCCGCGCCATGCCGGAAGAGATCCAGAAGCTGGAGCTGCTGATGCGCAGCCTGGACTTGGACTTCGAGCGCAGGAGCACCGTGAAGCCCGCGCTGGACATCGCCCAGGCGACGGGCGAGCCGGCCGTGGCCATCGAGCTGAACGACGGGCGGATCATCACCGGCAAGACCACCAACCTGCTGGGCGCCACCGCGGCGGCGCTGCTGAACGCGCTGAAGGCGCTGGCCGGCATCCCCGACGAGATCAAGCTGATCTCCCCCACTGTGATCGAGCCCATCCAGCATTTGAAGGTGGCCCACATGGGCAACCGCAACCCGCGCCTGCACACCGACGAGATCCTGATCGCGCTGACCATCTGCGCCGTCACCGACGAAAACGCCGAGCGCGCCATGGAACAGCTGGAGAATCTCAGAAACTGCGAGGCCCACTCCTCCGTGATCCTCTCCCAGGTGGACGAGGGCATGCTCAGCAAGCTGGGCGTGAACCTGACCTGTGAGCCGGCGTATCAGACGAACAGGCTGTACCACAAGTAAGGGAACAGGGATCAGGGAACTGAATACAACCCCTCCACAATGGCCATACTGCCCATGTGGAGGGGTTGTTTTATGGCTGGAAACAAGGTGGAAATCTGCGGGGTGGACACGTCCACACTGCCGACGCTGTCCCACGAGCGGATGCGTCAGCTGCTGGCAAAGGCCCAGGAGGGCGATGGCGACGCCCGGCGCGAGCTGATCCAGGGGAATCTGCGGCTGGTGCTGAGCGTGATCCAGCGGTTCCACAACCGGGGCGAGAACATGGACGACCTGTTCCAGGTGGGCTGCATCGGGCTGATGAAAGGGCTGGACAACTTCGATCTGAGCCTGAACGTGCGGCTGAGCACTTACTGCGTGCCGATGATCATCGGGGAGATCCGCCGCTACCTGCGGGACAACAACGCCATCCGGGTCAGCCGCTCCATGCGGGACACGGCCTATCGGGCGCTGCGCACCCGGGATGCGCTGGCAACCGACTCTGGTCGGGAACCGACCACAGTCGAGATTGCAAAGGCCATGGAGCTGCCCGAGGAGGACGTGGTGCTGGCGCTGGAGGCCATACAGGACCCGGTTTCGCTGTTCGACCCGGTGTACCAGAGCGGCGGCGACACCATCTATGTGATGGACCAGGTGCAGGACAAGCGGGTCACCGAGGACGACTGGGTGCGATCCCTGTCCATCGACCAGGCGCTGAACCACCTGCAAGCCCGGGAGCAGAACATCATCCGCCAGCGCTATTTCCAGGGGCGCACCCAGATGGAGGTGGCCCAGGAGATCGGTATCTCCCAGGCGCAGGTGTCCCGGCTGGAAAAATCGGCGCTGGCCACCATGCGAAAGTACATCTGAGGACAATTTGTCAAATTCCGACCCGGTTTACACTTGCGCTTTTTTGCCAAAGCACGTATAATAGAGATACGCAAATGATGTCGGAAGGAATGAGGCCATTGTCCGCGCGCAATTCCGCCAAGGCCATCGTGCTGCATGAGGGCAAGATCCTGGTCAATCGGTGCGCCTCCAGGTTCGGGGATTACTATGCCCTGCCCGGCGGCGGCCAGCACACCGGCGAGATGCTCAGCGAAACCGTGAAGCGGGAGCTTCTGGAGGAGACGGGCTATTCCGTCACGCCCATGCGTCTGTCCGGCATCTATGAGCGCATCAGCGAGGGCCGCAGGGACGGCAACAACCACAAGATCTACTTCATCTTCCTGTGCAAGCTGGCCAGCACCGAGCGCCAGACGCCCACGGAAAAGGACCGCTTCCAGATCGACTGCGAGTGGATCCCCCTGAAGGACGCACATCGAAGAAACCTGTTCCCCCGGGCCATCCGGGACAACCTTTCCGGCCTGATCGGCCACGGGGAGACGATATTCATCGGATCGGAGAAGGACAGATAAAATGACGGCGGAACCGAAAGGTTCCGCCGTTTTTACATCAATTCGATGTAATCCTGTATGTACACATCTGCTATCTGCCGGATCTCCTCCCGGTCGTTCACCTGGGTGCCGTCCTCGATGGCGCAGACGCGCAATCCGGCGGATTTGGCCGACTTCATGGCATAGAGGGCGTCCTCGAACACCCAGGAGCGCTCCGGCGCCGAACCCATGCGCTTAAGCAGGTTCAGGAAATACTCCGGCTGGCGCTTGTTCAGGCCGCTCTCGCGATTGTCGGTGACAAAGTCGAAATATTCCAGTATAGCCAGCCGCCTGAGGCCATTTTTTGCGTACTCCCTCGGCGCAGCGGTGGCCACGCACATGTGCGCGCCACGCTTCTTCAGGTGCGCCAAAAATGCCGGCACCGCGGGGGTTTTCAGGCGGGCGTCGTAAAGATAGTGGCGGTTCATGAAGCCCTCTGCCTCACGAGCCGCCGTTTCCCCGTCCAGGCCATACTTTTCGCAGAAGCCGGCGATCGTCTTTCGGGATGAGGCGGTGTACAGCTTTGGCAGAAGCTCCGGATCCACCGGCAGCTGGTGGGCCAGCAGGAACTCCAGCGGCGTATAGCGCCAGTAGGGCATCGTGTCCAGCAGCGTGCCGTCCATGTCGAATATGGCGGCATCCATGTCGAAATCAAAGCGCATGGCAATTCCTTTTAGACTTCGGCTTGTTTATTGTAGACTTCGGTCTGTATATTGCAGACTTTAGTCTATTCTATCCCCAATTCAGCCTTTGCCGCGTCGAGGATCGCCGCCGGGCCGCCGCCCTGGGCGAAGTCCGGCCGGCCGCCGCCCTTGCCGCCCAGGGGCTTGGCCACTTGGGAGAGCAGCTGGCCCATGTGGATGTCCACGTCCTGGGAGCGGGCGAACACAAACGCTGCCTGATCCTCCCCTGTTTTCACACCCAAAAGCGCCACGATGCCGGGCTTCTTGATGAGCCTGGAGGCGGCGTCCTTGGCCAGGTTCATGTCCCCGTCCAACAGCCGGGCCACGACGCTCACGCCGCCATCCAGCTTCGGCGCCGTCTCAATATCCGCCGTCAATTCAGCAATGGCGGCGTCCCGGCGCAGCCGATTCAGCTCCGCCGTCGCCTCCTTGAGCGCCTCCTGCATGGCCGATACGTGGCCTGGCAGGTTGTCCGGGCTGGTGGAGAGCAGGTTCGCCGCGGCGTGGGCCTGGTCGAAGCACGCGCGATAATCGTCATAGGCCCGCTTGCCCGCCAGGAAGCTGACGCGCATCTTGCCCCGGGCCGGGGCCACGCCCACGATCTTCACCAGGCCCAGCTGGCCCGCCGTGGACGGGTGCGTGCCGCCGCAGGCCACCATCTCGTCCTCGCCGATGGCGACGATGCGCACGTGTTCGGAGACCGTCGGCGGCTTGCGCAGGGGCAGCGTCTTCAATTCTTTTGTCTCCGGGAACCAGCAGCGCACAGGCACGTCCCGCTGGATGCGCGCGTTCACGTCGTCCTCCACCCGGCGGATGTCCTCGGGCGAGATGCGGGTGACGCCCTCGGGCATGGCCACGTCGATGGTGGATACGTCGTGGGAGATGTGCAGCCCGATGGTCACGCCGTCCAGCAGCCGCCACAGTGCGCTGGCGATCATGTGGTCCCCGGCGTGCTGCTGCATGTGGTCAAAGCGCCGCGGCCAGTCGATGCTGCCGTGCACCGTCGCGCCGACCTCAAGGGGCTTGTCCAGCGCGTGCCAGACCTCCCCGTCGTCGTCCACGTACACGTCCAGCACGCTTGCCCCGCCCAGCGTCCCGGTGTCGTAGGGCTGGCCGCCGGAGGTGGGATAGAAGGCGCTGCGGTCCAGGCGGACGTGGAAGGCGCTGTCCCTTTCCTCGCAGGCCAGCACCTCGCCGTCAAATTCGGTCAGGTAAGCGTCGTCGTAGTACAGTCTCTCGGTCATGTGTATCACGCTCCGTGCACTATCATAGCGCATGGACGGGCTTTGCGCAAGGCGGAGGGGGTAAAATGTGCGATGTTGAGATGCCGCGAAAACGGCCTCTTCCGTCCGGCCTGACGGCCAGCCACCTTCCCTTTATAGAAGGAGCAAGGAAACCGTCACCTGCTCCCTACTCCCCACATCCTGTTCCTTACTCTCTACTCCCTGCTCCCTATTAAGTTTCCGCGCCCATATTGACTTTCCAGGCCCGACAGGCTATAATCAGTATGAACAGACAAACTGCGTCGATGGGAAGAGTAACCGATTTCGAGCGGCCAAGAGAGGGACGCCGCGGCTGGAAGCGCCCCGCGCGAGGGTCGGTGAAGGACACCCCGGAGCAGCCTTCAACAGGCGTATTTCCGGCGATAACGGAACAAGAGATGAGGCGGTACGCCTCAAGCAGGGTGGCACCGCGAAACCTTCGCCCCTACGAACGGGACGGAGGCGTTTTTTTATCAAACCGAAGGGAGTTCAGACTATGCTGACACAGGCACCCAAGGGCACGCAGGACCTGCTGCCCCAGGCCAGCTATCGATGGCAGCGCATCGAAAAGAGCATGCGCGACATCTGCGCCCTGGCGGGGTATCGGGAGATCCGCACCCCCATCTTTGAGCACACCGAGCTTTTCCAGCGCGGCGTGGGCGACACCACCGACGTGGTGCAGAAGGAGATGTACACCTTCAACGACAAGGGCAACCGCTCCGTGACCCTCAAGCCCGAGGGCACGGCCGGCGCGGTGCGCGCGTTCATCGAGTCGCACCTCTACGCCGACACCCTGCCCTGCAAGCTGTACTACGCGGCCTGCCCCTGCTTCCGCTATGAGAAGCCCCAGGCCGGGCGGCTGCGCCAGTTCCACCAGAACGGCATCGAGGTGTTCGGCGCGAAGGACGCCAGCGTGGACGCGGAGATCATCGCCCTGGCGCTGAAGGTGCTGGACGCCAACGGCATCGACGGCCTCAGGCTGACCATCAACTCCATCGGCTGCCCCACCTGCCGCAAGGCGTATCTTGAGAAGCTGAGGGCGTATCTTGCGCCAAAGCTGCCCACCCTGTGCAAGACCTGCCAGGAGCGCTTTGAGCGCAACCCCATGCGCATCCTGGACTGCAAGGAGGACGCGGACAAGCTGACCGACGCGCCGGCCATGCTGGACAACCTGTGCGAGGACTGTGCCGGCCACTTTGAGAAGCTGCAGGGCTACCTGAAGGCCATGGGCATCGAATACGCCATCGACGCGCGGATCGTGCGCGGCCTGGACTACTACACCAAGACGGTGTTCGAGATCATCACCGACAGCCCCGACGGCACGCCCCTGACGGTCTGCGGCGGCGGTCGCTATGACGGCCTTGTGGAGGAGCTGGGCGGCCCCGCCACGCCGGGCATCGGCTGGGGCATGGGCATCGAGCGCATGATCATGGTGCAGGATATGCGTGGCACCGCTCCCGAGGCCCCCGCGCTGCTGGACGCCTTCGTGGTCACCTTGGGCGACGAGGCGCGGCTGGAGGGCATGAAGCTGGTGAACGAGCTGCGCGAAAAGGGCGTCAAGGCCGACCTGGACCACGCCGCACGCAGCATGAAGGCCCAGTTCAAGTACGCCGGGAAGATCAGCGTGAAGAAGGTCATCGTCATCGCCGGCGACGAGCTGGAGAAGGGCGTCGTCAAGCTGCGTGACATGGACGAGAGCAGCGAGATGGAAGTGGCGAGGGGAAGCATCGTCGATATGCTTTCATAGCCGTTCAGCCACAACGATCCCCGGGTGCAATTTCATGATGTGGCACAATGCGCTTCGTATGGATTCTTCGCTTCGCTCAGAATGACAACACGTCGCGTCGTCGGTCATCCTGAGCGGAGCAAAGCGAAGCCAAAGGATCTGTATGAATCGCTTTCAAAGCAAGATACGATCAGGAGGAATAAAATATGCTTTCTCACAAGAGGGACCACTACTGCGGTCTGCTGAATGAAAAGAACGTGGGCGAGACCGTCCACCTGTCCGGCTGGGTGCAGCGCACCCGCGACCTGGGCGGCGTGGTGTTCGTATGGCTGCGCGACCGCGAGGGCCTGGTGCAGCTGGTGTTCGACAACGCCGTCTGCGACAATGAGACCTTTGAGCTGGGCCGGAGCCTGCGCGGCGAGTACGTCGTGACCGTCGTGGGCGAAGTCAAGGCCCGGGACGAGGGCGCCATCAACAAAGACCTGGCCACCGGCACCATCGAGGTGTTCGTGAAGGAGGCCGCGCTGCTGAACAAGAGCGAGACCCCGCCCATCTACATCGACGACAAGGTGGACGAGAACGAGCTGGTGCGCCTGAAGTACCGCTATCTGGACCTGCGCCGCCCCTCCATGCAGGAGAAGCTGCGCCTGCGCAGCAAGGTGGTCAACTGCATCCGCTATGCGCTGGACGAGGCGGGCTTCACCGAGGTGGAGACGCCCATCCTGTCGAAGTCCACGCCGGAGGGCGCCCGCGACTTCCTGGTGCCCAGCCGCCTGCATCCCGGCACGTTCTACGCCCTGCCCCAGAGCCCCCAGATCTACAAGCAGCTTCTGATGCTGGCCGGCTTTGACAAGTACTACCAGATCGCCCGCTGCTTCCGCGACGAGGACAACCGCGCCGACCGCCAGCCGGAGTTCACCCAGTGCGACATCGAGATGAGCTTCATCGACGAGGAGGACATCTACGCCAACGTGGAGCGCGTGTTCGCCCGCATCTTCAAGGAGATCAAGGGCATCGACCTGCCCCTTCCCCTGCCCCGCATGCCCTGGGTCGAGGCCATGGAGCGCTACGGCTCCGACAAGCCCGACACCCGCTTCGGCATGGAGCTGGTAAACCTGACGGACGTGCTGGGAACGACCGGATTCGTGGTGTTCGACAGCGCCATCGAGGCCGGCGGCCGCGTGGAGGCCATCAACGCCAAGGGCCTGGCCTCCATGACCCGCAAGCAGATCGACGGCTATGCCGAGTTTGTGAAGACCTATCGCGCCAAGGGCCTGCCCTACATGACCTTCACCGCCGACGGCAATGTCAAGAGCAGCTTCAACAAGTTCATGACGGACGAGCTGGTGGAGAAGGTGCGCGAGGCCATGCACGCGGAGCCCGGCGACATCATCTTCTTCGGCGCGGACAAGAAGAGCGTGGTCTGGCAGGCGCTGGGCGCGCTGCGCTGCGAGATCGCCCGGAAGAACGACATGATCGACCACGACAAGTACAACCTGTTCTGGGTCACCGAGTTCCCGCTGTTTGAGTACAGCGAGGAGGAGGAGCGCTGGGTGGCGGCCCACCATCCCTTCACCAGCTGGTACGCCGAGGACAACGTGTATCTCAACACCGACAAGGAAAAGGTGCGTTCCCGCGCCTACGACCTGGTGATGAACGGCATCGAGCTGGCCAGCGGCTCCATCCGCATCCATCGCGCGGACATGCAGGCCCAGATGTTCGACATGATCGGCCTGTCCCACGAAGAGGCCCACCACCGCTTCGGCTTCCTGCTGGACGCCTTCAAGTACGGCGCGCCGCCGCACGGCGGCCTGGCCTTCGGCATCGACCGGCTGGTGATGCTGCTGACCGATTCCGACAGCCTGCGCGACGTGATCGCCTTCCCCAAGGCAACCAGCGCCAACTGCCTGATGATGGAGACGCCCGCCGACGTGCGGCCCGACCAGCTGGAGACGCTGAAGATCAAGATCGATATGCCGGAAGAGGCGTGAGATCGCAATTCATTGTGCAGGGGTGGCTTTTGCCACCCTTTTTTGCAACCGCTGTAAAGGCACGATACATCAAAAAACCGCCCGAAGGCGGTTTATTGGTAACTGTAGCTTGTCAATGTGTCTTTACTCTCTATCTCGTGACGGAGTATACTATCGCTGACTTTCCGGCATTCTTCGTAAATCTTGTCAGCTTCTTTTTCGTCTTTGTGGCATAGGCGTCAGCTATAATCTTTAGCGCTTCTGAATAGGTCATATCCTCAGTAAACACTATAGCATCCCTCCTTCCAGATCCCACTCAGTGTCACTGGGGACGGTTCTCTTTGACACAAATCGAATATCAAAGCGAACCATCCCTTTTGGCATCTGGCTCACGCGGCCGTTCCCATCCCCGTTCCTTCATAAAACCGTCTACCACAGCTCCACGATCTCCACCCCCGGAAAGTAGGTCTCGATGATCTCCGGGGCGGTTTTGCCGTCCTCGGCCAGCTGGTAGGCGCCCCACTGGGAAAGGCCCACGCCGTGGCCAAAGCCGCGGCCGGTGAAGGTGACCTCGCCGCCGTCCACCTTCACGCTGTCGATCAGCGTGCTGCGCAGCTTGTTGGCCCCGATCTGGATGCGGAAGGACGGCGCGGACACGCTCTCGCCGTTGACGATCAGCGCCTTCGCCCGGCCCGATTCCCCCTTCTCGCCCAGCTTCACGCTGGTCACCTTCTCGCCGATCTTCACACCCGTGTCGGCGCAGGCCCTGGCCACCTGGTCGGCGGTGAACGTCGCCGACCACTCTTTAGCGCTGTACGGGGCCTTGTCGGACTCAACGGACTCCGTGGGCTTCAGGTATGCCGGGTCTCCGTCCTTGTACTCCAGCGCCACGGAGGGCAGCTCCGTCATGCCGCCGGAGTGGGCGTGGAACCAGGCGTTGGGAAACTCTCCCTCATAGGCCATCACCAGGCCCCGCGTGGCGCTGACGGCGTCCTCCACCCGCTTGTTTACGCTGCCCGCGGCATAGGCCTGGGCCTCGGAGACGTCGGTGGAGATGTCCGCGCCGTCGTACTTCGACTTCTTGTCCGCGCAGAACTTCATCACGAACGTGCGCGCCAGGATCGCCTGGGCCTTCAGCGCCTCCTCCGGCCAGTCGTTCTTCATCTCCCCGGCCACCACCCCGGCCACGTAGCTCTCCACGTCCATGTCGGTGAGCTGCCCGGCCTTCACGTCGTACACCGACAGCACCGGCAGGCCGTCCTCCCCGGTGGCCAGGCGTTCCGGCAGCTTCGGCGCGCTGGCGCTCCGCTGGTTCAGCCGCCAGGTCTGGGGCTCCTTCTCATTGGCCATGCAGCCCGTAAGCAGCAGCGCCGCGGCCAGCAGCGCCGCGAAAATCCCGTTTCGCTTCATGCTATTCACCTCGACGGTAGTATGCGCGCCGACACCGCGGATATGCGCCGATGGATTGAAAACGATTTCAGGCGGTGACACCCATTTTTCTTCTAAATAAATATCAAAAAACCGCTGAAAACTATAGATTTTTTTGGAAAGATGTTGTATACTATATTATGATATGGTTACGGGCGCAAGCCGCGACCGTCGCATAAGCAACAGAAAGTAGGGATAATGTGAAGAAAAAGAAGTGTATCGCCATGCTTCTGGCTGGCGGTCAGGGGAGCCGACTCGGCCTTCTGACCAAGGTCATGGCCAAGCCTGCCGTGCCCTTCGGCGGAAAGTATCGCATCATCGACTTCCCGCTGTCCAACTGCACCAACTCCAACATCGACACCGTCGGCGTGCTGACCCAGTACCGGCCGCTGGAGCTGAACAGCTATATCGGCTCCGGCCAGACCTGGGACCTGGACTTGAGCTACGGCGGCGTCTACGTGCTGCCCCCCTATGCCACCGCCGATTCCAGCGAATGGTACAAGGGCACCGCGAACGCGATATTCCAGAACTTCGCGTTCATCGAGCAGTTTGACCCGGAATACGTGCTGGTGCTGTCCGGCGACCACATCTACAAGATGGATTACAACCGCATGCTCCAGGCCCACATCGAGCGCAACGCCGACGTGACCATCGCCGTGCGCCCGGTGCCGTGGGAGGTGGCCCCGTCCTTCGGCATCATGAACGTGGATGAAAACGACGCCATCATCGAATTCGAGGAGAAGCCTGCCCAGCCCAAGAGCAACCTGGCCTCCATGGGCGTCTACATCTTCACCTGGGACGTGATGAAGAAGTATCTGACGGACGACAACGCCGACCCGAAGAGCAAAAACGACTTCGGCAAGAACATCATCCCGAACCTGCTGAACGATAAAAAGGCGCTGTTCGCCTACGCCTTCACCGACTACTGGAAGGACGTGGGCACCATCGCTTCCCTGTGGGAGGCGAACATGGACCTGCTGAAGGATCCGCCGGAGTTTGACCTCACCGACCCGCGCTGGAAGATCTATTCCCGCACGCCGGTGATGCCGCCCCACTACATCGCCGCCGGCGCCGAGGTGACCAACTCCATGATCACCGAGGGCTGCGACATCCGCGGCAAGGTGTCCGACAGCGTGCTGTTCGCGGGCGTGAAGGTCGGCGAAGGTGCGCTGGTGGAGGACAGCGTGATCATGCCGGGCACCGTCATTGAGCCCGGCGCGGTGGTCCGCCGCTGCATCGTGGCGGAGAACTGCGTGATCTCCAAAAACTGCCAGGTGGGCGAGGTCGACGGCGATATCGCGCTGATCGGCCAGGGCACCACCCTGCCGGAGGGCTACGTCGTCAAGGCGGGCACCCAGGTGGACACGGATTCGATCAAAGGAAAGGAGGGCGCCTGATATGAATGACGTGATGGGCATTGTCTATACTTCCAAAGACGACCTCACCCTGCGCGAGCTGACCAGCCAGCGCGCGGTGGCCGCCATCCCGGTGGCCGGGCGCTATCGCATCATTGACTTCACACTCTCCAGCCTGGTGAATTCCAACATTCACAACGTTGGCATCATCGCCCAGAAGAACTATCATTCCCTGATGGATCACCTGGGCTCCGGCAAGGACTGGGACCTGCACACCCGCAACAATGGCCTGTTCATACTGCCCCCCTTCCTCACCAGGGAAAACGGCGGCGAGTATCACGGCGTTCTGGATGCGCTGCGTGCCAACTTTGACTACCTGCGCCGCTCCCGGCAGGAGTTCGTGATCCTGACCAACAGCGATTACATCATGAACACCAGCTTCGAGCCGATGATCCAGCAGCACATCAAGTCCGGCGCGGACATCACCCTGATGTACAAGAAGGCCACGCCGGAGATCACGGAGTTCTCCTCGTCCTCCAAGAACAACCACTGCTACCTGAACGTGAACGAGGATGGCGTGGTGAAGGACATCGAGATCAACCCCAACGCGGCCAGCTATGACAACCTGTACCTGAACGTGATGATGATCAAGCGCACCATGCTGATGTACGTGGTGGACCAGGTCATCTCCCACGGCAGCCACGACCTGTATGCTGACGTGCTGCGCCCGTTCATCAACAGCGGCGCGCTGAAGATCATGGCCTACGAGGAGAAGGGCTACTATCGCCGCATCGAGACGATCCGCGGCTACTTCAACTTCAACATGGACCTGCTCAAGCCCGGCGTGCGCGACGAGCTGTTCGGCGGCAACCCGGTCTACACCAAGACCCGGGACTACATCCCCACCATCTATCGCGGCAACGCCAAGGTTGCAAGCAGCCTGATCGCCGACGGATGCGTGATCGACGGCGAGGTGGAGAATTGCGTGTTGTTCCGCGGCGTGCGCGTGGGCAAGGGCGCCAAGATCAAGAACAGCATCATCATGCAGGACGGCTATATCGAAGAGGGCGTTGAGCTTGAGAACGTCATCTTCGACAAGGCGGTTACCATCCGCTCGAACAGCCGCTTGATCGGCCAGAAGCAGTATCCCATCGTGATCGGCAAGAATATCACGCTGTAACAGGAGTTATATTAAATACCGAATTCGGCCCGGGCGGCGCGTCCGATCCGGGCCGGCACCATTTCATCGACAGGAGGGACAGTGCCATGAAAATACTCTTCGCAACCTCTGAATGCGTACCGTTTGTCAAGACCGGAGGTCTGGCGGACGTGGTCGGCGCGCTGCCCAAGGAGATCCGGAAGGCCGGCGAGGACGTGCGCGTCATACTGCCGCTGTACAAGGCCATCGGCCCCGAGTGGCGCGAGCAGATGCAGCACGTGCTGTACTTCTACGTTAACCTGGGCTGGCGCAGGCAGTACGTGGGCATCGAGAAGCTGGAGTACGCCGGCATCACCTATTACTTCGTGGACAACGAACAGTACTTTGGCCGCGACTATATCTACGGCATGGGCGGCGACGAGGGCGAGCGCTTCGCGTTCTTCTGCCGGGCCGTGCTGGAGGCGCTGCCGAAGATCGACTTCATTCCGGACATCCTGCACTGCAACGACTGGCAGACGGGCCTGATCCCCGTGCTGCACAAGCTGCAGTACAAGCAGCTGGAGCTGTTTGAGAACATCAAGACGGTGTTCACCATCCATAACCTCCAGTACCAGGGCCTGTTCCCCATCGACACCATCGAGGATCTGCTGTACCTGGGCAACCTGGCCTACACCAGCGACGCACTGGAGTTCTACGGCATGTGCTCCTGCATGAAGGGCGGCATCGTGTTCTCCGATGAGATCACCACCGTCAGCCCCACCTATTCCCAGGAGATCCAGACCGCCTACTACGGCGAGCGCCTGGACGGCCTGCTCAGGAGCCGGGTGGACCACCTGTCCGGTATCCTCAACGGCATCGACACCGTGGAGTACGACCCGGCCACCGACAACGTGATCGCCAGGGCCTACACCGCCGAGACCTTCGACAAGAAGGTGGAGAACAAGCTGGCGCTGCAGCGGGAGCTGGGCCTGGCCGTGGACGCAGACATCCCCATGATCGCCATGATCACCCGGCTGTCCGGCCAGAAGGGCCTGGACCTGGTGGAGTGCGTGCTGCCGGAGATCATGAACACCGGCGCGCAGCTGGTCATCCTGGGCATGGGTGAGAGCCGCTATGTGGACCTGTTCAGCTGGGCCCAGTGGAAGTATCCCCAGCAGGTGTCCGCCAACTTCCAGATGAACAACGCGCTGTCCCACAAGCTCTACGCCGCGGCGGACCTGTTCCTGATGCCCTCGCTGTTTGAGCCCTGCGGCCTCAGTCAGCTGATCTCGCTGCGCTACGGCACGCTGCCCATCACCCGCGAGACCGGCGGCCTGCGCGACACCGTGCTGGCCTACAACGAGTACACCGGCGACGGCAACGGCTTCACCTTCCTGTACTACAACGCCCACGACATGCTGCACGTGATCGAGAACGCCGTGAGGATGTTCCACGAGCAGCGCGACGTATTCAACGGCCTGGCCATCCGCGCCATGAAGGGCCAGTACGGCTGGGACCAGTCGGCGAAGCAGTACATCGACCTGTACAGCAAGCTGATCCCCGAAAAGAAGCCTGCCGCGAAGAAGGCGACAGCGGCCAAGGCCGCGGCTGAAAAGAAGCCCGCCGCCAAGAAGGCAACCGCCGCCAAAGCCGCGGCTGAAAAGAAGCCCGCCGCCAAGAAGGCAACCGCCGCCAAAGCCGCGGCTGAAAAGAAGCCCGCCGCCAAGAAGGCGACTGCCGCCAAGGCCGCGGCTGAAAAGAAGCCCACCGCCAAGAAGGCGACTGCCGCCAAGGCCGAAACCGAAAAGAAGCCCGCGGCCAAAAAGGCCCCCGCCAGGAAGACAACCACCAAGGCCAAGTAAAAAAGCAACGACGCAAATGGGGCGGCGCATCGCCGCCCCGCATTTATGAGGACTGGTTTCTATGAGCAAGGATTACACAAACGAGATCATCGGCAACCTGCTGGAGGTCATCGGTACGATGACCGACAACAATCTGCGCAGAATGGGCGACGACTTCTGGCCGGAGATGCCGAAGGTCCCCTCGCCGATCCAGCCGGAAACACCCGTTCCCGGCAAGAGCGAGGCGCCTGCGCCCAAGAAGAGCGCGAACGGCCCCACCCCGCCAAAGCCCTCCCCCGCTTCTGCCGCGCAGCCCGCCGCTGAGGCCGAGGCCGAGGAGGAGACTCCGCCGGAGAAGATCAGCGATCTGAAGGCGGAGCTGAACGAGCTGATCGGCCTGGAGGGCGTGAAGAGGGAGGTCAACAACCTCATCAACATGGTCTCCGTCTACAACCTGCGCCGCCAGCAGGGGCTCAAGACCGTGGATATGTCACTGCACATGGTGTTTTCGGGCAACCCCGGCACCGGCAAGACGATGATCGCGCGGCTGATGGCCCGCATCTACAAGAGCCTGGGCATATTGAGCAAGGGCCATCTGGTGGAGGTGGATCGCTCCAGGCTGGTGGCAGGCTATGTGGGCCAGACGGCCACCAAGACCCATGAGGCCATCGAAAAGGCGATGGGCGGCGTGCTGTTCATCGACGAGGCCTACATGCTGAACAGCAAGTCCGAAAACGACTTTGGCCAGGAGGCCATCGACACAATGCTCAAGGCCATGGAGGATCACCGGGAGGACCTGGTAGTGATCGTGGCGGGCTACGACGAGCTGATGGACGAGTTCATCCACTCCAACCCCGGCCTGGAGAGCCGCTTCAATCGCTTCATGCACTTCGACGACTACAACATCGACGAGATGCTTGCGATCCTCGATCTGCAGCTGAAGAAGGGCCAGTATCAGCTGACCGAGGATGCCCGCGCCGCGGCCAAGGATTACATCATGGCCGCCAATACCTCCTCCAAGGCCTTCGGCAACGCCCGCGGCGTGCGGAACCTGTTTGAACGGCTGCTGGTGGCCCAGGCAAACCGTCTGGCAGACGGCAGCGATTTGACCAGGGACGATCTGATGACCATCACCGCCGACGACGTGGCCGCAGCCCGCGCAGCGGACGAAAAGATGCAGGCCGCCGACAAGGCCCAGCAGGAGCTGATCCAGTCCGCCGAGGAAACTCTGGCGGAATTCCAGTCCAGGGCCAGGGACGTGAAGGTTTCGCTGGGGCTTCCCGAGGGGGACGAAGAACCGGAGGAGAGCGGAGAGTAAGCATCCCTGCTGACCGGGAGCCCGGCTATTCCCGTTCCCCACGCCGTGATTCCCAACTCAAAACAAACAGATCCTTCGCTTCGCTCAGGATGACAATTCGGTACGTCTGTCGTCCTGGGCAAGGCGGAGGATCTGTTTTTGTTGATAAGATATAATTATGACAGAAGTGCTCTCGGCCGTTATCACCGGCCGTTCGCTTTCCTCTCTATTCCTTCACGAACGCACGATAGATCGCGTTCATGGCGGTCTCAAAGTCCTCGACATTGATGCCCACGATGATGTTCATCTCGCTGGAGCCCTGGTCGATCATGCGGATGTTCACGCCCGCCTCATACAGGGCGTTGAACAGCTTGGCCGCGGTGCCGGGCGTGCGGGACATGCCGTGGCCCACGGTGGCGATCAGGGCGATGCCCGCGCTGATCTCGATGGTGTCCGGCTGGCAGGTCTGCTGGATGCGCTGGATGATCTGGTCCTTGCGGGTCACCAGCTCCTTGTCGGCAATGACCACGGACATGGTGTCGATGCCGGTGGGCAGGTGCTCAAAGGACACGCCAAAGTCCTCCAGGGCCTGCAGCACCCGGCGGCCAAAGCCCAGCTCCGAGTTCATCATGGCCTTCTCGATGGACAGCAGCGAGAAGTTCTTGTGGCCGGCGATGCCGGTGATGACCTGGCCGTTTTCCCTATCCCCGGAGGCCTTCATCACGATCATGGTTCCCGGGTCCTGGGGGGCATTGGTGTTGCGGATGTTGGTGGGGATGCCCGCCTTGTGCACCGGGAAGATGGCGTCCTCGTGCAGCACCGTGGCGCCCATGTAGGACAGCTCGCGCAGCTCCGCGTAGGACAGTTCTCGGATGATCTTCGGGTCCTTGACGATGCGCGGGTCGGCCATCATAAAGCCGGACACGTCCGTCCAGTTCACATAGACGTCCGCGCAGGCGGCCCGGGCCACGATGGCGCCGGTGATGTCGCTGCCGCCCCGGGAGAAGGTATGTACGTCGCCGTTGGGATAGGAGCCGTAGAAGCCGGGGATCACGGCCCGGGAATGGTTCTTCAGCGCCTCGCCCATCACCTCGTTGGTCCACTCGGCGGCAAAGCTGCCCTGGCGATCGAACTTGATCACGTCCTGAGCGTCGATGAAGTCCCACCCCAGGTACTTCGACAGGATCACGCCGTTCATGTACTCGCCCCGGCTGGCGGCGAAGTCCGGGTTCTTGTAGCGCCGGATGGCCTCGCTGGTCTCGTTCAGCATGCCGGTGACGTCGAAATCCAGCCCCAGCTCCGCGGCGATCTGGGTATAGCGCTCGGCGATCTTGCGGAACGGCTCCTCATGGCTGCGGCCGCTCTCCACCAGGCGGTGGCACTGATAGAGCAGGTCTGTGATCTTGGTGTCGCCGTCGAATCGCTTGCCCGGCGCGCTGGGCACCACATAACGGTAGTCCGGATCGGACTCGATGATCGCCTTTACCTTGCGAAAATGCTCCGCGTCGGCCAGCGAAGAGCCACCGAACTTTGCCACTTTGATTCCCAAGTCTGATTTCTCCCTTCGAGATATGTAAATGATATAAATCTCCGGCTGCCCTGCAGCCGTCCCCTAAACGGGGGCCGGTGTGAGCGTCTGCTCCCCGTCCCCGGGTTCGACTTCCTGTCCGATCAGCTCCAGCAGCTGCTCCTTCCCGGTGCCGTCCTTGGAGGAATAGACCATGACCTCCCAGGGCTGCACGGCCAGGGCGCGGCAGATGGCCGGGATGCTGCGGCCCCGCTGGGCCTTGGACAGCTTGTCGGCCTTGGTGGCCACCACGGTAAATGGGATATCGTAGTGCCTGAGGTACTCCACCATCAGCTGGTCGTCCTGGGTGGGCTCGTGTCGCAGGTCCACCAGCTGGAACACCCGTTTCAGGTGCTCCGAGCCCTTCAGGTAGCCCTCGATCATCGCCGCCCACTTTTCCTTCTCCTGCTTGGGCGCCTTGGCGAAGCCATAGCCCGGCAGGTCCACCAGGAAGAAGCTCTCGTTGATGAGATACAGGTTCACCAGCCGCGTCTTGCCCGGCTCGGCGGAGGTGCGCGCCAGCTTGGAGTTGCCCGTCATGCTGTTGATCAGCGAGGACTTCCCCACGTTGCTCTTGCCCACCATGGCGATCTCGGGAAGACCCTGGCCGGGAAAGCTCTTGAACGCGCTCAAGGACTGGACGAACTTCGACTTCTTGATCCTCATGCCGCGTTGCCCTTTCCGGCCTCTTTCACCAGCACGGCGGAGAGCGCCTCGTCCACCCGGTCCATCAGGCGGATATTGAACTTCTTGAGGATATCGGCGTCGATCTTCTCCAGGTCCTTCTCGTTCTCCCGGGGCAGCAGGATGTTGGTGATGCCCTGGCGATAGGCCGCCAGCAGCTTTTCCTTCACCCCGCCGATGGGCAGCACCCGGCCGTGCAGCGTGATCTCACCGGTCATGGCCAGATCGCCCCGGGCCTTCAGGCCCGTCACCGCCGAGAGCAGCGCGCAGGAGAGCGCCACGCCCGCAGAGGGGCCGTCCTTGGGCACCGCGCCCTCGGGCACGTGGATGTGGATATCGTGGGTGTCGAAGTAATCCGGCGCGACGCCGTAGTCGGAAAGGCGCGAGCGCACCACGCTGCGGGCCAGCTCCGCGGATTCCTTCATCACGTCGCCCAGCATGCCGGTCAGCTTCATGCCGCCCTTGCCGGGGAACGTGATGGCCTCCACGGGCATCACCTCGCCGCCCACCTGGGTCCAGGCCAGGCCGTTCACCACGCCCACTTCGCTCTCCGCCACGGGCTGGCGCAGGTAGCGCGGCGCGCCCAGGTAGCCCTTCAGGTCGACCGGCTTGATGGAAACGCCCTTGTCCTCGGGATGCTCCACCAGGTGCAGCGTGGCCCGGCGGCACAGCTGGGCGATCTGCCGCTCCAGGTTGCGCACGCCGGATTCCCGGGTATAGCCGTCGATCAGCGCGGCGATGGCCTTATCGGTCACCCGCAGCTGGGTCTTTGAAAGGTTGTGGGCCTCCCGCTGCTTGGGCAGCAGGTGCCGCTTGGCAATCTGCAGCTTTTCCTCGCTGGTATAGCTGGGCACCTCGATGACCTCCATGCGGTCCAGCAGCGCCCGGTCGATGGTGTCCAGCGAATTGGCGGTGGTGATGAACAGCACATCGGAGAGGTCGAAGGGCACCTCCAGGTAGTGGTCTTTGAAGGCGTTGTTCTGGGCCGGGTCCAGGGCCTCCAGCATGGCGGAAGCCGGGTCGCCCCGCATGTCCCGGGCCAGCTTGTCGATCTCGTCAAGCAGGAACACCGGGTTCATGGTCTTGGAGGCGCGGATGGCGGAGATGATCCGCCCGGGCATGGCGCCCACGTAGGTCTTGCGGTGACCGCGGATCTCGGCCTCGTCGTGCACGCCACCCAGGCTCAGCCGGGTAAACTTGCGGTTCAGCGCCCGGGCGATGGACTGGGCGATGCTGGTCTTGCCCACGCCGGGCGGGCCCACCAGGCAGATGATGGGGCTCTTCAGCTTGTCGGAAGCCACGGAGCGCACCGCCAGGTATTCGATCAGGCGCTTCTTCACGTCCTCCATGCCATAGTGATCGGCCTCGAGGATCCTGCGCGCCTTGGAAATGTCGATGTCGGAGGGGTCGTACACGTCCCAGGGCAGCTCCAGCATGTACTCGATATAATTCTGGCTGACGCCGCTCTCCGGCGCGTGGACCGAGGACCGGGCCAGGCGCTTCAGCTCCTTCTCCACGTGCTCCCGGGCCGCCGGGGGGAGCTTCGAGGCGTTGATGCGCTTGCGCAGCTCGGCGATCTCCTCGTCCTCGTCCTCGCCCAGCTCCTCCTGGATGGCGTGGATCTGCTCGCGGAGATAGTATTCGTGATTGGCCTTGTCCATGGCCTCCTGCACCCGGGCCTGGATGCGCTCCTCCAGCTGGGCGATCTGGATCTCCTGCACCAGCTTTTCAAGCACCATCTCCAGCCTTTCGGACACGCTGCGGCACTCCAGGACGGCCTGCTTGTCCTCCAGGCGGGTGATCAGGTTGGAGGCCACCACATCGCACAGGGCGGAGGCGTCCCGCTCGCCCTGGATGGCGCTTAAAAACTCCGGCATGTTCAGGCCCTTGGCCCGCAGCGCACGGTCCGCAAGGTTGACGATGATGCCCATCATGCCGATCTCTTCGTTCTTGAAGGCCTTGGGCGCGGAGCGGGCCACGGACAGCTCCGCCACCTGGTATTCCACGTCCTCGTACAGGTTCACCAGCAGCGCTCGCGCGCGGCCCTCCAGCAGCACCCGCACGGTGTGGTCCGGCAGGTGGAGCAGCTGTTTGACCACGCAGATGGTGCCCATGGTGTACAGGTCCTCCAGGCCGGGGCGCTCCACAAGGCTGTCCCGCTGGGCCACGACGAACACGCCCTGGTCCTCCCGCTCGGCGGCGGCGACCAGCGCGGCGATGGACCGGTCCCGAGCGGCGTCGATGGTGACGACGGTGTTGGGAAACAGGACCACGCCCCTAAGCGGCAGCAGCGGCAGCTTTTCGATTGTGCTCTGGTTCTTGGGTTTATTCAATGCAGGTGTCCCCCGTGTATATTCGTATGTTTCAGTATACCGTAAATGTGTTAAGAATCAAAGGGATTGTGCTGGTGTTTTCAGGGATATGTGGATGGATGCAGCATTTTTTTGACGAAACGGGGTTTCATGTGGTATGATAGAGGCGAACACCATTCCATCGAACAAGGAGCAACGGCCATGAAGAAGCTTTTTGCGATCATCCTCTGCGCGGCGCTCATGCTGACCGCCGCGGCGCTTGCGGAGCCGTCGAGCCTGGTGGGCTCGGCCGCGCCGGACTTCACCGTTACCACCTGCGACGGCGAGACGTTGACCCTCGGCGGACTGCTGGCAGAGAAGGAGCTGGTGGCACTGAACATATTTACCTCCTGGTGCCCGCCCTGCAGGCAGGAATTTCCCGAGATGGAAGGAATCTACGAGGCGCTGTCCGACCGCATGGAGATCGTGGCGGTGTCCGCCGAGCCGGAGGACACGGACGAGATCATCGCCGCCTATCGGGACGAGCTGGGCCTCACCTTCCCCATGGGGCTGGCCTCGGGCACCGGGATCGTGGAATACGCCCGGGTGCAGGGCTATCCCACCACGCTGTTCATCGACAGGGACGGTAACTTGGGCTATTACCAGCTGGGCATGTTCCTGGTGGGCGAGCAGTTCAAGGTGCTTGCGGACTACTTCCTGTCCGACGGCTATGACGGCACCCCCGCCACGGCCTGCAACGTGTACGTGTGCGACCAGGACAAGGAGCCCGTTGCCGGCGCGTATCTGAACTTCTGCACCGACACCACCTGCGAGACGAAGCAATCCGACGAGAACGGCCTGATCTGCTTCGCCGGCAAGCCGGAGAGCTATCACGTGCAGATCCTGAAGCTGCCCGAGGGCTACAGCTTCGACGAGAATTACGACGAGACCTATGACAGCCCCAGCGGCGACTGGATGTATGTGCAGGTGACGAAGGGCTGACCAGAATCTTTACTTGATTTCCCCTGCCCCTTCGGTTATCATACATGGGAGGTGAGTGACATGGACAATCGCGTGGCCGTCATCAGCATCATCGTGGAGAAGGAAGAGGCCGTCGCGCCGCTGAATGCCCTGCTGCACCAGTACGGGCAGTTCATCATCGGCCGCATGGGCATCCCCTATCGCGCCAAGGGCGTGAACATCATCTGCGTTGCCATCGACGCCCCCGGCGACAGCATCAACGCCCTCACCGGCGCGCTGGGCCGCACCCAGGGCATCAACGCCAAGGCGACCTACAGCAACGTGTAAGCAAACCCGACAACCGAATACTTCCGCATCCCCCTGACGCCGAAACATAACACTTGAGGCGAAAGATACGATGTGTGGCACAGGCCCGCTCGCGGGTTTATACTGTAATGCCGCCGTATCCCACTGGGGTGCGGCGGCATTTGACATGGAGAAAACTAATATGAGCATGAATTCAACCCCCTCCGCCGAGCGGACGCACATCGGCTTCTTCGGCTGCCGGAACGCCGGCAAGTCCAGCCTGGTGAACGTCGTGACCGGCCAGGCGCTGGCCATCGTTTCCGACGTGCGCGGCACCACCACCGACCCGGTATTCAAGGCCATGGAGCTCTTGCCCCTGGGGCCGGTGGTGATTATCGACACCCCCGGCTTCGACGACGAGGGCGAGCTGGGCGCGCTGCGCGTGCGGCGCACGCTGGACGCGCTGAACCGCTGCGACGCGGCGGTGCTGGTGGTGGATGGCGAAGCGGGCCTTCAGGCCGGGGACGTCAGCCTGATTCAGCGGATGAAGGCGCGCAGGCTGCCCTTTATAATCGCATGGAACAAGGTGGATTCCCCGGCCGCGCGGCCCGTCGCGGCGGATGCCATGCCCGTCAGCGCCGTCACCGGCGCGGGAGTGGATGCCCTCAAGGAAGCGCTGGCGCGGATCGTCCCCCAGCGCGGTGAGAAGAAGCTGATGGCCGACCTGGTGAAGCCGGGAGAAACCGCGATCCTGGTCTGCCCCATCGACGAATCCGCGCCGAAGGGCCGCATCATACTGCCCCAGCAGCAGGCCATCCGCGACCTGCTGGACGCCGGGGCGCTGGCGCTGGTGTGCCGGGAGACGGAGCTTCAAAAGGCGCTGGATTCCCTGGCGGAGCCGCCCGCGCTGGTGGTCACCGACAGCCAGGCGTTCAAGTTGGTGAACGCCATCGTGCCAAGCGACATCCCCCTCACCTCCTTCTCCATACTGATGGCCCGGTACAAGGGCTTCCTGGAGGCGGCTGTGGCAGGGGTAGCGGCGGTGGACGCGCTGGCGGACGGCGACCGCGTGCTGCTGGCCGAGGGCTGCACCCACCACCGCCAGTGCAACGACATCGGCACGGTGAAGATTCCCCGGTGGCTCCGGCAGCACACGGGCGCGGACCTGGTCATCGAAACCTGCTCCGGCCGGGAGTTCCCGGAAGACCTGACGCCCTACAGGCTGGTGATCCACTGCGGCGGCTGCATGCTGACGGAGACCGTGGTGCAGTACCGAATGGAACAGGCGCTCTCCCAGGGCGTGCCCTTCACCAACTACGGCACCGCCATTGCCCGCATGACCGGCGCGCTGGAGCGCAGCCTGCGGCTGTTCCCGCGGGTCCATGCGCTGCTGGAGGGCAGGGCATGAACGGACGGACGCGGGAATTGATCGAGCGGCTGGCGCAGGAGCACCATCTTACAGAGAATGAATATGCCGAGCTGATCGAAGACCGGGACGATGAAGCCGCCGCGCTGCTTTCCCAGAGGGCCGTGGCCGTGCGCAGGGCGATCTACGGCGATGCGGTGTTCACCCGGGGGCTGATCGAGATCAGCAACATCTGCAAGAACGACTGCCTGTACTGCGGCATCCGAAGGAGCAACGGGAACATACAGCGCTATCGGCTGACGCCGGAGGAGATCCTCTCCTGCGCAGATGAAGGGCACGCGCTGGGCTTCCGCACGTTCGTATTGCAGGGCGGCGAGGATACGTGGTTCACGGATAAGGCGCTTTGCGGCATCGTATCGGAGCTCAAGCGCCGCCACCCGGACTGCGCCGTGACGCTGTCCATGGGCGAGCGCAGCCGCGAGAGTTACCAGCGGCTGTTTGACGCCGGGGCGGACCGCTACCTTTTGCGCCACGAGACCGCTGACGCGGCCCATTATGCAAGGCTCCACCCGCCAGGGATGTCCTTTGAGAACAGGATGCGCTGCCTGAACGACCTCAAGGAGATCGGCTATCAGGTGGGCTGCGGGTTCATGGTGGGCTCGCCCTTCCAGACGGCGCGGGAACTGGCGAAGGACCTTGAGTTCATCGAGGCCTTCCGGCCCGACATGTGCGGCATCGGCCCCTTCATCCCCCACCACGACACGCCTTTTGGGGATCGAAGCGCGGGGACGCTGGAGCTGACGCTGTACCTGCTGTCCATCATCCGGCTGATCCACCCACCGGTGCTGCTGCCCGCCACCACGGCGCTGGGCACCATCCACCCCCAGGGCCGGGAAAAGGGCATACTGGCCGGGGCCAACGTGGTGATGCCGAACCTGTCGCCCGTGGGCGTTCGGAAGCAGTATGCGCTGTACGACAACAAGATCTGCACCGGCGACGAGTCCGCCCAGTGCCGGCACTGCCTGGAAGCGCGGATGCAAAGCATCGGTTACAGGCTGGTGGTCGACCGGGGCGATATCCATAAATAATGCATTGTACAGGAGGAAAACACCATGGCTGTCTATGATCCCAAATCCCTGAAGGCCGAGGAATTCATCAACGACGCGGAGATCCGCGCGACGCTGGAGTATGCCGAGGCGAACAAGAACAACGTGGAGCTGATCGACCAAATCCTGGAGAAGGCCCGCCCGGTTAAAAAGGGCAACGGCTGCACCTGCGCGGGGCTGACCCACCGGGAGGCCTCGGTGCTGCTGGCCTGCGAGATCCCGGAGAAGATCGAGAAGATGTATGAAATCGCCGAGGAGATCAAGCTGGCCTTCTACGGCAACCGCATCGTGATGTTCGCGCCGCTGTACCTGTCCAACTACTGCGTCAACGGCTGCCTGTACTGCCCCTATCACCTGAAGAACAAGCACATCGCCCGCCGAAAGCTGACCCAGGAGGAGGTGCGCGCGGAGGTGATCGCGCTGCAGGACATGGGCCACAAGCGGCTGGCCATCGAGGCCGGCGAGGACCCGGTGAACAACCCCATCGAGTACATCCTGGACTGCATCCACACCATCTACTCCGTACATCACAAGAACGGCGACATCCGCCGGGTGAACGTGAACATCGCCGCCACCACGGTGGAGAACTACAGGAAACTGAAGGACGCCGGCATCGGCACCTATATCCTGTTCCAGGAGACCTATCACAAGGAGAGCTACGAGCGGCTGCACCCCACCGGACCCAAGCACAATTACGCCTACCACACCGAGGCCATGGACCGGGCCATGGAGGGCGGCATCGACGACGTTGGCCTGGGCGTACTGTTCGGGCTGGAGCTGTACAAGTATGAGTTTGCCGGGCTCATCATGCATGCGGAGCACCTGGAGGCCGCGCACGGCGTTGGCCCGCACACCATCTCCGTGCCGCGGGTAAAGCGGGCGGACGACATCGACCCGGACGAGTTCGACAATGGCATCGACGACGAGACCTTCACCAAGATCGCCGCCTGCATCCGCCTGGCCGTGCCCTATACCGGCATGATCGTGTCCACCCGGGAGAGCGAAGCCGTGCGCGCGCGATTGCTGCAAGTGGGCATCAGCCAGGTCAGCGGCGCCAGCCGCACGTCCGTGGGCGGCTACACCGAGGAGGAGCGCCCCCACGATACCGAGCAGTTCGACGTGTCCGACCAGCGCACGCTGGACGAGGTGGTGCGCTGGCTGATGGAGACGGGCCACATCCCCTCCTTCTGCACGGCCTGCTACCGCGCGGGGCGCACCGGCGATCGGTTCATGAGCCTGTGCAAGAGCGGGCAGATCCTGAACTGCTGCCACCCCAACGCGCTGATGACGCTGGCGGAGTACCTGGTGGACTACGCCAGCGAGGAGACCCGCGAGGTCGGCTGGAGGATGATCGCCGAGGAGCTGAACCGCATCCCCAAGGAGAGCGTGCGCAAGATCGCCGAGGAGAACATCGAGGCCATCAAGAACTCCAACCGCAGGGATTTCAGGTTCTGATAAAACGAAAGACACCGCCTGTCATTCGACAGGCGGTGTCTTTGTGAATTGGCATCCAAAAGGTTCCTTCTCAAGGGCCTGGCTCCTGGGCCGCGTCGGCATCCTGGTTATCCGGCAGCACAGGCAGCTCCCCCAGGTACGCCAGCGTCTCCTCCGGGGTGAACAGCTCCAGCACCACCTGGTTGGGCAGGCAGATGATCATGTTGCCCAGCACGCACTCGGGGATGTTGTCCAGCGTCACCTCGCCCTGACCCATGCAGTCGTGGTTTTCGCAGGTGGCGTCCTCCATGTACACGCCGTTCGGCGTCAGGTGAATCAGGTTCAGCGACTCGCTGCCGTCCGGCATCCGCTGCACCAGCGGGAAGGTGGTGTCCTCCTCAATCGGCAGCGGCAGCCAGCCGGCTTCCATGGCGGTGCTCACCCGCACATAGCCCGCGGGCATGGCATCTTCCTCCTCCGCCAGCGCGCAGGCGGCCAGCAGCGCTATCATCAGCAATATGGCCAGTTTCTTCATGTCTGGACGGCGCCTCTCAATCGTCAATCGCTCTCGTGCTTGTTTTCCCAGTGGATCAGCAGCGTCATGGCCGCGCGCATCAGCAACACCGCGCAGGTCATGCCCACGTCCTTCCAGTCCGGGGTGACGATGGTCTTCAGGATCTCACTGCCCAGCAGGAAGGTGAGCGCGGTGGAGATGCCGTCGTAGAGGATGTGCTTGCTCTTGTGCCTGTCCCGGAACAGCCATACCAGTGCCCGCACCGCCGCAATGAGCAGTATGACCACGCCCACAGCTTCAAAGGCCAGTATGCCGTACTGTACGGCGGTGGAAAAGATGTGCTCAAAGGTCTCGTACATGTTCATTCTCCTCGCAATTCTCTTTGGTTCAGCGGGTCATTACTCTATCATGTAGGTATCCGCGCCGCTGGTGGCGTGGATGGTTCGGTCCCGGGCGATGAAGGCGGCCTCCACGCCATCGATGCCCTCGATCAGCGCCATTCCCCCGTCCGAGCCCAGGGCGAAGGCCGCCGTGGCCAGGGCGTCGCCCCACATGGAGCTGTCGGAGAATATGGTCACAGAGGCCAGCTCGTTGTCCACCGGCCATCCGGTGTGGGCGTCGAGGATGTGGTGGTAATACCTGCCGTCCACCTCGAAGCCCCGCTCGTAGATGCCGCTGGTGACGGTGGAACCGCCGAAGTTCCTCGCCACGGCCATGTATTCCCCGGTGGGTTTATCGATGTCCTGGATGCCCACCTTCCAGGGGCTGCCGTCGGGCTTTTCGCCGATGGCCACGATGTTGCCGCCGAAGGAGAGAATGGCGCTGGTCACGCCGCGGTCGATCAGGTACTGCTTCACGGCGTCGGCGATGTAGCCCTTGGCAATGCCGCCCAGGTCGATCATCATGCCCTCGGGCAGGGTGACCGTGTCGCCGTCCACCGCCACCATGGCGTAGTCGATCCGCTCGGCTGCCGCCGCCAGCGCGTTCGCGTCCGGCAATTCGTTCTTCCCGGAGGTGAAGTCCCACAGCGTGGACGCCGGGGCGATGGTGATGTCGAAGGCTCCGCCGGACATCTCGCTGACCTGGCGGGCCGTGTGGATGATCTCCAGCGTCTCCTTCGAGACCTGCACCGGCTGTCCGCCCGCGTGGTTCACCCGCCAGACGTCACTGCCCTCTATCGTCCGGGAAAGCAGCTTTTCATAGCGCCCGCACTCCTCAAGCGCGTCCTTCAGCACCGAAACGTCCTCCACATAGGCCGTCAGCGTGATGACAGTGTCCAGATAGAAGCCCACGGCGGACTCCTTCTTCGGCTCCGCCTTCGCGCAGCCCGCCAGCAGCAGTGCCAGCGCCAGAAGCAGCGCCGCCCCTTTCAATCCCTTCATTCGGCAAATCCTTTCCATGAAATCACGCACCCTGCACCCGCAGCGCCCTGAACACCCGCTGGGCCACGATGCCCGTCAGGCAGCCCACCACAGCGCCGATGCCGACGAGTATCGGCAGGTAGGTGAACATCAGCTGGGGCGTGCGCAGCATGGCGCTGGCGGCCAGGATCTGGCCGATGTTGTGGGCCACGGCCCCGGCCAGGGACGTGCCCAGCACGCTCCACTCCGGCCGCCTGCGGATAGCGGCAAACGCCACGATGGCCGCTATCCCCGCCAGGGCGATCAACAACATGCACCAGAGCATCTGGCCCCGGGGCGCGCGGTTGCGCAGCAACAGGTAGAAATCGCTCGCAAAGGCCATCAGGCCGATCGACAGCGCGCCGACCTTGGCGTTCTTCCGCACCAGCAGCATCACGATCAGGCTGAGCACGCCGCCGGAGAGGCTGTAGATGATGGCGCTCATGGAGCCGAACATGAACCCGGACAGCAGCACCTTGGCCAGCATCAGCGCCGCGCAGCCCCGCCAGTCCATCAAATAGACGGCATAGAGCAGCACCGTGTTGGCCAGGCCCAGCTTGATGCCCGGCACCGCCCCGCTCAAGAACCAGGTGAGCGGTATGGCCCGGTCCAGCCAGCCCAGTACCAGCGACAGCGCCACCAGCAGCCCGAAGCGCGCCACGGTTTTCGCCTTTGAATTCAAGTGATGACCTCCATGCTCACATTCCGCGGACCTCCACGGACAGTTTGTGGGGCAGGCACACGATAAAGCCGCCCAGCACCCTTAATTCCAGGTTCTCCTCCGTGACCTCGCCCATGTTCACGCAGTCCTGGCCCTCGCAGTTGGCGCTTTCCATGTGCACGCCGCTCCCGGTGATGGCGACGGTGTTCTCGCCGCCGTCCGGCTGGGCGATGGTCAGGGTGTGCTTATCTGAAAAGGGCAGGTCGATCAGCGGCGCGCCGTCCAGCGTGACATACACCCGCAGGCCCGGTTTCTCCGGCTCCAGGCTGCCGCCCTGAACGGCCTCGCCGTCCAGAAGCAGCCGAACCGCGCCGTCCGCGGTCTCCCCTGGCCGGCCGCAGCCGGCCAGTGCCGTGCACAGCGCAATGGCCAGGATCAATAAGGAGAATCGCCTCACTGCCCATTCCTCCGGGAATACATCATAATAATCCTTGTATATTATACATGGTTCGCGCCATTTTATCAACCTCTGTCACATCTCATAATTTCTTATGTGACCGCTATAATTTTTCATTTGACGCCATTGTCCGCCAATTCCATTGACTTGAAGGCGGCAATCTGATAAAATTAATTTGTACGATTGGCATCACGCCCGTCAAAATTTTAACAGGAGGGATACCATGAAGAAACTGCTTGCTTTGTTGTTGAGCGCATGCATGCTGCTGGGCTGTGTGGCGCTCGCGGAAGGCGAAACCGTTCTCACCGGCAGCGCCCAGGGCTTTGCCAGTGAGGTGAGCGTGGAAGTGACCGTCGACGCCGACGGCAAGATCATCGCGCTGACGGTTGACGATTCCAACGAAACCTACCCCACCGCCGGCATTGAGCGCGCCAACAGCGTGGATAAGCTCATCGCCGCCATCCTGGAAGCCGGTACCGTGGAGGGTGTCGACACCACCACCACCGCGACTTTCACCAGCAACGGCGTCGTGGATGCCGTGAAGGCTGCCCTGGCCAGCGCCGCTTCCGATGAGGGCGGGGCCGCCGAGGCCGCTGAAATGGCCTTCACCGCCGGCACCTACGAAGCCACCGCGGACGGCTACAACGGACCTGTGACCGTGGCCGTCACCTACACCGACAGCGCCATCGAGAACATCGAGATCGTGAACAGCGTGGAGACCGGCCATGTGGGCACCCCCGCCTTTGAGATCATGATCCCCGAGATGATCGAGGCCAACGGCGCGGGCGTGGACGGCGTCTCCGGCGCCACCTTCTCCACCCGCGCGCTGCGCACCGCCGTGCTGGACACCGCCGAGCAGGCCGGCTGCACCAACATGGACGCGTTCAAGGCCGCCAAGATCGAGCACACCGCCAGTGACCCCATCGCCCTGGACTACGACGTGGTCGTGGTCGGCGCGGGCGGCGCCGGCATGGCTGCCGCGGCCCAGGCCGCCCAGGACGGCAACACCGTGCTGGTGATCGAGAAGAACGCCGAGGTCGGCGGCAACACGCTGGTCTCCGGCGGCCAGTTCCAGTCCGTGATGCCCTACCTGGTGTGGGATCCCGCCGATCCGGACGCTGAAACCGGCGTCTATGCCTTCGACGGCCAGACCTACAACAAGGTGAAGTCCGTGCAGGGCTGCATCAACGAGCTGAAGATGATCCTCGACTGGTCCGAGGAGCCCTTCGACGAGGACTACTACAAGGACAACGAGTTCGTGGCCGGCGACGCGCTGGAGCTGAGCAAGCACGGCGTGCACGCCGAGTACCTGCCCATCCTTCAGGAGCTGAAGAAGGAAATCCAGGCCTATCTGGATTGGGCGCAGCCGAAGCTGGACGCGGGCACCCCCGAGAACCAGCTGACCCTGTTCTCCACCGTGAACCTGCACATCTTCCAGACCTACTACGGCGGCCTGCGCCAGAGCGCGGACAAGAGCGAGTGGATCTATGGCGACGTGGACCTGGTTTCCCAGTTCATCCAGGACGGCCAGGGCCTGAAGGAGTGGCTGGAGGAGCAGGGCGCGACCTTCATCGAAGACACCCAGCCCACCCTGATCGGCGCGCTGTGGTATCGTGAAAACGAGTTCGTCGGCTCCACCATCGACCTGGACGGCGACGGCGAGCCGGAGATGGGCCGCTGGGGCAGCTACTTTGCCGCTCCCATGAAGACCATCTACGAAGCCAATGAGAAGAACAACATCATGCTGCGCACCACCGCCACCGACCTGATCGTCGAGGACGGCCGCGTGACCGGCGTGAAAGCCGAGACCTATGACGGCACCGAAGTGACCGCCAAGGCCTCCAAGGGCGTCATCCTGACCACCGGCGGCTATGCCGCGAACATCAACATGGTGCTGGACAACAACGTGTACTGGTCCACCGAGTACCTGTCCACCGCCACCAAGACCACCAACCGCTCCAGCCTGCAGGGCGACGGCATCGCCATGGCCGAGGCCGCGGGCGCCGCGACCACCGGCCTGGGCTTCACCCAGCCCATCTCCTGGGTGGACAACGGCAACCTGGCCTTCGGCGGCGGCAACTACGCCTGCTGGATCAACCCCACCACCGGCCACCGCTTCGTGGACGAGGGTTCCGAGCGCGACGTGCTGAGCCTGGCTGAGTTCAAGAACGGCATGGAAGTGAACGGTACCAAGGGCGTGTTCCTGGAGTTCTACAACAAGGAGCAGATGATGCCCGCGCCGATGCAGCTGGCCGAGGGCGACTATCCGGGCCGCTACTATCGCCGCACCATCGCCGACCTGCCCGCTCTGTTCGAGGAGCTGGGCGTGACCGCCGATCCCGAGGTCGTCATCCAGACCATCCGCGACTACGACGCGGCTGTGATGGGCCAGGGCGAGTTCCCGGATGTGGGCAAGGCCATCGCCTCCCGCACCATCGGCAACGTGGAGCTGAACGAGGACGGCAGTTACAACGTGGACACCTATGACCTGGACAACGCGATGCTGACCATCCGCCTGATGGCTCCCTCCACCCACCACACCATGGGCGGCCTGAAGGTGGACACCTCCCGTCACGTGCTGAACGCCGACGGCGAGATCATTCCCGGCCTGTATGCGGCTGGCGAGGTCACCGGCGGCATCCACGGCGGCAACCGCCTGGGCGGTAACGCCATCGTGGAGATCTTCGTGTCCGGCCGTACCGCGGCTAAGGCCGTCACGGCTGACAACCAGTAAGGTTCCCGGTATGCCAAGCGGGGCAGGATTTAATCCTGCCCCGCATTTTATTGGTTTTTCACGAAAGACCATGGAACAAAACGTGTCGTCCGAAGGCTTCCCTTTCAATGCAGTTGCTTAACGAAACAGACAGATCCTTCGCTCCGCTCAGGATGACAGCGACACGCAGCGGTGTCATCCTGAGCGAAGCAAAGGATCTGTGCGCTGGAGCTTTTTAAGGCATTCCGTTCATCCCGCAAGTTTCCGTGATGAACCCATTTAAATCATGGCAAGAGTGATTTGAGGTTTGGGCGGCTTTTCGTCCAGCAGCTTTCTCCTACAGGGGAATGTGCTTTTCTCCCAGTTCTCCCCCATCCATCCGGTACACGTGATCCGCGTAGCGCGCGGCCTCGCTGTCGTGGGAGACGATCAGCACCGCGCGGCCGTCGCTCTTCGCGGCGTCGCGCAGCACGGTCAGCACCCGCTCGGTATTTTCGTCGTCCAGGTCCCCGGTGGGCTCGTCGGCCAGGATCACCTCGGGAGCCTGCGCCAGCGCCCGGGCGATGGCCATGCGCCGCAGCTCGCCGCCGGAGAGCTCCGCAGGCATGGCGTCAGAAAGGTGCTCGATGCCAAGCGCCGCCATCCAGCGCCTTGCGGCCTCGATATCGCCGGCTTTCCCGGCCAGCTGCGCCGGCAGCAGTATGTTCTCCAGCGCGGTGAGCGTGTCGATGGCGCTCCTGCCCTGGGGAATCACACCCAGCTTTTCGTTGCGCAGCCTGGACAGCGCCTTGTCGTTCAGGCCGTAGACGTCCGTATCGCCCAGCCAGACCTTGCCCTCCGTGGGCGTCAGCAGCCCGGACAGCATGTGCAGAAGCGTGGTCTTGCCGGAGCCGGAGCGGCCCATCAGCACCGTCACCTCGCCGCTGTTCAACGCGAGGCTCACGTCCTTCACGGCATAGAAGCAGTTGGCCTGCGCGGTCCTTCTGAAGTACTGCCTGGACAGGTTTTCAGCTCGAAGCGCCATGCTATGCCCCCTCCCGCAAGGTCGTGCCGGGGTCGACCCGGCTCAAACGCCAGGCCGCAAAGGCGCTGGCAATCGCGCCTACCAGCAGCGTGACCAGCAGCGTGGCTCCCGCCAGTGCAAGCACCGTGCCGGTACCGGGCGTCAGGTACGGAAGGCCCAGCCGCGATTCGATCAGCGTGGTGAACGGGAACACCGCCAGCGATGCCACGCCCACGCCCAGCAGGCCGCCCGCCAGGCTGCACAACGCCGTCTCGGTGAGGATCAGGCCGGTGAGGCCGCCCCTGGACGTGCCCAGCAGCCGCAGCACCGCGAATTCGCGGCGGCGCTCGGCGATCATCATGGCAAAGGCGATCAGCAGCACCACGAAGGCCAGCGCCCACACCGCCACCGCCAGCAGCGACACGGTGCGCGCGATGCCGGAGAGGCTCTCGGACACGTCGGTGATCATCGTTCGGGTGCGCACGGTCTTGGTCTTGCGCACATGGGCGGCCAGGCGCACTTCGATGTCGCTGACGTCATAGCCCGGGGCCACCTTCACATAGATAGCGGAGATCCGGTCGCTGTTGTCGCTGGTGAGCCTGTGCACGATCCCCTTCTCCTCGGCGGCGGCCAGCAGGGTCTTCATGGTGTCCATGTTGCAGTAGACCGCGGTGTCAAACCCCGTGCCGGTCTCGGCCAGCTTCGCCACCACGCGGCAGCTCCGGTTGTAGATGCGCAGGTTCTCGCCCACGCCGGTGGACACCTTGCAGCCCACGGCCAGCTCCATGTCGTCCAGGTCCCGGGAGAGGCTCCGGTCGATCCAGGGCTTGACGGTGAAGTCAACGTCCGGGTCGATGCCGATGATCTGCACCTTCACGGCACAGCAGTCGGCCTTCAGGGACGTGAGGTAGGTCTGCGGCGCGGCGATTTCCACGCCCTCCACCTCCCGCACCTTGTCCAGCGTGGAGGCATTCATGTAGTATTCGCCCACGGTGCCCTGGAGGAAAAGCTCCTTCAGGTCCACCTTGCTGGCCATCTCGCCGGGGACGACGATGATGTCCGCGCCAAGGCGGGCCTCAAGGCTGTTCAGGCCGCCCCGCAGCGAACGCACAACGACGGACCCGCCAAACACCGCCAGCGCCAGGAAGGCCGTCAGCAGCACCAGGGCGCAGGTGCGTCCCGGCCGGCGCAGCAGGTTTTTGATGGGCAGTTTTCCGGTTCCCATGCCGTCACTTCACTTTCCGCGCCGTCAGCCAACCGACGAGCGCCACCAGCAGTGCGACGCCGAACAGGATCAGCATCGCCGGGCGCATCAGCATGCGACAGCGCATGGTGTCCATCCCGCAGATGGAAATCAGCGTGCCGGGCGTCAGCATGCCCAGCAGCGACGCGGGCGCCATGGCCAAATACAGGCCCTTCCTCTCCTTTTTCAGCGCAAGGGCCAGCGCCGCCAGCACCGCCAGCAGCGCGCCTTCGCCCAGGATCGCCCGCGCGGCCCAGTGGCAGGCGCCGAAGCTGCCGTCCTCGTGGACGCAGGCGCCAAGGAAGGTCTGGCTGCCGACGGTAATAACGAGGGCGAGGATCAAAACAATGATTGCGGGGATAGATGTTTTCTTCATAGATGCCTCCTTGGGGATTCCGATTCGTGGGGGACGTCAAGGGAGTAGGCAGTAGGCAGTAGGGAGTAGGAAAAGTGCGGCTGCCGCGCACATTTGCGTCGTGCCAACATAACCCTGGCTATTCCTGCTTCCTATTCCCTAATCTACGAAGTTCTCGTTGACGATCTCCCGGGCCACCCTGCCGTGCTCCAGCACGATGGTGCGCTGGGCGGCCTCGGCCACCTCGGGGTCGTGGGTGACGACGATCAGCGTGGTGCCCTCCCGGTGCAGCTGGCGGAACAGGTCCAGCACGATGTTCTCGTTGGCCTCGTCCAGGTTGCCGGTGGGCTCGTCGGCCAGGATCAGCTCCGGGTGGTTGATCAGCGCCCGGGCCACGCACACGCGCTGCTGCTCGCCGCCGGAGAGCTGGCTGGGCAGGTGCCTGGCGCGCTCCCGCAGGCCCACGCGGCCCAGGGCCTCCAGCGCCTCCTCCTCGTCGGGCATGGAGTGGTAGTACTGGCTGACCATCACGTTCTCCACCGCGGTGAGGTAGCCCACCATGTGGAACTGCTGGAAGATCAGGCCGATCTTATCCCGGCGGATGTCGGTCAGGCGCTTGCTGGACTCCTTGGAGATGTCCACGCCGTCCAGCAGCACCTCTCCCTTGGTGGGCTTGTCCATGCAGCCGATGATGTTCATCATCGTGGACTTGCCGGAGCCGGAGGGGCCCATGATGGCCACCCACTCGCCCTTGTCCACGTGCAGGCTCACGTTGTCCAGCGCCTTCAGCTCGCCGTATATCTTGGAAATGTTCTTAAGCTCGAGAAGTGCCATACATCATTCTCCTTTCAGTACCAGGGCGGGGTCGATGGCCACGGCCCGCTTGATGGGCATCAGACAGCTGGCCGCGGCGATCAGCACGGAGACGATCACCGCCGCGGGCAGCAGCAGAGGCTGGAACGTGATGGAGGAACCAAACACGTTCACGCTGACCACCTGGGCGAACACGAAGCCCAGCAGCGCGCCCAGCACGCCGCCCAGGATGCCCAGGAACACGCCCTCGCCCAGGAATTCCACCCGGATGGAGTTGTCCGACGCGCCCAGGGCCTTGCGCAGGCCGATCTCCCGCCGGCGCTCGGAGACCACCGCCATCATCGTGGTGGACACGCAGATCATGGTCAGCAGCAGCACGACCACCGTCACCAGGAACACCAGCGCCTGGAGCTTGCCCAACACCGCCGTCTCCGACTTCGTGACGCGCTTCACCAGCCGCGCCTTGACACCCTGGCCGCTCTGGCCGATCTGCTCGGCATAGGCGTTCAGCTGCTCCTCCTCGGCGGAGACGGACAGCTCCGCCACGTCCAGCTTGTCCTCGCCGGTCAGGCTCTGCATGTCCCCGAGGGACATGAACACATAGCCCTCCTCCTCGCCGCCGGTGACCAGTATGCCCGTGACGGTGTACTTGACCGTGTTGGGCTTGGCGGTGGCGTCGGCATTGCGCGCGGAATTCAGCGCGTTCACGATGGCCGCGGAGGACACCGTCGCGCCGGACAGGGCGTCCACCTGGTCGCTGCCCTCGGGGGCGGAGTTCTTGGCGGAGGCAACCCCCGCGCCCACCATCTCGTCCGCGTCCGGGTTCAGCCGCAGCGGCAGCTTCCTGCCGATGAACTGGGAAAGGAACGCCTGGTCCGTCTGGGTGCGGCCGCCGAATTCCTCGGTCTGGGTAGAGGCGTCCACGGCGATCTCCGCGATGGCGCCGTCCTCGCCCAGGGTGGCCGTGACGGTCATCGTGCCGCCGCTCCAGCCCTCGGCGCTGCCGGAGAGCTTCGCGCCGGGGATCCAGTCCGCCGAGGCCTCGCCGGAGGCACTCGAAACGCTGGGCTGGTAGGTCAGCTCCATGGTGGAGCCCTCCTTCACGCCGATGGTCTCGGCGATCTCCTTGCCCACCAGCACCTCTCTCGTGCCCTCTGGATAGCGGCCGTCCACGCTGAAATAAGGGCTGGTCTTCTTGACCTGTTCAAAATCCGTGCCCGCCGAGGTAAAGGACTGCTGGCGGGAGGTCATGTCCAGGCGCACATATCGATAGGGTGTGGCGCCCACCAGGGCCTCCTCCGGGAGCAGGGCCAGCACGCCGTCCAGCTTCTCCGTCGTCAGCGTCTCGCCCTCGTCCGGCATCAGCAGCATATTCGCGCCGTAGGAGCGCATCTGCGAGCGCATCTGCCGTGGCACGTCGTAGTATATCGTCACCATGCCCGCCAGGATCGTCGCGCCGATGCCGATGGACAGCAGCGCGATGAGCATGCGGGAGCGCCGCCTGAGCAGCGACGCGGTGATCATCCGCAAAAACATACGTCTTTTAGTCATGTTATACCTCCATAGGAAGGATAAACGGATACCAATCAGGAATCAGGAATGAGGGATGAGGAATTATGGTGCAAATCCTGACGGATTTGATTCATTGAAAACAGCATTCTTGATTTCTCATTCCTAATTCCTAATTCCTCATTTAAAATCACTGTCCCCCGTGCAGCACTTCCGCGGGTTTCAGCCGCAGCACCATGCGGATGGCGGGCAGGCTGCCGGCGATGGTCACCAGCGCGATCAGCCCCGCCACGATGGGGATCACCTTCGGGTTCATATCGATGGCCGAGCCGAACACGCTGTGGCCGATCAGCTGGGCAAAGCCCAGGCCCATGAAGTAGCCCACGGCCAGGCCGAACAGCGCCGTGATCAATATCTCCGTCATCACCACGCCGGTGATGGACCGGTCCTTGGCGCCGATGGCTTTCAGCAGGCCGATCTCCTTGGAGCGCTCCATGACGGAGGCGGTGACCAGGTTGGAGATGCCCAGCGCTGAGCCGATCAGGCTCAGGGCCGTGATCAGGATCATCAGCAGCTTCGTCTTGTCCAGCACGGTGCCCTCGCTCTCGGCCACCTGGCGCACGGCGTTGGCCACGGAGCCTGTGATGGCTTCCTGGATCTGATAGCAGATGGCGCTGACGTAAGCCGTGCAGTACCAGGTCTCGTAGTCGTGGCTGTTCAGCGCCGAGGGGTTCTTGGCAGCGCGGCGGGCCAGGTCGTTGTCCGGGGTAGTCAGGGCGGACACCTCGATGGAGTTCACCTTGCCCTCCCGGTCGGTGAGCGCCTGCACCGCGTCCAGCGTGGCGAAGATCTGGCTGTCCTCGTCGCCGCCGGCGTCGTAGATGCCCACGATCTCGGCGTCCAGCTTGCCCTGGGAGGTGGTCAGCGCCACGGTCTCCCCCACCGTCCAGCGCTTTTCCTCGGCCAGCACCGCGCCGACCATGATCTCGTTGTCGGCATTTTCGTCCGCCTCGTTCAGCCAGCGGCCGTCGGTGATCTCCCACCACGAGCGCATGCCCGCCACGCCGGCGTCCATTTCCTCGCCGGTGGGCAGGGACAGGTGGTGGTTGAACCAGGTTCCAAACACCTGGGCCTCCGTTCCGTCGGGCAGCGTCGCCTGCGCGTTGAGGAACGGGGTGAAGTCCACGATGTTGAAGGCCCAGAAGATGGTCTTGAGCTTGCCCAGCTCGTCCTCCTTCAGGTAGGCGTCGTTCAGCGCCTCGTCCCCCTCGCCCACCTCGTAGATGGCGGTGAGCAGCGAGGCGTCCTTGGACTTCACGGTGATGTTGGCGCCGTAGTTCTTCAGCTCCTTGTTCACCTTTTCCTCCACGCCCATCACCACGTTCAGCATGCCCGTGGCCAGGGACGCGCCCAGGGCGATGGTGACGGCGATCAGCAGCATCTTGCTCTTCTGGTGGAGCAGCACGCCGCGAATCATTCTGAATAACATAGTGTCCGCTCCTTCCTTATTTGAACTCCCGCTCGCCGGCGAGGATGTCCTCCAATTTGAACATCAGCCTGCCGTCCTCCACCTCGTATTTCAGCGGGATGGGGTTGCAGCCGCCCTTGAAGCCGATGGTGTTGGTATTCATGATGACGTCGCAGCGGCGGCAGACCACCTGGCCGTTGCGCTCGTAGTAGCCCGCGTTGCCGCAGACCTCGCAGGCATCCAGACCCACGCCGTAGGCGGCGGAATTGGGCTTGCGCACCACGATCCAGCGCACGTCGACGTTGTTCTCCGTGCGATACTCGAAGCGGTGGAGGTGGAAGTCGTTCACGTCCTCCATGGCTACATAGATCTTGTCGCCCTCCACGGTGTAGGTCTCCGGCGCGGAGAGCTCGATCTCCCGGGTGTCGTATTCCTTGACAATCGTCAGCGACAGGCCGAACACCACCATGCAAGCCAGCGCCACGCAGGCCATGCGCCGATAGGAGCGGTTCTTCGCCCGCAGCTTGCGGTGCTGGGCGGGGTTGAACCAGGGCTCGGTGACCCGGGTGTTCTGGATGAAGCAGGCCACAAAACAGATCACTGCCAGGGCGAAGATCGAAAATATGAACAACAGCGGATAGTTCGCCGACAGCATCACCAGGTCGCCCACAAAGCCGTGGACGGCCTTGTCGTATTTGATGGGCCAGTGCAGCCACTTGGCCCGGGTGATCCACGGGGCGAAGAAGCGGCAGACGCTGTAGAAACCGTAGATGAATACGCCCGCCCAGGTGAGCGCCATGCCGGCGCCGTAGGGCCGGATATGTTCAGCGCAGCGATAGAGCATGCGCGAATAGACGACGAGGAGTATGAGCGCCAGCAGCCAGCCTACCAGGCGGATCATGTAATTGGTGGACAGCACGCCCACGCCCATGGTGTTGAAGCTGGTGAGATAGAGCGCCACGTTGGGCAGGCGAAGAAAGATCATCGCGGCGGCAAGGCCAGCTCCGGCGACGCACACCAGCGTGCCGCCCACGCCCGGCGCGGATTTTTCCCGCCGACCGAAGATCAGAAGCAGCACCATGAACGCCAGTGAGAAGCCGATGATGAAGCCAAAGGTATAGTGGTTCCAGTGGCTGGAGATGATTTTATTCGTCGTGGCCTTGGCCACGGAAAAGGCCGCGGAGGCGGCGAGGGAGACGCACACGCCTGCGATGTGGAACCGCCGTCCGTACTTTCCGTACAGGCGGTCCAGCACGGCATAGATCAGCGTGACCAGCGTCACCGTGGAGAACAGGTCCTGGGTTACCGTCCAGAGATATTTGAGCATTTTCATGCCTCCCGGATGTATTCAAGGAAGGCGCGATACAACAGTTAACACAAGTTAACGCGCGCTTCACATTGTTCCTGAACATACCTACTGCTGATGCGCATCCCCCGCGGATCGCGCATCAGCAGTCATGGTTTTTGGGTTTGGCCGGCGCGGAAGGCCGCGCCGGCATAATGGATCGCTGTGGTCAGATTACCACTGCTTGACGAAGTCCCAGCCAGTCCAGGTCGCTTCGATGGGCTCGTCCCACCAGGCGTCGGCCTCGGGGCCAGTCTCGTCGGTGTGCAGCAGCATGCCGTTCTCGCCGGGGTTCTTGATGGACAGCTTCACGGAATAGCCCTCGCCCTCGGGCAGAGCGATGTTGTTGCCGTAGTGCTGGCCGTCGGAGGCGTTCATGGGCATCATGGTGCCGTCGGCGATCTGGTTGCCCTCGGCATCCAGGACGACGTAGTCGATGGTCAGGTAGGGAACCCACTCGCCCTTGTTGAAGCCATACTCGTTCTCCTCGGCGGTCAGGTCCACTTCGATGTGCAGGTCAGAGCCCTCCTTGGGAGTGGCCAGGTCGGTGGGAGCCATGTCCACGGGCTGGAAATAAACCATGCTCATGGTCAGGAAACCAACGGTCTGCTCACCCTCGACGCCCAGGTCGAACTCGTCGAAACCAGCCTCGTCCTCGGCCAGAGCCAGGGCGGAAACGCTCAGCAGCATCAGAGCGGCCATCAGCAGAGCAAGAAACTTCTTCATGTTGCAAATCCTCCTAATGTGTGTTGTTGTTTGTATCTTCAACGCGGCGGCCGCGCGGGGCAGCGCCGCATGGAGAACCAATGTCAATGAGGAATGAGGAGTGAGGAATGAGGAATGAAAAGTGACTGATCAAGCTGTGATGCCGTATCAATTCCTAATTCCTAATTCCTCATTCCTAATTCCTCATTCCTACTTTTTTGAAGCGTACTGCGCCTTGAGGGCGTCGATCTTGCCGCGGTAATGGGCGATCATGAACGTCACCAGCAGCACGATGGAAAGGATCAGCTGGGGCACCAGCGTCTCAAGCCACGGATAGATGCCGAAGATCTGGATCACGTCGTTCTCCGGGATGCCCGGCACGTTCAGCGTCAGGTCGAACACGTTGCCCTCGGCCAGCTCCTTGATGCCGCTGCCCAGGAAGGACACGCACATCACAGCCATCAGGATGGACGTGGCGGTGAAGAACACCTTGATCGGCAGCTTGATGGACAGCTTGGTGATGGCCAGGTAGACGAACACCAGCAGCACGCAGCCCGCGCCGAAGCCAGCCCAGACCATGCCCGGGTTGCCCTCGGAGAGCATCGGCTGGTAGAACAGCACCACCTCGGCGCCCTCGCGGAACACCGACAGGAACGCGGTGAACGCCAGTGCGAACGCGCTGCCCTGCTCCACGGAGGACTGCACCTTGTTGTCGATGTAGCGGCTCCAGGAGGCTGCCTCGGCCTTGGAGATCATCCAGTTGGACACGTAGAACAGCACGCACACGGCGATCAGGGCGGTGATGCCCTCGATGACCTCCTGCGCAAGACCAGCGCTGGCAAAGGCGCTCTTGGCCCAGGCCAGTACGGCCGCGGCGGCGAAGGAGGCGGCGATACCGGCGATGGCGCCGATGTACACGTTCTTCAGGCTCTTGCCGTTGCCGCTCTTGGTGAGATAGGCGATGATGGCGGCGATGACCAGGATGGCCTCCAGGCCCTCGCGCACGATGATGCCGAAGGCGCCCAGGAAGGTGAGCAGCCGCGGGTCGGACTCGGCGGCCTCCACTTCGTCCTCATCGGTCTCGGCGGCCTCGGGATTCGCGGCGGCCTTGGCTTCGGCCTCCTGCTCGTCGATCTTCTTGGCCTTCTTGAACAGCATCTGCTCGATGCCGTTGTTGCGCTTGCGGTACTTGGTGATGGAGTAGTTCTCGTCCCCCTTCTTGGCCATGGACAGCATGGCGCTGAAGGAGTTTTCCACCTCAAGCCTGTCCTCCAGGGACAGGTCGGTGTAGATCTTGTGGTCCAGCCCGGACTCCTCGTAGACGGTGTAGTAGGCGGTCTGCAGGTTGTCCACGGCAGCCTCGAAATCCTTGTCCAGATAGCCCTGGAACGCGGTGTCCAGCAGCTCCTGTGTCAGCACCGCCACCTCGTACCAGCTTTCGTACTTCATGGCGGCGTTGGGATCGGCGGAGTACTCGGGATAGGGGTCGGCGTCCACCATCTCCCCCGCCTTGTACCACTTGTTTTCACTGGTGACGCCGCCCTGCTTGCCAGCCAGGGTGTTGCCGTCGTCGCGGATCATGGTCTTCAGCTTCACCAGCGCGCTGCGCACGGAGGTGATGGTCTCGGGGTCGGTGTTCTCCTTCTTGACCGCGCTCTTGCAGGCGGAAAACTGCATCTCCACGGCGTTCTTGCGGTTGCCGGAGATGTAGGTCATCGTCTGGCGTTCAAAGCCGGTGGTCTCGTAGACCCGGAAGTAGGCGTCGCTCACGTTTTGGTAAGCGGAAGCGGCGTCCCCGGCCAGGTAGTCCTCAAAGGCCGTGTCCAGGAACTTGTCGATCTGGTCGGAGGCGTCCGCCCAGCGGGTATCCCCCGCGGACTCCGCCATCACGGGCACGCACTGGATCAGCAGCAGCATCGCCAGCGCGGCGACCAGCGCCAGCCGGGCGAATCTCGTCATATTCATACAAAGACTTCCTTTCCATCCCCGCCGTATTTTGCCGCGGGGCGCGGATCAGGGCGTAATCGTTAACCAATCTTAACATATGTTAGTTCTTCCTAATCTGCGAACCTATTTTAGCATAATCTAACCCGGTGTGCTATTCTGATATTGACTTGTTGAACAGCTGCGCTTGTCTGTTATTGACTTTTTACACGATAGGACTGGCGCAAATAGTTATTATATGCTAACATATATTAGTAATGATAAACTAATATGATCGGCAGGTGGGCATATATGACCGACGCCAAGCTGAACCGGGCCACATCCGGCCGCGGAGACGCCGGCAAGGCATTGGCCGAGGCGGCCGAGGCCTATATCGAGGCGCACAGCGCGGAGAAGTTCTCGCTGCAGGCCATGTCCGACGCGCTGTTCGTAAACGGCAGCTATCTGCTGCGGGTGTTCAAGGCGCGCACGGGCCGCACGCTGCTGTGGTACCACAACCATGTGCGCTGCGAAAAGGCAAAGACAATGCTGACGGACTCGGAACAGAGCATCAGCCAGGTCGGCGAGGAAGTCGGGTTCGTGTCCTCGGCCCACTTCTCCCACGTGTTCAGGAAGATGGTGGGCTGCACCCCCACCGAGTACCGCGTCGCCCACCGGGACGACGATTGAGGAAAGCACCCATGGAAAAGAAGGAAAGGCCCCAGCGCGTCATCAGCGGCGCCACGCTGGATCGCTACCTGGGCGCCATTGTGGTGCTGGGACGTCGGCTGGCCATCGTACGATCGGTGGACGTAGCCGGATACCTGGGCTACTCCAAGGCCTGCGTGTGCGTGGCCGTGAAGCAGATGATCCAGGAGGGACTGGTGCTGGTGGAGCAGCACGGGGCGCTGGTGCTCTCCGATGAAGGCAGCCGCCGCGCGCGGATCTATCTGGATCGCTGCGATTTCTTCCGAATGCTGCTGCAGGAATCCGGCGTGGAGGCCGACGCCGCCAGCCAGGAGGCCGACGCCATCACCCGCGCCATGAGCGGCCCGTCCTTCGAGGCGCTCAGGCAGTATTTGAGCGACAGGGGCGTCACAATCGGGGCATGACAAAAGAGCCTTCCGCAAAGGAGGGCTCTTTTGTCATGCATATCCCGCTATTTTCCCGTCACTTTCTCTTATACCCGCAATCGCAATACGGCCCGCCCCCGGCCAGGGTATACTGTCGCACGAAGTTCGTCGCCCCGCCGGCCTCGCTCATGGCGTAGTCCAGCTTGCACATGGCGGGCACGTATACCCACAGGCCCAGCTCCCGCATCAGCGCGCAGATGCCGCAGTGGGTGAAGCGGGCCTCGTATCCGCTGCCGTCGGCATAGGGCAGGAAATCCATGTTCCAGGAATAGGGGTTGCGATCCGCCGCGCGCAGCGCCGCCGTGGCCTTCATGCCCGCCACATCCGCCTCCGAGAACTTCCGCTTGCCGGACATCCTGCAGAACCACCGCATGAACCCGGTCATCATGCCGCCGTTGTAAAACGCAGTTGCCTGCTGCAGCGTGGGCTTTTTATCCATGGAGAGCAGGAAGGCCGACAGCATGGCGCAGCTGACGATGTTCATCTTGAAGCGGTCGCCCTTTTCAAACTCCGGCAGCCTGCCGATGATTTCGCGATACTTTTCCTTCGCCCGGCGCGCGGTCTCCCCCGCCTCGGCCCGGCTCACGCCGCAATTGGCGGCCAGGCTGCGCCTGAAGGGCGCCGCGAACAGCAGCCACATTCCCGCCGGCATCCCCGTGTACTTCATTCAATTCGCCCCTGTCATGTATGAGTTATCAAAAACTAACATCATTATATTCATCCTGCGGCCCGTTGTCAAGCAAAACAAAACCGCCCCGAAGGGCGGTTTGTTTCGCTTCTACGGTCAGGCGTTCAGCGCCTCGATGATGGCGGGCAGCTCCGCGTCCACCACGTCGTTGTCCAGCTGGCAGGTGCCGGCGTTGTGGTGTCCGCCGCCGCCGTACTTCAGGCACAGCTCGCCAATATCCACGGTGGAGGCCTTGTTGATGATGGACTTGCCGATCATCACGGCAGTGTTCTGCTTGCGGAAGCCCCAGGCCACGTGCACGGAGATCTGGGTCTCGGGATACATGGCGTAGATCATGAAGCGGTTGCCTGCGTGGATGACCTCCTCGTCGCGCAGGTCCAGCACGGCCACCTTGCCGTGGATCTTCACGATGCGCCTGAGCTGCTCCTTGAACAGGTCGGCCTGCTCGAAGTACAGGTCCACGCGCTCCTTCACGTCCGGCAGCTCCAGGATCTCGTCGATGCTGTGATCCATGCAGTAGCCGATCAGCTCCATCATCAGATCATAGTTGGAGATGCGGAACTGGCGGAAGCGGCCCAGGCCGGTGCGCGGGTCCATCAGGTAGTGCAACAGCACCCAGCCCTTGGGGTTCAGGATCTCGTCCTCGGTGAAGTCGGCGCTGTCGCCCTTGTCCACGGCCGCCATCAGCTCGTCGCTCACCCGGGGGAACGTCGCCTTGCCGCCGTAGTAGTCATACACCACGCGGGCCGCGCTGCGGGCGTTGGGGTCGATGATCAGCTTGCCGCCGGTCTCCTGGGCCTTCAGGCGGTCCATCTCGGACTCGTGATGGTCGAAGGCCAGGCCCACGCGGGGGTCATAGGGCAGATTGGTGGTGATGTCCGTGGAGAAAAGCTCCACCTTGCCGTCCTGCACATCCTTGGGGTGTACGAACTTGATCTCTTCGATCTCCCCCAGTTCGCGCAGCATCATGGCGCAGGCGAGGCCGTCAAAGTCGCTTCGGGTGACCAGTCTCTTCTTCTGTTCCATTTTATTACCTCCCGCACTCGCCCGATCTGTCCGCGGGCGCTGTTTTCTGTGACCATTATAACACAGGTTTTTAAATTTTCAACCGTTCGCACACTATTTGCCGCCAAATTCATCGCCGCTGGCGCCCGACGGCTTGAAGTTTGCCCTCTGCTTTGCTATAATTATCCTCGAATTGATCTGTTAATCAGATGTGCCGATGGAATACGCCATGCCGGGAGATGCTCTCATGAAAAAGGTCCTGTATGTCCTGAACGACTGCATGCGCAAGTTCAGCTACGAGCGTTCCGCCAGTCTCCACCGCGCCCTGCAGGGGCCGGGCGAACCCTTCAGCCTGCACATTCTGCGCAGCGACGCGTATCTCGGTTACGACGCGGGGCACAACCGCGGCGAATACAACATCTATCGCCTGCCGGATTTCGCCGATTACGACGCCATCCTGCTGGACATCAACACCACCATCGGCGACGATTCCGACGCCTCCGGCGACCTGGCCATGCGGCACGTGATCAACGCCGCCGCCGCGTCCGGAAAGCCCGTGCTCTCCATGGCGAACCACATCCCCGGCTTCCGCTATGTGGGCATCGACAACTACGCGGCCATGGGCTCCATCATCCGCCACCTGCACCGCAGCCACGGCCTCGCCGACTTCTGGTTCGCGCTTGGCCCGGCGGACAACTTTGAAAACCAGGCCCGCGCCAGGGGGCTCAAGGACTATTGCGCCTCCAACGATCTGCCTTGCGGCGAGGATCGCATCTACTCGGAGAGCTTCATTGTTGAATGCGGCATCCACGCCTTTGAGACGCTGCTTCACCGTCACGGCGGCAGGCTGCCCCAAGCCGTCATCTGCGCCAACGACCAGATCGCCATGGGCGTCTGCCACGCCGCCAGAGCAGCGGGCTACAGCGTGCCGGAGGATTTCCTGGTCACCGGTTTTGACAACGACGACCTCTCCGCCGCCTTCTCCCCCGCCATCACCACCGTGGACCAGCAGCCCTGGAACATGGGCGACACCTGCGTGGACGTTCTGCGCCGCATCTGGCGGGGCGAATCCGTGCCCGAGGTCGTCACAACACCCGCGCGCCTCGTGCTGCGCCAGAGCACGGAGCGCGGCCTGACCGCCGATGGCGGCAATGCGCCGGCCGCCCAGGACTACATCGGCGGCGAGTTGAGCAGCACGGATTTCAACTACAGGATGAGCGTCATGCAGTACCGCCTGCCCGGCTGCGAGTCCATTGAAGAGATCTGCCTCGCGTTGATCGATTGCGTCTCCGTGCTGAATTGCGACGGCCTGGCCCTGGTGCTGGACGGCAGGCTGTTCGACCCCGACCGGATGCTCTCCTTCCGGGAGGAAACCGGCCAGATGCGCGATCTGGCAAGCGGCCTGTCCATCGAGGGCTATCCGGACACGCTGGAGCTCATCTTCCAATGGGAGAAGGGATCCGACGCCCGGTTCCCGCGCCGGAAGCTGGGCGCCAATCCATCCACGCTTTCCCTGAACGGCACCCAGAGCAATTATCTGTTTGCCCCACTGCACTTCATGGAGCGCACCGCGGGCTATCTGTGCGTGCACAACTGCCTGGATCTGATGCGCATCCGGGGCGTCTCCGCCCTGGTCAGCACCCTCACCATGGCGCTGCGCTCCCATTTCGCCACGCGCAACCTCTCCTACATCAACCACGTGCTCTCCGGCGTGTCCATGAAGGATGGCCTGACAGGGCTGTACAACCGCCTGGGCTATCACGAGCTGGCCTATCCCTTGTTCCGGGACATTACTGGCCGGGGCGAAAAGCTGGCGATCCTGTTCATGGACATGGACCGCCTCAAATACATCAACGATGCCTACGGCCACACCGCTGGGGACCAGGCCATACTGTGCGTCGCCGACGCCATCCGCCAAGCCCTGCCGAAGGACGCCATCCCCGTGCGCTACGGCGGCGACGAGTTCCTGGTGCTGATGCCCGATCTCGGCCCGGACGCGACCCAGGCGCTCATGCGCTCCGTCGCCGACGCGCTGCCCGGCCATGCCCGCGACCTCGGCCTGCCGGAAACTCCCGGCATCAGCTTCGGCTGCGTGCTCACCGATCCAGACAGCGACAAATCCCTGGACGAATACGTACAGCAGGCCGACGCGCTGATGTACCGCCAGAAAAAGGCAAAGAAGGCGCAGCGGACGTAGCGCCGTATCAAGCGCTTTCATACCACATAAAAACGGACCCCAAAGAGTCCGTTTTTTGTGGCGGAGAAGGAGGGATTCGAATTTTAAGAAATCGTTAATCTTTGTGCCATTTGCGCATAATTACAATTAATGTATTAGTGCACATTGCATCAATTTCAGGTACTTAATACAAAGCCGACCAACCTCGATAAATCGTATTTGGGGTACGATTTGGGGTATGAATCGTGGTGAATATCCTGTGAATCCTGTTCCAGATTACTCCCTTACGGATTCTCACTCGCCTGTTTGAGCGCCATTGCCTTGACAGTTTCATCCACATAGAAGCCGTTTTTGCACAGATCTTCAATGAGTGGTGCGATTTCCTCAACCAGCCCCATCCTCTTTGCTTTCAGCAACACGCCCAGCGTTCCCGTCACATGAAGCCCCAGGAACTTGGCCGTCTTCTTGGCGGCATTGTCGTCGATGATCAACAAGTCAGCGGTCGGCGGCTCCTGGGCAAGTATCATCACCTCGACCTCTCCATCGTGCAGCTTGGCCCGATACATTTGCTTCTGTGAGTTGTCTGAAATCTGTTCGATCTCAATCCAGTCCGGGCGCTGTTTGATCTGGCGGCAGGCTGAATCGTCCTTTTCCGTCACCTCGTCAAAGACCGCTTGAGGGATCACGATTCTGCCATATACCTTCTGGAGCAAGTCCAGCCTGCCTATGTTGCACAGCGCGATCAGCGGTGTGGAGTTGACGATCACTCTAAGCATTCTTCATTTCCTCCAAAAACTCCGCCTCATCATTGAAGTGGAATATGGAGACGTGATTCTCGCCCAGATATTTGATAAAGTCTTCTTCCGTCATACCTGCGATCTGGGCACAATACCCTATCGAAACGCCATTCTGTGTATAATAGCCCAATGCTATCGCTCGCTTGGCAAAGGACAGCGCTTGTTCCTTCGTCATCCGCGTATCGTAAAGCACCGCATCCGGTATCTTTATCGCCAGTTCACACACTGTTTCCACCTCCCATTGCAGCCAACGTTTTCTACAATTGTATCCGGCCTTCGTCTACAGAATACCACATGAAAGCGGGGAATGCAAGATTCCCACTCACTATTCATCATCCTTTTCAGCCCTGTCCACCATACCATTCCTCATTTTCATTGTCCCATGCAGTTCGGATGGGCTGATCCTCAAACAGCTGGAGTTTGTCGTTCATCGTCTTCTTCTCGTACCACTTCACAAATGCTGCACCCATCATGGCAGCGGGCTCCCCCGCCGCATATCCCTGTACACAATCGCGCCCACGGCCCGCATGATGGCGTTGTACTTGGCCTTGTCCTCGAATAGGGACTTATAGGCGTTTTGCATTTCGGTGTGCTGGGTTTCCGCATCCATGTAGCTGTCCATGGCTATGTCGCCGAACAGCTTGGGCAGCACGCTGTCCATGAAGATCTTTGGGTCGGAGGACCGGGCCAGCTTGCCGGCCTTCTCGTCAGCCATCATCGTGCGCACGATGGTCTCGGTCATCACGCGGTCGGCCTCGGTAAAAATGCCCTTGTACTGCTCGTTGATCTTCTCGATGATCTCGTCCAGCGGCCGCTTCTGCTCCTTGCCGATGGCGCTCTTGGCGCTGGCGGGCTCGTAGACGCCGGGCGTCTGTTCCAATTCTATCGCGCCCTCGAAGGTCTTTTGCAGCTTGTAGTATTCCAGCTGCAGCTTGCCCTCCAGATCCAACTCCGCCTTTTCATCCGGCGGCAGCAGGCCCAGCAGGTAGCTCAGGAAGATATACTCCTTGTGCAGATCGGTGTCGAACATCCTGACGACTTGGGAGATATACCCATACCACTTGATCAGGCTGCGGCAGAGCCGCCGGAATTGATACCGGTCGTCGGGCTTCATCAGGTTGTAGCGGTCCGCCACGGGCTTCAGCGCGCTGCTCATGCGGCCCATGCCCTTGCTGCCCTGGCCATCGCCTCGCGCATACTCATGGATGCACGCTTCTATGTCGTTGTCGGAATAGATGCTGTAGCCGCGCAGCTCCTTCTGCACCTTGTACAGCAAATCGGCGTTGACCTCATGGCTGAGCATGGTCTCCTGATAGAAGGGCTGGAAGGCCTCCTGGATATCCTCAGCGGAGTTGATGAAGTCCAGCACGAAGGTGTCGGTCTTGCCGGGGGCCGTGCGGTTCAGGCGGGACAGCGTCTGCACGGCCTTCACGCCCCGCAGCTTCTTGTCCACGATCATCGTGTGCAAAAGCGGCTCGTCGAAGCCGGTCTGGTACTTTTCCGCCACGATCAGCACGTGGAAATTCTCGTGGAATTCCGCCTTGGTCTGGCTCTCGGCGATGTGGCTGCCGTCCTTGCGCACGTTCAGCTTCGGCTCGGTGTATTCCTCGCCGCCGTCGACGACGCTGCCGGAGAACGCCACCAGCACGCCCACATCCCGATAACCCTTCTCCTCGATGTACCGCCGGCACTCCTGGCAATAGCGCACCGCTGCCAGACGCGAGGATGTAATCACCATCATCTTGCCCTTTCCGCCGATTTTGTGCCGGGTGGTGTTCATGTAGGTCTCCACGATGATCTGCGCCTTCTGGCTGATGTTCCACGGGTGCAGATCCTCGAACCGCCGGATCACCTTCGCGGCGCGGCTGCCGGGCACGTCAGGATTGTCCTCGATGGTCTTGGCGATCTTGAAGCAGGTGTCATAGGTCATGTAATTCTGCAGCACGTCCAGTATGAACCCTTCCTCGATGGCCTGGCGCATGGAATAGATGTGGAACGGATGAAAGCCGCTGCCGGGAATCTCCGTGCCGAACAGTTCCAGCGTAGTGCCCTTGGGCGTGGCGGTGAAGGCAAAGAAGGAAAGGTTCTTGTGCCGCCCGTGTACGATCATCTCCCGGACCAGCTTGTCCTCCGGGTCGATGGCCTCCCGCTCCTCGATCTCGGCATATTCCCGCAGCGCGTCTTCGGTGTCGGCCAGGGCGGCCTTCAGCTTGAGCGCCGATTCCCCCGTCTGGGACGAGTGCGCCTCGTCCACGATGATGGCGTAATTGCGCCCGTTGGCGGCGTCCACCTCCTGATAGATCACCGGGAACTTTTGAAGCGTTGTGACGATGATGCGCACACCGGCGTTGATGGCGTCCTTAAGGTCTCGGCTGCTCTTGTCGTCGTCGATGGTCTCCAGCACGCCGTTCATGTGCTCGAACTGGGAAAGCGTCCCCTGTAGCTGCTGATCCAGCACCCGCCGGTCAGTGACGACGATCACGCTGGAGAATATGGCGTTGTTGTCCACATCGTGCAGCGAGGCCAGCCGGTAGGCCGTCCAGGCGATGGAGTTGGACTTGCCCGACCCGGCGCTGTGCTGTATAAGATAGTTATGCCCCGAGCCATTTTGGCTCACGTCGGCCACCAGCCGGCGCACCACGTCCAGCTGGTGAAAGCGCGGGAAGATCAGCCGCTTTTTGCGCGTCACCGTGTCGCCCCGCCGTTCCTCAGTCACCTGCACATGGATGAACTTCTGCAATATGTCCATCATGCTGTCCTTCTGGAACACGTTTTCCCACAGGTAGGCGGTGGGATAGCCGTCCGGGTTGGGCGGGTTGCCCTTGCCGCCGTCCCGGCCCGCGCCGGCGCTGCCCTGGTTGAAGGGCAGGAAGAAGGTGTCCTTCCCCGCAAGCCGGGTGGTCATCCACACGTCGAAGTGATCCACGGCGAAATAGCCCAGGATGCGCTTGTTGAACTGGAAGCACAGCTCCCGCGGGTCGCGGTCGAACATCCACTGGCGCTTGGCGTCGTCGGCGTTCTGGCCGGTGTACTGGTTTTTCAGCTCGAAGGCGAACACGGGGATGCCGTTCACCGCCAGCACCATGTCCACGCTCTTGTGGCACTGGGCGCTGTAGAACCACTGGCGATAGACGCACACCCGGTTGGCGGCGTACTGCGCGGCGGCCAGCGCGTTCAGCCCCGACTCCGGCCGGAAAAAGCACACGCGGAAGGCGATGCCCCGATGTTTGAAGCCGTGGCGCAGCACCGACACCAGGCCGTCCATGTCGATGGCGTTGTTCAGCGCCAGCACGAACTTGCCCACGGGGTCGACCGCATTCGCGCCCTCGAACCGCGCCCAGGCCTTGGGCTGGGTGCGCCGCACGAAGTCGATCAGGGTGTCCACATACAGCCCCGCCTTCGCGTCGTATCGGTCCGCGCCCTTCTCATACCCGCCCGCCGGGGAGAGGAAGGCCGCCTCGATGTCGGATTCAAAGCGCTTTTCGGTGGTAATCATTTTATGCTTCCTCCATTATTGGGAACAGGACGACAAAACTGTATAATGCAGATATCACCCTAAAACAATCCAGACTTGTAACGTCTCTATTACTCATTCCATGAGAAACAAAGTGCCTGTTAATAAAGTTTGGTTCATCAGTAAAATCCGCTTTATTCTCAAACAGTTTCATAATAGCCTTTATTGTGATAAGCAAAACTAAATAATATACTAATAACTCGTTTTTATACTGCTCACCTCTATCATCTAATAGGGCTTTTGCTGCTGATGCACCATTCTTTAGTTTGTTGTTGTCATATCTATATCCCAATCCGATTAATTCGTGATCTAAAAGCGCAAATAACAACAGCGAACAAGACTTGTATTTTTCTTCCTTATAGCATTGCAGAACTTCGTCAATATCCTGCCCATTAACACCTTTTTCTTTCAATTCATTGCACATTCTTGTAATCGTATCAACAGTACAATACGATTCCATTTTTCCGTTTGCTTCATCAAGTGTTCCAGGAGCAGAGCCGAAAAAAGTAGGATTTGTCTCAGCATTCAATGTCCAACCATAGTTTCCCCATTTTTCATAATTGTCTACCAGTTCTTCCGCTTTGTTCTTTGCATACTCCTCCGAAGCAACCTCAAGAATTATCTTTTTAATCTTCGGATATTCTTTTTGCCATTTTTCTTCAAGTTTCAGATAATTGTCAACCAGTGTAGGAATGCTTTTTGATATTACAGATAGATTATAAATAGCATTATTGAGTTGAGCAGATAGTGGATTGTTTTCATCTCCGTTCAAAACCTGCAAAAAATCAAATATATTCATTCTCACGCCTCCTTCTTCCCTGTCACGTACTCAAATATCATTGACTTCTTGTAATTCTCAAGTTCTGACAAGTATTGCTCTTTCTTCTCAATTAACTTTTCAATTTCCCCTGTCTTTTCATTGAGATATGCGGCAATCTCAATCTGTTCATTCATCGGTGGTATCGGGAACAAGATCGACAAGAATCGGTCTGGATACAGACGCAGTCGCGAGGCTGTAATGCCCGTAGAATTGGCATTATAGGTATCCACCAGCGGTCTGATTCTCAACAAGTAATCCAAATAATCAGGGTTATACTGATTGTTGGTTTGGCGGTATGTATTGTAGGATGGACTGATAACGCCATGGTACTTTGATACGCCTATAGCGCCTTGCCACATCCACATCGTATTTGCCGCTATGTCGTTCACCCTGCAAATCTTATATCCTACAAGAGATTCAGACATAAACATATTCACATTCTTTTGACTTCTGGGAGTTACGCCAGTTATATGTGAAACAGTCAACAACTCCTCTTTTCCATCTTCTGAGCGTTCATCCGTTTCATGGAACAGCCATTTGCCGCGCAACACATCCCATTCTTTGGGGATTTGCGCAATCCAATCTATCCCACTGTCCTTCATGGGGCGGTTGGGGCGGATGCCTTTGGTGACAGCTTGCGTGATGACAGCCTGTTTCAGCTTCTTGTATTCCTCTATCGAAGCCTGCGTCTGCTCAATCACAGCATCAATGCGGGCACATTCAGTGTCAAGAAATTGAGCTATTCGGAATTGCTCAGATGTGTCGGGCATCATCACAGGAAAGTCTTGGAGCATGTTCAACCTAACGGAATCAACTGTAGATTTTGAGTTTGCCGTTTCGATTGAAATATAGAAGCGGTTTTGCAAGTAATAGTATAAAAAACGCCTGTCTATATCAACTATATTATGTAAACTATATACTCGTTGATGGCATGCATATTTGCCGTCAACAAAGTGGAAAACCTTGCCCGCTCCAACTCCATCACCGGCCATAAGAATAGCAGGCCCATCAAAAGTGTAGCTATTGCTTCTTTCAACAATAGGTGAACGAACATAGAAAGGGTAAATCCCATCAGGATTATTGTCTTGCGTATCTTGATTGCCTGTTGCTATTCTACATAGATAACGCAACCGTCTTGTTCCCCACCCCTCCGGTATCTCCCCAATCCACGCGATCCCGGAATCCTTCATCGCTCGTGCCACGGTTCAGCCCTCCTTATGGAACAGCGCCCGCAGGCTGCCGGAAATCTCCTGCTCCAGCGCCGTGATTCGCGCCATGATGGCCTCCACCGGCTCCGGGGCCTGATACTCGTAGAAGTAGCGCGTCATGGGGATTTCGTAGCCCACGGTGTCCTTCTTATGGTCGATCCAGGCGTCAGGCGCGTAGGGCAGCACCTCGCGGGCGAAATAGGCCTCCACGTCCTCAGAAAGGGGCACGTTCTCGGTGTCCCGCAGCTTGCTGTCCGCCACGGGCTTGCCCTTCTTCAGAACGGGCTTTCCGTCCTCGCCCAGCAGCGGGCGCTCCACCGTGATCTTCGTGTAGCCGAAGGCCTGGGTGTCAAAGATTTTGCTCTGGCAGTATACTTTGTCCTTATCGCCGTATATCGCGCCGTCCTCGAACGCGCCGTAGGCCTCAACGATCAGGCGACGGCACAGGTCGGTGATGTCGTTGCGCTTGGTGCCGATGGACTTGCGCCGGGGCTCATAGCAATGGCTGGCGTCGATCAGCTGCACCTTGCCGGCGCGGTGGGCGGGCTTGTCCTTGCACAGCACCCAGATATAGGTGGATATGCCGGTGTTCATGAACTGGTCGGTGGACAGCTGCACGATGGCGTCCAGCCAGTCGTTTTCCAGGATGTAGCGGCGGATCTCGCTGGGGCCGCTGCCCGCGTCGCCGGAGAACAGCGGCGAGCCGTTCTGGATGATCGCCATCTTGCCCTTCGGCGCCAGCTTGGCGAGGCCGTTCAGCACGAACAGCTGCTGGCCGTCGGAAATCTTCGGCAGGCCCGGCGCGAACCGGCCCAGCTCGCCCTTCGCGGCCTCCGCCTCCACCGCCTTCTGCTCCCGCTTCCAGTCGATGCCAAAGGGCGGGTTGCTGATGCAGTATTGGAAGGTGTAGCCGGGAAACTGGTCGTCGGAAAGGGTGTCGCCGAACCGCATGTTGTTCGGGTCGCCGCCGCGGATCATCATGTCCGCCTTGGCGATGGCGAAGGTGGAGGGGTTGAACTCCTGGCCGAAGCAGCTGACGGTCATGTCGGCGTTCAGCTCGTGGATGCGCTCCTCCATGCAGGAGAGCATCTGGCTGGTGCCCATGGTCATATCGTAGACGGTGACGTTGCCCGCGTGGGTCAGGTCCGCGTCGGAGAGCAGCAGGTCGGTCATCAGATAGATGATGTCCCGGCTGGTGAAGTGGGCCCCGGCTTCCTCGCCGAAGGACTCGGAGAAGCGCCGAACCAGGTCCTCGAAGATATAGCCGCAGTCCACCGCGCTGATGCGGTCTGGGCCCAGATAGCCCTTGGGGCCGTTGAACTCCTTGATCACCAGGTAGAGCGTGTTGCTCTCCACCATGCGGCGGATCACCGTATCGAAGTCGAACTTGGAGAGCACGTCCTGCACGTTGGACGAAAAGCCCGCCAGGTAGTCGCGGAAATTGGCCTCGATGTTCTCCGGGTCCGACAGCAGGCGGTCAAAGGTGTATCTGCTGGTGTTGTAAAACTGGTAGCCGGAGGCGCGGGTCAGGAAACCGTCGATCACCGCCAGGTGCTTCACCCTCTGGTAGGTGTCCTGCACCGCCTGCCACGTGGGCAGCAGGCAGTCGTGAAAGCGCTTCACCACCGTCATCGGCAGGATGACAAGGCCGTATTCATGGGGCTTAAACGGACCGCGCAGCATGTCCGCCACGTTCCAGATCATCGTTGCCTTCTCCGCGATGTTCGTACCAACCGCGCTGATTTTGTCGTTCGCCATGGTGAATCGCTCCTTGTGTGGGGATGTGTATGAATATCTATGTTAATTATAACAGATGCGGCTTGAAGATGCAATTGAAATCGGCGGCAAAGGGTGCCTGCGCGGCAGCGGCCAGGCACGCAAAACCGCCCTCTCACGGTGAGCGACGCGAGAGGGCGGCCGAGGGTGTTTCGTCAGTCAAAGACGAAGCCCTCCGACTTCTTCATGATGACGCTGTTGTACTCAAGTGCAAACGCGTGTCCCTCCTTCAGGTTGACCTCGACGGAGGTGTTGTAATTCGACAGCACGGCTTCAAATTCCCCGTGCAGGAAGTCATTGGTGGCCTCCTCCGGGTTTGCATAGGTGCGCACACGGGCGGGCGCTTCGCCGTTGAAGTAGACCGTGTACTTGCCGGCGGGAATCTCTTCGCCGACGATGTAGATGCCCGTGGGAATGGAGGTGCCCTCAGGGGCGGTGTAGTCGTATTCCACGGGGACGGCGTTGCCGGTGCGCTCGATGGACGCCGCGGAGCGGTAGATCACGAAGTAATCCCCGTCGAACAGTTCCACCTTCACGGTGCTGCCCTCCTGCACGCTTCCCTCGTCGCGGGGCAAGTCGCCCAGGTACAGGCGGCTGACGTCGTAATCGTACATCTGCTTGGTATCGTAGATGTACCAGTTCGTGTAGGTGTCGTCCGCCTCAACCGGTACGAAGCCCACGTCGTAGATCCCCTGGGCGATGTCCTTCCCCACCACATACTGGCCAGGCTGGAGGACGCGTGCGCCGGCCTCCGGGCGGGTGGCGATCTCCGCGTCCAGCTGCTCCTTGATGCCGATCAGCTGGTCGTAGCTGTAGCCGGTGAAGTCGAAGTCGGCCTCGGCCATGGCGACAGGCACGACCAGCATGAGCAACAGGATCAACGCAATAAATCTCTTCATGGAAATTCCTCCTTCATTATTGCAGCCCCGATGGAGCTGTTAATCGGTGTGTCAGTCGGCCAGCTGTTTGCGCAATGCCATCCCAATCAGGATGACGACGGCATCGTCAATCGGGCCGGGGCAGGCGTCGATCGGCGAGACGAGATAGAAAACCATAAATATCAGAATCGCTGCACGCATGAAATCATCCATGATCGCAACCTCCTTCTTACGGCCGGGACTGAGGCAGGTCGGCCGTGTCTTTCGTCCTCCGTCTGACGATGAACATCCAGACGGCGCAGGCAGCAATGACGGCGGCCAGCGGATAGTACAGATGGTGAGCAATGGCCCAGACCCGATCCCCGCTGGGCATGATGCCGCGGTCGACGAAATCCCAGTTGACGGTGTAGAACGCGCCGCCCATTATAAGATCGAGTATCAACGTCAGCACCGGCTTCCCCCGCCAGGCCGCCAGCAGCACCAGCAGGGCAAATCCGGGGATCAGGCACATGAGCACGCCGTAAAACGTCCCCATGCCACCAGAACTGAAGAATGCCTCGCCGCCCTGGAAGTACACCCTTGCATACTTGAAAAGCGACATGTCCATGATTTCCCGAACGGTGATGTCCACCCCATCGAAGGGCTTGTCGTCAGCTTGGTCTGCCATGTATTCGCGGTAGTCCTGGGTCGCCGAGATGAATGGCAGGAAGAAGCCCACGATGGCGATGAGCGCCACGACCATGGCGATGATCCGCGGCAGTTTGTTGTTCATGCGTATCCCTCCCCACTTGTTTGAGTGGCCTCACTTGCCCGACCGAAGCTGATGGAGAGCTTTCCCAGCTGGATGTCCAGCCGGAAGTCCCGCTCCATCATGCGGCTGGAAAGATCGTGCCCATAGTCGATGATCTGCGGCAGGCAGGCGATCAGCTCCAATCCCAGCGCGACCAGCAGTCCGGCCCCGCCGGCCCCTCTCTTCTGAATCCTGTGCTCCATGTTGCAGCCCCCTTTCCTCTGGCTTGGTTTCAGTATACAACGCGCATTTACCCGTCTGGTTTTGGCGGTGCAAAAGAAAACCGGGGCCTCTTTCGACCCCGGCTTTGGGAATACCATGTTCAGTTTTGCTTTCGTTGTTCTGCGGCCTTGTCTCGAATTGACTGTGGGCAAAGGGGTTTCGATTCGTCAAAGACATAGGGCGAATCGGAGCGACAGGGTTCAAGCAGGTCGTATATTGTCTCGGCCTTGATATAATCCCCGGTATTTGTGTAGATTTGCGCGAGAAATAGGTAAGCTTCAAAGCGCAATCGCCGGTAGGTCGCAATCTCCATGTTCTCCTCGCAGAGCCGGATTGCTTCCCGGATCACTTCAACGGCTTTGTCGACCCGCCCCATTTCATAGTAAATCGGCGCGCACTGATCCAGCAGATGATCCGCGTAAGCCATCGCGGAATCGCGGGAGGTGTCTGCGATGCGCGTCGCTTCTTCCAGACAATGCAGCGCTTTTTCCGGGTCGCCCGTCGCCTTGACGTGATACATGGCGGCGATGCAGAGCCAGTGATACCGTTCGTAATCATAATCGGCACTGATCTTACGGATGATGTCCGCGGCATCGTCCAGAAGCCGGCCGCACGCTTTCAGATCTGTACCCAGGTCAATCAGCGTCATGGCCTTGTCCATCAGACAGGTCGCCAGAAGCTTTTGCGCACCTGGATGGCGGGACAGCTTCGCGGCGGCGATGGCCTCGTCCTGTTGCTTCATGCACCTTCTGAGGTTCTTCTCTGCATCCATGTCGTGGAGGATGTTGCCCGTCGTATTGTGATAGACAGACCAGTAATACGCACCGGGGTGACGGATAAGATAGGCTTTCATCTCCTTCAACGTATCGAGAGCATCGTCGAAGTAGTTGAAACGCCGGAACAGTATCGCCGCTTCGTTGTACAGCCTGAGCACACTGTCCGGGTCGAGATGATCCGGATGCTTGAGCAGGGCCAGACAGCGCTTGAGCATCAAATCATCCTGGTCCACCGGCGCGTCCATGACCAGATGGTAGGACAGGCGCTGGCTGGCGGGCGTCGTGATCCCAAGGTTAACCACCACCTGCTCTGCGAGGCGCAGCAGGTGCCACAGCCGGGTATAATCCTCGGGGAACTGCTTGTCGGAGTCGTGGCCCTTGCCCTCGGGCTTGATCAGTTCATACAACCGCTCCATGAAGGCCTCTGCGGAGGCAAGGTAATTCTCTTCGCCCTGCCAGGGCCAGCTCTGGACGTACTCCCGCAGCACCGGGTGCATGGAAAGCCAGTCTTGATCGACCTGCAGCCAGCCGCTGTCCTCCAGTGCGTTGATCGTATCCATGCTGCTCAAATCGGCCAGGGTTCGGAAGGCCTGCGCGGGAATGCCCGGCGCATCGAATAGCGACAGCAGCTTCATGATATGACGTTCGTTACCGGTATAGCGATCGGCCTGGAGCAGCTGGGCGAGGATGCCCTCGATTGTCATCCTGACGATCTGCTGATCCTTGACATAGTCCACCCGTGTTTCAGAGATGTGACTGAATCCGAATTCCTGGGCCAGCACTACGGCAGCAGACAGGGGCAGATAGTCTCGCGCGATCTGGCGGGCGATCAGCTCCACAAGCAACGTATGGCCATCGACGCTCTCTGCAATCGCGGCAAATGCCGAAAGGCGCTCCTCGCTGTCAAGAGTGCAGTGGGCATAGCGTTCGAACAGCCTCGCCAGCGCCGGCGCGTTAAGCTCTCCCAGGTACAGTGAAGCACAAATGCCTTCCGGTAACTCATCCCGGGAGACCAGCAGCACCTTCCAGCCCAGGCTGAGCAGCTTATGCGCCTTTTCCAAGTGGTTGCCGGAGAAGTTGTCCAGAACGACGAAGATGCATTGCTCCTCGCACAGCTTGCAAAGGGCGGACAGCTTGCGGGAAAGGTATTCTTCCGCGGATTCCTCTTTGGTTCTCTCAATGGTATTGATATGGACAGAATCGTCGTCAACAAGTAGACTGGCGGGGTCGCCGTTGTCATAGAGGTACAGTACAGCATCATATTCATCCCGATGGTGGGACAGATACTCCCGCACCAGCGAACTCTTGCCAATACCCCCGAGACCATGAAGTGAAAAGATGTGGTGGTTCGGCGTGTGCAGCAGCTCGTCCAGCGCCACCAGTTCCTCGTCGCGCCCTACGAAGAAAACAGGTGCATCAATGGGTGTGGACCGGAGCCACGGGAGCATATCGTCGGAGAGCCGGGCAATCAACTCCAAGTGCGCAACCGCCTCCGACATGGCGGCATAGCGGTCCCCGGTAAAGCTGGCCAGGGTACGATGAAAGAAGTCGGTCAGCTCCCGGTACAGCCTGTCCTGATACGTGCCTGCGAACGCCATGTGCTCAAAGTCGAAGGCCGCGCTGGCATCGCAGTCAAAGGCGCTGGGCGTATGCCCCCACAGTTCATAGAACAGCACTGCGCCAAGGCTGTACACGTCCGAATGCCAGCCCAGTTTCTTCAGCTTTCCGGTCTGCTGCTCCAGCGGCGCGAAGCCCTTGGTATAGGAGGTGCGCACAGCCTTCCGATCCGCCAGATCTGCCATGGAGGCCATCGAATCAAAGTCAAACAGCTGCACCAGGTCGGCGGAGCCCGCGATGGTCAGGATGTTTTCCGGCTTGAGATCGAGATAGAGATAGCCGGCCTCATGAATCCGCTGTATCACCCTGCCCGCACTGGCCAGCAGCAGGATACATTCCCGGAGGCTCGCGCAGCGATGATCCTCAAGCGTCTCGCTGTTTGACCATGTGGAAACGATATAGATTGTGCCGCCATGCTCGTAGATGTCCGAGGTATTGGAGACATGATTGGATAAAGCAGGAGAGGAAAACAGGTCGTGGTTTTGCTGATATGCGTCGATCAGGCGGCGCTTGCGAATCTCAAAGTCCTGCCGATCCCGCTCGTCTGCTTCGAGGGAGCCGTCTTCCCGGCGCGTCAGCTTCAGGGCGTGCGGATAGCACTCCTTGATGCGGACCAGTTTGGGGTTTCCAAGGTTGTCGGTGTAGGAAGCGTCGTAGACAATGCAGGAGCCGCCGCGGCCAATTTCCTTCTGAATGACATAGGAAACCAGGCCGTCCTCGCGGTTGCGCAAGGCCAGCTTCGTCCCCTTGTTCAATGCACATCTTCCGTCCATTGCGGCACCCCCTGCAAATCTCATTTACAGGTTGATTCTAACATGCGGTGCGGTCAATTTGGGTTTGCTGATGCTTCGCTGATATTGTCCAGCAGGGATTGCCAGATCTCCCGGAAGGTGATCAGCGGTTCGCAGTCGTGGGAGACATAGAAGAAGATCCAATCGTAGGGGTTGCCGACGTACAGCTCCGGATAGCCTGTCTCGATCATGTACTGGTTGACCGTGTCGATGAAGCGCGCGCCGTCCTGCTCTCCGGCGTCGCAGCTGCCGGTCTCCAGGCGCTTGCGAGCCCAAAAGGCATAGAATTCCAGCAGGATCAGCAGTTTACGCACGCGCTCATAGGAAACGTTCTTCCCGGCGAGGATGGCCTCAATGCCCTGACGATCCGGGAAGGAGTCCTGAGCGTCGGCGTGCAGCAATTCAATGGCAGGTCGGATGTTCCGATCCAGCTTGAGATCGGCGACCTGAGTCTTGTCCAGCTGGAAGATGGCCAGATAGGCATCCCAGGCCTTGAAGCCGTCATCGTCGTAATACTGCTTGGCCCTGGTCCCCGTCGCCGCGTCGTCTCCGGCCACATAGAAGCGGCGGTATTCCCGCTCCAGCAAGCCATCCTTGCCCGCGATCTCCCGCCACAGCCGTTCGATGGTGGCATAAGCGGTAACATTGTGTTGACTGAACTGGGCGATGTTCTCCGTGAGGTACTGGATCAGCTCCTCGCGGGTGTCCATGTGGTTCAGTTCCGCAATGATGGTGGAGGTGTAAATCGCCGTCTGCCCTGGCTGGGCCTGCTTCGGAGGCTGGGGCAGCTGGTGGCAGATGTTCTGCGCATCGGCAAAGCTCAGACCGTGATTCAGACAGAAGTAATAGACTGCCTCCTGGACGCGGTGGCAGTCAAAGCTGCGCTCGCGGGTGTAGACCCTACGGAAGAATTCATCCGTATCGGAGCCGTCCAGCCCGAGGGCGAAGCACAGCTGAAAGACCGTGTCCCGGCGAACGGTCTGGTTCTCTGTGTACCATTTCTCCAGCTCCCGGGGAGGCTTCATGCCATGGCTGGCAAAGGCCTCCCGGATAAAGGTGGTCTTGCCATTGATGTCCGTCAGATCACCTTGATATCCATGGCTGACGATGAACTCATCCAGCCCCTCTGAAAAAGGCCGAAAGAGCTGCGCGACAGCGAGCAGCTCTTCGATGAAATTGTCGTCCTCCGGGGAGATTTGGTCGAACGGAGATTGGAGGAGGGTGGTGTAGGTGGGCATAGTTGTATCCTCAAAGGTTCAAGTATTCATAAATCGAATTACAAAGCTTTTTTGGTTCTCTATATGGTTGAGTCTGAAATACTTCTCCTCTTTCGTTCTGCCAAATTATAACTCCATCAATATGTAGATCTCTGATCACATACCAATCATGTGATGCTTGTGGTGTAATAGAGCGAGCTGATATTGTTACGTCTACGATATTCAAGTCATGGTTCGGAACGACTCCTGTTAATTCCATCCCATTTATGGAGACAGCTCCATATGTGGATGTATACTCTTTATACTCATTTGAGAAGATGAGATTGAGAGTGTTTTCAGCGACCACAATATCTTCATTACACGCACCAGTCAATGTTAGTGCATCTTTCGATTTGTTTATCAGATCAACTAGAGCATTCATGTTTATACTCCCCCTGACAGTATTTTCCCAAGAGCAATCCAGAATTCCTTTTTTGCTGCGGCAAATGCAGCTCCATGGTCAACCTCAGAGCTGATCAATTCTTTATGTAGTTTGGCAAAATTACCGGCTCCTCTGTGTTCCGATTGTGTCAACACAGCGAAAATTGAATCATTTTTCTGACCTACATGATGTAGTTCATAAGACACCCCTGTTGGGTCAAGGGCCGGGTCACCATTGAGCATCCTCTCCAGATTAGTTCGTCCAAAGGCATCTTTTTGCGTAAGATCAATATCTCTTATTAATGCAGCCTTATTCCCAACAAGTCGATTCATCAATCCTGCTTCTTTGTATATATTGTACTCTTCGTATGAATGAAACTCCTTAATAACGCTAAGCGGATAATTTGACTCTCTCTGAATGATTGCAGCCTCGTTCATAGTAAGGCCATTCATGGTTGCTCCCTTGAGCGCGATCGCCTCGCCGGCCCCGCCTGCGATCGCACCGGTGATAGCTCCCCATTTGTACCCTTCACTTCCGGCCAAGGCTGCCGACTTAAGTGCTGCATCCATATCACCGGTCTGAATACCAGTGACAACGCCCGCAGAGACACCGCCCAACGCGGCTCCCGACAACGCACATGTTGCTCCGCTCTTTGCAGCTACCGCGAATATCATGCTTACAGCTGGTGCGCCCGCGCCTGCGGTCACAACGGAAACTGTAACGCAGATCAGAATGACGCCGGTGCCAATCGCGACATTTTTCAGAACGCGGTCATAGGTATCATCATAGGCTTCCCATGGTTCGACCGTAGTTTCATTGTCTGCGCCCAGCGTAAAGACGTATCTGTCCCCCTGAAACTGCGCTTCCAGCTCTGCCAAAGTATAGCCGAAATAGATATTGGATTGTGAGTTGAACTCCAATTCCTCCAGATACTCTTCGGATATGTAGATTGCGCTGACGTTCTCGACAAAGTATTCTTCACTGTCCAGCGTGGACACCAGTTCCGCGTACAGTGTATCCTCAATGTACGGCAAAAGGTCAGGGTCGTTCATGCCCTTGAACTCCGGCGTCACCTCTTCCGCGGAACAACTCATAATAATGAGTATGAACACGAGAATGGACGCAATGATTGCTTTCATGCGCATTGTTTTTCCTCCCCTCTGGTTGATCGTCATTCAAATCTGGAAAGAAGCTCAGAATCCGCTTCCTTGTACATCGCAAGATCCTCGGAATCGCCAATGAAGATGTGCTTCGTCAGCTTTTCATTGGTTTCCTTGTTGGTTGCTGTGATCTCATAATAGCCAACGGTCGTTAGTTCTTCACCATCCGATGCGACGGTTGTCTTTCGCACATCCAGGCCTGTGCCGCTCTGATTAAGTGCGTAGCGGGTATAATTGATGCTCAATGCGTGGGAATTCGCAAGGTCGACTCGGAATCCGTCTGTCGTGATTGCGTAATCCTGCAATTCAGTGCCCGTTCCCAGATCGAACAGGTAGAACATGCCGCTGCCGTTGCGAACTTCAAAAGCAAAGCAAATGCGATAGTTATAGTAATCCCATTTGTCTACAAGCGCTACTTTTGATTTCTTGGAAATCTCGTAATCCAACGCAACTTCATAGACGCCCTCTTCTTTGATCTCCACCCGGGTATTTGCGCCGGTGTCATCGTGGGCGGCGAGGAAATCCTTATATTCCTGTGGGTCGGTATCAGAATTGCGGGCGTCAATGTGCCTGATAAACAACGCACCGCGGCCAAAATCCGACTTCGGAATCTGGAATTGCTGGTCAGAGCCATTTTTATCCTGCTCAATCTTCATATTCTCGTCCTGGTTCAAGGCATCGATATCCTGTTCCAGATTAAACCACAGGACAAGATTGTCTCCGGGCGTTTTGATGAAAACCGGCACATCACCTTCGTCGATCCGCTCGGTGTAGCCGCTCATCATGAACCGGCCAAGATACCAGCCAAAGTGCGGATCCCCGTCTTTGATCTGTGATGATTTGGAATAGCCGGTATCCAGCCCGGCATTGACTGTAGAATCCGTTTTGCGCGTCAGCCAGCTCCATTGTATCTTATTCTGTTCAAAGCACTCCCGCAAAAGGTCCATGCTGTCCTTATAGTGACCGACTGCAGTCAGCAAATCAATGGCACGCTCTATATCACCACTGTTTTTGACCTCTACAGCCTGTTGGTATTTTGCCTCCAGCAGTTTCGCATTGATATCACAATCTGCAAACACCTGGGCGCTTACCTCAGAATCAAAATGTTCAAGAATAAAGCCTTTTGCGTCGCCGAACCACTGAATAGCATTCTCTACATTACCATCCTCAATTGCTTTATCGCCAATCCTGATCCGAGAAGTAATAGCTTGAAGATAGCTGTCGCGATAATTCCCCAGCTCATCAAATGCATCAACTGCAGATAAATCATCTTCCTGATCGACAAGGCTGATAGCCTTGTCGTACTTGGAATCTCTGAATGTGTTAAAATCGCAGTTCAAATCAAGCCATATAACGGGACGCACGCCAATCTTTTCCTTTGTTGCTTTTGATATTGTCCAGCCCCTGACATCCACAAAACTGGCCTCTGATTCAGAAGCGCCTCGTGATCTCAACCACCAATCCGTCTCGCCAATTACGATTGATGTGACGTCTTTGGGAGCAGCTCCGCGAGACTTTGCGTAGCTTGTTCCTTTTAGCTTGCGTGAACCATCTGTATCGAAATACCGACGTGCTTCGGCAAAGCTGAGCAAGAATACCTTGTCCTGGGTATTCTCATCATCTGTTGGCATCCATTCGGCATTTCCTTCCTCGGATGAGTTCGAAATCTCAGAAAGAACAATCGCTTGTTGTTCTTCTTCAGAAAACGCGGTTGACAAGAATTCATTGTTTAGCCACGTCCGAACTGCGCTGTCATTCCAACTGCCACTGGCTTCATCGCTGAACTGCATACAGTCCAAGGCATATCTGCTGATCAGCATCTGCTGATTATCCTTGCTCTCAAGAACGATCCATTCTATTGGTTCTGCCCCGTTTTGGATGTTATTGTCCTGCTCATAGCATCCGAATACGACATAGTCCGAATCTGATTCAGCTATTGCATAGCAGAACAATACCATGAGCATAAGGCAAAAGACAGTCGAGATCACAATCTTCTTCATTCTAACCGCTCTCCTTCACATATTCATACCGAGCATATATCTGGGGAAACCCTCCACAACAAGAGACAGTAATTGTTTTATGTCTATACTATAATATCATCTTCTCTTATGAATTGGGTTTGTTAGTGTATTCGTCTGCATTTTACCATAAGTTAGCATTTTCTGCCACATATATCAATACATTTTATGCATCTATTTATCTCAATCACGTACATTAATACCATACTCATTTACTTCCACGCCCACATAGGATATACAAATCTGGCTTATTATGTTATAATTTGGAAAGCATCTATAACCACGGGGGTGAGAAGCATGGGCTCTGAACGCAGAGAGATCCTGTCCGCGGAGGTTTTTCTGGATTCCTTCGGACGGAAGGTGGATACGGCTGATATTGACGCCGAGCTGGAGCGCGTCAATCAGTCGCTGCAGGCCTATCGGTGCGATGCCGGTATGGAAGACTACGCCCTCGCCGCGCTCTGTGGCATACTCGCGGGTGCGGTGGATGCCTTTTTGATCAAGCAGACCGAAATCACAAAGGAATCCATTACGGCTGTTCCCGGGCAGCTGCTCGATTGTCTGCAACGGCAGGCTGACGGAAAGAAGCCCAAAACCAAAGTGGCGATCCCCCATGCTACAATTCCAAAGGGCGTTGTCAACGCCATCCCGCAGATCGCGGGTATGTCCGGGCATGCGACGACCGTCGGTCTCGTCGCCACGCTGCTGGGCCAGCTCAGCGATAGCGGCATGATGCGGTATGACGGGGAGAAGCTCCATATGCTCCCGGAGGGCATCAGCCGCAGCGATAGTGTCTGGATCGCCGGAACCGCGGCAATCGCCGCCACGATGAAGTGGCTGTACAACGCCACCGATCAGGAGCCCATGCCCGCCGGGTCTTTGAAAACCCTGGGCAAGCTCCGCCAGGTCATGCACGCCAGCCCCATGATGGCCGATATCGTCAAGGCCGTCGACACGTGGCAGAAGCGCCTGCCGGGCGACATCAAGGGCTGGCAGGAGAAGAAGCACGAGGACATGGGCATCGATGCGATGTTCTTCTCCCTGCTCACCGTGCTCGCCACATCGCCTGCGCTGAAGGGCACCCGGCTGGCCGGCGTCGTCGAAAAGTACAGGAAAGCCGAAAAAACGGGAATCACCGCGATCCCTCTCGCCCAGGCGCTCACACAGCAGGCCGTGCCTGTTCTGCTGAACGAGGCCCTCGTGCGCGCCGCCTACTTCATCACCCGGCTGGCAAGGGAACTCGCGGCCCATGAGGATGTGAACGACATCGAGTGGGAAAACGTTATGCCCTTCGGCAACCGCACCATCGAGCGAATGGTCGCCATCGCCAGCATGAGCTTTACTGTCGCCGACGTGACGGATGCCCTCTTCCATGCCGCGCTTGATTCCATAGGAGATTACACTCTGTTCGGCGCAGCGTTCGTCAAGCGGGTCAATGTGGTCGGCATTGGACGCGCCGCTGTCGCCATCTACAGGGATGTCTCCGCTGACTGCGAGGAGGTCGCGCTCCTGGAGGAGCGACGCCTGCTGATGGAGGCGAAGACGGAGCGAATCGCAGCACAGCTGGAAGCCTACAGGCAGCAGCTGGAGGAGCGCGTCTGCGAATACATCGCGGAGGACATCAGCGCCTTCCTGACGGGCTTCGATTTCATGGATCGCGGGCTCGTGACCGGCGCTTCCGACCTGGTCATCAAGGGCAACGTCGTCATCCAGCGGGTGCTGGGCAGAAAACCGCAATTCACGAACCAGCAGGAGTTCGATGACCTGATGGACTCCGACATAGCGCTGAAGCTTTAAGAAACGGGGGTAAGAAACATGGCGGGAATCGACCTGGGCAAGAGCCTGCAAAGCCTGTTCAAGGGCGCCGCGGACGCCGTTAATGGCGCGGTGGACACGGTGAAGAACGTGACGAAGGACGTCAAGCTGCCAGAGGTGAAGCTGCCGGAAATCAACCCGGAGCAGATCACCGCCATCTTTGCGAAGAAGCCGGCAGAAGAATCGCAGGCTTCCACGGAGCCGGCGGCCATCACCAGCATCACTGTGAAGAATGCACTGAAGATCATCTATTACGTGATGGCGGTGGACGGCGAGGTCTTCCACAGCGAGGAAGAGAAATTCGATTCCATCGGTCAGGAGCTGGATATGAACTACGCGTCCAATAAGGCAGAGCTCGTCGAAGAGTGCCGGAAGCAGATGGAGAAGGCCATCGATCCAGAGGATTACTGCGATGTGCTGCAGGACGGCGTCGAGGACGCCATTCGCGCCACGGTCAAGCCCGCGGACGCTGCCATCGCGCCGAAGCTGCTGGTGTGGGATCTGCTCACCATCGCCTACAGCGATGGAGCCTATGACGACGCGGAGCGTAAGCTGTTGAAATACGTCGTTCGCAAGCTGGGCATCGACAAGGCCATCTTCTTGGAGCTGGAGAGCAGCCTGCTGACGCTGCTGGACCTGGAGCGGGAGCTGAACTGGATCAAATCGACCGACAGGCCCTATCTGACGATCGAAGCCACGGTCAACGAGCTTGAGAACCGCAAGCGCGTCGTCTTTGACAGCGTCATGGATCTGATCAATCTGTAAGGAGGAATTGAATATGCCGTTGCCATTGTTGTTTATCGGAGTGGCCGCCGCCGCAGGTGCCGTCGGCGCAGGAAAATCGGTCAAGGCAGGAATCGATACCTCCACGGCCAGTACCATCAATAAGAACGCCAATCAGATGGTCGAAGCGTCCACCGCCCGGCTGAACGCCCAACGCGAAGCCTGTGGTCGGGCTTTGAGGGTGTTGGGTGAGGAAAAGCTGTTTGTGCTGAACCATACCGTCAGGCAATTCCTGGATGCTTTCACCCGGATCAAAAACGTCGATTTCACCGAATCGACAGGGCTGGAGGAATTGAGTAAGCTGCACGTCGATGAGCGTGAGTTCACGGAGCTCAAATCGATGGTCAACTTCGCCGGCTCCATTACCGGCGGTGCGGCGGCTGGAACCGCGGGTGGCGCGCTGGTGGCCTTTGGAGCATATGGCGCGGCGCAGGCATTCGCGTTCGCTTCCACCGGAACGGCCATCGCTTCGCTGAGCGGTGCGGCGGCCACCAATGCGACATTGGCCTTCTTCGGCGGCGGTTCCCTTGCCGCCGGCGGACTTGGCATGGCTGGCGGTGCGGCTGTTCTGGGCGGCTTGGTAGCCGGACCCGCGCTCATGGTGATGGGATTCATCGTGGGCGAGGCTGCCCGGAAAAACCTGGAAAAGGCCAAGAGCAACCTGGAAGAGGCAAAGCAAATCTGTGAAGAGCTGGACACCGGCTCACTCCAGTGCGAGGTCATCCGCCGCAGGACCTATATGTTCTACAACCTCCTGGCACGGCTCGACACCCGCTTCCTGCCCCTGATCTATCAGATGGAGGACATCCTGAAAAATGAGGGCGACGACTACCGACTTTACCGCCCCGAATCCAGGAAGGTCATCGCCTCCTGTGCCAGCATCGCAGTGACCATCAAGTCCGTGCTGGATACGCCGCTGCTCACCGATGACGGCCTGTTGACGCCGGAGTCGGAGCAAACGGCTCTGGCGGTTCAGGATAAGCTTCAAGGGATGGTCGATTAGAAATCCATCCTGTGTGCTTCAAGAGAGCTGTTTCAAGTAAACTGGCTCTCTTATAGTTTTATTGCGCTTGTTCACGTTTTCGTTTACAAGCAAATTCATCGGACAGTGGAAGAACAAGAATTAACAAAATAATAACAACATAATAGAACGCTTGTTTTATACGGGTGATTTGCGTATTCTCTCGTGATATGGTATATTTGTATCAGGATATTCTCTTGTGAACATGTGTTTCCCCATCCAAAACCACTTCCATGAATTCGAAAATGGCACTATTTATGCAGATTTGGCACTGTTTATGCAGAACTTATTGACTTTATTATGACATTGGGTTATGATGCATTTGTCATTGACAAGAGCGACTGCAGTTAAAAACTTCACAGGCTTTCCAAGGCAATCGACCATCGTCTGAACGTGGTGCATGCCCACCTCAGCCGGAGCGTTGCGAAGGAAGACCACAGCATCCAGGTGTCGCGCTGGAACCATGGCCAGCGACGGCAGCCCGACGGGGCGGATTGTGCTTCGACACGATTCCCTGTACAGCCGGTTTATGCCGGCCTGATGCTGATGCGTTTTTCTCCAATGCTCCGGCTTTGCTTTTGCTGGAAAGCCTCCCCACACAACAGTATCGCCCACATGGGCACGA
>CADCFG010000001.1 GCA_902800625.1 uncultured Eubacteriales bacterium | reverse complement strand
TGGATAAGGTGAAAGCCAGCGCCTTGAGACGCTGGCCGGTATTCCTTGGGCTTTTAGCCCTTGTGCAAACCACCCGTTTTACGGGTGGTCATGGTTTTTGTTAATTGAGGGTGCAAAGATGAACCACACATTTATGGCTCATTGCGGGAAACTGTGGGAATATACTCCCTCCGTCAGCCCTGCGGGCTGTCGCCTGCATCGGCTAGGGAGGCCAATAACTGGTCTTCGCTGCTAAAAGGGTCCCGTTAAGGCTCCCTCTCCGATGGAGCTGTCTGGCGAAGCCAGTCTTAGGGAGTTCTCTGTAGATTTCCCCGAGCATTCCGCGAAGAACCATAATACAAGCCGGGCTGTTTTTCATCACAGCCTGGCTTTCATCGTTTCGATTGATACTATAGTGTGTTTCTAAAGTCGAAACTGCATCTCCCGGCATTTGGAAACACGCTCTATTATAAGCGGTATATGCCTGCCTGGGAACACATATGCTGCAGCCCCTCCAGAAATGCCGCGGCGCGATCCACCCAGCCTTCGGCGGTGGTGCCGCTGCCGTCGCCCCAGCCGTGCCCGCCCTTCTCGATGATCTCGGCGCGGACGGGAATGCCCCGCTCTTGGAGCAGCCGCTCCAATGTCAGGCTGTGCGCTACGGGCACAGCGGGGTCGTCCTTGGCGTGGACGAGATAGCAGGGCGGATAGCTGTCCGTCATGCAATCCGGGACATCGAAGGAACGGGCATAGGCTTCGTCAAAGCCGGGGCCGAACATGCGGCCCATGAAGTGCAGCCGGGCCTGCGGGTCGGAGATGAATTCAGGGGCGGTGGAGATGGCGGGGTAGATGGGGAACAGCGCGATTGGGCGCGGACAGCCGTACTTTGCCCAGCCGTTGCGCTCGGTGCCGTAGATGGTGACGAGGCTTCCGCCGGCAGAATAACCGTTGACCACGTAATCGGTATTGACGAGGCCAAATTCAGATGGATTGGCCAGGATGAGCTTTACCGCCGCGGCCAGATCCTCCACCGGCGCGGGCAGCGTGACGCCCTCGCCAACCCGGTAATTCAGCGCAAAGACGTTATAGCCCAGCGCGTTCAGCCGGGCTCCGACCGGAAAGGACTCCACGGCGGAGCACACGCAGCTGTATCCGCCGCCAGAGACGCAGATGACAAAAGGTTTGTCGGAGGGCTGGTGCTCGGCGGGCAGGAAGAACAGCTTGGCATCGCGCTTGTCCCCTTGCCCTTGGGGGTAGACATCGTACAGCATCCGGCGCGTTGACGCCACCTGACACAGGCGTTCCAACCCGCGAAGCATGCTGTCCGCGTCCCAGGTGGGCTGGCTGGCGAGCATCTGGCTGATGGACATTTCCGCGGCCGGGCGGCCATCGTCGGTGTACCTGTACATCAGGTAGTCGACGCAGGCCTTCAGCTCCGGAATATCCGTGAGGCGGGTGCTGGCGTTCATCGAAAACCCTCCTTCGCTGTGTTCGTCAATTTCTGGGCTTGCAGCTGCCGCGGCAGACGAGGCGGACGGGGCAGACGACGTTCTGCGGCGGCCTCTCGTCGCCGTGGATGCGATCCCGGAGCAAATCGATGGCCTGGCGGGCCATCTCGGCAAAGTCACATTCCACGCTGCACAGGTCGGCGGGGAAGTGCTGCACGCCCTGGATGTTATCGAAGGAAACGATGCCCACGTCCCAATCCTGGAGCAGCGGGGTCTGTTGGAGCACGGACTGGACGTGCCAGGCCTCCTCGTCGCAGAACACGAACAGGCCGTCCACGCCCTCCTCACGCCAGCGCAGGAGCCGGTTGGTCATGGAGGCGTGCCAGCTCAACACCGGCGCATCCTCACGGGTCGGGTCGAAGTGGATGTAGGTGTGGCGATCCTCCCGGGGAATGCCCGCCTCGTCGCAGGCGCGGTTGAAGCCCTCCAGGCGCTTTTCATAGCTGTATACGATGCGCAGGTTGGAAAGATAGGCCAGGTTGCGCCTGCCGTTGTGAATCAGATGGCTCACGGCCAGGTAAGCGCCCTGCTCCTCGTCGCTGGTCACGCTGTCGGCCACGTCCTCGCCCAGGGCGCGGGACATCAGCACGAAGGGAATGCCCAGGGCGTTCAGGCGCTCAATGGTGCGCAGGCTCTCATTGGTGGGGAAGAGCAGGATGCCGTCCACCCGCCGGGCCACGGCGGCCTCCACCATCTGCTCCTCCAGGTCCGCCCGGTCCCGGGAGCACATGAACAGCAGGCTGTAGTCCCGCATGGCGGCGGCGTCCTGGATGGTGTCGGCCATGATGCCATAGAAGGGGTTGGACATATTGCCCAGGATCACCGCCAGGGTGCGCGTGCGCCCGGAGCGCAGGGAGCTGGCGATGGCATTGCCCATGTAGCCCATTTCCCGGGCCACCTTCTGGATGCGCTCGCGGGTTTCGCGGGCGATGTCATCCTTGTTCCGAAGGGCGTGAGACACCGTGTTCACGGAATAGCCCGTTTCGCGGGCGATGTCCTGCATGGTGACGCGCTGAATGCCGCTTGATTGTCTCATAGTATTACTCCGTTGAACGCCATATGGAAGCTTTTGTCAACATTATAAGCGAACAATATTAATTTCCCTTTTGTGAAGAACACAATTTTACGAAAAAACGCTTTTGCCCCTTGACAAGCACAAGAATACCATGCTATGATTATCACAGTCAAGAGCATTAACGTTAATGTTATCGTTTAGGAATTGGCAAATTTGCCATAAATCTGCATGATTGGTTAAACCCTTGCCCTCAGAACCCCGTTGAATTGATTAGCGCCTGACGCTATTCAAATAATAAAGGAGGAAATTCCCATGAAGAAACTGTTTGCTATGGCTCTGGTTCTCTGTATGCTGATCGGCACCTTTGCCGTCGCGTCCGCAGAGGAAGTGACCACCCTGACCATGTGGACGTTCATCGCCCAGCACCAGGAGTTCTTCGAGAAGGCCGCCGAACGCTGGAACGGCGACAACCCCGACCGCCCCATCGCCGTGGAAGTGACCACCATCGGCTATGACGACATGCACAACAAGCTGAAGGTCGCCCTGCAGGCCGACGAAGGCGCGCCTGATATGTGCGACGTGGAGCTGGGCCAGTTCCCGAACATTCTGGCTTTCTCCGACAAGCTGCTTGACCTGACCCCCGCGATGGCGCCCTACATGGCCGACCTGGTGCAGGCCCGCCTGGAGATCTATGCCAAGGACGGCAAGTACTACGGCGCTCCGCTGCACGTCGGCGCGATGGTTTGCTTCTATGACAAGGCCCTCCTGGAGAGCGCTGGCGTCAACTACGAAGACATCAAGACCTGGGACGACTGGTATGAGGCCGGCCTGAAGCTGAAGGAAGCCGATCCGGAAGCCTGGATGGGCACCGTCGAGACCAGCACCCAGTGGGTCGCTTCCCTGATGCTGGCGCAGCAGGGCACCGACTGGCAGGATGGCGAGAACGCCTTCATCAACACCCCCGAACTGGCCAAGGTCATCGACACCCAGAAGTCCTGGCTCGAGGCCGGCATCTGCGAAGTTTGCCCCGGCGGCCAGCCCGACACCGAGGAAGGCAAGGCCTACATCGCCAACAACAAGATCGCCTGCGTCATCATGCCCTTCTGGTTCATGAGCCGCTTCACCGATGAAATCGGCGAGAACTGCAAGGATCGCTACGTCCTGGCTCCCTGCCCCGTGTTCGAGGAAGGCCAGCTGCAGTCCATCGGCCAGGGCGGCACCGGCACCGTCGTGTACGCCAACGGCACCAACCCCGAGCTGTGCGCCGAGTTCCTGGCCTATGCCAAGGTTTCTCCCGAAGGCGAGGCTCAGATTTGGGATGTCATGGGCTTCGACCCCTGCAACACCTCCATCTGGGACGACGAGTCCATCATGAAGAAGGACGACAACAAGTTCAACCAGTACTTCATCGGCTATCCGATCGACGCCCTCCTGCCCATCAAGGACAACATCGGCTACATCCTGTCCACCTCCATCAGCCCCACCATCAACAACTACCTGGGCACCACCCTGTGGAACGAGGTTTATGTGGATGGCGTGGATACCGCCGAGGCCCTGGAGACCGCTCAGGACGCCATCGACAGCGACCTGTTCTAATCTGAATCCTTCGTAACCTTTACAGCATGGGAGCGGAGCTTTGCTCCCTCCCATGCCTTTATGTGACGGGGGCCTGCATGAGGGCCCTTGACGCGATCGAAAGAAAAACCGACAAGAGAGGGGTAATTCGATGCAAGCTCAAGCGGTTGTGCCGCGCACGCGCGGCGACGGCAGGCGGGCGCTCGTCCTGCTGATCTGCGGAGCGCTGTTGCTGGTGATCGGCATTGTGGGCCTGTTCTCGCTGCAGGGCAAGGCCGTGCGCTTTGACAGCGCCTATGATTCCCACGGCGATCTGAGTCCGTTCTTCTTTGGCACCCTGGAGGAGGGCCAGAGCTATTCCTTCCTGCAGAATCTGTGGCTGGGCGTGGCTCGCTATCGGCTGTGGGTGATCCTAGCGGGCCTGGCTTTGATCGTGGCCTATGTGGCGCTGAACCGCGACCTGCTCTATTCCCAGACAGTGGCGCCCTATGTGTTCGTGCTGCCCTTCATCATCACCTTCCTGGTGTTCTTCCTCTATCCGTTCATCTCCACCGTGATGATGAGCTTCCAGGAAATCACCGGCGCGGGCACGAAGTGGATCGGCCTGAAGAACTATCAGGATCTGTTCGCCAACAAGAACTTCTATACCGCGGTGCGCAACTCCGTGATCTACATGGTGCTGACCTGCGCCATCCTGATCCCGGTGCCGATGCTGCTGGCCTATCTGGCCGAAACCGGGCTTTCCAAGATGGGCAAGCTGTTCAAGACCGTGACCTTCATGCCGGTGCTGTGCTCCGTCGTGGTTGCCGGTATCATCTTCCGCATGATGTTCTCCGAACTGGACGGCGCGATGATGAACCAGCTGCGCGGCGTGTTCGGCCTGAAGCCCATCACCTGGCTGAAGGACCAGAACGGCTCCATGTTCGCCATGGTGCTGCTGTGCTTCTGGCGCTGGACCGGCATGAACATGCTGTATTACATGGCGGGCCTGAAGTCGATCTCCAAGGAGCTCTACGAGGCCGCGGACATCGACGGCGCCAACGGCGTGCAGAAGTTCACCAAGATCTGCCTGCCGCTTTTGAAGCCCACGACCATTTACGTGCTGACCATTTCCATCTACGCGGGCCTGGCGATGTTCACGGAGAGCTACATGATCTTCGGCGGCAACAACAGCCCCAAGAACTACGGCCTGACCATCGTCGGCTACCTGTACCGCTACGGCTTTGAGAAGGTCGACAAGTTCGGCTTCGCCTCTGCCGTCGGCCTGGTGCTGCTGGCTGGCGCGTTGATCATCACCCTGGTGCAGCTGCGCATCACCGGCGTGATCGGCAAGAAGGAGGACTGACCATGAACAAGAAAATGTCCAATCCCGTGGCGAAGGTGCTGCTGGGAATCTTCTTCGTCATCCTCTGCATACTGTTCCTCATTCCGCTGTACGCGCTGCTGCTGGGCACCTTCAAGGGCGGCGCGGAGCTGTTCGTCAGCGGCCTGAACCTGAACCCCACCTTTGAGCTTTTGCACACAAAGGCCTGGAAGTATCTGTTCACGGGCGTGATGTCAAACGGCGAATACAACCCCCACGACTACTTCCTCTGGTACAAGAACAGCCTGCTTGTGGTGCTGGTGCAGGGCAGCCTGACGCTGCTGCTGAGCTCCATGGTGGCCTATGGCCTGGCCAAGTACAACTTCAAGGGCAAGAATCTCATCTTCATGTGCGTGTTGATGGTGATGATGGTGCCGCTGGAAATACTGATGCTGCCCATGTACACCCAGGTGAACGCCATGGGCCTGCGCAACTCCTATGCGGGCGTGATGCTGCCCTTCCTGGTCTCGATGAGCGCGGTGTTCTTCTTCCGCCAGTTCCTCACGGGCATTCCCTATGAGATGATCGAGGCGGGCCGCATTGACGGCTGTACGGAATACGGCGTGTTCTTCCGCATCATCATGCCGGTGATGAAGCCGGCCTACGCCTCCATGGCGGTGCTGACGGGCATGGGCGCGTGGAACGCGCTGCTGTGGCCGATGCTGGTGCTTTCCGACATGAAGAAGTACACCATCCCAATCGGCCTGAACACCCTCTGGTCGCCCTACGGCAACAACTACGACCTGATGATCACCGGCTCCTGCTTCGCGATCCTGCCGCTGTTGCTGATCTACCTGTTCGCGCAGAGGTTCATCGTCGAGGGCATGACGGCGGGCGCGGTGAAGGGATAACAAGCATGAAGATCACAAAAACGGGCGTCCTTCTGGCCCTCCTCCTGGCGTTGACCCTGCCCGCGCAAGCGGCGCAGGTGAAGTTCAAAAACGCCAGTGTGCACGACCCGTCCGTGCTGGTGGACGGCGACACCTACTACATCTACGGCAGCCACATGCAGGCCGCGAAGTCCTCGGATTTGCAGGACTGGCAGATGTTTTCCAAGCTGGACAAGTGCAACCTCCAGCCGGACTACGCCAATGTGTTCAAGGAGGCGCTGCAATACGCCGAGACGGGCACCTTCTGGGCACCGGACGTGATTCGGCTCGCCGACGGCAGGTATTATATGTACTACTGCTGCTGCGAGGGCTCGAAGCCGCTGGCGGCGCTGGGCGTGGCGGTGGCGGACAGCCCGGAGGGGCCGTTCGAGAACATTCAGATCCTGCTGAAATCGGGGTATGAGGGCTACGACGCCACGAAGCTGCCCAACTGCATCGACCCATGCGTGTTCTTCGACAAGACAGGCGAGCGGCTCTGGATGGTCTACGGCTCCTATTCCGGCGGCATCTTCCTGCTGGAGCTGGATCCGGCCACGGGGCTGATCCTGGAGGGACAGGACCCCTACGGCATCCACCTGCTGGGCGGAAATCACAGCTGCATTGAAGCGCCGTATATCGTCTACAATCCCGATACCGAATACTACTACCTGTTCCTGTCCTTCGGCGGCTTGAATGTGAACGACGGCTACAACATCCGCGTCTGTCGTTCGAAGGACGTGACGGGCCCCTACGAGGACGCGGCGGGAAATTCCATGCTGGACTGCGCCTGTCAGCCGGGCAACTTTTGGAATAACGACGACATCGCGCCCTATGGCACGAAGCTGATGGGCGGCTATACGTTCGCGCCGCTGCCGGGGGAGAACAGCGACAAGGCGCAGATCGTCCGCTCGCCCGGTCACAACAGCGCTCTTTACGAGGAGGCGACGGGCCGCTGGTTCCTGATCCACCACACCCGCTTCGCGCCCAACAACGATCGTTACATCGTGCAGACTCGCGAGATGTGGTTCAACGACGACGGCTGGCCAGTCGTCGCGCCCACGCGCTACGTGACCGACGACAGGTTCCCCGCGGACGCCGTGTACCAGCCCTTCGGCACCTACAAGGTGCTGTCCCACGGCAAGGACGTGAATACCGAGGAGCACGTGTCCGTGCCGCTGGAGTTCCACGAGGTCTTTACCGTGACCGGCGATATGAGCGGGGCCTTTGAAAACGACCGGGCGGGACACGTAAACATCACCTTGGATGGCGTGGAGTACCGCGGCGTCTATGCGCTCGGCTACGACGCAGACCAGGACGCCTTTGTATCCACCTTCACCGCCATGTCCGAGGACGGCCGGACCCTTTGGGGCGTCCGTGCCACAGGGCAGGACTGATTTTCGCGGACAAAAGGAACCCCATTCCCATTCTTATCACAGCACAAGGGAGAGATTCTCTATGAAACACGCATCCATGATCCTGGACAGGGATTACGTCATCGGCAAGATCGACCCGCGCATCTACGGCTCCTTCATCGAGCACCTGGGCCGCGCGGTGTACGGCGGCATCTACGAGCCGGGCCACCCCCAGGCCGACGAACAGGGCTTCCGCAAGGACGTGCTGGAAATGGTGCGCCGGCTGGGCGTGCCCGTGGTGCGCTATCCCGGCGGCAACTTCGTCTCCGGCTTCAACTGGGAGGATTCCGTCGGCCCGGTGGAGAACCGCCCGAAGCGGCTGGATCTGGCCTGGTTCACCACCGAGACCAACGCCGTGGGCCTGCATGAGTTTTCTGACTGGGCAAAGAAGGCGGATACCGAGGTGATGTACGCCGTCAACCTGGGCACCCGCGGGCCGGAGCAGGCGCGCGACATCGTGGAGTACGCCAACCACAAGGGCGGCAGCAAGTTCTCCGACATGCGCATCGCCAACGGGAAGAGGGACCCGCTGGGCATCAAGCTGTGGTGCCTGGGCAACGAGATGGACGGCCCCTGGCAGATGGGCCACAAGACCGCCACGGAGTACGGGCGCATCGCCAACGAATCAGCGAAGATGATGAAGTGGGTGGATCCGTCCATCGAGCTGGTGGCCTGCGGAAGCTCTGCTTACGACATGCCCACCTTCGGCAGCTGGGAATACCAGATGCTGGACGAGTGCTACGACAACATCGACTACGTGTCCCTGCATCGCTACTATGGCAACCCCACCAACGACACCCCCGGCTTCCTGGCCCGGAGCATGGACCTGGACGGCTTCATCAAGTCCGTGGTGGCGATCTGCGACGCGGTGAAGGGCAAGAAGCACTCGAAGAAAACCCTCAACCTGTCCTTCGACGAGTGGAACGTGTGGTATCACTCGAGCGAGCAGGACAAGGAGATCTGGAAGCGGGAGAAGTGGGGCCCGGCGCTGCCGCTGCTGGAGGACATCTACAACTTCGAGGACGCGCTGCTGGCGGGTTCTATGCTCATCACCTTCCTGCGCAACGCGGACCGGGTGAAGGTGGCGTGTCTGGCGCAGCTGGTGAACGTGATCGCGCCGATCATGACGCGAAACGGCGGGGGTTGCTGGGCGCAGACGATCTACTGGCCCTTCCTGCACGCCTCGAAGTACGGCCGGGGCACGGCGCTGCGAGCGCTGGTGGACACGCCGGTGTACGATTGCAGCGACTACGAGGGCGTGCCGGTGATCGACGCCACGGCGACGGTGGCGGACGACGGCGGCGTGACCGTGTTCGCGGTGAACCGGGACATGGCCGAGGACTTCTGCCTCGATATCGACCTGCGAGCCTTCGGCGACATGAAGATTTCCGAGCACATCCTGCTGCACCACGACGACGTGAAGGCCGTGAATACCGAGGAAGCACCGGAGAACGTGGCCCCCGTGGCCGGCCCCGGCGGCGCAGTGGACGGCGGCAAGGCGCAGGTGAAGCTGCCCGCCCTCAGCTGGAACGTGATCCGATTCGAAAAGGCGTGATCGAACGCAATACGGCCCGCCCCCACCGGCGGGCCGATTCCAAATTGAGATAGGCTGGTGTCGCCCATGAACGCATCGAATTACACTCGGTCGCCATACAACGGCCCCTTCATCGCTCAGCGGGCCGACCCCTATGTGCTGCGGAATGGGGGAAAGTGGTATTTTACGGCCTCTGTGCCGGAGTATGACCGCATCGCACTGCGCCGTGCGGATTCCCTCGATGGCCTGCGGGCGGCGGGGGAGACCGTCGTCTGGCGGGCCCATGAGTCCGGCGATATGAGCCAGCACATCTGGGCGCCGGAGCTGCACAGGATGGATGATCGGTGGTATATCTATTTTGCCGCCAGCCGCAAGGACGACATCTGGGCGCTGCGGCCCTGGGTGCTCAAGTGCGAGGGCGAAGACCCTTTGGCCGATCCCTGGACGGAGTGCGGCATGCTTCGCCGTGCCGACGGCGATGATTTCAGCTTCACGGATTTCTCCCTGGACATGACGGTTTTCGAGGTAAAGGGCCGTCGCTATGCCGTCTGGGCCGAGAAGGTGAGCGTGGGCCGCAAGATCTCCAACCTGTACATTGCCGAAATGGCCGACCCCCTGACGCTCAAGACCCCGCAGATGCTGCTCTCCTCGCCCTCCTACGCTTGGGAACGCCACGGGTTCTGGGTGAACGAGGGCCCGGCGTTTATCGTCCATGGGGACAAGGTGTATCTCACCTTCTCTGCCAGCGATACCAGCCCCGCCTACTGCATGGGTCTGCTCTGGGCCGATGTCGACGCCGACCTGATGGACATTTCATCCTGGCACAAGCTGAATAAGCCCGTCTACGCCACGAATGTGGAGCGCGGCTTGTTTGGCCCGGGCCACAACACCTTTTTCACGGACGAGGCCGAGCAGGTCTATACCGCCTACCACGCCCGGCAATACGACGAGATCGTCGGCGATCCCCTCTACGATCCCAACCGCCATTGCTACATTATGAAAGTGCCCTTTGAGAACGGCCTGCCGGTGTTCTCAAGCGACAACCAGATGTTTCAGCGATGACGGAAGACAATGGATTTGAAATAGCCCTGCTTTATCCCCGGTTTCCCGGATCTCAATGGCGCAGAGTGCTTGAGGCAGGTGGCGGAGGACTGTGCGAGGATGGCGGCGCTCTTCAATGAGAAGCCGGGAGACACAGTCGCCTTCGAGCCGCTGCCCAAGGCGAAAACCTACCGCATCTGCGTGGGGGATATGCGCTGCCGTCGCGCACCGCGGCGTTGCGGCACTTCGTTGACCCGGGAAGGACATCGCCATGTGCGCGCTGCTGACCGGCGCCAAGCCGATCATCATCGGCGAGGATACCACCGAAGCCGACCTCAGGAAAACATGAAAAGAAATGATATACATACCGGACAGGGGCGGCGGCGCTTCCCCTGTCCGGTTTTTTCATGGAGGAGTGACCTGTGGCGTTGGCTTTCAACCTTGTCCCTGCGATTTCCAATGACAAGGCGACGGCCTGTTCCAGTACGGCCTTGACTGCGGGCTGTTGTCGGTGATCTGAGCGATGGCTATGTTTCCTCGACGAAAAAAACGCCTGTTGGCGGTTTGTGGCAATACATACTATAAGCGTATTATTAGTCCATATCGAAAGCCTTTTGGGGCTTTAGGCATACCGTATCGCTCGTCATGGTTATCACAGTCGTAACGGCCACAATGTGATTCTTCTGCGTCTGTTTTGCGTTCGCGCCCTTGACTTTTGATCTCAATTGCGATATTGTCTTCTTGGTGCAATGCTTGAATCTTCCCTTGATTAAGCATTGTCCGACTTGAAGTCCTTCATCAAAACCGGCAACAGAAAGAGACTGAAATGACTCAACGATCCGTCAACGAACTCACGGTGCTGCTGCCCCTCCTGATTCAAATTGTGGGGCTGATCTTCGCCGTGCTGGTGGACTCCTATATGAACGGGCAGCAGAAGCGGGTGCTGCTGAGCGTCGCCGCGCTGGCGTTCGCGCTGGTGGTGGAGAACTACCTGGAATACCTGATGTGTATGCGCGCGTCGCTTTGGTATCCCAGGCTGATCGCCGCCATCGTCGGCTACGCCATGCGCCCGGCGATCCTGGCGCTGTTCTGCCACATCGTCAGCCCGCGCCGCAACCATTGGCGGGCGTGGGCAATGGTGGGGCTGAACGCGGCGATCCACGCACGGCGCTGTTTTCTGACATTTGCTTTACGATCAGCGCGGACAATCGCTATCACGGAGGGCCTTTGCGCTATGCCTGCGGGGTTTTCAGCGCCATCCTGCTCGCCGATCTGCTGTACCTCACCCTGAAGGAATACCGCCGCGTGCGCAGGCAGGAGATGGTCATGCCCATCTTCGTGGTCGCGGTGATTGTCGTTTCGTATGTGCTGGACGCGCAGATTCGGGGAGCGGAGCAGATCGAGGAATTCCTGACCATTGGCATCGTCAGCTGCTGCGTGTTTTTCTATATTTGGCTGCATATGCAATTCGTCCGCGAGCATGAGCGCGCCCTGGAGGCGGAGCAGCGCATTCAGATCATGATGACCCAGATCCAGCCGCACTTCCTGTACAACACCATATCCACCATCAGCGCTCTGTGCTACTCCGCGCCGGAGAAGGCCGGGCGAATCGCGGACAGCTTCGGGCTGTACCTCAGGCAGAACCTGGATTCGCTGGGCACGGTGGGCCTGATCCACTTCAAGGATGAGCTGGCTCACACCCAAACCTATACCGACATCGAAATGACGCGCTTTGAAACGATCACCGTCGAGTATGATATTCAGGACGAGGACTTCCTCGTCCCGCCGTTGACGCTGCAGCCCATCGTGGAAAACGCGATCCGCCGCGGCGCTTTCGTGCGGGAGGAGGGCCGTGTGCTGGTGAGCGCGCGCAAAACCGCAGGCGGGCACGAGATTGCGGTGTGGGACAATGGCGACGGCTTCGATCCGAGGGAGCTGGCCGAGGGAGACGGGCAGCATATCGGCCTCTGGAACGTGCGCGAGCGCCTGGCGCGCATGTGCGGCGGGTCGCTGGCGATTGAAAGCGGCAAGGGCCATGGCACGACAGTAACCATCGCCATTCCGGATGCGAAGGAGAGCGAGAACCATCCGGGTAATCTGCGTCGATGACGAGCGGATGATCCCGGAGCGCACGGCTTCACTGTGCCGGGAGCTTCCGGAAATGGAAGAGGCCGAGAGCATATACGTTAACAATATGTTAAAAACGCAAAAGCAGCCTGCTTATGCGTTTTTTTAATGGACAATCAATGGACATCGCCTGCTAAACTGAATGACATAAGCTGGAAAAGGATAGCATGAAAGGAGCTTGCGCTATGAAGAGAAGCCTTACCCTCATTTCCCTGATACTGGCTCTCTGCGTGCTGCTGCCCGGCTGGGCGGCGCTGGCGGAGGACGAAGGAGTGCAATACTTCAATGCCAGCGAAGTGAGATTTGGAACCATCACCGACTACAAGACCATCAAGAACAGAAGCAGCAGCTGGTACGACCTGTCCAGCGGCTGGTATGTGGTGGAGGGCAACGTCTCGCTCAGCAGCAAGACCACGCTGAGGGTCACGGGCGACGTGCACCTGATCCTCTGCGATGGGTCGACGCTGACGGCGGGCGACGGCGTGTACCCCTGGTCGGCAGGGGCATCGTTTACGTCCACAAGCGTCGCAAGCTGTTTTATTGCGGAACGATTTCGCTGCTCATCTATGCCGTCGTCGCGCACGGGCTCTTCAACATGTTGATCCAATCCCAGTACAAGCCGGCCGCGTATGGCGTGGTGCTGGTCATGTACATCCCGAGGCTGATTGTACTCGGCGGCAGAATTCTTTCCCGAAAGCAGGCTTCCTGATCAGAATTACCCCTTTCGCAGAGACCAAAAACGTGGTATGATATTGTCGGTACGGAAATACTTTTCACAAGGGAGGAAAAACAGATGATTATCACCAAGACGAAGGAAGGCAATTCATTGACCGTCGCCCTGGAGGGGCGCATGGATGCCAACAGCGCTCCGCAGCTTGACGAGGCCCTGAAGGAGGAGATGGACGGGATTACCAAACTGACGATTGATCTCAAGAATCTTGCCTACACCTCTTCCGCCGGGCTTCGCGTGCTGCTTTTGGCACAGAAGACGATGAATAAAAAGGGCGGCATGGTCATCCGCAACGTCTCCGAGGACATCATGGAGATCTTCGATATGGTTGGGTTTACGGACCTGCTGAACATCGAGGAGTAAGGGCTGGCGGACGAATCAAAAGAATGTGAACGGGATGTGGTGTCATAATGAAGTTTTTTTCCCGGGAGGACGTCAATCTGGGTCGACAGACGGAAGTGGATTGCCTGAAGGCGTTCACCATTTTCCTGATGCTCATAGTGCACGCCTATGAAGCCTGTGCGGAAAACTTTGACAATGTCATATTCGAGGCTTTTCACTTCATGGAAACCCTCACCGGAGCGGCAACCTTCATGATATGCATGGGCCTGGGAATGCGCTACAGCCGCTCGCAGTCGCCAAAGGCCTATCTGCGCCGGGGCCTTGAGCTGCTGACTGTCGGACAGCTGCTGAATATCCTGCGGGATTCCATTCCCTCGCTGGCAGCCTATTGGATCACGGGAGAGCAGAAGTACATCGCCAACGTCCTTGTGGTGCAGACGGATATCCTGACCTTTGCGGGCCTGGCCTTTGTCTTGATGGCTCTGCTGGTGCGACTGAACCTGTCGTCAGGAGCCCTCCTGGGGATTGGCTTTGGAATGAACGCCGCGGCCTTGGCGCTGCGCGGGCTTTTTCACACGACGGGCAACTATGCGCTCGATCAGCTGCTGGGCTTCTTCATCGTGACGGACGCGGAGGTTTATTTCCCGCTGTTTTCATACTTTGTGTTTGTGGCGTTCGGCTACGCCCTGGGCGGCGCATATCGCCGCATACAGGACAAGGACGGCTTGTCCACGCGCGTGCTGCAAATCGCCGTGCCGGTCGCTGCGCTGTATTATGCGCTGCGCCTGACGACGCCCCTGCCGCTGCTGCCGGAGTTTTTATCCACCGAGCAATACATCCTCAACCCCTTGACGGACGCTGCCGTCAATTGCCTCTCGGCTGTTTGTTTTCTGGCTGTGTTTTACAAGCTGTTGAAGCGGAATGGAGGCCGAATCCCCGCGCTGGCCGCGCACCTGTCCAAGCATATCAATTCATATTATTGCTTAAGCTTTTTGCTGTTTACGCCGCTGGAAACCGTGATGGTGTTGCTTTGGGATTCGCTGCTGCCCGGCGCGGTGCTTCCCTTCCTGTACGGATTGCTGGTGCTGGTGATCTGTCACGCCGTCATCGACTGGAACGAAAGAAAGCTGGGCTTCACAGTCACGAACCTGCGGGGGAGGCGCCGGGTGATCGTCTATTCGGCCATATGGCTGGCGACGCTTCTGATCTGCGTCTATGCCTATCCCAGAATTGAGGTTTTCGCGACGATCTGGAACGACTACCTGGGCGTCTGATGCGCCAAATTGAACAGTATAGGAAACGGAGTCCTGGCAATGAAAAAGAAGAGTATTCAGGAAATGAGCGCGTCTGAGCGCAAGCGTCATTCTCTGATGGCGCGTTCGGCCAAATCGACGCTTTTGCAATCGATCGTCTTTGGCGTGGTGGCGCTGCTCCTCGGCATGGGGCTGCACTCCTATACGACGATCAACCGCTTTATCTCGGAAGCGTCCAGCATATCCCGCAGCGCGGCGGGCATGCTGGAAAGGTATGCCGATGTCGGCTCGCTGAAAGAGGCGGTCATGGGCGCTTACTATAGCCAGGACGAGAGCGAACGGGACCAGGTTTGGACGGACGCCTACAGGGCCCGCTTCGAGCAGTACACACAGCGGGAGGATTACGCGCAGATTGATGCTGTTCTGGGAGAGTTTGCGGACAGCTTCGACCTGGACGCGATTTATATTGCAGATTTTGATGTCGAGAATAACGCGATGGTCTATCTTTTGGACTGGGGAGACCCCGGGGATACGCTGAGCCCCGGCGATTGGGATAATGTTTCGGGGAAGGGCATCCGCAAATTTCTGGACTGGGACGACGACCATCCGATCTTTGAGATTTCAAATCTTGAGAACTATGGCTGGCTCTGCACCAGTGGCGCGCCGATATATAACAGCGAAGGCAAAATCACAGCGTTTGTCTTTGTGGATCTCTCCATGTCGGATTTTATACAGGGCATCCAATGGTTTTCCATCGGTTATGTAGTTGTGCTGACGCTGGCGACTGCACTTATCGGCGTGCTGTACACGCGACACATCAAAAAGACTTTGGTACACCCCATCACCACGATTGCCGACGCCGCGCTGAGCTATGTGGGCGCCAGGCAATCCGGCAGGATGGAGACGGATTGCTTTAAGCAACTTGAAATCCATACTGGCGACGAGGTGGAAAACCTTAGCCTTGTGATGTCGAACATGGAACAGAGCATCAATGAATACCTGGAGAACCTGACGCGCGTCACCGCGGAGAAGGAGCGCATCAGCGCGGAGCTGAACGTGGCCACGCAGATCCAGGCGGACATGCTGCCGCGCATCTTCCCGCCGTTCCCGGAGCGGCACGATTTTGACATCTACGCAACGATGGACCCGGCCAAGGAGGTTGGCGGCGACTTTTACGACTTCTTCCTGACCGACGACGACCACCTGTGCCTGGTGATGGCCGACGTGTCCGGCAAGGGCGTTCCGGCGGCGCTTTTCATGGTGATCGCAAAGACGCTGATCAAGAACCACGCGCTGCATGGCGAGAGCCCGTCGGAGATCCTGTACAACGTGAACAACCAGCTCTGCGAGGGCAACGAGGCGGAGATGTTCGTAACGGTATGGCTGGCGATCATCGAGCTGTCTACCGGCAAGGGCGTGGCCGCCAACGCGGGCCACGAGCATCCGGCCATATGCCGCAGAGACGGAAAATATGAGCTGGTGATCTACCGCCACGCGCCCGCCGTCGCGGCCATGGAGGGCATTCGCTTCCGCCAGCATGAATTTGAGCTCAATCCCGGAGACAGGCTGTATGTGTACACCGACGGCGTTCCGGAGGCCACGGATGCGCACGACGAGCTGTTTGGACCGGAACGGATGGTGGCCGCGTTGAATCGCGAGCCGGACGCCGCGCCGGAGGCCCTGCTGCGCAACGTGCGCCAGGAGATAGACGCCTTCGTGGGCGACGCGCCTCAGTTTGACGACATCACCATGCTGGGCCTGCACTACAAGGGAGGTAAAATCGATGGCTGAGCTGCGGCTGGAAGAGGCCCGAATGGACAGGCTCGACGATGTGCTCTCATTTGTGGATGGTATGCTGGAGACGCTGGACTGCCCGATGAAAACCCAGATGCATCTGGACATTGCGGTGGAGGAGCTGTACGTGAACATCGTCCGCTACGCCTACGCGCCCGGAACCGGCCCGGCCGTGCTGCGAATGGAGCCTGAGGCGGGCGGCGTGGCCATCACCTTCATCGACCGGGGCGCGCCTTACGACCCGCTCAAAAAGCCAGACCCGGACATTACGCTTTCGACAGAGAAGCGGCAGATCGGCGGGCTCGGCATCTACATGGTGAAACAGAGCATGGATGGCATGACCTATCGCCGCGAAGGCGACAGCAACGTGCTGACGATTTGCAAGCGCTTCTGACGAACGCTTCGCCTTCACGGGGAACGGAAGCTGTTCCAACCAGGCAAAACGAAGACTTCGAAAATGAAACAGCGCATCGCGTTTCATGCGATGGGGCAGGTTCCAAATCAGTATACTGCTTCGCCAGATGCCGATTCAGAAGCTCACTCTATACCTGTAGCGATGCAAAAACTCCCAAATAGAAAGGACTCTTCACAGTGAAGTGACCCCCAAAAGTTAGACAAGGGCTATCAGTTAAGCAGCGAGGGCTTGCAATCTGTGAATCGCAGGAGGCAAGCCCTCACAGGCGGCGAAATGATCTCAAAGCTTGAATAGTGCGCAAAGCTCCTCCTTCATCGCATAGCAGACAACAAGGCCTGAAAGGTCTGAAAGGGTGCTTTGCAAATGCCGTGCCTTTCCGTCCAAGAGTTTGGCTCCGTTGGTCAGTAATGTCCAGCGGAGCTTCTTCAGTTTGGAATGGTGTTGCCTTTTTTCCTTGCCCTCAGCACGGTCATACAAAATAGGCATTTTGTTATTAACCCCTGCCATGAGTGATGGTATAATAGTATTGGAGGATTGTAAAATCAGGTGTATTGTATCAAAGAGTGCTTGTCTGCACGACGCATGAATAATATGTAGCTGCGATGAAGACGACATTGCCTTCAAGGAGAAGCAAGGCCATGAAGTATACGGAACCAATATAAAGCCGGACGAAGCGGAGGACGCCGCCGCGATAGAGCAAATCTGCTTTCCACCGAATGAAGCCTGCTCGCACGAACACATGCTGGAGCGTATATCCGCAGCACCGGAAACCTTTCTTGTTGCCATCGAAAAGGCGACGGGAAAGATGGCAGGCTTCATCAATGGTATTGCCACGGATGACATCTTGTTCCGAGATGATTTCTTTACCGATGCCTCGCTCCATAACCCGGAAGGGCATGTCGTTATGATTCTCGGCCTGGATGTGCTGCCGGAATATCGAAAGCAGGGACTTGGCCGTGAACTGGTCTACAACTTCTGCCGGAGAGAGCGGGAAATTTTTTCAGGCCCATAGCCACGCGGTGTACGTGCCCAAAATCTGACGCTCGTGTCTTCATTTGTCATATCGTCAGCGCGAATAACGTATCCTGTTCCGGTTATAGCCGGTGGTGACGAGATAGGTGATTTCGCGCTGCGCTTTTGTCGGCCCGACCGGGATACAGCCGCTCGCTTCCCCGACCTGAGTATCAGAAGCGACAAACTCAAACAATTCTCCCGAATCGCGTTCAATGATCTGAACCGAAGCGTCCTCGAAGAAGAGCGAAAGCTCTATCAGGACCGCCTTTTTCGCGTTCTCGTTCTTTTTGATCATACACGAGACAAGCTCCCCGATCACGAGGGCCGCGTTGTCGGCTTCTGTACACGCATACTGATGGGAAAGCATGCAGCTTCTGACGCGCTCCGCCAAGTGAACGGGCGAATCTGCCGAGAGCACATCGTCCATGACCACGATCTCCGTGTCCATACCCCTAAGCAGGAAGGGGAAGTTGCCCTTTCCGTATCGCAAAAGCACGAACATCAGCATGCAGATCAGCGTCAGCACGGGCGCCATGGCAATGCCGGCCCACACGCCGTTGACGCCCAAAACCGCTGAGCCCAGTATCGGAAGGAGTACATAGAGCAAGCCGAACTGGAGACATGTGAAGCCCGTCGCCATCCCTATGTGATCGATCAGCATATAATAGGAGGTCGTCAATGAAACCGCGCTGCAGAACGTCAATCCAAGGGATACGATCCGAACCGCGGCGATCGACGGCGCAAACGACGTGCCGCCGGTGACGCCGAAGAGGGCGCAGAATTGCCTCGTGAAAGCGAAGATCAGCGCTGTCGCCACCGCGCCTTCGATGAGCGCGGCCTTTATGCCGGCCCTCATGACCCTCTTGATGAGCCGATGGTTTTTCTCGCCAAAGTAGGTGCTGATGAGCGGCTGCATCGCCAAACCCACTCCGTCCATGATGGCGCTGAATTCGATCAGGCTGATGACCATGGCGAGGGCCACCAGGCCCGGTGTGCCGTAGCGCCTTGAGACAAAGCCGATCATGACATAGTCCATCAGCCCCCAGCACAGGTAAAGCGAGGCATCCACAATGCTGTAACGCGATGTGAGCAGAAAGTCCCGGAACGAAAGGTGCCACACAAAATGCAGGGTGTTGCCCTTGCGGAAGAAGTGCCAGCCACACACAAGAATGCCCAGCCCGTTTCCGATCACAGAGCCGAGTATGTTGCCGGTCATTCCCAGGCGCTTCGTCAGTATGACGGAAAAGACGATGTTCCCGCCGATCTGAAAGGCATAGCAGATATTGTTGCACAGCTCGTCGCCGTCGCTGTAGACCATCTGCTCCAGGAAATAGACAAAAACGGTCCCAAACGCATTGAGCGGAAGGAAGCGGTAGTATTCCAGCGAATGCTCAAGGATTTCACCTGTGGTCCCGTTCATGCTGAAATAGACGTCGCGTATCAGATGAAAGACGGCGGCCAGCAGCAATCCGACGGCAAGGCTCACGATCAGCCCCTGCCCGAAGATCTCGTCGGCCCGCCTCTTTCTCATCGCGCCGACTTCCCGGGCGTAGATCGTGCTGGCGCCTATCGAGACGATGTCTCCGAAGAACATCGTGACGCCCGTCAGCGGGGTGATCGCGTTGATGGCCGCCACGCCCGCTTCTCCAATGTAATATCCGGCAACGATGCTGTCGCAAAGCAGCACGAGATACATGACAGCCATTGTAAACGTGCCCGACAGCAGCATGGATCGAAATTTATGTTCACAAAGCCCGTTCATATGGTGGATGATACAGCTCGTCCTTGAGAGCTGCTTTTTTCAATGCTTCTTGCCGCGACGGCGAGCATACATTGTCCGCCGTTGACATTGGTGGCAGTCGCCGCGAAGTCCAGTATGGATGTCAGCGACAGAATGATGGCCAGATCGGATGCCGGCAGCCCGAGCTGTGCAAAAAGAATGGCAAAGCTGGCCGTCATGCCGCCCGGCACAGGCGGGGAAGCCAAATACGAACAGGGGAATGAGCCTGCTGATGAAGCCCATGATCCCGTCCACGATATATCCGAACTGCTCCACCAGATCCGCAACGACCTGCATATCCTTGCCAATCATCAGCATCATCAAGCCGACGATGACGCCGATAAACATGATCTGAAGGGTGTTGCCCTGCGAGAACGGCGTGAAGAGATTGCCCGGAATGATGTCCAACACCATTCGATACAGCTCGGCGTACTGGTTGCCGCTTTGCGCATTTCCAACCATAAGATTGAAAAATGGCAGGCTGATCAGGGCGACCAACGCGGTCATGGCGCACAGGGACAGGAGGAATCTAAGGCATAAGCGCCGTCCCACCTCGCTGAAGGTGGAGGCGTCTCCTATGCTGTAGATGTCCCAGACCACCGAGAGGAAGATCATCGGCCCGGCCACTGCGTTCAGGAATCCAAGAAAGGTGTCCAGCAGCGGCGACAGCGCATCCTGCCGTATCGCCATGGACAGATTCGCGGGCAGCGCCCTGGAAGCCAATCCCAGAACGATGGCGGAAACGATCGCAAACAGCAGCTTTTCCCAGTCCGGTCGGCTTTTCTTTGAGGGCGTATAGACGATGGTATTGACGCCGCGGGCATACTTCCATTTGGGACGCTGTCCCATCCGGGACAGCACGTTCGACAGGAACAGGTCCTCGTCCGAGGCAGCTTCGGTGGAAGCGAAAGGGTCGAGCGACGGCCCCGGCACTGTCAGCCGGATCCTGTTTTTGGTCAATCCTCCGCCGTAATCCACAGAAAACGCCACGTCGTTCCCGAAGGCGCTCAGATAAGTGAGCAATACCTCTTCGATCGAGAGCTTTGTGTGGATCAGATCCTTGGGATTTATCTTTCTCCTGACGAGAAATGCGTAGGCTTCCTTACAGACGGCGTCTATATTGCGCTCATTCAGCGTGTACTTCATGGATCAAAACCCCTCGCCTGTCGTCACCGTGCGGTTTGCCGATTCTCACGCTTTGTTCCCTCGCGGAATCAAAACGAAACCACCCTTTCCCCGCAATGTGGGAGAAAGGGTGTGACGGGTTGATCGTGTCAGAGCTGCTTGCGCAGCGTCAGCTGGTTGCAGCCGTCGCGGTATTCGTATTCCACCTCGTCCACCATGGTTTTCACCATGAAGATGCCCAGGCCGCCGATGCCGCGCTCCTCGCCGGAAAGCATGATGTCAGGATCATCCTTCTCCAGGGGGTTGAAGGGCGTTCCACCGTCGATGAGCTTGAATGTCGCTATGCCATCTTCCACGCAGCCTCGAATTTCCGCCCAGCCGTCACCCGATGGATAGGCATAGAGGGTCACGTTCACATACAGCTCCTCCACGGCCATGCGCAGCTGGGTGCGCGCCTGGGGCGAGCAGCCATGCGAATCCAGCAGAAAACTGACAAAGGACAGTATCAGATCCATGCCCTCCAGCCTGGCGGGGATTCTCAATACGCTTTCCTCGGCCATGCGTTCTCACTCCTTTCAGAGGAATCGGCGATCAAAACACGCCAAAAACGGCGTCCAGGCCCGTGTTTTGCAGCACATCCTTGAAGTTCTCGCCCACGTTGGTCAGCTCCATGCCACCCTTTGCCACCTTCATCTGCTTGAACGTGGCCAGCAGCACGCGCAGGCCCGCGGAGGAGACGTAGTCGCACTCGGCAAAGTCCAGGATCAGGTTCTTCACGCCGCCCAGCTCCTTGTCCAGAAGGGAGGACAGCTCCGGCGCGGTCAGCGTGTTGAGCTCGCCGGAAAGCTGAATGGTCAGTTCGGTTCCGTCCTTTTTCGGGGTCAGTTTCATGGTCATTACCTCCTGTTTTTAATGGTCAAATCTGTTCCTGTTCTATCGTCATGATATCCGAGAAGCCCATATTTACAAAGACTTCCATGATTATTTCATTGACATGGATCACCTTCATGGAGCCCTGTTTGTTCATCTTCTTTTGCGCGAGGAGCAGCACGCGCAGCCCGGCGGAGGAGATGTAGCTGAGCTTCTCAAGGTCAAAGACCAGATCGGCTACGCCTGCCAGACTGCCAACGACAACCTGCTCCAGGTCCGGCGCGGTGGAAATGTCCAATCGGCCCTCCAGGGCAATGGTCAGCCGATCATCGCTCTGTTTTTTGATGATGTTCATCATGCGCGATTCACCTCCTATTGTTGAATCGTCAGAACAACCATGGTGATGTCGTCGAACTGGGGAACGCCCGTGGCAAAATCGCCGACATCATTAAACACGCGCTCCAGCACCTGCTCGCCCGGCAGATCCCTGGTGGCGTCCACCATGCCCTTCAGGCGATCGTCGCCGTAAAGCTCATCGTTGCGATCGTGGGCTTCGACCACGCCGTCGGTGTACAGCAGCAGCCGGTCGCCCGGTTCCAACTGAATCTCAGCCTGGCGATACTGTGTAAACTCCATGCCGCCCAGGAACAGCCCGTGAACGTTCCTGATCATCTCGCAGGGCTGACCCGCGCGCATAAAGACCGGATAATTGTGCCCGGCGTTTGTGTATTGCAGCGTCATGGTCCGGGTATCCAGTATGCCGATCCAGGCGGTGGCGAACATGCCGGCCTCGTTGTTCTCGCACAGCCGGACGTTGACGGCGTTGAAGATCTCCGAGGTGCTGTCCTGGGTCGTCGCATAGTCCTTGATCATGGTCTTGGCGGTCATCATGAACAGCGCGGCCGGCGTGCCCTTGCCGGACACGTCGGCGATGAGGAAGCAGACGCGGTGGTCGTCGATGGGGAAATAGTCGTAGAAATCGCCGCCCACCTCCTTGGCGGTGTTCATGCTGGCGCGCAGATTGATCTGCGGATGGTTTTCAAACTCCGGCGCGACGGTCGGCAGGGCGTCAGCCTGGATCTTGGACGCGATGCGCAGATCCGACTCCACCGCCTCCATCTTCGCCTGGGTATCCAGGGCGTTGTGGGTGCTGACGTTGGTGATCAGATACAACAGCGCCAGGGCGATGGGCAGGGACGTATTCTCGTAAACGTCCATCCCCTCGCCGTGAAGCAGCAGTTCCAACAGGTAAAGGGCGGGCGCCATGATGCCGAAGACGAACAGGCTCGCGGGAATCTCCGCGTTGGCGGGCCGCTTGGCTTTGCCCAGCGTGAGAAAGTAGATTGCGATGATCAGGGGCGTGAAAATGTAGAGATAAATGACGCCCTGGAAGAAGATGTCAAAGAACACCTCCGTGTGCGTTACGCCGCCTTCATCCACCCAGAACAGCAGCTGCGTCCAGGACGTGGTGATGCAGAGCAGGGCGATCATTGCCAGGGGCAGCACGTAGCAAATAATGAAGCTTTTTTTCGCAACACGCAGGTGCAGGCGGTCAAGCAGGTATTGGTTCAGAAGGGCGGCAAAGACGACGAAGGAGATGCAGTACAGGCTGACGCACACATAGGACAATATCGTCAGTTCCGAATGTCCGTCGATAATGGCCCACAGGATCTCAAGGGTACACGTGACAATGTCGGAGATCAGCATCAGGGAGATGAGGTCCCTGATCTTTTGCTTATACAGAAAGATGTTGTTGACGAACATAACGGTCGTCAGAATTACGCCGATAAACAGTATTTCCAGAAACAGGCGATCCGAAACAGACATGGCTTAAAACCCCTTTTCGCTGGCAAGCGGCTTGACGAGGAAGGCGCTTCGGTTGTAGCTCATGGTGGTCAGGTGGCGGCGATCTTCTCCCAGCTTATACATGTAGGCAGACACGGCAAATGAGGCGAGGGAGGTGACGCTCACATCCTCCTCGGAGATGTCGAACAGCACGCCGTCGTCCTTGGTAATGATCTGAACGCCCTCGGGCCGCAGGAATACCGTGCACTCGCTGAGAACCGTCTTGCCCTCGTTTTTCTCCGCAATGAGGACGTACAGCTCCTCGATCAACAGCTTGACGCTGCCCACGGTGCGCTTGTCCAGATGGTTTTCCAGCAGCAAGGCCTCCACCTTTTTCTGAAGGTCAATGATTTGCACGGGCTCTACCACGAGCTGGAAGAGCCAGGATTTGTCGCTGCCCGGCACCTTGGAAAGCAGCAGCGGGCAGTCCTCCCTGCCGTAGCGGGCCCGCAGATACAGCATCAGCAGGCCATAGGCGACGGCGGGCGCGATGGCCAGGCCGACGAACATGCCGATCAGGCCGAAGGCCTTGCCCAGCACGACAGCGAGGCTGGCGCATAGGAGCACGTCCCGCAGCGCGCAGGCCACCGTGCCCAGGGCGATCCGGTCGATCACCAGATAGTAGGAGGTGACTAGATACAGAAGGCTGGTAAAGGTGGAGCCCAGGGCGGTCAAGCGAATGCAGGCTGTGACCAGGCGAGCGAGCTCCGAATCGGCCACATTCAGGAAGCGGGGCACGAGGGGCGCGACGAGCACCAGGAACAGAGTGACGCCGATTCCTTCCACAATGGCGGCTTTGTTTGCCAGCGCGTAGCTGGTTTTAAGCCCCTCGTGGTTCTGCTCGCCGACGTAGACGCTGAAGATGGGGCCGACCGCCTCGCCGATGCCCTCAAAGAGCAGCTGGAATTCCCGGATCAGGGAGATGGCGGAGGCCAGGATCAGGTATTCCGGCCCGAACTGACCGCTGATGAAGGCGTTGAGCACAGCGGTGAAGATGGCGAGAAAGAGATAGGAACTGGAGTCGATGATGCTGTAGCGGACGACGTCCTTCACCAGAGAAAAGGAGAAAAACAGGTTCCAGCGAAGGGAGTTGCCCTTTTTCGTGAAATGGATCATCAGTATTCCAAAGGAAACCGCGTTGAACGCAAAGGAGGCCAGGCCGATGCCCCGAATGCCCATGGAATGGCTGAGGATGATGGAGAAGGCGATGTTCCCGATGCCCTGCGCCACGTTTGCGATGGTTGAGATGGTCTCGTCGCCGTCCGCATAGACCACGGCGCCCATCAGCGTCTGGATGGGGAGCACCAGGATCGTAAAGCGCATCCAGGACAGGTAGCCCTGCGCCTGGGCCAGGATCTCTTCCGACGGGGAATAGCCGCGCAGATACGCGGTTGCGAACAGGCTGGTCAGTATGAACAGCAGGATGCCCACCACGATGGCCAGAAGCAGCCCCAGGCCGAAGACGTGATCCGCGCGCTCCTTGTTGAACTTGCCCATTTCCTGCGCGTACAGTATGGGCACGCCCAGGGAAATCACGGAGCCGAAGAAGGCGGCGAAGGAATACAGCGGCATCACCAGCGTGACCCCCGCCACGGCGTCGGAGCCGATGACGGCGCCGGCAATGATGGAATCCGACATCAGCATGATGGAGACCACCATCATGGTCAGCGTTCCACCCAGCAGCATGGAGTAGAACTTTTTTGACATCATCGTGGGCTGCCTTTTCGCGAATACACTCATTCGACAGGTCCTCTTTTCAGTCCAGGCGCATCAGCGCGTAATCAAACAGTGTTTCCTTTTTGATCAGGCGAACGTATCCGTACATCAGCGCGATCGCCGTCGCAGGCCCAAGCGCGATGCCCGCCGCGATTCCCTCCGGGGCGATCCCGCCCAGGAGCCGGCTGAACACAATCGGGAAGAGCGCGACAGCCGTGCCGAACAGCGCCAGCGTCCTCGCGATTCGCCGGGTGTACTGATAGAAGATGGCCGTTACGCGCGTCAGGCATATGAATATGGTCGTGGGCGAGAGGATCATCAGCAGCGTGGAGGCGAGCTCGGCGGTGGCTTCATCGTCGATATCGAATGCCTCCGGAAGCACGCTGGAGCCGAGCAGCACGATGCCCAAGAGCACCGCGCCCTCGATCAGCGCCGCCCGAAGCGTGGTTCGGATGGCCCGGTTCATGCTTTGGCTGCTGTTCTTGCCGATGCTGTCGTTGACGGCCACGACTTCATATTCGCTGATGCCCTCGCTCAGATAGAACACGATCTCGAAGATGTTGATCGCGACCGCCACGGCGGCCGCGCCCGCCACGCCGTAGGTTTTCAGCGTGAAGCCGTTGATCGCCAGCTCCATCAGAACGACGAACAGCGAAAGCGCGCTCTCGGGAAAGCCGATCTTCGCGATTTCAAGCGCCTCGCGGAGGTTGAAATGCCATCTGAACCGAATCCCGTGCTTTTTGGAGAACAGGAACGTGAGCTTGATCGCCAGCGCGACCATGAGCGACAGGATGGACGCCAGGCCGATGCCCATCAGGCCGAATCGAGAGCCGAGCACATAGGACAGGACTACGTTCAACCCGATCCGGGCGCTGATCGCGATATAAAAGCGCGCGTAACCGCCGCGGTAAAGCACATAGGCAAACATGAACGTGTCGAACATGTCCACGAGCGGGTAAAAACGTATCGCCGTAAAGTAGGCGTACGCCTTGTCATACACGGCCGGGTCGTCCGCCACGAAGCGAACCAGCTGGGGTGTGAACAGCACGTAGACCAGCGTCAGCGCCACGCCGCATGCCCCGCAGGCGATGAGCGTCTGGCTGAACAGCTGGCTCATCTTTTCGCGGTCGCCCGCGCCGTGCGCCCGCACGATGAGCGCCGCGCCGGCCACGGTGACCAGATAAGCCATAAACACCTCGAAAAGCGTATACGGCTCTATGAGGTTAATCGCGGTAAAGGCCGCGTCGTCGAACAGGTTGCCGACCACGATCTCGTCGACCAGCGTCGCGATGACCTCCAGCAGCACGCCAGCGGTCGCCCCGAGGAAAACGGGGAAAAACCGGACGTCCTTTCTGTTCATCGCTCTTCATCCTTCTTTCTGGCATGAGACTGAACAGATTGATATTACAGATATATCAAAGCGTTATATAAACCAAAATACATTCTACCAAATTATGCCGGATTCTTCAAGAGGAAAATCAAGAATTGCCCGATAAAGAAAAATCAAGAATTGCCCGACAAAGATTGCTTTGATACAATCCGGAACAGAGACCGGCGCAAAACAAATCGAACTCCCCCTTGACAACAGCGGTAATGAACGGTATTATTCTAATTAAATAAGTCAAAAACATGTCGAAATCATGAAAGAGAGAGGCTGGGAACATGAAGATCACCAGCTTTAATCCCTCCATCGTCACCAAGGACATCGAGGAAGTCGTCGGCCTGTTTGAGGCTCTGGGCTTTGAAAAGCGCCACATACCCAGCGGGACGGGGGCCTCCGGGAACGCGTACACCGATTGCCGCATGTAGGACGCAAACGGCTTCTACGTGGACGTGGCCGTCACCAGCGCCGCGATTCCGCGGGACATCGCCAGCATTCGAATGAATGTGGATGACTTTGACGAGGCCTGTCGTCTGCTCGCGGATCACGGCTTCAAGAGCTTCTACGGCGACCGGGTGGTGGAGAATCCCACTTCTCGATCCGCAGTGATGATCGCGCCTTCCGGGTTCGCTGTCAATCTGGTACAGCACATCCGGAAATGAGCTTCTGACGGACATCCAGCCGCGCGGCGGCGAAGCAGGTTCTTCGCATTGCCGCGGGGCTGGTTATTATACACTTTTTACCTGAACAAGCGGGATTGGAGGCAGAACCATGAAAGGCTTTTGCGAGAAGAAATTCAGTTCCATGCTGATATCCGGCACCTTCACCAAAGCGGTGATGTATCTGATGCTGCTCAGCGACAGCATCATCGCCGGACACTTCATCGGCGCGTCGGGCGTCGCCGGGATCAACGCGATCACGCCTGTGACGGCCATTGTGACCTTCTTCGGAGATCTGGTTTCCACCGGCGTCGGAATCGTATTCGCCCGGGAGGTCGGCGCGATGCGGAAGGATCGGGCGAATGAGATCTACAGCCAGGGCTTGATCGTCAGCGTGGGCATGGGGCTGCTTTCCGCGCTGTTGATACTCGTGTTCCAGGATACCTATTTCCGCGTGAGCGGCGTCACGGGCGATATTCTGGAGAACGCGCTCAAGTACTACCGCCTGGTTCCGATCAACGCCTTCCTGACCATCGTCATCTTCTATCTGGAACAGATGGTCTACAGCGACGGAGACGAGCTTTGCAACAACATCTGCTATGGCTTCCAGATCGGCGGGAACATCGTCTGCTCCGTGATACTGACCCGGCTTATGGGAATGACGGGCATCATCCTGGGCTCCGTGATCGGTAACAGCCTCGGCATCCTCACCTGCTTCTGGCACTACTTCCGCAAGGAAAACACGCTGCGCTTTGTCTGGCACCTGTCCTTCAAGGATTTCCTGCTGACATCGCGCTACAGCATCGTGGATTCCTCCGTCTACATCTGCTGGGGCCTGATGGACTATGTGATGATCGGCTTCGTCTCGGGTCGCTTTGGCGAGACCGGCCTGATCACCCTCGCTGTGGTCGTGAGCCTGATCGAGTTCGGCGTTGTGATGGACGGCGTGGGCATGGCGATGCAGCCGCTGATCGGCACCTATTTCGGGGAAAAGAACCACCGGCTCATCAAGCGCGTGATGCGGTCCGGCATCAAGGCCGCGGTCATAGAAGGACTGGCGGCGACGGCGCTGATCTGGGCCTTTCCCCGGCAATTCTGCGCCCTGTTCGGCATCACGGACGGCGAGGCGCTCGCCCCGTCGATCGCGGCGCTTCGGATCGTCTCGCTTGGGTTTACATTCTGCAGCGTGGTTTCGCTCACCACTTCCTACTATATGCTGATCGACCGCATCGGCATGGCCACCTGCTTCGCCTGCTTCCAGAACGGCCTCATGTATATCCTCCTGCCGGTGCTGGGGGCGCTGGCCTTTGGCACGGGCGGCATGTGGGCGGGCTTTGTCGCGGCGCCGATCCTGACGCTCGTCTGCGCCTATCTGTTCGTATACCTGCGGTTTGGAAGGGACAATTTCCCGTTCCTGTTGAAGGACATGGAATCGGAAACCGAGGTGCTGGATGGCACGCTGACCCCGGAGACCGCATCCGCCCTCTCTGAACGGGTCGCAAGCTGTCTGCTTTCGCACCAGTATCCGAACCGGACGGCCAATCGCGCGGCGCTGTTTGTGGAGGAGATCGGCCTGACGATCCTCGAAATCAACAAGCAGGCAAAGAAGCCGATCCTGATCGAGTTTTCGCTCTTCCTTGAAGGCGATTCTGTCCTGATCATAGAGCGGGATTCGGGGATGCTGTTTGACCTGACCGATCCCGACGCCCAGATCAAGGGGCTGAGCGGCTTCATACTCAGCGGAATGATGGAAGCGCACAAGGAAAAGGCCTATCTCGTCACCACCGGCTACAACCGGAACATGATCCGCTTTTCGCGGGGGTGAACCAGGAAGCGAGCGGGAGGGAATCCCATGAACATATACGATTTTGACGGCATGATCTGTCCGACGGACTGCTCGATAGACCTCTGCCTGCGGTGCATGAAGCGTCGGCCAGACATTGGTTCACCTTCTTTCCGAAGGCGGTCAAAAACCTCATTCTGAGGAAGCTGGGGAAGATGACGGAAGCGACGATGCAGCGGGAGTTCTTCGGCTATCTGACGATGGTGGATGACTTCGACGAGCAGATCGAACGGTATTGGGACAAAAACGAAAAGAGGATTTCCTCCTGGTACCTGGACCAGAAGCGGCCGGATGACCTGATTATCAGCGCCTCGCCCAACTGTATCATCGAACCGATTGCAAACAGGCTGGGCGTGCGCTTCATGGCCACGGATTTTGACCGGGAATACGGGGTATTTCTCAATAAAATGAAGTACCCGAAGGAAAAGGCCAGGTACATCATCGACCAAGGCTTACCGATGATCGAGAATTTCTATTCCGATTCCCTCGCGGATACGCCGTTGGCCCTGCTGGCGGAAAAGGCCCATCTGGTGACCAACAAGGCCAGCACCGTGATCGATTGGCCCGAGCTGGACGAGAAAGTCTTGTCCAAGGTCAAGGAGAAAATCGACACCGGCTGGAATAGCTATGTGAAAGAGGATTAGTCCGTTGTATATCATCATCTATGACTTTGGAACCAGCAGCGTAAAGACCTGCTTGTTTGAGATCGATGCGGAGATAAAACTGGTGGCCGGCTCCTACGCCTCTTACGGGCTGTACATACCCTGATTCGATATCTTGCTCTGCCTTCCTTGCGTTCTGCTGTCCCCAAGTTTCCGTGAAGAGCCCAAAAAATGCCCCGTGGCAATTTTGCTCGCGGAAACTTGCTGGACGATCATTTGCCCAGGGCAAGATACGACACGTCAAACAAATTGCTTTCGCAATTCATTTGACTGGCAATCTTGATGGGGAGAGGCAACTTTGCCGGAGGCAAAGATGGTCCCAAGGCGCGGTGTCAAAATCTTTGATTTTGCCATCCGCGGTCTGGCTTTTAGCCAGACTGAGTTTGGCAAATCAGAGATTTGACAAACTCACCCACGGGACTGCCACGGCTCAATCAAAGATTGAGGCGCGGCACCTTTCGCTCCCCATACCCTCGAATCTGCATTTGCAAGCAAATGCTTTGTTGGTTCGCTCCGCTCACAGCATGGCCGATGAACGGCCATGATAAGACAATCGTGACAGCCTGCCGAGGTATCGTATAGGTCGTCACGGTTGTCACGGTCGTCACGAGCAATAATAGTTCTGGAAAGGAATACCGTTTTTGCTGATTATGGCTGGTTGCGCGCTCTACATGGTCTCAGGCGGCATTCGCAGCAACTTCGGCATCATCGTGCAGGCGCTGGCGGACCGCACAGGCGTCTCCTATGCGGACGTCAGCTTCGCAGTGGCGGTGGGCCAGGCTCGGTGCTGTGCGGCTTCCTTTGCCAGCGTCTGGCGCTCAAGAATGTGCTCGGGTCGCTCTATGGCATCCGCGCTGTGATTGTCGCCGTGTTCATGCTCTTGCTGCCCAAGACGGTGTTTACGGTGTTCCTGTTCATCGTCATACTGGGCTTGACCGGCGATGCCACCGTGACGCCCACCTCGGAGATCGTGTCCCGGCGGTTCGGGCCGGAGAGCCTGGGCTTCCTGTTCGGTATCACCTTCGTGGGCCAACAGATCGGCGGGTTTATCAGTTCCTGGCTGGGCGGAGTATTCATTGCACAGAGTGGTAACTATCAGGCGATCTGGATGTTCGACATCGCGCTGTGCGCCATCGCCTCGGCGGCGAGTTATGGCATCCATAGAGATTTCAAAAGGCTGAGCCGAGCTCCGGAAAGGTGAAATTCGCTGTAAAATAGGAGAAAGAATAACCAATGTGACCGCCTGGTGCGCGTCGGACAACATCGCTCCCAAACGCACCCTGGAGAAGGCCGGGATGAGACTTTCAGGGATTGTTGCGGGCGGGCTTGAGGTTGATGGACAATGGTACGATAAAATTGATAATACCTATAGCGATCAAGAAAGTGAATGTGTGTGCTATACAAGAGCGATAATCATGTGTTATAATAGTGATAGATGAGTAGGCGGCCGAGTCTTTCCCTCCGGGTAAGCACTGAAACATCAGCGATCATGGCATGGCTGTTTCCAGGGAGCTTTGAACATGAAGAAGACTTTGATTGTCATTGTTAACGCGGCCATTATGGCTGCCATACTGTTCTTCGTTGTTATTTATTCCAGATATGAAAGCAACGAGGCTTATCAGCGGCAGATCGATTATTTTGAAAACACGACGGTCACCATGGAACATGTGACGGAGAATTATCTGGAAGGCGAACAGGGCATCTGCGATGTGTGGGCGCACTATATCAACAGCCAAGTCATGACCATGGAAGAAGCGGTCGATTATATCCGCAACTCTCACGTGCTCGCAAACACCTCGGCACATCTGATTTCGCTTGACACGCATACAGGTCTCTCAACGCGCCCGAAGCTGGGCACGACCGAAGATTATGATGTTTCTTATCAACAGGTGGGGTTGCTTGACGACGTAGGCTGGATCGATGAGATCGGGGAATCGATCAACATTACCCGTGCCTACACCAATCCGATGAACGGCGAACAATCCCTGGCCTTTTGCAATAAAGTCACGCTGCTCGATCCGGAAGGCGAAGGTTTCGAAGCCGCGGTCCTGCTGCGCGTCATTCCCATCTCGGAGCTTGAGGAGAAATGGGTTTTCCCACAGGCGGAGTTTTCGCATGCCGAGCTTTCCATGATCGACGCCAATGGCGATTATATCCTCAAGGGTTACAGCTTTAAAAATTCCAGCTTCTTTGAGTTCTATAGATCTTATAATCCCACGGAGCCCGCGTCGTCAGAGGAGCTGTTCGATAGAATTACATCATCCACAGGCTCCATTTCCATGCTCAACTCACACAGGGAGGAGTGTATACTTGCCTTTACCCCTGTCGCCGCCTCTGTCGGGTGGACGCTGCTGAGCTTTGTGCCGGTGAAGGATCTCAATGTGGATAGGGAAGACTGGCTGTTGGCTGGGGTCATTTCCGTCGGCTTGCTGATCCTCTTCCTCTTTGACCTGTTCTATATACTTTCATTGAACCGACGCCTTCAGAACGCCGCCAGGGAAGCGGAATCCGCCAACAAAGCAAAGACCGATTTCCTCTCCACGATGTCCCATGATATTCGCACGCCGATGAACGCCATCATCGGTCTGACAACCATTGCGGAAAAGAACCTGGGGGATGTGGGGTCAACGAGAGATAGTCTCAGGAAAATCAGCCTCGCCAGCAATCATCTGCTGACACTGATCAACGACATTCTGGATATATCCAAGGTGGAGAGCGGAAAGCTGAAGCTGACCCCGCTGACGTTCTCCATTGTGGAAACTGCGGAGAACCTCGTCAACCTTTCTCAGCCGATGGTCAAGGAGAAGAATATCGAATTCAGCTTCCATATCAATCGGATGGAAAAGGAATATCTGTACGCGGACCAGCTTCGCCTGAACCAGATCTGTATCAATATTCTCTCCAACGCCATAAAGTATACGGAACCAGGTGGCCGCGTCAGCGTGGAGATGCGCGAAGAGGTCAGCGCGCTGCCCGGCTGCATAAAGCTGACCTATGTCGTGGCTGATACGGGCATGGGCATGAGCCCGGAATTCATGAAGACAATGTATCAGCCTTTTTCGCGTCAGACAGACAGCCGCGTCAACAGCATCCAGGGAACAGGCCTCGGCCTGGCCATTACAAAGCAGATGGTCGAGCTGATGGGCGGAACAATCGACTGCCAAAGCGAGCAGGGCGTGGGGACCACCTTTACCGTGGTACTGGATATCCCCGAGGCCGAGAGACAACGGAACGAAATGCAGCTGGATTCCATCAATGTATTGATTGTCGACGATGATGAGGTTCTTTTGAAAACGGCGGTCGATACGCTTGAATCCCTTGGAGCCTCGGTGGAGCAGGCGCGCGGCGGATTGGATGCGCTGGGAATGATCGTCGACAGACACAAGGCCGGAAGGGATTACAATATTGTAATCATTGATTGGAAGATGCCGGATATAGACGGTATCGAGACCATCCGACGGATTCGCACGGAGGTTGACGCAAACATTCCCATACTGCTGATCTCTGCATACGACTGGTCGGATGTCGAGGATCTGGCAAAGGAGGCGGGTGCGAACGGTTTTGTCAGCAAACCGCTCTTCCGCTCCACTCTCTATGATAAAATCAATGCGCTTATCGGTGCAGAGCCCGAATCTGTAGAGCCGGAGGACGATTATTCCGATCTGGCCGGGCTGAACATCCTGATCGCGGAGGACAACGACATCAACTGGGAGATCATTTCCACGATGCTCGGCATGTTCGGGATCACCAGCGACCGCGCTGAAAACGGGCGCGTCTGCGTGGATATGATGCGCACGGCCGAGGAAGGCAGCTACACGCTGATCTTCATGGACGTACAGATGCCGGAGATGAACGGCCTCGACGCGACACGGACGATCCGGGGGATGGAGGATCCCTGGAGGGCCTCGATCCCGATTGTCGCGATGACCGCGGACGCATTCTCCGAAAATGTGACGGAATGCCTGAACGCAGGAATGAATGGGCACATTGCCAAGCCCATTGATATCAAACTGGTCATCAAGGAGATCCGAAGAATCAAGGAAGGAAGGTAGATCGTATGAAGAGGGCGATGAATGCCACTTTGGCGGTGCTGATGATTCTGGGTTTGATGGTATGCGTCTCGGCGCGGCAGGAAGCCAAGGCGGAGGCAGGCTTCCAGCCGTCCCTGGATACCTCCATCGACTGCGAAATCAATGTTATTGGCGGTTACAGTAATTTCGAGGCGCTGGAAGCCGAATTTGACCGTTTCAACGAGTACTATCCGAATGTGAGGCTGATGTTCACAAAGATCGACGACTACAGCAACATGGTCGGCATGGTTCTGAACGGAAACAACGCCCCGGACATCTACGTCAATTACTCCTGGATGTATGGCCGGGACCAGTACAGCGCTTCCATAGAGCATGCGGAGAATCTGGCTGATCCCGCGCTGGGGCTCAATCTGGACTGCATCCGCGGCAACATCATCCTGAATACGGACGATGGTACGCTCCCGATGGTCCCGGTCTTCTCAAACACCTACGGCATGCTCGTGAACAACGACCTGTTCGAAAAAGAGGGGCTGAGCGTTCCCACGACCTATCCCGAACTGGTGGCCGTGTGCGCCGCGTTCCGTGAAAAGGGCTACAAAAGCCCGGTGATGGGCTTCTCCAGGGAGGAGACCACATCGCTCTTCACAGTGACGATCTATCCGTTCTTCTGTGGAACCGTGGCATCCGACGCGGAGGCCATTAAAAAGCTCAACGCCATGGATCCCTCGGCCGGCGAGTATATGCGGCCCTCCCTTGAAAGGATCATGCAGTTCCTGAACGACGGCTGCGTGGACCTCGATGCCTGCTCGGAGATCGAAAACAACTATGACGCCGTGATCCTTCGCTTCTTCGAGGGCGACGTGCCCATGATGACCTGCTCCGGTGATACCGTCTCCGGGACGAAGAAGCGGGAGGAGCGCTCCGAGGCATTCATCGCCAACCCCTTTACATACAGCTTTGTCCCCGTCCCAATGGCGGACGAAGGCGCCTATTTCCTGGATATGCCGAATCTGCAGTTCTCCGTCAATAAGGAAAGCCCGAACCTGGACATGGCCAACGAATTCATTCGCTTCCTGATTACCTCGCGGGAGCTGAACGAAATGGCGCTGAGCAAGGGTTTGGTGTCCCCGACCAAGGATTTGTCGTTCAATAGCATGTATGCTGCGTTCGGAGCTGTTCCGGATTCCCGGATCCTGTCGCCGGAGGTATTCGGCTTGACGGACGACGCGGTCAAGCAACTGAGGCAAGCGGTTTACCTGGTCGGGACCGGCGCGATGTCGATAGATGAAGCAGTTGCCCGATACGGCTCTTTTGAGTAAAGATGAATTATTCTTTGGAGGAACGTTCCTTCAATGGTGAATTGAGCCCCGGATCAGCAGCACCGCTCTTGAATGCAGGATGTAAAGGCTCCTGACGGTATTGAGTAGAGAAAACAATGCCGTCAGGAGCCCAAACTATGAAAATGAAAACGGTTGGAATGACGTGAAGACTTTTACTCCGCCTTCTCCATGATCAGGACCAGCGGTTCATCCCCGGTGTCGAAGGTCAGCTTCATCGCGCCGTCCTGCAAAAGCTGCGCCGTAATGCCGGCATACATCTCATCCTCGCCGCCTTCGTGCGTCAGGGCGCCGTTGGAGAACGCAAAGTCCAGCGTGACGTTATCAAACACGTACATGCCGTCCAGAGTCATGGTAGCGCCGTCGAACTCAGCGGTCAGATCCATGGACGCCAGAGAAGCCTGCATGTAAGTGCCGTTCATCTCCACGTAAGTGGACTTCCATGCGCCGGCAAAATCAGCTTCTGTCGCGCCTTCCGCGACGGCGGCGGGCTCGTATACTTCCGCTTCCACCTTTTCACGGCCAAAGCACATGCCCATGCCGCCCTGCTCGCCCTTCAGCGCGCCATCCTCCTGAAGCGCAAGCGTCATGTTTTCCCCTTCAACCGTGACGGTGAGGGTTTCACCATCCAATGTCCATGTGGCGGCCTGTTCCGCTTCTTCTTCGCTGGGAGCGGTCAGGACTGCGGTACCGTCTTCCTTGATCTCCATGGTGAGGTCCATGCCCATCGCGGCAGGCGCGAAAGAGGCATCACCCATAGTCATCTCGTTCAAGTACCAAGTGCCCAGGTAGTCGGTAGTTTCTGCCATTGCGACGGCAAGGGTCGATAAGGCAAGGGTCAGAATCACAGCGATCAGTTTCTTCATTGGCTTAGCCTCCTTTTTTGATGTGCGGATTAGAAATAACAAACAGCAGATTGCCTTCTATCCAGTTAAATGATACCATATATAAAAGGAAGATGCAATGAAAAATCGCCGTCATCAGGATTTGGGCGTAATAAAGAAAAGATCGGCGGTTATTGATATTGTGGAAATATATATTATAATCATTGTCGACAAGGGTACACGATGACTGACATGCTGAAGCCTGATGATCCGTGGGGGGCGTGGCATGGCTGTACCCAAAAGAATCAGGTCCCTACTATGCAAAGGAGTGAAGGAATCATGAGAATGAAAAAGGTCGAAATGCTGCTCTTGACAATGTTGCTTACATACCTTGTTTGCATGCCGGTCAAGGCTGCAGCAGAAAGCGCAACGCAGGAAAACCTGCTGGCCCGGATCTTCGTCAAGAACAATCAGAGCGAAATCATGAAAAATCATCGCAGCTTCACCTGCACCGATGTGGATGAAGCGGACGGCTCAACCTATTACATCGACGCGGATGTCTCCGTAAAGGACTGCGTCGAGAGCCACGACTATATCCGCGTGCGCACCTCCGAGTTCGACTACTGTCGCTTCACCAGCGGCGCAATTGGCCGCTGGGTACACTTTGAGAGCGACTCCTGCAGCTGGGCGGGCCTTTCGGAGGATATGCTTTCCGAGGAGGTGCTGAGCGTCGACGAACAGGACGGCTTGCTCACCGTCACCACGCAGCCATCCGAGGAGAAGCGTCAGAGCATCCTGGAGGACGAGTATGCCGGGATGGAGGATCGGGATAAGATTCAGTTCCGCATCGTCTATGTGCTGGACGCCGATACGCTGGAGCTCATGTCCATAACCGATTATGACACCCTGCCGGACGGCAGCGAGGTGAAGGCATATGAGCTGCGCTTCGCTTATGACGTCGACCTGCCCTACGCGGAGGAGATCGCCGCGATACAGGCCCACCTGGACGCCGCCAGCGATTATCGCTCGACGACCTTTGTCCTTGACGAAGGCACGGCCTATGAAGTCAGGTATACCTATATCACGCCAAAGGGCGACGGCTGCTTCATGCCCGAGGAGATCACCAAAGATGGCATACCCTACCGGATCGACGCGGAGCGCTCCACCCTGACCAATGAAGCCAAGGACAATGACGCCGTCATCTACCTTGACCGCATGGATGCGCAGAGCGCGGATTGATCCTGAATTTCTACAGAGAGATCGAAATGGGTTTAACATGTGTTTTCTGAATGGGTTCATGGGCATCAAAATAGATAGTGTGGCCAGCATCCAGGCTTCATTCTGAAGAACAGCATCGCCGCATCCGTTGATTAAGACAAAAAGGAAGGGGAAACATAACATGAAGAAGTTGAATCCGGTTATCCGTGGAATCCTTGGCGCATTCGGCGGATTCGCTGTCATGATGGCTATTGATTACATCAAATCCCTGATTGGAAACAACGCTTTTGAGCCAGATTGGCTTTCGACTGTTATTCTTTCGGTCTTTGTTGGCCTTCTCGTCGTCTTTGGACCCGATGCGGCTCAGCGCAAGAAAAATCGACAGAAACTGGTTGAAAAGTTTAAGAAGTGAAGGCGGCTCTCATACTGTTCTCAATTTGAAGGCAAAAGATCCTGAGCGGAGCGCAAGCGGAATCGTACCGCAGGTGCGTGACGCGCAGGATCTTTCCATTTCTTATTTGAGAGAAGTATGTACATCGTATAAGCAGACGATTTACTTCTGCGATGATTTCAAGGAGAACGTGGAGACCATGAGCGTCTGCAAGCAGTGGAAACTCTGCGATGCCGCTGGCACGGTTGGTAATCTGTGAGACAGTCTCTGTTACGGCTTTATCAGTTTCTCCAGCGTATCAAACAATGCCTCCGGTTCTACGGGCTTGGAAAGGTGTGCGTTCAATCCCGCCTGCATACTGCGCTGCACGTCCTCGTCAAAGGCGTTTGCGGTCAAGGCGATAATCGGGATGGTTGAAGCGTCGGGCCTGTCCATCGAGCGAATGGCTCTGGTGGCTTCAAGTCCATCCATCTCCGGCATTCGCATATCCATCAGAATCGCGTCATAATAGCCTTCGGGGTGACTGTTGAACATATCCACCGCAATCCTCCCGTTCTTGGCGACTTCAGTATTGATTTCGCGCATGCTCAGCACCATCACCATGATCTCAGCGTTTACCGCGACGTCTTCAGCGAGCAAGATATGGCGGCCTTTCAGATCGGCACGCCGATTTAGCAGTGCCTCGTTTTTCCGCTTGAAGGCTTCGCGGAATTCATCCATCACGCTTCCGGCAAACAGCGGCTTGGGTACGAAGGTGTCCACACCGGCTTCTTTTGCCTCATCGGCTATGTCATCCCAGTTGAACGATGTGAGGATGATGATCGGCGTGTCGTGCCCTTCAATGGCCCGAATCTGACGGGTGGTTTCAACGCCGTCCATTTCCGGCATACGCCAGTCGATCAGGATCAGGTCATAGTCCGCTCTGCGGGCATGACTGAGCTTAACTTTTTCGATTCCTTCAGAGCCGGACTCTGCAGTATCGCATGTAATGCCGATCTGCCCCAGTACGATCTGGGCGTGCTCCAATGCAATCGGATCATCGTCAATCACGAGCACGCTCATCTCACGGGGGTTCAGATCGCCGTCGTCGATGCTTCCACCCTTGCGGGAGGATTCGCCAAGCGTGACGGTCACGGTGAACGTCGTGCCCTTGCCCTTCTCACTCTCCACTTCGATATGGCCGTTCATCAACTCCACAATGCTCTTGGTGATCGGCATGCCGAGACCGGTGCTGCCGTAACGACTGGTGGCGGATGAATCTTCCTGGCTGAATGCGTCGAAGAGGTGCGGCAGGTATTCCTTGCGCATGCCGATACCGGTATCTGATATGATGAACCGGATCGTGGCTTGATGGTCATATCTCGGCCCCTCTTCGATCACGAACCGCACGCTGCCGCCTTCCGGCGTGAACTTAACGGCATTGCCCAGAATGTTTATCATCACTTGCTTGAGCTTCATCGCGTCGCCGACATAGTAATCGTCAATCGTGCCATGCGTGACGCATTCGTACCGCAGCCCCTTATCCCTGCATTGGCCGCCTACGATGGTATTGACCTGTTCCAGGCTCTTGGCAAAGGAGAATTCCTCTGCCTTGATGACCATCCTTCCGGATTCGATGCGCGACATGTCCAGGATGTCGTTGATGATTCCCAGCAGGTGCTGCGCGGAGGTGCCGATCTTTGCCAGGTATTCCTTGACCTTATCCGAAGCGGTCGGCTCGTTCATGGCGATGTTGTTCAATCCGATGATCGCGTTCATGGGCGTGCGGATCTCATGGCTCATGTTGGAGAGGAATGAGGTCTTTGCCTTGTTGGCCTGTTCTGCCGCTGCCAGCGCTTCACTCAAAATATGGTTCTGCTCGAGGGAGTTTCTGGTTTCGACATCGACATTGGAAAAACTCAGTCCCACTGAGTGCACCTGGCCGTCATCCCTGTCTTCCGGATGGCGGACACCGGCAAAGCGGATCATGACATAGAGGGCCTTGCCCTCTTTGTTGATCTTATAGCGATAGGAGATCACACGCTGCTTGCGAAGACCTTCCCGGATAGCGTCGGGATTCGTAAACTTCAGGAAATCGTCGCGATATTCATCGGTCACAGAATTCCGGGCATATGCCTGGATGCTTTCCATATAGGGAAAACTCTGGCCGATTTTGAAATCCTTTTCCTCGCCTGATTCCTGATAGCAAATCCCTTCGTCCTTGTCCAGATGGACGAGATAAACGCTCCAATAATCTGAACCAAGCGCTGTGATCAGTTGGTTTTGCAGCTCGCCGCTGTGCTTCTCCTGCAGCAGCCTCTCCTGGAGCAGAAGCTTTTCCTCCAGAGCCTCCTGCTTTGCCCGACTTTCAGCTTCCGCCGTTTTGATCCGCGCCATCTCGGTGACATCCACGCACATGCCGAGAAGGCATAACCTGCCGGAAGCATCCCGGAATTTGAGCTTGGTCGTCTGAAGGTTGCGAAACACGGTTCCCGTCGCATTCGGCACGTCCTCGAAAAATACATAGGCCTGATCCATCGTCAGCGCCTTTTTGTCGTCCTCAACGAAGTGCGCAGCGGTCTCGGCATCAAAAATTTCATGGTCGGTAAGCCCAATCACGTCCTACGGGCGCGCTTTCCCGGCATACTCTGCGAATGCCTGGTTACACGCGAGATAAACGCCCGTCTCCGCGTCCTTGGAAAAGCTCATGGCGGGCATGTTGGTGAGCAGCGAGGATACAGAACCCATGAGCTCGGCCAGTCTCGCGGCGGACTGCATTTCCTCCAAGAGCCTGCGGTTTTCTTCTTCCGCCTTTTTTCCTTCCGCCAACGCTTGTTCCAAAGCCCGATCCCGACGCACTTCATCATCTACATCGATAAATCCCATGGTCACGCCTGTCCTGCCGCCCGGCATATACACCTTGCCAAAGTGAATGCGATAATACCTCTGCCCGGATTCCAGCGCGCGGAGAAAGGTGACGGCAAATCGCCGCTTGGTTTTGAACTGTTCCAGAATATAGGGCAGGCTGATCTGTTCCTGCATTCGCTCCTGATCTTCCTGGGCAACCATGGTGGCGACGTATTCGTTTTTTGTATCGGTGTACTTCGCGTGGCTCAGCGCGTTGTGGATAGCTTCAGCATGAACGGCATCCATGTCCGTGTGGAAAAGTGAGCATTCTTCGGTTACGACGTCATTGATCAGCCAGACCGTGTTGTAGTTATTGGTCAGCGTGTCGATGACGGCGTCGCGGGTCGCTGTGCCCATTTTCTGCTTTTCAAGCTTTTCTGTAATGTCCGAGATGAAGACGACGTAGATTCCGCCGTAAGCCTTCGTTTCCGTATAGTGGCCGTGGTCGTCCACCCACCGGATCGCGCCATCCTTCCGTATGATGCGGTATTCCGCATAATCCAGTTTGTCATCGCTGGCTTCTGTCTGCTGGACAATGGACGCGGTGATCCCGTTGTAATCCTCCGGATGCACCATGCCGCGGAAGGTGAAGCCGGTCAATGCCCTGAACTCTTCCTGATTTGCGCATCCGTAGATGTCAAATACGGCTTTGTTGGCGTAAATCAATGTCTTGGGTTCCTCGGCCTGATAGATGAAGAGCCCCCCGGGCATGTGCCCGCCGATTTCTTCGATGATGGAAATGGTATCGTCGTTCAACTCAAAGCGCTTGTTTGCCATGTCGGACAACCTCCTGTCGACGACCTTTCTCACTCACTGAACAAAATGTTTATTGCGATGATTATAACACAAGTGTTTTGTTTCATCAAGGAGATTCGATGATTACGAAAGAGTAAATCCGATGATTACGAAAGAGCAAATTGAACTGAGGCCCCTGCCCGCTTTAATCGTCAATCCTGACATTGCGCAATAGCTCTGGTTTTGACGGAAAGCCTCCGTTTTTGAAATATATCACAAGGAGAACGAAATGGCTCTTTCTCGGCAGCGGAGCCAGCGTGCAGTTCGAGCATGTGCTCCAGCGCGTGATCCGGCGCGGAGAATACCGGATTATTATACATGGCTTCAAGGATAATCCGGGTAACAAGCGAGAGGATCGACCAAACCAGGCCGATCCTCTTGCTTGCTTTTGTATTTACCGTTGAGATCCGGGACGTTAAAAGCGTTTGACTGTTGGGATCAGAGCCAGGGTTTTCAACCGAGCCAGCTCAGGGTGTCCAGAACTGCGCTGATCGCATCGTCGCGCGCCATGCTCGTTTCCTCATCGTCCAGCTTGTCGACGGTGACGATGACCGCCAGGCTCACGTCTTCCTCCGGCCGAACGATAAAGCGCTGCTCGAGGGAATCCTCGTCGTCAAAGGCGTATATGTGGACATCCTCAAAGCCGTTCCACTCGCCGTGGGTCACTTCGATGCCAGCCTCCTCGATCTCCGCGAAGCTGTCGTCAAAGCCCTCGGGGTTCTCGATCTTCGTCTTCTGGAACTGGATCACTGTGTTGCCCCAGGAAGCGAAGGTCCCGTTCACCGTGAGCACCAGGTCGGAATCCTCCGCGTCATCCTGGTATTCTTCGCCGGCGATCACAAAGGCGTCGGGATCATAGGAGAAGGTGAACGCCCCCGCCCGATCCGTGTAGCTCTCGACAGCAGCCTCCTGCGCGTCGCCCTCGTCCTCCGCAGCGGGCTCGGCGTCGTTCAGGCTCTCGCTGGAGCAGATGGTGGAGATGATCTGCAGGATCGCGTCCTCGCCCTGCTCGCTCTGGGGGATGAAGATGAAGGAATAGCTGGTGCCCTCGGGGCTGACCAGGGAATAGAGCATCGCGTCGTCGTCGCCGCCCTCGGAATAGACCAGGTCGACGCCGTTGAAGTTCACCAGCTCGGAGCGCACGATGTACTCCAGGCCGTTGAAATGCTCCATCAGGGCGTCCAGGTCGGCGAAATCTCCCTCCACGGGCTGCACCTGCAGAAGCACGTCGCCATTGTAGCCTTCAAAGAATACGTTCTCCGCGGGTTCGCCTTCCGTGGGCTGGAAATCCGCAGGCAGCTTCATGGCCACGCCGCTGCCCTCGAAGGTGTAGTAGGAGCCGTCAGACGCGCCCGGCACGGCCTCAGCCTGCTCGTAGACCACGTCTGCCTCCGCCAGCGCGGCGAAGCCGCACAGCAGTGCCAGGGATAAAATCAACGCAATAAACTTCTTCATGGTAAGACCTCCTTGAAAAGTTGCCTTGTTGTTTGATTGTGGGGATAGCATATCACGCCAACCATCACAGAACTGTCACACAGGCCGGCAGGACCGGTACGCGCCGCTTCCGCGAATCAACAGGTGTCCGTTCCGCGTGCCTGGATGATAAATAGCTGCGGTTCTCCGCTGTTCCTCCTTTCCCTGCGATCCGCCGACGCAGCACGGGCATGCCCGCGATACGGCCTTGCCGCAGCTGTTTTCCGCGACCATCGCGCCCTATAGGGCTGCCCGCGCGATCCCGCGTACCTTCTTGATCGTCCGGATCGTGTACAGAATACCCAGCGCGAGCATCGCCAGGACCAGGACGCCGCTGACGACCTGGGCGGCGGTGGATTCCTTTTCCATGAGCCAGACCACCAGGTCCAGCCCGCTGTCCCAGCACCCATGGAAGATGAACGGCACGGCGATCGCCATGATCATTTCCCTGCGCATCCGGGGCCGGTCGTTCGCGGCACTGGCCTCTTCGTATTCAAACCAATGCCCCCCTGGTTGAACTGCCATGTGATGTGCATGGGAATCGCCAGGCCGATGGCCACCGCCGCGGGATTGCCCAGCACGGCCTTTTCAACCACGCCGTAGACCAGGCCGATCAGCCCCGCGACCAGGATGTAATCGGTCTTCCGCATGAGCTTCAGGGAGCGCTTCGCCAGCAGGAAGCCGGTGAACTTGAAGCATTCCTCCAGCAGCGCCGCGCGGAAGAAGTCGGACAGGATATCCCGCCTGAAGCCGGACAGGCCGAAGCGATCGGCGACGGCATCCCACAGGATTTCCGTCGCGATGATCAAGAGGCAAGTGTAGCAGAAACCGTAGACAGCGGCCGTCTTCCAATAGTCCTTTTTCGTCAATGCCCGGTTTTCGCCCTGCGCGCGAATCCCTGGCAAGTACCAGCACAGCGATATAATGACAGCCAATATCGCGCCGATCAGACCGATCATCGTCGTCAACTCCTCCCAACAGGCAGTGAATAGGTTGTTTGTCGTGACGCGGGCCACCCGCGTGTTTCAATGAGCATCTTGCTGTAGTCACTTCTTTGCTGCATCATATCACAGCGGTGGCAGGTAATGCAAGCCTGTCGACGCCCTGCGCCGTGGACCGAGTTGCGGCGATGCGGCGCCGCGCCGATAGCCCTTACGGAATCCTTCGGGGATACATTTGATTTTAAACATTTAGCCCATTAAAAGTGTAGGAAATTATTGACAAACAGTCACTTTGTGTTATAATAATATTAAGCTCAATATTCGAGGAAGGGAGCGATGACAAGACATTTCATAGATCCTGTTTGCTGTTTCTGCTTTCTTGAAATAGGGGACATGGTAGCGGAGATGACTTGAAATGACTACATTGCGCATTCGATTGAGCCTGGCGGAAAATGCAAAGGCTGCGGCAAGGATTTTCAGAAAGCATGCCTATGATGTCGATCTGCGCGACGAAAGGCATGTGGTAGACGCAAAATCGACGCCCGGCGTACTGAGCCTGAAGCTGTCAAGCCCGTTAACGGTAGAGGTACACGCCGACGATTGCGACGACCTGTTGCATGAATTACAGCCCTTCACGCTATGATTGACTGGGATGATCCAATCCTGACATACGGGACCGCAGGGAAACAGAATCCCTGTTGTCCCGTTTTGTATACTTGTAAACCGTTTTCTATGTTAAGATTTAATGCATATTCTTTACATGCTTGCTTTTTGATACACATGTGTGTTAAAATAAATTAACAGCATGACATCTCTCGATTTCAGACACGATGTGCCGACACGACCATGTCAGAGAAGGGAGGTGTTTATTGTGGTCACGCTCAACATTCGGCTGGGCGCGGCGGAGGAAATTCGATCGTTTGTCAATCTGGCCAACAATTATCCGTTTACGATTATTCTCAGGCAGGACAGATATACTGTGGATGCCAAATCGCTTCTGGGTATCTACAGCCTGGATCTGAGGGCTCCCATTATCGTTGAAGCTTATACAAGCCAGGCTGGGAACTTGATTGATACGCTGATGAAGTATTCTGTTTAGCGCCGGATCATTCACGCAGGGCGCCGCAGCCTGGATACAATGACATAGAAAAGCAGACGATGCCGACACCAGTGGGGATTCGTGGCAGCAAAGCCAAAGCCGCCCTTCCGTTTGGAGGAGCGGCTTTTGTGGTTATTGACCGACAGGAAAACACCTCGACTCATCACGCTTTGATCAGGTTCTCCAGCGTCTCAAAGAGCGTTTCCGGCTCCACGGGCTTGGAAGAGGTGCGCGTTCAAACCCGCCTGCATGCTGCGCTGCACATCCTCGTCGAAGGCGTTGGCCGTCAGCGCGATGATCGGGATCTCCTTCGCGTCCTTTCGATCCATGGCCCGGATTGCCCGCGTGGCTTCCAGGCCGTCCATCTCCGGCATGCGCATATCCATGAGGATAGCGTCGTAGTACCCGGGCTCGTGGCCGGCGAACATCTCGACGGCGACCCTGCCGTTCTCCGCGTGATCGACCTGCATTTCCCGCATGCCGAGCACCATCATCATGATTTCCGCGTTCACGGCGACGTCCTCCGCCAGAAGCACGCGGCGACCGCTCTGATCGACCATATTACGTACCAGCGTTGCGTTTTTCTTCTGGAAGGCCTCTCGGAATTCATCCATCACCGTACCGGCGAAGAACGGTTTGGCTACGAACGTATCCACGCCCGCGTCACGGGCCTCGTCCTCGATGTCATCCCAGCTGTAGGCGGTCAGTATGATGATCGGCGTGTCATGGCCGACGATGGCTCGGATCTGCCGGGTCGTCTCCAGCCCGTCTATCTCCGGCATCTTCCAGTCCACCAGGATCAGGTTGTAGTCCTCCCGGCAGGCGTGGCGCATTTTCACCATCCCGATGGCGTCTTTGCCGGACAATGCCATATCACAGCTGATGCCGAGCTGCCCCAGTACGACTGTCGGTATATAAAGAATACCGAGGCGGTTATGCAGCTCAAGGCGCATAGCAGCATCCTGGGAGGATTTGGAAACACGCTTCATCAGGCCGCGTGCCCTGACTCACAGGGCGCCGGAGTGCGAGCGGGAATCCGATGGACCCGGGAAGGTATGATTGCCTTTCGATGACTGAGGACAATTGCCTGTTGTCGGGTACAGGGGAGAACAGCTTTACAATTGACAAGGAGAATGAGTATGACTGAATTGAGGGACAAGCGCGGTTTGACCGAGGCCGAGGCCATCGAGCTCTATCGGGCGAAGAACTATCCCAAACCCGCGTTGACTGCGGATATCGCCGTATTTGCAAAGTTTGGAGCTGGCGTGAAGCTGCTCCTGATCCGCAGGGGCGGCCATCCGTTCCTGGGCTGTTGGGCGCTGCCTGGTGGATTTGCGGACGAGGGAGAGACCATTGAGGGTACCGCGGCCCGGGAACTTGAGGAGGAGACGGGCTTGAAGGACCTGCCGCTTCGGCTGGTGGGCGTATACAGCGCGCCGGGGCGAGACCCCAGGGGCTGGACAGTAACCGCCGCTTACGGCGTGTGCGTGGAGGAAGGACAACTCAGGGCCGTGGCCGGGGACGACGCCGTGGAGGCCGAGTGGTTCGATCTGGTGAAGGTAGACGACACAGCGGTTCCGGTGCTTAAGGATGGCGAGCGCCTGGCCTTCGACCATGCGCAGATCATTTCAGACGCGGCAGCCGCACTGAATTTGTAATTACAGATATCGGCGGCAATCGAGAATTGTTAAGGAACTGTATTGTTTCCGTCAGGGCGGATCATTTGCCCCGGATTGAAAAAAACTGAATGGATACAGATGCGCCGGGTAACTCCCGATGCTGTTCTGCCTAATCACCCGGATAGCCTTCCGGGTGATTTAAATATACTATTAAAATAGTTGATTTGGATGGTTCATGCTGATATAATAGGGAAAGGGTAAACCGCCTTTTTGATCGCAACCAGGGTTTCTGTATATGGAACCCAACGCCCATCGATGAACGATGTGGTTTTGTGTTGAGACTGGGCATTCGGGTAAAGCCAGGCTTCTGCGATGCATCCTGATGGACGTGTGCAGGCACTGACCGCGATTTCAACCGTGACGGGAGTGCTGCACCCCTGTCATGCGGCAGATTACGGCTGGATACAGGCATTCATTGACAAAGGAGAGACCATATGCAAATCATCAGCATGATCCTTTCCCTGCTGTGCGGTGTCGCGCTGTTCCTGTTCGGCATGTCGCTGATGGGGGACGGGCTGAAGAGCGTCGCCGGAAACAAGCTCGAGACGTTCCTGTACAGGATGACCAACACCCCCGTGAAGGGCATCCTGCTGGGGACGGGGGTCACGTCCGTGATCCAGTCCTCCTCGGCCACCACGGTCATGGTCATCGGCTTTGTCAATTCGGGCCTGATGAAGCTTGTCCAGGCCATCGCCATCACCCTCGGCGCCAACATCGGCACCAGCATCACCGGCTGGATCCTGTGCCTGTCCTACATCGAAGGCTCGGCCGGCATCGCCAAGCTGCTCTCGTCGTCGACCATCAGCGCCGTGGCCGCCATCGCGGGCATACTGTGCCGGATGCTCTCCAAGCGCAGCGTGTACAGGAACCTGGGCAACATACTGATGGGCTTTGCCGTGTTGATGGTGGGCATGCAGACCATGAGCGCTGCGGTATCCCCGCTGAAGGACAGCGCCGCTTTTACCAACACCATCACCATGTTCTCCAACCCGTTCCTGGGCATCCTGCTGGGCATCGTGATGACCGCCATCCTGCAGAGCGCTTCGGCTTCCATCGGTATCGTGCAGGCCCTGTCCGTCACCGGGGCGCTGACCTTCGCCACCGCCTTCCCGGTGATCCTGGGCATCGGCGTTGGCGCGGCCTGCCCGGTGATGCTGTCGGCCATCGGGGCCAACAAGAACGGCGTGCGCACGGCGCTGGCCTACCTGCTTGAAAATGTGTTCGGCATGGTGCTGTGGGGGGTGGGCTTCTATGCCCTGAACGCGATATTCTCCTTCTCGTTCATGAACATGACGGTCAGCCCGGTGCTGATCGCATTGGTCAACTCCGCCGTGCGCATCATGAACGCCGTGCTCCTGTTCCCGTTTATAAAAGCGATGGAGAAGCTGCTCATGCTGCTGGTCAAGGATTCGGCGGAGGACCTGGAGGACATCGCGGACAACGCGGACTTCGACCTGCTGGAGGAGCGCCTCCTGAACCTGCCGGCCCTGGCCCTCGGCCAGGCGGAGCGAGTGGTGGACGGCATGTCCAGGAAGGTCCGCAAAAATGTGGGCAGAGCCCTCAACCTGATCCACGAATTCTCGCAAAGCAAGTATGACAAGGTCCAGCGGAAGGAGGACCTGATCGACAAGTACGAGTCCAAGACGGGCGAGTATTTGATTCAGGTGTCCAAACAGCAGATGGATTCGCGGCAGACCCGAAAAGTGACCATGCTGCTGCGGGTCGTGGGCGACCTGGAGCGCATCGGCGACTATGCCTCCAACATCGCCCGCGTGACCAACGAGATCAACGATCAGAACATCTCCTTCTCGGAGGATGCCCGGCGGGATTTGAATGTGGTTATCGAGGCCGAGCGGGACCTGGTCAACAGCACCATAACCGCCTATCAGGAGCAGGATATGCAGACCGCCATGCGGATCAAGCCCAGTGCAGCGGCACTGTCCTATCTGTGCGAGATACTGAAGGCCCGCCACATCGGCAGGCTTTCGAGGGGCGAGTGCAGCCTGACCCAGGGTACCGTCTATACCGAGCTGCTGAACAGCTTTGAACGGATCGCGTCCCACTGCGTGGCCGTCTCCGGCGTGGTGCGCAGGGAGACCCAGGCAAGCGCGGACATCCACGTGCACGCGCTGAAGGCCCAGGAACTCAGCCAGCAGCAGTACCAGCAGATCTATGACGAATTTCTGGCGAAGTACGACGTGCTGAGCAGCGAAGAGCGGCCCCTCAGCGTCGAGGACGAAGCCGTCCAGTGACAGAATGGTGCATGGGCCTGTCCCTGCCATTGGGGGAAGCGATGCCAAGCCCGAAGGGAACGGTTTTACGCGTACCGGCCGATTGATTGAGGCTGCAATCGGTGCAATAATGAGAAGCGAACGTATACAGGACGGTTTGTCCACTGAGCGGCCGCCGTCCCCGGACAGACAAGGGAGGGAATCGAACGTGCGCAGACTTTTCATTTTGCTTCTGGCGCTGGCGCTGGGCGGCGTGGCCGCTTTCGCCGAGACGAACGCTCCGCTGTACCTCTCCGACTTCACCACTGACGCGGACGACTGGGTGGCCCGTTCCGCCGGGTCGGCCTCGGTGTCGCTGCTGGACGAGGGCGCGCTGCGCATCGTGGGCCGCGATTCCGACTGGAACTCCCCCGGGCGGGACTTCGACCTGGTGCCCGGCGGCCGGTATGTGTTCAGCGTGCAGGCCCGCCAGGACCAGCAGGACGAAGCCAAGTTCATGGTGTCCGTGGCCCACACCGCCGACGGCGTGGAGAGCTATGAGAACTTGGCCTTTGCCACCGCCAAGCGGGGCGAGTGGACGGAGCTTTCGGGCGAGTACGTGGCCGGGAACTACAGCCGTTTCGTGCTGTACGTGGAGACCACCGGCGCGCCGACGCTGGACTTTGACATCCGTGATTTCCGGCTGGAGGCCCCGGACGGCGAGCCAGAGCTTGCGCCGACGCCCGTGCCCATGGAGATCCCGGAGGTGGACGACATGCCCTCGCTGAAGGAGATCTACGCGGACCGGTTCGACATCGGCACCTGCGCGGGCGGCTGGATCGGCTCCCGGGAGGACTACATGGACTTCGCCCGATCCCAGTTCAGCATCATCACCCCCGAGAACGAGTTGAAGCCCGATTCCGTGCTGGATGTGGCCGCGAGCCAGGAGAAAGCGGGGGAGGACGATGCGGCTGTGGCGGTGCGTTTCGATGCCGTTAAGCCCATACTGGACTTCGCCCTGGACAGCGGTCTCAAGGTGCACGGCCACGTGCTGGTCTGGCACAATCAGACGCCGGAGGCCTTCTTCCACGAGGGCTATCAGGCCGACGCGCCGCTGGTGAGCCGCGAGGTGATGCTGGCGCGGCTGGAGAGCTATATTGCGCAGATCATGACTTTCATGGACGAAAACTATCCCGGCGTGGTGGTCAGCTGGGACGTGGTGAACGAGGCCGTGGACGATGCCACGGGAGAGCTTCGCGATTCCATGTGGCTGAAGGTGGTGGGCGAGGACTATCTGGCCCGGGCTTTCGAGTTGGCGCGCAAGTATGCGCCGGAGGGCACGCTGCTGTACTACAACGACTACAATACCGCCTACCAGCCCAAGCAGGATGGCATCGTGAAGCTGCTCAAGGAGCTGATGGCCGATGGCAACATCGACGGCTACGGCTTCCAGATGCACAACGCCGCCGCCAGCCCCACGATCGAGGAACTCACAGCCGCCGTGGAGCGCGTCGCCGCGATGGGCCTGCGGCTGAGGGTCAGCGAGCTGGACATCACTGTGGACGCCAACGACGAGGACAGCTTTACCCTGCAGGCGCAGGTGTATGCGGATGTGATGAAGCTGCTCTCGACCCACGCCGACCAGATCGAGGCGGTGCAGTTCTGGGGGATGACGGACAACATGAGCTGGCGCGGCTCGCAGTATCCGCTGCTGTTCGACGCCAATCGCAACCCCAAGCCCGCCTTCTGGGCCGTGGCCGACCCTGATTCTGTGGAATAGTATGCCCCCGGAGCACTCATATGCTGTTGGGGAATGCTGTTTCGTGCCTATTAGGCACATGGAGAAGGATTGTCTGATATTGGTGAGATTGCTCCTGGAACATTGACAAAACACGAAGGTTAGAGTAATATAACTACAAGATTAGTTAAAACTAATCTTGTAGTTATCTGTTTCAGGAGGATGTAAACCATGAAGAAACTGTCCTGTTTGCTGCTGATGCTGGTGATGATGCTCGGCGCGATGGCGCTGGCAGAGTCCGACGATGTCATCGAGATCGGCACCGTGGAAGAACTGGCCGCGATCAACGACAACCTGTCCGGCAACTATGTGCTGACCGCCGACATCGACCTGGCCGGCGCGGAGTGGACGCCCATCGGCGCCTACGCTCCCTCCGGCGAAAGCGCCGAGGAGCAGGAGATCCCCGCCTCGGAGACCGCCTTCACCGGCACCTTTGACGGCCAGGGCCACACCATCTCCAACCTGGTCATCAACCAGCCCGAGGGCTGGGCACAGGGCTTGTTTGGCTGCATTGCCAACGCCCAAGTGGGCAACTTCACCCTGGAGAACGCCACCGTGGACGCCCAGATGATGTCCGCCGACGCGGTGGGCTACGCCTACTGCTCCACCGTCTCCGGCGTGACGCTGGTGAACGGCAAGGTCACCGCCTACGCGGGCGAGATGAGCGCCGAGGGCATGTACGGCGGCATCGTCGGCGCGGGCATGGGATCCATGATCGAGAACTGCACCGCCCAGGCAGACGTCACGATCCCCGACGGCACCGCCAACGCGGGCATCGTGGGCGGCGGCCTGGAGATGACCAGCGTGGTGGGCTGCACCGCCACCGGCACCGTCACCGCGGGCAACAACTGCTACGGCCTGGGCGGCGTGTCCGGCTGCGGCTTCGCGGCGGAGCAGTTCACCGACTGCACCGCTGAAAACGTGACCATTACCGCGGGCGAAGACTGCTTCTGGATCGGCGGCGTCACCGGCTACGCCGGCGGCTATGCGGATGAGCAGTTCGGCATGCCCGTGACCGCGTTCACCAACTGCGCGGCGAAGGGCGTGACCGTCAACGCCGGCGCGAATGCCGAGGGCATCGGCGACATCGTCGGCGCGGGCTTCTACAACGAAGCGGTTGCCCAGGCCAACGGCGCACCCTTCGACCAGCCGACCCAGTTTGAGCTGGTGGACTGCGTGACGGACAATGACGGCGCTGAGACCGCCGGGGCGGACGACGCTGCCACAGAGGCTGATGCGCCCGCTGAAGACGCTTCCGCCGAGGACGACGCTGCCGCCGCGGCCCAGCTGCTGGAGGATGTGAAGGGCACCTATGTGGCCCTGTTCCCGATCATCACCGATCCCGCTTACGACCAGATCTGGCTGGACCACTGCGCCGCCGTGGTGGGCGACGAGATGGCCCCGGACGTAGCGCAGCTGCTGAAGGATGCCTGCAACGGCACCATCTACGGACAGGAGGCGATCGACGCCTTCGGCGACGGCTCCGTCAACCCGCAGTTCGACTGCCTGTTTGTGGGTGGCGTGGACCAGATCACCTTCGACGGCGCGACCATCAGCGGTACGCTGGCGGGCGAGGAAGTGTTCAGCCATGAATACGCCTACGTCAGCCCCCTGACCCTGGGCGGCATGATGAACGGATACCTGTACGAGACCACCGACGAGGACGCGGGCGAGTTCAAGTATTTCTTCATGATGCCCGACACTCCGGCGACCACCTATCACCTGGAGTTCCGCTATGGCAGCGACGTGGATGCCCTGACCCAGTACGCCGAGGGCCCCTACGCCTACTGGTTGGCCGCGGGCTTCCCGGTGGACGCGGACGAGGCGATGACCGAGAACGTCATCGGCCTGTTCTGCGACGAGAACCTGGCGGATATGGGCCAGGAACAACCCGCTGCCTGAGTGTGAAAAGGCAATTTGAGGGAACCACTTTCAAAAGTGGTTCCCTTTTTCGTGCTGCGCAGGGCGCTTTGCTGCGAAAAGACACTTTGCAAAACGGCAAGATCGTTTTCAAGCGGATGGCACGTAGGCGCAGGCAGCCACAACAGGCGCCTATTCCCGCCCTTCGGTCGCAAAGGTTGGGTTGATTTGGCTGCCCTGATATTGCTTTCTGTATTCCCGGGGCGTCATCCCGGTGATTTCAAGAAAAGACTTGTTGAACACGGTGATGGACTGGAAGCCGGCCTGATAGGCGCATTCAGTGATGGGCAAGTCGGTGCCAAAGAGCAGGCGCACCGCCTCATGCACCCGCACCCGTGCCAGATACTCAGGGAACGACTGCTGCACATATCGCTTGAACAGCCGGGAGAAATAGCAGGGGCTCAGGTTGACGGCTGCGGCAACATCGCTCTGGCGGATGTCATCGGTGTAATTGGCGTCGATACAAGCGCAGGCCTGTTGTATGCGCTTCCATGCTTCGACGGAGAAATTTGTTATATTCAAGTTACTGATTTTTGCTGTATGTGAGTGTTCAACCAGCAAAAGCAGCATTTCATAGACCAGCAGCTTGCAGCGGGTTTCCCGATAGAAATCACCGGAAGCATAGATATCCAGCGCATCGCGCATCATGCCGGCCAGACGCTCCGTCAGGTCCGGGTGTTCGGCGCGGGACAGCAGGTGAAACGGCGCGAGCATGTGGGCGGAGACGGCCAGGTCCCGGTTGCTCTCCAGAAGCCCCGCCGAAAACTGTATGATGATCGTGCCGCCCACGGGCTTGTGGATCAGCTCGTGCAGCTCCCTCGGCCAGATCAGGAGCAGATCGCCCGCCATGAGATGATGCTCGCTCTCGCCCACGCGATAGACGCACCCATCCTCCAGCGCCAGCACAAATTCAGCGGCATCGTGCCAGTGTATGGGATAGCGCTGGCTTTCCATGTTGCGGGACGCGGCAAAGCCCTGTACGCTGCCATAGCGTATGATCTCCTGCTGCGGCATGGTCAACACATCCTTTCGCATATCAATGATAGCAAAAATCCGTCAAAAGTCAACAAAAATCCAATTGCAAGCGCGTGCGCAAACAGGTATCATGGGTAGGATCCATATACTGTCCTTTGATCGGGGAAACTGAAATATGTACGTTCGCAGGAAAACGCATCACATGATGGATATGACCCAGGGCAACCCCACGGGGCTGCTGCTGCGGTTCATGGTGCCGCTGCTGGTGGGCAACATCTTCCAACAGGTCTACAGCATGGTGGACATGATGATCGTGGGCCGGTACATCGGCCCGGACGCCCTTGCGGCGGTAGGCGCCACCAATTCGCTGAGCTTCCTGTTCTTTTCGCTCTGCAACGGCCTGGCCAGCGGCGTGGGCATACTGATCGCCCAGGCTTTTGGCGCGGAACGGCCGGACACCGTCAAGCGGGTGATCACCAACGCCGTGTACATCATGGCCTCCGCCGCGCTGGTGATGGGCGGACTGGGCTTTGGTCTGGCGCGGACGGTGCTTGGGCTGATCGGCACGCCGGAGAACATCATGGACCAGGCCGTGATCTATATGCAGGTGCGCTGCGCAGGCGTGATCGCCGTGTCCATGTACAACTGTGTCTCCTCGATACTGCGGGGCGTGGGCGACTCCCGCACGCCGCTGTTCTTCCTGGTGGCGGCCAGCGTCCTCAACGTGTTCCTGGACCTGTTTTTCATCCGCAGCCTGGGCTGGAGCGTGGGCGGCGCGGCAGGCGCAACCATCATCGCCCAGGCCCTGTCAGCCGTGGGCTGCTTCCTGTACGCCTCCCGACACAACCCCATGTTCATACTGGACAGGACCATGTGGAAGCCGGACGCGGTGCTGATCCGCCAATGCTTCCGCATCGGCGTGCCCCTGGCGGCGCAATCGTCCATGGTGGCGCTGTCGCTGATCGTGCTGCAGTCCGTGGTGAACAGCTTTGGCTCGGTGGTAGGCGCGGCCTTCACCGCCACCAGCCGCGTGGAGGCGCTGGTGCAGCAGCCCTTCATGTCCATGTTTGCGGCGCTTTCCACTTTCACGGGCCAGAACATCGGCGCGAACAGGAGCGAACGGGTGGGGGAGGGCTTCCGCCACGCGGTGCTGCTGATCCTGGCTTTCGCGGGGTTGATGACGCTGGCCTTCCAGCTGTTCAGCCCATGGGTGATGGGCCTGTTCGTGGATGCCGAGCATGGCGCGGAGGTCATTCGCTACGGCGCCCACGGCCTGCGGCTCACCACATGGTTTCTGGCCCCCCTGGGCATGATCTACGCCTGTCGCGGCGTGCTGAACGGCTCGGGCGACAGCGCGTTTTCGCTGATCTCCGGCGCCTGCGAAATGGTGGGTCGCGTGGCCTTCCCGAAGCCGCTGACCATGATCCCCTCAGTGGGCGTGTGGGGCATATGGCTGGGCACCGCCTTCACCTGGACGCTGGTGGCCGCCGCCGGATTCCTGAGATACAAAAGCGGCGTGTGGCGCAGGAAGGTGGCCATCACCCGCGAGGCACCCAATTCAGACGGGAAATCCCGTTAAGGAGGCTGCTGAAATGAGCGAGAACTGCGGCACGATGAAGCTGGACAAGGCGCTGGGCTATTTCCGCAACGGCGGTGTCAATGTCATGGCCTTTGACGACATCTATCCCGAGGGACACCAGTCCGGCGTGAGCGTGCTCATGCACGGGCGGCGGATCGCCACCTGCGGCGACGTGCGCTTCGAGCCCACGCCCGGCCAGTGGCAGCCCGTGCCAAGGCAGCTGCGCCGTGTGCTGGACAGCGATGCCAACGCCATCGTCACGAATCTGCGCTTTCCCGACGGGGACAAGAGCCTTCGGGGCACAAACCCGATGATCTATCCGGACGTGGAGCTGGACTACCGTGTGACGGTGCAGGGCGAGGGCGCCAGCGTGCTGGTCACTGTGGATTTGGACCGCCCGGTGCCGGATATGCTCAGGGGCAGGCTGTGCTTCAACCTGGAGCTTTTTCCCGGCGCGCTGTTCGGCAGGCCCTGGATCATGGACGATCAATGCGGCGTGTTTCCCCGACAGCCCAACGGCCCGATGCAGGGGCGAGCGAGCCTTATCCATCGCTCCGGCCACCAGCGGCTGGACATGAACCGGCGGCCCTTTGCCGACCGGAAGCAGTTGGCGGGGGATGGCAGGTCCTACAATCCCATTGCAGCCGACGACTGGATCGCCGAGCCCTACACCCAGGGGCGGACGCTGACCATCTGCCCCGACGACGACGCCTCGCGCCTGGCGGTTCAGTGCCTGTCGGAAGATACCTGCCTCAAGCTCTACGACGGAAGGATGAACCACAACAACGGCTGGTTCGTCGTCAGCAGCGAGATCCCCTCCGGCTGCACCACCCGGGCGCTGTGCTGGCGGATCACGCCCAATGCCATCCCCGGCTGGCGTTCCCCGGCGGTGATCCAGGTGTCCCAGGTAGGGTACCACCCGGACCAGGCCAAGAGGGCCGTCATCGAGATGGACCCGGAGAGCGCGCTGCCCGAAGCGGCGGAACTGTATGCCGTCACAGCCGACGGCGAGCGTCTCGTCCAGCGCTTGGCCGTTTCGCCGTGGGGAAAATTCCTGCGCTATCAATATGCCCACGCGGACTTCTCCGGCGTGAAGGCCGAGGGCCTGTATCGCCTGCGCTGCGCTGGCTCTGAATCGACCCTGTTCCGCATTGCCCGCGACGTGTACGACCGGGGCGTCTGGCAGCCGGTGCTGGAATACTTTTTGCCGGTACAGATGTGCCACATGAAGGTGCGGGAGAAATACCGCGTATGGCACGGGCTGTGCCACAACGACGACGCGCGCATGGCCCCGCTGAACCTGAACCACTTTGACGGCTATGCCCAGGGCGATTCCACGTTCACCCGCTTCAAGCCGGGGGACGCCGTGCCCGGGCTGAACGCGGGCGGCTGGCACGACGCCGGCGACTTCGACCTGCGCGTGGAATCCCAGTCCGGCGAGGTGTACGCCCTGGCGCTGGCCCGGGAGTGCTTCGACGTGGATTGGGACGCCACCACCGTGGACCAGGCAAGCCGCCTGGTGGAGATCCACCAGCCAGACGGCAAGAACGACATCCTGCAGCAGATCGAGCACGGCATGCTCACGCTGGTGAGCGGCTGGAACGCCCTGGGCAGGCTCTACCGCGGCATCATTTGCAACGACCTGCGCCAGTACGTGCTGCTGGGCGACGCCTCCACCATGACCGACGGCGTTCCCGGTGAGGACGACCGCTGGGTTTTCACCGAGGACAACCCGGCCCGGGAGCTGACCGCTGCCGCCCACCTGGCCGCAGGTGCGCGGGTGCTGACGAATTTCAACTGCACGCTGGCCTGGCAGGGGCTGAAGGCGGCGGAGGCGGTGTTCGAGCGCACGACCGTCCAGAAGGGCGACGAGCGCGCTGAGTGCGCCAGGCTCCACGCCGCGGCGGAGCTTTTTCTGACGACCCGCGCCGATGCTTACCGGCGCTGCCTGATCGACGCCGCGGGCGCCTTCGCGGGAAACATGGAGCAGCTGGGCTGGATCGCGGCGCGTGTGATGGACGCGCTGGGAGACGAGGGCTTCGAACGGAAGATCCGCCGGGTTCTGCCCGCTTTGAAGGCGCGCCTGGACGAGCAGTGCGTCGAGACGCCCTATGGCATCCCGTACCGGCCCTTTATATGGGGCGCGGGCTGGGGCATACAGGCCATGGCCTTCCGGTACTACTTCCTGCACCGCGCCTTCCCGGAGGTGTTCGATCGCGCGCCGCTGGAGAATGCCCTGAACTTCGTGCTGGGCTGCCATCCGGGAAGCAACACGGCCTCCTTCGCCTCCGGCGTTGGCACAAAGTCCGCCACCGTGGCCTATGGCGCGAACCGGGCTGACTGGTCGTTCATCCCCGGCGGCGTGATCTCCGGCACGGCGCTGATCCGGCCGGACTTCCCGGAACTGCTGGAATATCCCTTCCTCTGGCAGCAGACGGAATATGTGCTGGGCGGCGGCTCTTCCAATTTCATGTTCATGGTGCTGGCGGTGCAAAGCCTGCTGCAAAATGGGGAACAGGACCAGTAGATTGGGGCTGTCCATCAGAACAAAACACTGACTGCATTCGTTCTTTCCGACTCCTGCGGGGCTCTCGGCAGATTTGGCCGGGTGAGTTTTCACGATTCGGTGTTCAGGCGATTGATTTTGAGCCTCCGATGCTGTATAATCAATTCAAATGAATAACGTTGTAAAACGCGGGAGAAATACATGATGTCGATCGTGCTGGCGCTGGCCAGTGCGGCGGAAGCCCCGTGAAGGCTCCTGCCTGACTGTTTACGGCAGCATGGATAGCGCACCCAGGGCCTCGCCCGGGCCCAAGGCTGCGGCTTTGCGGCGGTGAATCAGCCTGCGGGCGCGTCAAGGGGCACTCCAGGAGCCTGTCAGCATCCTGCTCACAGGCTCTGTTGCATATAACGGGATTCCGGAATTGATTAACACAATGATCTACCGATCCCAGCCGACAGCTCCGGACCCGGCACCAGGACCAAATGCCTCGCCATCGGCCGACCTGGGACGAGAGATATATGGATTTATCTGACGGAGGTCCTCCATGAACCAACCCTATAACGAGCGGGACAGGCTGCTGTCCTCCATATTCAGCGACGGCACCGCACTGTTCCGGCAGCCCGCGGAGCCTGATCCCGGGGATTACGTGGCCGTCCGGCTGCGGCTGGAGCGCGGCGCGGACGTGACTGTCACGCTGCTCAGGGACTTTCCCGCCGTGATGACGCATATGTCGAAGTATTCAAGCGACGACGCCTTCGACTGGTACGAGGCCAAGATCTACTGCCACGAGCAGTCGGTGTTCTATTCCTTTCTCATCCAGTGGGAAGACCGTTATATTCACTTTGACCGCCGCGGCGCTCGCTGGGTGGACGCCGTTCCCTCTGCGGACCCGGATGGTGCCTTTATGGTGATCCCGGGCTTCCATGTGCCCAAGTGGGCCAGGGGTGCGGTGCAGTACCAGATCCTGCCGGATCGCTTTTGCAACGGCAGCCCGGACAATGATGTCGTGGACAGGGAGTACTTCTACGCCGGGGATTACATCCGCCATGCCCCCGCCTGGGACGCCGCGCCGCTGCCGGACGACTATCGCTGCCACTATGGCGGCGATTTGCCGGGCGTGCTGGAGAAGCTGGATTACCTGCAATCACTGGGCGTGGAGGCCATCTACTTCAATCCCATTTTCATTTCACCATCGCCTCACGGCTACGACACCCAGGATTATGACCACATCGACCCGCACTTGACCGTGATCCCCTTTGACGGGGGCGACGTGCTGGAGGAGCGCGACACGGACAACGCCCACGCCACCCGCTACCGCGCCCGCACGGTCGATGCCGCGAACCTGGAGGCCAGCGACGTCTGGTTTGCCGACTTCTGCGGGGAAGTGCACCGGCGGGGGATGCGGATCATACTGGACGGCGTGTTCAACCACTGCGGCTCCTTTGGCCGCTGGTTGAACCGGGAGGGCGTCTACGGCGATTCGACGGGGGCCTTCAGGGACCCCAAGAGCCCGTACCGGGGCTATTTCAGCTTCCGGGACGGGAATGATTACGACTGCTGGTGGAACGTGGAGACCCTTCCCAAGCTGAACTATGAGAACTCCCGGCAGCTGTGCGAGGAGATCTTCCGCGTGGCCGAGAAATGGGTTTCCCCACCCTACAGCGTGGACGGTTGGCGGCTGGACGTGGCCGCCGACCTGGGCCAGACGCCCCGGTTCAACCACCTGTTCTGGAAGGCGTTCCGCCGCCGGGTGAAGGCGGCCAATCCCGACGCGCTGATCATCGCGGAGCACTACGGCAACCCTGCCGAATGGCTGGGCGGCGACGAGTGGGACAGCGTGATGAACTACGATGCCTTTATGGACCCGCTGTCCTACTTCCTCACCGGCATGGAGAAGCACTCGGACAGCCGCCGGGACGACCTGTACCAGCGGGGCATGCGGTTCTTTGAGACGATGTTCGAGGCCATGTCCCACATGCCCACGCCCTCCGTCTACTGCGCCATGGACGAACTGGACAACCACGATCACAGCCGCTTCCTGACGCGCACCAACGGTAAAATGGGCCGGCTGGACACCGCGGGCGGCGCGGCGGCGGACGAGGGCGTGCGGCCGGAGGTGTTCCGGGAGGCGGTGGTGATCCAGATGACCTGGCCTGGCGCGCCGACGATCTACTACGGCGACGAAGCGGGGCTCACCGGCTGGACGGATCCGGACAACCGCCGCACCTATCCCTGGGGCCGCGAGGACGCGGATATGCTGGATTTCTTCCGGGTGCTGACGCGACTGCGCGGGTCGCTGCCGGTGCTGAGGGAGGGCAGCGTCAAGCCGTTGTGCGCTGGCTATGGCTTCATCGCCTATGCCCGGTTCGACGCGGCCAGCGCCGTAATCGTGGCCTGCAACAACACCGAGCGGCCCATGCGGCTGGACCTGCCCCTGCGGGACATCGGTATACCGGACGGGGAAGCACTGCTGACCCGGTTCATCACGACCGGGCAGGGCTATGAAGCAAATGATGAGCCAGCGGGCGTCGTCGAGGGCGGCATCCTGCGCTTGGACGCCCCGGCCTACAGCGCCGCGATACTCGCGCCGAAGGTCTGAGGCGCGCGACGATTCTACAAATACGCAGGGAATGACGGGAGGTTCTGACAATGCCGAAGATTACATTCATGGGCGCGGGCTCCACGGTGTTTGCCAAGAACGTGCTGGGCGACAGCATGATGACCCCGGCGCTGGCGGAGAGCACCATCGCGCTGTACGACATCGACGCCACGCGGCTGGACGAATCCGCCCGGATGCTGGAGGCCATCAACCGCAACAACGGCTCCAAGGCCCGGATCGAGAAATACCTGGGCGTGGAGAACCGCAGGGACGCCCTTCGCGGCGCGAACTACGTGGTCAACGCCATCCAGGTGGGCGGCTACGATCCCTGCACCATCACGGACTTTGAGATTCCAAAGAAGTACGGCCTCCGGCAGACCATCGCCGACACCCTGGGCGTGGGCGGCGTGTTCCGGGCGCTGCGCACCATCCCGGTGATGCTGGACTTCGCCCGGGACATGGAGGAGGTCTGCCCGGACGCCTGGTTTTTGAACTACACCAACCCCATGGCCATGCTCACCGGCGCGATGCTGAGGCTGGCAGGGGTCAAGACCGTGGGCCTGTGCCACAGCGTGCAGGTATGCGCGTCCACGCTGCTTCGGGAGCTGGGCATGCCTTACGACGACACCGTTCAGTGGAAGATCGCGGGCATCAACCATCAGGCCTGGCTGCTGGAGCTGACAAAGGACGGCGCAGACCTGTACCCGGAGGTCAAGCGCCGCGCCCTGCTGTACAACCAGGGCAAGCTGGACATCGGCACCTGCGAGGAGCGCATCGCAAGGCTCACCGAAGGCGAGGAGCTGCCGGGCAAGTGGGTCGAGCGTCTGAAGGAGGAGTATGAGCTGTACAGGACCAAGGGCGTCCACGGCGACATGGTGCGCCTGGAGCTGATGCGCCGCTTCGGCTACTACATCACCGAGTCCAGCGAGCACAACTCCGAATACTGCCCCTGGTTCATCAAGGGGCGTTATCCCGAGCTGATCGACCGGTTCAACATCCCGCTGGACGAATACCCCCGCCGCTGCATCCACCAGATTCAGGAGTGGAAGGAGCGCGGCCACGAGCTGACCAAGAACCCCACGCTCACCCATGCGCGCAGCCAGGAATATGCCAGTTATATCATGGAAGCCATGGAGACCGGCCGGCCCACGAAGATCGGCGGCAACGTGCTGAACCACGGCCTCATCACCAACCTGCCAGGCAACGCTTGCGTGGAGGTGCCTTGCCTGGTGGACAGAAACGGCGTGCAGCCAACCTTCATCGGCGACCTGCCGGAGCAGTGCGCGGCGCTGAACCGCACCAATATCAACGTGCAGCTGCTGACCATCGAAGCCGCCCGCACGCTGAAAAAGGACTACATCTACCAGGCCGTGATGATGGATCCCCATGCGGGCGGCGAGCTATCCATCGACGACATCGTGGCCATGTGCGACGAGCTGATCGAGGCCCATGGGGACTGGCTGCCGAAGTACCATTGAGGACATGACAAAAGGCGCTGACTTGTTCAGCGCCTTTTTTATGTCACCGCCCGGCGTAACGACGTATGATGCGCTCCACCGGGGGAAGATAACCGCTTCCAAACAGGTTCAGGTGATTCAGCAGGTGGTAAAGGTTGTACAGATCGCGGCGCTCGTCGTAGCCGTCCTGGAGCGGATTGATCTCCTGATACGCGGCATAGAAGCGCGGGTGGAAGCCGCCGAACAGCTCTGTCATGGCAAGGTCAGCCTCCGCGTGACCGACATACGCCGCCGGGTCGATGAGCCGGGCCTGGCCGTCGCTGCCGGTGATGAAGTTGCCGGACCACAGGTCGCCGTGGAGCAGGGAAGGGCGGGGCGGTTCGACGAGGACATCATCCAGATGGTCCAGCAGGCGGATGACGCGCCTGCGCATATCCGAATCCAACCAGTGCTGCGCCCGCTTGAACTGGGGCGCGAGACGGCAGTCCCGGAAGAAGGATACCCAGCTTCCGCGGGGCGCATTGATTTGCGGGGTGGAGCCGATATAGTTGTCCCGCTTCCACCCAAAGTGTTCAGCGCGGGTGAGGTGCATCCGAGCCAGACTGTGGCCGAAGCCTTCCCAGAAGTCGCGCTTCTGCGGGGCAGGTTCAATCCATTCCAACAGAAGGAAGCTGCCGTATCTTTCATCGTTTCCGGCGGCGATCACGGCAGGCACGCCGATGGCCCCGGTGTCCCGAATGGCGGCGAGGCCGTCCGCCTCCGCCTGGAAGAAGGCGGGGGAGGCGGTGCGATTGGCCTTCATAAAGATGCAGGTCCCGTCCGTGAGCGTCAGGCGATAAGCCGCGTTGATGTCGCCGCCGGAGACGGGCACGGCATCCGCGAGTTGTGCGCCGAAGCGGTTTTCGAGGGTTTCCCGGAGCATCGTTCTGTCCTCCTCGCGGCTTTGTGTAATCTGTCTACGGCGATACAGCGGACAGCACCTTCCCGATGCTGTCGTGGAACACCAGGTCGGCCATGCCCTCCATGTGGGTCTTGCCCTTGTTGACAATGACCAGGTATTTGCCGTGGTACTGGTGGGCCAGGTTGGCCGCGGAGCCCACCTCCAGCGACGTGCCGCCGATGATCAGCAAATCTGCCCGCTGGATCATGCGCAGGGCGTTGGCGTGGGCTTCCTTGGGCAGGAACTCACCGTACAGCGTCACGTCGGGCCGTACCATCTTTCCGCACTTCGGACAGCGGGGCACGGGGTCGGGGCTGTCGAATATGAAGTCCACGCCGTAGGCCGCCTTGCAGGACACGCAGTGGCTCTTCCAGATGGTGCCGTGGATCTCCTGAACGTTCCGGCTTCCCGCCTTCTGGTGTAAGCCGTCGATGTTTTGGGTGACGACGCCCGTCAGCCGCCCGGAGGCCTCCCATTCCGCCAGGCGCAGGTGCGCCGCGTTGGGCTTGACGTTGCGCGCGTCCAAGTTGCGGCGATAGAAGTCGAAGAACACCCCCGGCTCGCTGCGCAGGCAGTCATAGCTCAACAGGTATTCTGGTTTGTATCGCGAGAAGCCCTTTTCGCTCTTGCGGTACAGGCCGTTCTTGCCGCGAAAATCGGGGATACCGCTCTCGGTGGACACGCCCGCGCCGCCCAGGAACACGGCGCTTTCCGCCCAGGCGAGCATCGTGGCAAAGGCATCCAGCCGCTGGGCGTCGCTCATGCGATTAAAGTAATTGCGCTTTTCGCGCTCCGTTGAAAAATCCGTCTTCATGCATCCAGCATACCACAATGGCGGGTTGTTTTCAACCGTGCCGAGCAGGCGCATTTTTGCTGGACGGGCTGGACAGCGGGCGAGGCCGCCTGCTATAATGTTGTACAGGAATCAAAACCATTCTCAGGAGGTGCGGCATGTCCACACATATCATCGAAAACGAAGCCCTGCGGGTGAGCGTCGCCGATGCCGGCGCGGAGCTGGTCAGCGTCTACGACAAGGCGCGCGGGCTGGAGCGCATTTGGACCGGCGACGCCGCCGTCTGGAACCGGCACGCGCCGATCCTGTTCCCGTTCGTGGGCAAGGTGATGAACGGAAAGTACCGTATGGGCGCGCGGGAGTATTCCATGCCCACCCAGCACGGCTTTGCCCGCGACATGGACTTTGCCTGCCTGGAGGCGGGCGACGGGACTGTCACACACCGCCTGGAGGCCACGGACTGGACGCGGGAACGCTATCCCTACGCGTTTTCCCTCGACGTTTCCCACCGGCTGGAGGGACGGCGGCTGACCGTGGCATGGACGGTCGGGAACCATGGCGATGGGCGAATGTACTTCTCCATCGGCGGACATCCGGGGTTTTTGCCGCCGCCGGGGGTAAACAAGGAGGACTGTCAAATACTCTTCCCAGGCGCGGAGTCGCTGCATTGCATCAGCGCCAGCCCCGCGGGGTATGCTGTGAAGGAGGAAAAGACGATCCCGCTGGCGGATGGACGCGCAAAATACCGTTCGGACATCACGGACACCTGGATTTTCGAGGACGGCCAAGTGCAGCGCGTGGGCATCGCCGGGCCGGACGGGCAGAGCTGGGTGATGCTTGACTGCGCCGGTTTCCCGATGCTGGCGGTTTGGGCCAATCCCCAGGGGCCGTTCATCTGCCTGGAGCCCTGGTTTGGCCGCACGGACGACGAGGGCTTCACCGGCACCATCGACCAGAAGAAGGGAATCCAATATCTGGAAAGCGGCGCGATGCGGGAGATTTCATACTCGATGACGTTTTACTGATTGATCGCACCATGGCCAAGGGCCGGGGGGATGAGACAGGCAATCCGCCATTGCATCGACGGTTAATGTGAAATTAACGTCAAAATGTTTCGTTGGCATATTGACAGGGCTCAATTAATTTGATAAAATCATTTTGAAAACGAAATAAAGGAGGTTCACACCATGAGCATCTATGATTACACCGTCAAGGCCCGCAAGGGCGCCACTCTGAACCTGGCTGACCTGAAGGGCAAGGTGCTGCTGATCGTCAATACCGCCACCGGCTGCGGTTTCACGCCCCAGTACGCGGCGCTGGAGGCGCTGTATGAGAAGTATCACGACCAGGGCTTCGAGGTGCTGGACTTCCCCTGCAACCAGTTCGGCCACCAGGCCCCAGGCGACGAGAGCGAGATCCACGAGTTCTGCACCGCCAAGTACAAGACCCAGTTCGACCAGCTGACCAAGATCGACGTGAACGGCGAAGGCGAGGAGCCGCTGTACACCTTCCTGAAGGAAGCTCAGCCCGACGAAAAGGTGGAGGGCATGAAGAACAAGGCCGCCATGGCCATGATCGCCAAGATCAGCACCACCTGCAAGAAGCCCAATGACATCAAGTGGAACTTCACCAAGTTCCTGGTGGACCGGGAGGGCAATGTGGTCAAGCGCTATAATCCCACCAGCGACCCGGCCTCCTTCGAGGCGGACATCGCCGCGCTGATCTGATATGGCCGATCCCTACGAAAGCCTGCGCCTGCGCAACCAGCTGTGCTTCCCGCTGTACCTCTGCTCCAAGGAGATCACCCGGCGCTACCAGCCCCTGCTGGATAAGCTGAACCTGAGCTACACACAATACGTGGTGATGATGTACTTCTGGGAGAAGGGCTGCGGCAGCGCCAGGGACGTCAGCCGGGCGCTGCTGCTGGACCCCAGCACGCTGACGCCCGTGCTGAAGAAGCTGGAGCAGAAGGGCTACCTGACCCGCCGTCGCGACCCCCGGGACGAGCGCAGCCTGATTATCCAGCTGACGGAGGCGGGGGAGCGGCTTCAGGACGAAGCCCTATCCGTGCCTGAGAAGATGGCGAATTGCCTGGGCCTGTCCGCGGATGAGGCCGTCCGGCTGGGCGAACTCATAGGAAAAGTACTCATGAATATCGAAAAGGAGTTGTGAAACATGTCTGTGATCGAAGTGACCAAGGCCAATTTCGAGAGCGAAGTTTTGAAGAGCGACATCCCGGTGCTGGCGGATTTCAACGCGGGCTGGTGCGGCCCCTGCCAGGCCATGAAGCCCATGCTGGACGAGCTGGCCGCGGGCAACCCCGGCTACAAGATCGTGTCCATCGACATCGACGAGGAGGACGAGCTGGCGGACGAGTACGACGTGACGTCCATCCCCTGCCTGGTGGTGTTCAAGGGCGGCGAGGAAGTCAAACGCAACGTGGGCCTGATCCCCAGGGACGCCATCGCCGCGCTGGTGGAGGATTGATATGTACGACATCATCATCGTCGGCGCTGGCCCCGCGGGCATGACCGCGGCCATCTATGCCCGCCGCGCCGCCAAAACCGTGCTGGTGCTGGAGGCGGTCACATTTGGCGGCCAGATCCTGAAAACGCCGGACATCGAGAACTATCCCGTGGAAGCCCACATCTCCGGCTTCGAGTTCTCCAACAAGGTCTACGAGCAGGCCAAGGGCCTGGGCGCGGAGTTTGTGTTCGAGAAGGCGGTTGAAATCGTGGACGAGGGCGATACCAAGACCGTCGTCACCCCCAAGAACCGCTATCAGGCGAAGGCTGTCATCCTGGCCACCGGCTCGGAGAACCGCAAGCTGGGCCTGGAGGGGGAGGACAGGCTGGTAGGCCGGGGCGTATCCTACTGTGCCACTTGCGACGGCAACTTCTATCGCAACAAGACCGTGGCCGTGGTGGGCGGCGGCAACACCGCCCTGGAAGATGCGCTGTACCTTTCCGACCTGGCGCAGAAGGTGTACCTGATCCACCGCCGCGACAGCTTCCGTGGCGACGACACCAACGCCGCGCGCCTGAAGGAGAAGGCGAACGTGGAGATCATCTACAACGCCAACGTGACCGGCCTGATCGCCGAGAAGCGGCTGAAAGCCATCGAGGTGACCGACAAGCTGGACGGCAGTACCCGTCAGATCGAGCTGAACGGCCTGTTCATTGCCGTGGGCCGGGTGCCTGAGAACCAGAACTTCGCGTCCCTTGTGCAGCTGGACGACGTGGGCTACGCCGCCTCCGGCGAGGACTGCCACACCCGCACACCGGGCGTATTCGTGGCCGGGGACAATCGGGCCAAGGCCCTGCGCCAGCTGGTGACCGCCACCGCCGACGGCGCCATGGCCGCCACCGAGGCCGTGAAGTATGTGAACGAGGCGCACTGACGCCCGTATATTCCAGATACCATGTGCCGCCGGGAGCATCCCGGCGGCATTCGCTTGCTGTTTATTGACATGGCCGCGGCGCCACAGTATAATTACAGGCATTGAAGGCCGCGCAAGCGGCAACTGTCGACCGAGGAAGCGAGGGCTTGAACATGAACGAAAGAATCACCCCCGCCGGGCCGGATCATGGCGCCGCCCGGGAAGAGAGAGGCTTTCAGCTGGTCTGCCTGCGGGACAGGCCGGAGCTTCTCACGGGCGCGGCGGCCTGGTTCCACGGGAAGTGGGGCGTGCCGGAGGAAGCCTACCGGGTGCGCATGCAGGCCCTGATCGACGGCGAGACGGATTGCGGCTGGTACCTGTGCCTGGACGGGGAGCGGATCGTCGGAGGGCTGGGCATCATCGAAAACGACTTCCACGACCGCAAGGACCTTTCGCCCAACGTCTGCGCCGTCTACACGGAGGAGGCCTGTCGGGGCCGGGGCATCGCGGGGCGGCTGCTGGAGCTGGCGGTGGAGGACATGCGCCAAAAGGGCGTTTCGCCGCTGTACCTGGTCACCGACCACATCGGTTTCTATGAGCGCTACGGCTGGGAGTTCCTCTGCATGGTCCAGAGCGACGGCGAGCCGCAGATGTCGCGAATGTATATCCACAGATAACAGACGCTTATACTAACCTTATCTGTACATTCCGCGATTTGATGCTATAATGGGCGTGAGGTGATCGCGGATGCAAATCAGGAAGTCCACCGAAAAAGACGTGGCGCGGATGATGGAGATCTACGCCTACGCCCGGCGCTTCATGGCCGAGCACGGCAACCCGAACCAGTGGGGGCCGCGAAACTGGCCGCCGGAGGCGCTGATCCGAAGCGACATACGCGATGGCAACAGCTATGTCTGCGTGAACGACGCGGACGCCGTCGTGGGCACGTTCTTCTTCATCCAGGGGAAGGACATCGAGCCGACCTACCGCGTCATCACGGACGGCGCGTGGCTGGACGACAGCCCCTATGGCGTCGTGCACCGCATCGCCTCGGACGGCTCTGAGAAGGGCGTCGGCCGCTTCTGCCTGGACTGGGCGTTTGAACAGTGCGGGCACCTGCGCATCGATACCCACGGCGACAACACCGTCATGCAGAGCATGCTTGCCAAGCTGGGCTTTGTCCACTGCGGTACGATCTACGTGTACGAGGACAACGATCCCCGGCTGGCCTACGAAAAGACGTCCCGTCAATAGAATGATACAACCGAGAGGATTCCCGCCGATATGAGAACCACACCCTTTCCCTGGCGCGACTTTCTGAAAAAGGTCGCGGTGATCGCCGTGCCCGTGGCGCTGCAAAACCTGCTGACCACCACCGGTTCCATGGTGGACACCATGATGATTGCCTCCCTGGGCAACCTGGAGGTGGGCGCGGTGGGGCTGTGCGCCCAGTTTTCCTCGCTGATGTTCTCGGCCTACTGGGGTTTCGTGGGCGGCGGCATGCTGTTCTTTTCCCAGTACTGGGGCGCAAAGGACGACGACGGCATCAACCGCTCCTATGGCCTGACGCTCACCTGCATGATGACGGTGGCGGTGCTGTTTTGTGCCTTTGCAACGCTGTTTCCGGAGTTGGTGATGAAGCTGTATACCGACAAGGCCTCCATACAATCCATCGGCGTCCAGTACCTGCGCATCGTGGGCTTCTCCTACCCGCTGATGGTGCTCTCCATGGCCATGTCGGCGCTGCTGCGCTGCACGGGCCAGGTGCGCCTGCCGCTTTACGGCTCCCTCAGCGCCGTGGCGGTGAACATCTTCTTGAACTGGGTGTTGATATTCGGCCACTTCGGCCTTCCCGCCATGGGCGTGCGCGGCGCGGCGCTGGCCACGCTGATCGCCCAGGGCGTGAACCTGGCCGTGGTGGTGACGCTGGCGAAGGCGAAGGGCCATCCCTACCTGCTGGCCGTTACGCGGCACTTCCGCTGGGACCGGGCGCTGGTGGGCACGTATTTCAAAAAGTGCTTTCCGATCATCTGCAACGAGGTGCTGATTGGACTGGGCAACATGGTCATCAACATCGTGCTGGGAAGGCAGCCGGAGGAGGCCATCGCCGCCATCGCCGTGTTCCGCACCCTGGAAGGACTGGTGATCGGCTTCTTCGCGGGCTTCTCCAACGCCTCCTCGGTGCTGGTGGGCACGGAGGTGGGCGCGGGATGGCTGGACACGGCCTACAAGCGCGCCTGGCGGCTGGTATACCTGTGCCAGGGCTTCATCGGCCTGATCGGCGCGCTGTTGATCGCGCTGCACACGCCCATACTGAACATGATGGGCATGCGGGGCGAGAGCTTCCGCATCGCCTTCGAGCTGATCTGCGTCTACGCCGTGGCGGCCCTGATCCGCATGGGCAACTGGACCCAGAACGACACCTTCCGCGCAGCCGGGGACGCCACCTATGGCACGGTGCTGGAGATCGTGTTCATGTGGCTGATGGTGCTGCCCTGCGTGTGGCTCACCGGCATGGTGTGGCACCTGCCCACGCTCGTCGTGTTCGCCTGCTGCTATGTGGACGAGCCCATCCGATATGTGCTGATGCAGGTGCACCTGTTCAGGGGCAAGTGGATCAAGCCCGTCACCCCGGAGGGCCGCGCCGCCCTGGCAACCTGGCAGCCCGAACGATAGCGAAATTGATACAGCTTTCCCGCGCTGGACTTACGGCGCAGGAAGGCTGTTTTGCTTTGGATGCCGCGAGACTGATTTCTTCATACGGAAGGCGTTTGAAATTAATCTGATTTTGTTAGAATAGGAATGTGATTGAGCAAGGAAAGGGTGGTTTTCAATATGGCTGAAAAGCAGAATGAAACCCGCGTAACCAATCTGGAACAGCTGGAGGCGCGCCTGAACGCCATGCGCGCGGCCCAGCGGGAGTTCGGCAAGTATACCCAGGAGCAGGTGGACAACATATTCCGGGCCGCGGCCATGGCGGCGAACAAGGCGAGGATCCCGCTGGCAAAGATGGCCGTGGAGGAGACCGACATGGGCGTGGTGGAGGACAAGGTCATCAAGAACCACTACGCCGCCGAGTACATCTACAACGCCTATCGCAACGCAAAAACCTGCGGCGTGATCGAGGAGGATGCGGCCTACGGCATCAAAAAGATCGCCGAGCCCATCGGCCTGGTGGCGGCGGTCATCCCCACGACCAACCCCACCTCTACGGCGATCTTCAAGACCCTGATCTGCCTGAAGACCCGCAACGCCATCATCATAAGCCCCCATCCCCGGGCGAAGAAGTGCACCATCGAAGCGGCGCGGATCGTCTATGAGGCGGCGGTTGCGGCTGGCGCGCCCAGGGACATCATCGGCTGGATCGACGAGCCGTCCCTGGAGCTCACCAACAAGGTGATGAAGGAGGCCGACATCATCCTGGCCACCGGCGGCCCGGGCATGGTGCGCGCGGCGTATTCCTCCGGCAAGCCCGCTTTGGGCGTGGGCGCGGGCAACGTCCCGGCCATCATCGACAGCACAGCGGACATCAAGCTGGCGGTGAACTCCATCATCCACTCCAAAACCTTCGACAACGGCATGATCTGCGCCTCGGAGCAGAGTGTGACGGCGCTGGCCGACGTGTATGACGCGGTCAAGGCCGAGTTCGAGCGCCGCGGCTGCTACTTCCTGAAGGGGAAGGAGATCGAAAAGGTCGGCAAAGCCATCATCATCAACGGCGCGGTGAACGCGAAGATCGTCGGTCAGAACGCCTACAATATCGCGAAGCTGGCGGGCGTGAAGGTGCCGGAGAAGACGAAGATATTGATCGGCGAGGTCACTTCCACGGACATTTCCGAACCCTTCGCCCACGAGAAGCTCTCTCCCGTGCTGGCGATGTACAGGGCGGAGACCTTCGAGCAGGCGCTGGATATGTCCGAGCAGCTGCTGATGGACGGCGGCCCCGGCCACACGGCGAGCCTGTTCATCGACCCCGCCGAGAAGGAGAAGATGGCGGAGCACGCCCGCAGGATGCACGCCTGCCGCATCGTCATCAACACCCCCTCTTCCCATGGCGGCATCGGCGACCTGTACAACTTCCGGCTCACGCCCTCGCTGACCCTGGGCTGCGGAAGCTGGGGCGGCAACAGCGTGTCCCACAATGTTGGCGCGTTTGACCTTTTGAACATCAAGACGGTGGCGGAGAGGAGAGAGAACATGCTTTGGCTGCGTCTGCCCGAAAAGGTGTATTTCAAGCGGGGCTGCATGCCCGTGGCGCTGGACGAGCTGGGGAATGTGATGCACAAGAAAAAGGCCTTCATCGTCACCGACACCTTCCTGTACAAGAATGGCTACGTGAAGCCCATCGAGGACAAGCTCAACGAAATGGGCATCCGGCATGCCTGCTTCTGGGACGTGGCGCCGGACCCGACGCTGCAGTGCGCGCTGGAGGGCGTGAAGCAGATGCGCTCGTTTGAGCCGGATGTGATCATCGCCCTGGGCGGCGGTTCGCCCATGGACGCGGCGAAGATCATGTGGGTGCTGTACGAGCATCCGGACGCCAACTTCGAGGACATGGCTATGGACTTTATGGACATCCGCAAGCGCGTCTACACCTATCCTGAGATGGGCAACAAGGCCTACTTCGTGGCCATCCCCACCTCCTCCGGCACGGGCTCGGAAGTGACCCCCTTCGCCATCATCACCGACGCCGAGACCGGCACCAAGTGGCCGCTGGCGGATTACGAACTGATGCCGAACATGGCGATCGTGGACGTGGACAACATGATGAACCAGCCCAAGGGCCTGACCAGCGCCAGTGGCATCGATGTGATGACCCACGCACTGGAGGCGTATGTGTCCGTGATGGCGTCAGACATGACCGATGGCATCGCGCTGAAGGCCACGAAGCTGGTGTTTGACAACCTGCCGGACGCCTACAACCTGGGCGCGAAGGCCCCAAAGGCGCGGGAGCACATGGCCATGGCCTCCACCCTGGCGGGCGAGGCGTTCGCCAACGCCTTCCTGGGCGTGAACCACTCCATGGCTCACAAGCTGGGCGCGTACCACCATATTCCCCACGGCGTGGCCAACGCGCTGATCCTGACCTATGTGATGCGCTACAACGCCAGCGAGGTTCCCACCAAGATGGGCACCTTCCCGCAGTACGAGTACCCGCACACGCTCCAGCGCTATTGCGACATCGCCCGCTACAACGGCCTGGCGGGGAAGGACGACCGGGAGACCTTCGATATGCTGATTGACAAGATCGAGGAGCTTAAGAAGACCATCGGCATCCCGGCGTCGATCAGGGACTTCGGCGTGAAGGAGGAGGACTTCCTCGCCACGCTGGACGAGATGACGGAGAACGCCTTCAACGACCAGTGCACCGGCGCGAACCCCCGCTATCCGCTGATGAGCGAGATCAAGCAGCTGTACCTGCTGGCGTATTACGGCAAGCCGACCAAAGAGGCAGAAAAGATATAAACAAAATGCAGTCCTGAACCATCCGTACTAATCCTTCGCTCCGCTCAGGATGACAGGGCTGCGCTTTGTCGGTGTCATTCTGAGCGAAGGCGAAGCCGAAGTCGAAGAATCTTAAAAGGTTCCAAGGAGGAACGAGTTATGTCAGAAAGAATCATCCTTGAACAGGCCGCGAACAAGACGGTCTATCGGGAGGGCAGCCGAATCGTCAAGGAATTCACCGCCTCCCATCCCATGTCCGGCGTGCTGAACGAGGCCTATATCCATGCCTGCGTGGAGGACGCGGGCGTGCCGGTGCCGCGGCTGCTGGGCGTGACGCCCTCTAAAAACGGCGGCTGGAGCATCGCCATGGAGTACGTCTCCGGCAAGACGCTTCAAGAGCTGATGGACGAGAACCCGGAGAAGATCGATGAGTACCTTGAAAAGCTGGTGGATATCCAGCTGGCCACGGGCAAGTATCGCGTGCCAAACCTGCGCAACACCCGCCAGAAGATGATCGATGCCATCCAGAGCCTCACCGAGATCGACGCCAGCACCCGCTATGAGCTCCTGCAGCGCGTCCACGGTATGGCCCAGCATTCCAAGCTGTGCCACGGCGATTTGGTCCCCAGCAACATCGTGCTGCGGGAGGACGGCAGCTATTGCATCCTGGACTGGGCCCACGCCTCCGCCGGCAATGCGGGCGCGGACGCTGCCATCACCTACCTGAAATTCTCCCTGGGCAGGCCGGAGCTGGCGGAGAAGTACCTGCGGCTGTTCTGCAAGAAAGCGGACATGGCCATCCAGTACGTGCAGACATGGATGTCCGTCGTTGCCGCCCAGCAGCTGACCAAACACCGGGAGGCCGAGCGCGAACTGCTTGAAAAGTGGATCAGCGTGGCGGAGTATCAATAAAGGGTATTGACGTTTAAGGAATCTAACTGTAGAATAGAAGCATAATAAAATAAAAAGGAGGCAACAACATGGATCTGAAACTGAAGGATAAAGTCGTACTGGTCACGGGCGGCACGGGCGGCATCGGCACCGCCATTGTGAAGGCGTATCTGGCGGAGGGCGCGAAGGTGGCCTTCTCCTCCACCAGCCAGGCCAAGATCGACGCGCTGCTGCCCAAGCTGGAGGGTGACGTGGCGGGCTTCGTGGCGGACATGAACAACGAAGAGGACATCAAAGCCTTCGTCGAGAACGCCAAGGCGAAGTTCGGCACCATCGACATCGTGGTGCCCAACGCTGGCTACGAGGGCAAGGCCCATCCCGTGCAGGACATGACGCTGGAGCTGTTCCAGCAGACCTACATGCTGAACGTGTTCTCTGTGATGCTGCTGATGAAGTACGCGGCGCCGACGCTGATCGAGAAGAAGAGCGGCGCGGTGGTGGTCGTGGCCAGCGCGGCGGCCTATGAGCCCACCGCGGGCAACAGCGCCTATGTCTCCAGCAAGTACGCCGTGGCGGGCCTTACGAAGTGCGTGGCCATGGAGCTGGGCCCCAACGGCATCCACGTGAACTACGTGTGCCCCGGCCCGGTGGACACGCCGATGATGCTGCGCATCGAGAAGGACTTCTTCGGCGATACCATGACCCACGAGGAGGCTATGGCCCTGCTGGCCGGCAACTACGCCATGGACAAGCGCTACGCCAAGCCGGAAGAGGTGGCCAACGCCGTCCTCTACCTGTCCAGCGAGGTCTCCGCCCATACCGCCGGCATGGGCATACATGTGGACAGCAAGGTGGCCGCGCCGAACTAAAGGCAAGCCGACAAAACGGCCGTCGCTCAAATGCGGCGGTCGTTTTTTGCCTTGATTTTCACCGCCGGCAAGCGCGTGTTTCGCTTGACAAAAACACTTACGCATTATATACTTTTAACAGTAAGTTTACTGGTAAGCTTAATAATTTTGGAGAAAGGGCGTGCGCCTATGAAATACGAATTCCTGACGGGCAGCTATGCCGGTCGGGACGAAAAGGGCATATGCAGGGTCGGCTTTGATCCAGACGCCGGCTTTCAGGTCATGGCGTCCGTGGCGGGTTGCGTGAATCCCAGCTTTGTGCTGGCGCACCCCGACGGGCGCGTGTTCTATGCCGTGGAGGAGGCGGAGGAGGGCCGCGTTCGGGCAGGCAGCCTGGAGGGAAGCCTTGCGCTGGAGGAACAGAGTTTTGCCACCCTCGGCGCGAGCCCGTGCCACCTGGCGCTTTCGGAGGACGCGCGGTACCTGTATGCCGCAAACTACTCCGGCGGCAGCCTGGCGGCCTTCGCGCTGAATGATTCCGGCAATATCATCCGCCGGACGGATCTTCGGCAGCAAACTGGTTCCGGCCCCAATCCCCAGCGACAGGAGGCGGCCCACGTCCACTTCTCCACGGCGCTGGACGGCCTCATATTTGTCTGCGACCTGGGCATCGACGCCATCGTGACCTATCAGAACAGCGACGGCCTGCTGCACGAGATGGGCCGCATCGCCATGCCCGCCGGCTCCGGCCCCAGACACCTGGCCCACAGCGCGAAGCACCCCGGCTGGCTCTACTGCGTCTCGGAGCTGAACGGCAGGGTCTACGCGCTGAAGCGGTCGGAAACCGGGTGCGTGGTAGACCATTCCGTATCCATACTGCCCGCGAACTTCGACGGCCCCAACACCGCCGCCGCCATCCACATCACGGAGGACGGACGCTTGTTGCTGGCCTCCAACCGGGGGCATGACAGCATCGCCGTGGTGCCATTGCACGCGAACGGCACCCTTGGCGCGCCGGTGCTCTCGCCCTGCGTGGCCGAACCCAGGGACTTTATCATATGCGGAGATTATGTCCTCGCGGCCAGCCAGCGGGATTCCGTCATCCGCGCCTATCGCCTGAACTTTGAAACCTTGCGGTTGGAGGATGCCAGCTTTGGCCTTGAAATCGGCCGTCCAGTGTGCCTCTGCCCGCTGCAACAGCAATAAATAAAGGAGAATCGCCATGGAGAAGATCATCGCCGACTCGGTCAACCGCAACTCATGTCCCAGCCAGCTGCGCATCACCGATATTCGCTTTACGGACGTGGTGGGCGCGCCCATGCACTGCACGCTGATGAAGATCTACACCAACCAGGGCATCGTGGGCCTGGGCGAGGTGCGCGACGCGGGCAACCGGGTGTATGCCGAGATGCTCAAGAGCCGCCTGCTGGGCGAAAACCCCTGCAACGTTGAAAAGCTGTTCCGACGCATCAAGCAGTTCGGCGGCCCCGCGCGCCAGGGCGGCGGCGTCTGTGGCGTGGAGGTGGCCCTGTGGGACCTGGCCGGCAAGGCCTACGGCGTGCCGGTATACCAGCTGCTGGGCGGCAAGTACCGGGACAGGATCAGGATCTACTGCGATACCGACGTGGACGGCAAGCACACCGGCACCGACATGGGCAAGGCGCTGAAGGCCCGCATGGACAAGGGCTTCACGTTCCTGAAGATGGACCTGGGCCTGGGCATTTTGAAGGGCGAGCCAGGCACGGTCTGCGCGCCGCTGGGCCTGATGGAGGAGATGAACGCTGCCGAAGGCATGGCCTGGGCATCCTCCGCCGGCCCCGAGGAGAAGCGCCAGCTGCGCAACCGGGCCTATGATCTGTTCAACGTGCCGCACCCCTTCACCGGCATCCATGTGACGGAGAAGGGCCTGGACGTGCTGGAGCAGTACGTGAAGGACGTGCGGAGCGTGATCGGCTACGAGATCCCGCTGGCCATCGACCACTTCGGCCACATCTGCGTGGAGGACTGCATCCGGCTGTGCCGCCGCATCGAAAAGTACAACATCGCCTGGGCCGAGGACATGATCCCCTGGCAGTACACCGACCAGTACAAGCGGCTCAGCGATTCCACCACCGTGCCCATCTGCACCGGCGAGGACATCTTCCTGGCCGAGGGCTTCGAGCCGCTGCTGACCAGCCGGGCCGTGAGCGTCATCCACCCGGACATCCTGTCCTCCGGCGGCATCCTGGAGAACAAGAAGATTGGCGACCTGGCCCAGCGCCACGGCGTGGCCATGGCCGTGCACATGGCGGAGAGCCCGGTTTCGGCCTACGCCTGCGTGCATTCCGTGGCCGCCACCGAGAACTTCTACGTGCTGGAGAACCACTCGGTGGACGTGCCCTGGTGGGACGACATGGTGATCGGCGCGCCGAAGAAGATCGTGGATCATGGCTTCATCGCGGTGCCGGACAGGCCCGGCCTGGGCGTGGACGACTACAACGATGAGGTGCTGCGCGAGCACCTGCACCCCGACTATCCCGAGATGTGGACCGAGACCAGCCGCTGGGACGACGTGTACGCCCACGACCGGCTGTGGAGCTGACGGAGGATTTGATGAAGAACATCGTCGTATTGACGGACGCGCGCATGGCCGAGGCGCGGCTGGCCGGAGCGTACCTGGCCGGGCAGGGCTGGCGCGTTGAGACGGTCCCGGAGGATATATGCCTGTGGAATGAGGCGACCCTGCGCGCCTGGGCGGAGCCGCTGGCGGGGGAGATTGCTGGCGTGATCCATCCCGCGCCGCCGCGCATACTGGGCGGGGTGGAGGCCGTGTCCGAGGAGGAATGGAGCCGCGCCGCCGACGAGGGCCCCATGGCGGCCTGGTGCGTCACCAAGGTCTTTTGCGGCATCATGAAGGATAACGGCGGCGGCAGCATGATCTACCTGAACAGCATCCACGCCGAAAAGCCAGTGGGCCTCGGTGCGCTGTTCAGCATGGGCTGCGCCGCGACGCAGATGCTGGCCAGGGAGGTTGCCCAGGATTACGGCCAGTTCGGCGTGCGCTCTTTCTTCATTCAAAAGGGCATCACCCAGAGCGACCCGGACAGCAAGAGCCCCGTGTCCAGCGTGTACTACGGAGTGGACATGCGCTATCCCACGCGAAAACTGCCGGAGGAGGACCAGCTGAACGGGCTGATCGCCTTCCTGCTGACGCCGGAAGCTGCGCCGCTGAACGGCAGCGACCTGATGGCCGATGGCGCCATGACCCAGTACTATACCCATCGCCGCAAGGTGGAAGGGAGGCCTTACTATGACTGGCCGTCTTCGTGACCGCGTCGCCCTGGTGACGGGCGGCGGCAAGGGCGTCGGCGCGGGCGTGGTGAAGGCGCTGGCGGAAAAGGGCGTGAAAGTCTGCATCAACTGCAACACCAACCGCGCCATGGCCGAGGAGACCCTGCGCCAGGTGGAGGCTGCAGGGGGAGAGGGCTTCGTGTTCCAGGCCGACGTCACCGACGCAGCGCAGCTTCAGGGCATGGTGGACGCGATCATTGAAAAGTGGGGCAGGCTGGACATCCTGGTGAACAACGCCGCCATGCAGCCCAACCTGTTCATCGACATGTACGACTACGCCACCCTGCGCCGGCTGTGGGAGATCAACATCGGCGGCTACTTCCACGCCGTGCGCGCCTGCCTGCCGTATCTGAAAAAGAGCGACTGCGGACGCATCGTGAATATCTCCAGCATCCACGGCAAGCGGCCCACCGGCTTTGACGCGGGCTACGCCATGACCAAGGGCGCCATCCGCATGTTCACGCGGGAGCTGGCGCTGGAGCTGTACGCCGACGGCATCACCGTGAACGCCGTCGACCTGGGTGGCTGCAAGATCGAGTTCAAGACCGGCAACGCGCCCATCCGTGCCCACAATCCGCTGGACTGCAACAACCCGGACATGAACGGCTTTCGCCAAGTGACGCCCCGGGACGTGGGCGAGCTGGTGTGCTATCTGTGCACGCCAGAAGCGCAGGCCGTCACCGGCGACGGCATCCGGGTGGACAAGGGCCTGATACTGATCTGACCGACGACAGAGACGGAGGGAATATCCATGTTTTTCAACGACCCGGAGACCATCATTCGCCTCACCCCGGAATGGACGGGGGAGCGCCTGCCTGACGGGCGTCCCAAGGTGAGTTCGGACGTGCTGAACCGGATGCGGAAGATCACCTTCGAGGAGGCCTGGGGACCCCTGTGGAACATGGGCTACCGCAACAACTGGGAGTGCGATTTCAAGATGACCCACGGGGACAACATCCTGGTGGGCCGCGCCGTGACCGCCGTGATGATGCCCTTCCGGCCGGATTTGGACAAGGCGCTGCGGGGCATCGGCGAGAGCGAGGGCCACAAGGGCTTCTACAACCAGTGGGTCATCGACAGGCTGGTGGAGGACGACGTGGTGGTGGTGGACCTCTACGACAAGATCTTCGAGGGCACCTATGTGGGCGGCAACCTGTCCACCGCCATCCACACCCGCACCAAGCGGGGCGGCGCCGTGATCTGGGGCGGCGTGCGGGACCTGCAGCAGATCGTGAAGATCGAAGGCCTGCAGATCTACTACCGCGGCGTGGACCCCACCGGCATCGGAAACTGCATGATGACCGGCTACAACCTGCCCTGCCGCGTGGGCAAAGCGGTGTGCATGCCTGGAGACGTGGTGCTGGGCACCATCTCCGGCGTGATCTTCATTCCCGCCCAGCATGCCGAGCACGTGGTGGAGAACGCGGAAAAGTCCCACGTGCGGGACATTTTCGGCTTTGACCGCCTGCAGAGCAAGACCTACACCACCGCCCAGATCGACACCCAATGGACACTTCCCATGATGGAGGACTTCCTCAACTGGTTTGAGACCGATCCCCGGGCGGAGGAATACCGCCACCTGACCTGGGAGAAGGAGCTGGAGGAAGCCCGGGAGGCCGAGAAGGACAACGGACCCGCGAAGATTCGTTTGTAATAAAACAAGAATAAGGAGAGTGTGAACATGAAGAAGATTTTGAGCATTGTGACCGTACTTGTGCTGCTGTGCGCCTGCGCGCTGGCGGAGAGCGACTACACCTACTACCCCGAGCTTGAAGATTTTGTCGGCATTTGGGCCACGCAGGACATGATGCTGGAGATCGTGCACATGGACGACGACCCAAACCTGCTCAACTGCATCATCAGCCAATACAAGGAGGACAACGCGGGCATTCGCTGGATCTACGACAGCTGCGCCTATGACGACGTGGGAAAGGCGCTGACCAGTCGGGAAATCGGCGCGAAGTTCGACTTTAAAAACGATGAATTCGGCGAGCTGCTGACCTCCGAACCCGTCTACTACGAGGATGGTGCGGCGGCCTTCGCCATCAACGAAGACGGCACGCTCACCTGGACGGACTTCAAGGAAGCCCCCGGTGAGAACGAAATCGTGTTTGAGAAGGTGGACACGGAAGCACCCGTGGGCCCGGAGGACGCCTTTGAGGGCATCTGGGGCTGCGGTCGGGCATCGATGACCATCGAGAGCCTGGACGACGTGATCTACGTTACCGTGATGTGGGGCAACAGCGCGTCGGAGTCCGCCCGCTGGGAGTATGCCTGCGATTACGACGCGGAGAACGACTGCCTGGTCTCCCGGCCGGACGGCGTGCTGGCCTACGTGACCTTCGGCGAGGATGGCGAGATCGCCGCCGAGGAGCAGGTCTACGACAATGGCGAGGCCGTGTTCCGCATCGACGACGAGGGCTTCCTCATCTGGGAGGACAAGGTGGAGAACGCCGCCGAGGACATGCGCTTTGAGAAGGTCACTGAGCCGGAAGGCGCGGCCGAATAGCAAAAGATCTTCGGTGGATGCCTGATTTTGCACTGGGAGGAAACGGGACGCGATGGAATTCTTGCATAGGTACCAACTGGACGTGATGCTGTTCCTGGCTGGAATATGCGCCGTTCTGGCAGCCTTGACGCTGATGACCCGGTCATTGACGTCCAGACGCCGGCGCATTCTTGCGCTGATGGAGGCCGCGGCGGCGGCGCTGCTGATCTCCGATCGCCTGGCCTATATCTATCGCGGCGCCCCCGGGACGCTGGCCGGCTGGATGGTCAGGATATGCAACTTCCTGGTTTTCGTCCTGGTGCTCGACCTGGGACATGGCTTTTCCCACTATCTGCGCGATCTGTATCTCAACGAGGGCGGGCTCAGGCGCGTTCCCGTCCAGCTGCGCCTTTGCGATGGCCTGTATGCCATCGGCTTGACACTGTTGGTCGTGTCCCAGTTCACCGGGCTCTACTACACCATCGACGCGCAGAACGTCTACCACCGCTCGCAGGGCTTTATCATATCCTACATCATCCCCGTGCTGATGCTGGCCATGCAGCTCTCCGTGATCATCCAGCATCGCGGGCGGCTGAGCCGCGCCATACAGTTTTCGCTGATGGTCTATGCCATTGCGCTCTTTGCCGTGTCCGTGATCCAGCTGTTCGCCTACGGCGTTTCGCTGATGAACATGATGCTGGCTCTCGTTGTGGCACTGCTGTACGTGTACACGCTGAACGACATGAACAGCGCGCTGGATAAGGCGCGGCGGCGGGAGATCGAGCTGATCCGCGAGGATCAGAAGAAGGAGCACGCGCTGTTTGAACAGACCGCCGAGGCGCTGGTGAACGCCATCGACGCCAAGGACAGCTATACCAACGGCCATTCCAAGCGAGTGGCGGAGTATTCCAGCAGCATCGCCCGAGAGGCGGGGAAGGGCAAGCGGGAGTGCGAGGACATCTATTTCGCCGCCCTGCTTCACGACGTGGGCAAGATCAGCGTACCATTAAGGATCCTGACCAAGAAGGGTCGCCTGACCGAGGAGGAGTTTGCCCAGATCAAGCAGCATCCCGTGGTGGGCGGGCAGATCCTCTCCAGCATCCAGCAGTCGCCCTATCTGAAGGTCGCGGCGCTGTACCATCACGAGCGCTACGACGGCCGGGGCTATCCCGAAGGCCTCAAGGGCGAGGATATCCCAGAGGTTGCCCGGATCATTGCCGTGGCCGACGCCTACGACGCCATGACCTCCAATCGCAGCTATCGAAGGGCCATTGCCCAGCACCTGGTGCGCGAGGAATTGGTCAAGGGCATCGGTACGCAGTTCGACCCCGTGTTTGCCAAGGCTATGATCCGCCTTTTGGACATGGATACGGAATACCGCATGCGCGAAGCGGCAACCGGCGAAAATAGCCTGACATCCGGCAGATTGCACTTCGAGGACCTCTATAATGAGTGTACCGAGGGCATCCTCATCTCGGACAAGCGGGTGCGGATCCGGCTGTACACCAGACCGGACCCCGGCTTTGCCGTGAGCGAGTGCCTGCCGACGCTGGTGCTGTTCGACGCCCACGACGGCCGGGTGCACCCGGGCCAGGAGGACAACCGGGATCTGGCCTACTTTGAATACGCCAGCCTCCGGCTCGACGGGCATCTGGAGGCGGACGGGGTACGCAAGGCTGAGACACGGAAACTCGAACGAGAGTCGTATCCGCTGGAAGAGGGCGACGACCGTGGCCGGCAGTATGAGATCGAAGCGCTGCGCGTGAAGGATCACGCCCTGCTGCGGATCTCCCATGGCAAGCACGCCCGGGAGATCGTGCTGGCACTTCCGGACTGTTCCCGGTACAGCTACCTGGCTGTCACCGGCGAGCACTGCACCGTCAGCGGCCTGCGCGTGGAATTCGACGAGTCGCCGGCGGCACCAGACGCCATACCCCGCATCGCCGAGGAGGTCAGCTATATCAGGGGCTGTCCTGAGGGGGACATCCCGAATATCCAGGTGGACAACTGGCGCACGGCGGCCACCCGCGGCGTGCCCATCGAGGGCAGCATGTGCCTCACCTTCCATACCCGCAGCCTGCCCACCGCGCATTTGGTGTGGCACTGCGCCTACATTAGCGTGTTTGCCTCCGACGATGGCCGCTTGAACGGGCCGCGCAGCCGGGAGTTCACGCTGCTGCGGCTGGACGGCGAGGAGTGGGAGTCCAACGACAGCGCCGAGAACCGGGTGCAGGTCACCCACACCGAGGCCTTCGAGGGCTGGAACGCCTGGAAGGAGAAGAACAGGCAGGGTTTCGACTGTGCCGTCGAAATCCAAAGGGCGGGGAATCAGATCACCATGAGGACGGAGAACATGGGCATCGCAATCAAGAGCGTCACCACCCTTCGCAAGGACGTGAAGGACGTGTATATCGCCCTCACCGGCGACCAGTGCGCCATCACTGACATACGATTGATCCGGATGGGCTGACTCCAAACAGTTGAAACAGATTGCGAAAAAACAATCCATGAACCCGATTGTCTTGAAAAAGCCCTCCTGATTTGCTATCATATTGATGGCGACAGGAGGGATTGCTTTGAAGCGATATCTTGCCATTGACATCGGCGCTTCCAGTGGGAGGCACATCGTGGGCTGGCGCGAAAGCGGAGCCCTTCGGACCGAGGAGGTCTATCGCTTTCCCAACGGCGTGACGGAGCTGGACGGGCAACTGACCTGGGACATGGAGGCGCTGGTCGGCCACGTGAAGGCAGGCGTCGACGCGGCGCTTGCGAGGTTCCCGGAGATCGAGAGCCTGTCGATCGACACCTGGGGCGTGGACTACGTGCTGATGCGGGGCGACGAGGCTGTTAACCCTGTTATGCCTACCGGGACAGCCGCACGGCAGCGGCCATCGAGGCCGTTCACCAAATCATGCCCTTTTCCGAGTTCTACCGCCGCACGGGCATCCAGTTCCAGCCCTTCAACACCATCTACCAGCTGTACGCGGACAAGCTGGCCGGGCGCCTAAAGGGTGTGACGGACTTTTTGATGGTGCCGGAATACCTGATGTATCGTCTCTGCGGCGTAAAGTCCCACGAGTACACCAACGCCACCACCGGTGGCATGGTGAGCGCCCAGACGGGGGAGTATGACCCGGCGATCATCGACGCGCTGGGCCTGCCGGGACACCTGTTCCATCCTCTGCAGAGGCCGGGGACGGCCATCGGGGCATACAGGGGCATCCGGGTCGTGCTCTGCGCCACCCACGACACCGGCTCGGCCGTGGAGGGCATCCCGATGGACGCGGACGCGCCCTACATCTCCTCCGGCACCTGGAGCCTGCTGGGCGTCAAGACGCCGCGGCCCATCACCGACGCCGCCAGCCAGCGGGCCAACTGGTCCAACGAGGGCGGCGTGGGCTACAACCGCTACCAGAAGAACATCATGGGTATGTGGCTGGTGAACCGGCTGAGGGAGGAACTTTGCCCCGACGAGGAATGGGGAAGGATCACCGCTGCCGCCGAGGCGAGCCGCTTTGAGGCCACCGTGGACGCCAACGCGCCGGCGTTCCTCGCGCCGAGGAGCATGAAAGAAGCCTTCGACGCGGCGCTGGGAACAGAGCCGCGGGCCCCATCCGACTACTTCCGCTGCGCTTATCATTCGCTGGCCATGAGCTACAGGCAGGCCATCGACGAGCTGGAGCGCAACGCAGGCAAGAACTACGATCGGCTGTACATCGTGGGCGGCGGCGCAAAGAACGCTTTTTTGAATCAACTCACCGAGGCGGCCACGGGCAAGCGGGTGATCGCCCTGCCCATCGAGGCGACGGCCCTTGGCAACCTGAAAATACATATGAACGCGGAGGAGGCATGAACATGAGCTATCGGGAAGCGAAGCAGAAGTACGCGGCACAGGGCGTGGACGCCGAGGCCGCCATCGAAAGGCTGAAGACCGTACCGGTGTCCCTGCACTGCTGGCAGGGCGACGACGTGCGCGGCTTTGACACAGATCCGTCCAAGCCCCTCACCGGCGGCATCCAGACCACCGGCAACTATCCCGGCCGTGCCCGGACGCCGGAGGAATTGATGGCCGACATCGACGAGGTGCTGTCGTTGATCCCAGGCAAGCCCAAGCTGAACCTGCACGCCAGCTACGCCATCTTTGAGGACGGCGAGTGGGCGGACCGGGATAAGCTGGAGCCGAAGCACTTCCGCCGCTGGGTGGAATTCTGCAAGCAGAGGAAACTGGGCTGCGACTTCAATCCCACCTTCTTCTCCCATCCCAAGTGCGACCCGCTGACGCTTTCCTCGTCCGACGCTGAGACCCGGCGCTTTTGGATCGACCACGGCAAGGCCTCCATCCGCATCTCCAATTATCTGGCCGAGGAACTGGGCCAGCCCTGCGTGATGAACATCTGGACCGGCGACGGCTTCAAGGACATCCCCGCCGACCGCATCGGGCCGAGAATGCGCTATCGCGAGGCCATCGACGAGATCCTGTCCGAGCCCTACGACTTCGCGAAGGTGAAGCCCTGCATCGAGAGCAAGGTGTTCGGCATCGGCGTGGAGGCCTACACCGTGGGCTCCGCCGAGTTCGCCCTCAGCTACGCCGCTTTCAACCGGGACAAGTGCATCCCGCTGATGGACAACGGCCACTACCATCCCACCGAGGTGGTGTCCGACAAGATCCCGGCGCTGCTGGCGTTCTTCCCGGAGATCGCGCTGCACGTGACCCGGCCCATTCGCTGGGACAGCGACCACGTGGTGCTGTTCGACGACGAGACGCGGGAGATCGCACGGGAGATCGTGCGCTGCGGCGGGCTGGACGGCAAGGTGAACATCGCCCTGGACTACTTTGACGCCAGCATCAACCGCGTGTCCGCCTGGGTGACCGGCTATCGCAATCTGCAGAAGGCGCTGCTGTTCGCGCTGCTGCAACCCAACGACGAATTGAAGAAAATGCAGGATGCCGGCGACTTCACCGAGCTGATGGTTCGGCAGGAGGAATTGAAGACCCTGCCCTTCGGCGAGGTCTGGGACGAGTACTGCCGCCGCTGCGACAGGCCCGTGGACGGCGAGTGGTTCGACGAGATCAAGGCTTACGAGAAAAAGGTATTGGAGGCGAGGGCATGAAGGACCTGCTGACCGCGCCATTCATGGTGGAAATGATCCGTACGACCGCCAACATGTACGCCCACGGCTGGGACGAGCGCAACGGCGGCAACATCAGCCTGCTGTTGGACGAGGGCGAGGTGAGGGAATACCTCGATACCGGGAAGGTCATCCGGAACATCCCCACTGGCTTTGCCGCGCCGGAACTTGACGGCAGGTATTTCCTCGTCACAGGCACTGGCAAGTACTTCAAGAACGTGCAGTACGCGCCGGAGGTGAACCTCGGCGTCGTACGGCTGACGGACGGCGGCCAAACGGCCGCGCTGCTCTGGGGCTACGCGGACGGCGGCCAGTTCACCAGCGAGTTTCCGGCACACATGATGAGCCACGTGGCGCGGCTGGCGGTCGACGCGCAGAACCGCGTGGTGATGCATTGCCACCCGGCGAACCTGCTGGCCATGACCTATGTGCATACCCTCGACGAGCGGGAGTTCACTCGCACCCTCTGGCAGATGTGCACAGAGTGCATCGTGGTGTTCCCGGACGGCGTGAATGTGCTGCCCTGGATGCTCTGCGGCACGAACGAAATCGGCGAGGCCACCGCCGAGAAGATGAAGACCGCGCGGCTGGTGGTCTGGAGCCAGCACGGCATCTACGGCGCGGGCAAGGATTTGGACGAGACCTTCGGCCTGATCGAGACCGCCGAGAAGGCCGCGGAGATCTACATGAAGATCGCCTACCTGCCGCGGATCAACACCATCACCGACGAACAGATGCACCTGCTGGAGCAGCGCTTTGGCGTGAAGGGCAGGGAAGGGTATCTGGATTAAATGAAAGCCCCGCTCGTCAATGCGAGCGGGGCTTTTGTTTAGTGGGAATCAGAAGTTCCGAACGCCGAGCATCGCGCCGCAGCTCTCCCGTACGATCAGGCTGCACTCCCGGATCTGGGAGTAGGAGCCGCCGCCGCCGTTCAGGCTGCCGATCAGCTCTTCGATGGCGGTCACGCCGTGGTCGAAGGGGTGCAGGTCCACGGTGGTCAGCGAGGGGTTCAGGTAGGGCGTGAAGAACTGGTTGTCGCAGCCGATCAGCGCCACGTCCTCCGGAACCCGCAGCCCGATGCGCTGCAGCTGCCGCAGCGCGCCCAGGGCCACCAGGTCGTTGATGGCGATGATGGCGGTGGGCCGCTTCTCCGGTGCCGCGCCGCTGAACAGCCTGTTCACGCAGAACTCACCCGCCTGGGGCGTGAAGCCCGCGTCGGTGCGCATCTCCCGGTCGGAGGGCAGCCCCAGCCGCTCCATTTCCTCATAGAAGGCCCTGCGCCGGGTGCTGGAGGAGCGCATGCCGCCGGACCCGCCGATGAAGGCGATGCGCCGATGGCCCAGCGTGACCAGGTGCGCCAGGGATTTGCGCACGCTCAGCGACAGGTCGGAGGTGATGTTCACGCAGCTGACGCCCTCCACCCGCGGGCCGATGGTGACGATGGGTATGCGCTGGGCAATGCGGCAGAGGCGCTTTCGGATGCCGTCCAGATCGCCCTGCTCCATGGCCGCGCCAACCACCACCGCGCCGCTCACCGGCAGGTTGAGCAGGCTTTCCAGCTCAGCGTCTTCCGCGCCGGCAAACGCCGGCTGGCACAGGATCAGCGGCCAGCCCGCCCGGCGGGAGGCCTGCTCCGCGCCGTCGCAGAGCACGCTGTAATAGGGATTGGTGAGGTCGGAGATCACCAGCGCCAGGGCGTGGTCCCGTCTGGCCTCCGGACGCTTTTCCGCGCCGGGCCTGCGATAGCCCAGCTGGCGCGCCGCAGCTTCCACCTTTTCACGGGCGGCTGCGCTGGCGCTTCCGCCGGAGAGCACCCTGGACACCGTGGCGAGGGAGACCCCTGCCAGCGCGGCGACATCGTGAATGGTGACGTTCCTGTTTTCCATCCGATCGCCTCCTTTTATAATGAAAGTATAGCATAGCCGGATGAAAATTACAACCACTATTTACACTGAATTTCCAGTGGATTTTCATTTAATGGTGAAAATATATGACAATCTTTACGAAAAGTATTGACATACGTCCGAATTGAACGTATAATAGGCCCAGACATTGAAAATTGTTTCAATGCGCGGAATCTGGCGGGCGACGCCCGTATAGGAAAAAAGGAGGAACTACCCATGAAGAAAGCACTTGCTCTGGCTCTGGCTGTACTGATGCTGCTGACCGCGGCCAGCTTCGCCGTGGCCGAGGAAGGCCAGACCCTGACGGTCGTGGCCTGGGACGCCGAGACCACCCCTTACCTGGCTGCCCAGAAGGAAGCCTTTGAGGCATCCCATCCCGGCGTGACCATCGAGTACGTCGATGTCGCTTCCCAGGATTACGCCGTGAAGGCCTCCACCATGCTGTCCGGTGGCGACACCAGCGACGTGTTCATGGTCAAGGAGATCACCGACCTGCTGAACTGGCAGGAGGCTGGCTACGAAGAGCCCCTGAACAGCTACATCGAATCTTCCAGCTATGACCTTAGCGGCTTCGCCGGCATCGAGAGCAACTACGCCGTGGACGGCGAGCAGTACGCGCTGCCCTTCCGCAGTGACTTCTGGGTGCTGTACTACAACAAGGATCTGTTCGACGCCGCCGGCGTTGACTATCCCACCAACGACATGACCTGGGAGCAGTACGCTGAGCTGGCCAAGAAGATGACCTCTGACGGCGTCTACGGCACCCACTATCATACCTGGCTGAGCGCGGTCGTCAACTGGGATGTCTGCGACGGTCAGAACACCCTGATCGACGGCGACTACAGCGACCTGGCCTACTTCTATCAGCTGTACCAGGATCTGGAGGATGCGGGCGCCTGCATGAGCTACGACGAGCTGAAGTCCGCCGGCCTGCACTACTCCGCCGCCTTCGAGAACGGCAACATCGCCATGATGCCCATGGGCTATTGGTTCGTGTCCACCCTGATCGGCGCCATCAACGACGGCACCTGCAACTTCAACTGGGGCATCGTCTCCGTTCCCCACAAGGAGGATGTGGCTGCTGGCTCTTCCTTCGGCAACCTGACCGGCGCCATGATCAACGCCAAGTCTGAGAACAAGGATCTGGCCTGGGAGTACATCTCCTGGCTGGCTGGCGAGGAAGGCTCCCTTGCCACCGCTTCCACCGGCACCCGTCCCGCCTGGGTTTCCGAGACTGTTGCCGAGGCCATGGCTTCCGCCGAGGGCTTCCCGACCGACGACGCCAGCAAGGCCGCTCTGGTGCCCGTATACGTGGGCATCGAGATGCCTGCTTCCGAGCATTCCTCTGAGATCAGCACCGCGCTGAACGAGGAGCACACCCTCATCATGACCCGCGAGAACACCATCGAAGAGGGCATTGAGGCGATGAACGAGCGCGTGGCTGAGATCCTCGGCTGATCGCGTGAATAGCTGAACCAACGGCGGGGAAGGCGAGAACTCGCCTTCCCCGTTCTTTTGCGGCGAATCGTGAGGAATTGGGAATGGGAAACGGCAGCTTCCGGTCATTCCTCATTCCCAATTGCTCACACCACATTTTCATTTGAAAGGGGCGCTGCCAATATGACCGAGCAGAGCAGGATCCAGTACAAGCGCAACAAGACAAGGTATGAGCGCAAGAAGGAGCTGATCGCCTATTCCTTCCTCGCGCCGAACTTCATCGGCTTCGCAGTGTTCACGCTGCTGCCGGTGCTGTTCTCCATCTTCCTGTCCTTCGTGAAGTGGAAGGGCGGCGCGTTCAACACCATGCAGTGGGTGGGACTGGGCAACTATGCCGAGATCTTCAAGACGGCCAAGGTGGCTGAAAAGGGCCTGGGCTATCTGTTCACAAAGGTGGATCTGGGTATCGCCCTGAAGAACACCGTGTTCTATACGCTGGTCACGGTGCCGCTGACGCTGGTGTGCGCCATGGCACTGGCCATCGCGCTGAACAAGGCCGTAAAAGGCGCGGTGGGCTTCCGCACCGTGTTCTTCTTCCCGTACGTGGCCTCGATGGTGGCCATTTGCGTGTGCTGGCGCTTCATGATGATGAAGGACGGCCCCATCAACCAGATGATCATGGCTATGGGAATCAACTACAACAAGAGCTGGACGGCGGACAGCGTCATGGCCATATGGTCCATCATACTGGTCAGCGTCTGGCGAAACATGGGCTATTACATGGTCATCTACCTGGCCGCGCTGCAGGGCGTGCCCACGGATCTCTACGAAGCCGCCACGATGGACGGCGCCAACAAGTGGCAGCAGTTCACCCACGTGACCCTGCCGCAGCTTCGGCCCACCACCTTCTTCGCCTCCACGATGATGATCATCTCCTGTTTCAAGATCTACGACGTGGTGGCCATCATGACCGAGGGTGGCCCGGGGCGGTCCACCAAGATGCTGGTCACCTACATCTATGACGAGGCGTTTTCCAACTTCAACTACGGCATCGCCAGCGCCATCGCCATGGTGCTGCTGGTGATCGTGCTGATCTTCACGCTGGCGCAGTTCAGCATGGAAGGCAAGTACGCGAATAATTAAAGGAGGGCGAGAGAAATGACGCAGCTGACTTTGAACAAGAATGCGGGCATCCAGCGCTCGCCCATGCATGTGGTGCTGAAGGCGCTGCTCTATGTGGTGCTGATCGCCCTGGCGCTGTTCACGCTGATCCCATTCGTGTGGATGCTGTCGGCGTCGCTGAAGATGGACCGCGAGGTGTTCACCTACCCGATCCGCTGGATCCCCGAGGTGTTCCACTGGGAGAACTACAGCCTGATCTGGTCGAAGGTGCCGCTGATCACCTACTTCAAGAACACGGCGACCATCGCCCTGCTGGTCACGTTCATCCAGACGCTGACCTCCTCCTTCGCGGCCTACGCCTTTGCGAAGCTGAACTTCCGGGGCAGGAACGTGCTGTTCATCTGCTATGTGGCCACCATCGCCGTACCGTGGCAGACTTACATGCTGCCCCAGTTCATACTGATGCGCTCCATGGGCCTTTACGACACCCTGTGGGCCATCGTGGTGCTCCAGTCGTTCAGCGCCTTCGGCGTGTTCCTGATGCGCCAGTTCTATCAGGGCATCCCCACCGAGCTGTGCGAGGCCGCGCGCATCGACGGCCTGAGCGAATACGGCATCTGGCTGAGGATCATGCTGCCCCTGTCAAAGGCCGCCATCGCCACGCTGGTGATCTTCACCTTCGTGGGCACCTGGAACGACTACATGGGCCCGATGATCTACCTGACCCGCGACGTGAACAAGACCGTGCAGGTGGGCCTGCGCCGCTTCATCCAGGAGAATTCCAGCGACTACCACCTGATCATGGCCGTGTCCGTGTGCAGCCTGCTGCCGGTATCCATCGTGTTCCTGGCGCTGCAAAAATACTTCATCCAGGGCATCGCCACCACGGGCCTGAAGGGCTGACAAACGGGGGAGAGACATGTTCACCGAAGACATCGAGCGCTATCCCATCCACCATCTGATGGGCGGGTATCGGCCCTGCCTCTTCCCTCCGGCGAGCCAAACCGGCGATTGGGAGCACCTCGGCTCTGAGCGCCGGGAGCCCATACGCCGCCTGGCTGAGCAATACCGGGAAGAACCCTATGCCCAGCTCACCGCCGGGCAGTACATGGAATTCGTGCGCTCCGGGAACCGGGGCGTTATGGAAGCGCCTTACTTCCAGCGCCGCCGGAAGCTGATCGCGGCGCTGATGGGAGTTTGCGCCGGAGATGAGCGCCAGGAGGACCTGGACATCGTCGTGGACGGAATCTGGCTGATCTGTGAGGAGACCAGCTGGGTCATCAGCGCCCACAACGGCGGCGAGCACGACGGTGTGGAAAAGCGTACGCCTATGCCGCTGCCGGACCCGGAGCGGCCCTATGTGGACCTGTTCGCCGCCCAGACTGCGATGATCCTGGCACTGACCATCCAGCTGCTCGGGGAGGAGCTGGACGAGGTTTCACCGCTGATCCGCCGCCGGGTGAGCCGGGAGATCGAGCGGCGGGTGATCGTGCCCTTCGAGACGCGGGACGATTTCTGGTGGATGGGAGTCATCCGCAAGGACCTGTGCAACTGGACGCCCTGGATCGTGTCCGACGTGGCCCTGGCCGCCGTCGTATGCATCGACGACCGGCGACGCCTCTGCGACCTGCTGGAGCGGGCCTGCGTCGCCATCGACCGATATCTGGACGTGATCCCGGAGGACGGCGGCTGCGACGAGGGCGTAGGCTACTGGAACATGGCCACTGGCGCGGTGCTGGATTTTCTGCAGCTGATGGAGCAGCAGGTAGGCGGCTGGCATCTCAGGCGAACGGAGAAGCTGAAGCGCATGGCCCGCTTCCCGCTGGATATGTGGCTGGGCGGGGACTGGTTTGCCAACTTCGGCGACTGCGATGCCCGGCCGGAGGTACCCGGAGAGCGCCTGCAATACGCGGGCAAGCGGCTGAACCTGCCGGATCTGATCGCCTTCGGAGCCCGATTCCGGGGCGAACCCACCGACGCGGTGATGGACACGCCCCAGCTGTGGCGGCTGATGAACAACCTGATGGCGCCGCCGAAGGACGTGGGGGACATCGAGCCCCCGAAAGATGCGTGGCTTGCAGACCTGCAGATCCGCAGGCTGACTCGAGACGGCGCGACGCTTGTGTGCAAGGGCGGCGTGAACGAGGGCAGCCACAATCACAACGACTGCGGCAGCTTCATCTACTTCGTTAACGGCGAGCCGCAGATCGTCGATGCCGGGAACATGACCTATACCCGAAAGACCTTCTCCGATCAGCGCTACCAGCTCTGGAACATCCGTTCAAAGTATCACAACGTGCCCGTGATCGGCGGCTGTGAGCAGGCGGCGGGGAATCGCTGCAAGGCGCGTGACGTGGCCATGGAGCCGGACGGCCTGTCGCTGGACATTGCCGCCGCCTATCCCGAATCCGCGGGGGTCATGGCCCTGAAACGGCGCTTTGCGATGGCGGACGACGGCTCATTGACCCTTCGGGACGAAATCCGGCTCGACGCGCCGAGCCCCGTGACGGAGACCTTCATGCTCCGCGGCAAGCCTGAGATCACATCGGACGGCGTGCGCTCCGGCGCGATTCGCATTACCCACAGCGAGGACATGGCCGTGGAGGTGGAGGAGATCCCCGTCACGGATGTGCGCATGGCCAGGAACTATCCCGGAAGCCTGTGGCGCGTGGCGCTGTCCAGCCCGGCGGCGCATGAGCACCGTTTGGAATTCAAAATCGAGAGGACCAACAGATGATTGATTACGCATCCAATCCACTGACAACACGAGCGGACGTGGCCCGCTTGGCGGTGGACCTGATCGAGCCGCTGCTGCCCTGCCTTTCCGAGGGCAAGGCGCGGCTGCACCTGGGGGACACCGGCGCGGTGTATGACGAGGCCATCGCCGGCATGGAAGGCTATTCACGGGTGCTGTGGGCGCTGGTGCCCATGCTGGCGGGGAAGTGCCCCGAGGCGGAGCGGCTCTGGGCCGTCTGGCGCGAGGGCCTCATTCACGGCGTGGACTCGAAACATGAGGAATACTGGGGCGACATCGGCGATTTCGACCAGCGCATGGTGGAGATGGCCGTGATGGGTATGGCGCTTTGCATGATCCCGGAGCGGTTCTTCTTTGAGCTGCCGGAGGACGCCCGGCGCAACCTGTACAACTGGCTGAACCAGATCAACCGCCACGACATGCCCCAAAACAACTGGCTGTTCTTCCGCGTGCTGGTGAACATCGGTTTCATCCATGTGGGCCTGCCGGCGGACGAGGCGCGACTTGCGGACGACCTTGACAACCTGGAGACCCACTACTGCGGCGACGGCTGGTACTACGACAAGCCCGCCCAGCGTGACTACTACACCCTCTGGGCATTCCACTACTACGGCCTGGTCTACGCCCGCTACATGGCGGACCGGGACCCGGAGCGCTGCGCCCGGTTCGTCGAGCGCTCGAGGCTGATCGCGCCGCGCTTTGCCGCCTGGTTCGATGGGGAAGGACGGGCGCTGGCCTATGGCCGCAGCCTGACCTATCGCTTTGCCCAGGGGGCCTTCTTCAGCGCCTGCGCGCTGGGCGGTGCGACGGCGGACGGTCTGGGCTGGGGCGAGATCAAGGGACTGCTGCTCAGGAACCTGCGCTGGTGGATGCGCAGGCCCATATTCGACCGGGACGGCGTGCTGACCATCGGTTATGGCTATCCGAACCTGGTGTTTGCCGAGGGCTACAACGCGCCGGGCTCCCCCTACTGGGCCATGAAGGTGTTTGCCGTGCTGGCGCTCCCGGAGGAGCATCCCTTCTGGCAGGCACAGGAGGCGGACTACGAGCCGCCGCGGGTACTGCTGGACGAGCAGGCACGGCTGCTGCTGACCCGTGACGCGGGCAACCGTTCCGTGATCGCCTACACCGCGGGCAATCACGCCTATGAGCACGCCCACGAGGACGAGAAGTACGAGAAGTTCGCCTATTCCACCCGCTTCGGCTTCTCCGTGGCCAAGGAGGCCGGGACGCTGAAGAAGGGCGCCTTCGACAGCATGCTGGCCCTTCGGGGCGAGCGCGGCCTGTGGCACGGGCGAAGCGGCTTTGAACGCTTTGCCCTGTCCGAGAGGGAGGTCAGCTTCACCTGGCGGCCCATGGACGGCGTCGAGATCGACACGCGGCTGATTCCCTGGGAGAACTGGCACGTAAGATGCCATGTCATCCGCACGAGCAGGAGGCTCGAGGCCGCAGAAGGCGCGTTCGCCGTCTGCCGTGACCACGCCGGGAGCCGACCCTGCGATAGGGTGGCCAGCGTTCGCACGGCCACGGAAGCCATGGCCTCCGCCAGCTGCGACCGGGGCTCCTGCGCCATATTTGCCATCGAGGGCTACAGCCGCGGCGAGGTGGTGGAGACCGAGCCGAACACTAGCCTGATCTGGCCGCGGACGCTAATCCCGACCCTGCATACCGAAATCCAACCTGGCCAGACGCGGCTGATCTGCGCCGTGTGCGCGACCGAAGACGAAAATCTGCCGGACAATATCCCTGAAGAGGTGATTCAAATTGCGGAACAATGCCGTTGATATCCTGCGCCGCGCGGCGGAAAAGTATCGCGCCACCGCGCCGCTGGCCGCCGAGGCCAATATGCTGCCCTATCGGGGCGGCGAGCGCTGGCTGGAATCGCCCTTCGACGGCAACAGCTGGTGGACGGGCGGCTTCTGGCCCGGGTTGATGTGGCAGCTGTGGAAGGCGACCGGGGACGACTGGTTCAAGGGCGAGGCTCTTCGCGCCGAGGATCTGCTCACCGCGGAGTTTCGGACCTTCAACAAGCTGAACCACGATGTGGGCTTCATGTACCTGCTCTCCTGCGGCGCCCACTTCAAGCTGCTGGGCGACGAGCAGGCTCGCACGGACGCGCTGCACGCGGCCAGCCTGCTGATGGGCCGCTTCAACCCCGCGGGCTACATCCGCGCCTGGAACGAGCCGGAGCGGGTGGGCTACGCCATCATCGACTGCCTGATGAATCTGTCGCTGCTGTTCTGGGCCAGCGACATGACCGGCGACCCGCGTTTCAGTCACGTTGCCAGGATCCACGCGGACACCACGCTGAAGGCGTTTGTCCGGGCGGACGGCTCCGTGTGCCACATCGTGGAATTCGACCCGCAGACCGGCACTATGGTGCGCGAGCACGGCGGCCAGGGCTATGCCGAGGGCACGGCCTGGTCCCGCGGCCAGGCCTGGGCACTGCACGGCTTTGCGCTGGCCTATGAGAATACCGGAGACGAGCGCTATCTTGCGGCTTCCCGGCGCGTAGCCGCGTTCTTCATGGACCACATCCGTTCTGACGGCCTGACGGACTGCGACTTCCTCCAGCCCGCGACCCCCGAGCGGATCGACAACATCGCCGGGGCCTGCGCCGCGTCGGGGCTGATCGAGCTGAACCGGATCACCGGCGAGGAAGCGTATCTGACCGCGGCTGGGAAGCTGCTGGACGGGTTGATCGACCACTGCTGCGACTTCTCCAAGGATACCTGCGGGCTGCTTCAGAAGTGCACCGCCAGCTATCACGACGACGCGGCGGGCGTGCACACCAACATCGTCTATGGCGACTATTTCTTCATCGAGGCGCTTGCTAAGCTGGCCGGCACGGACTCGATGCTCTGGCGGAGGTAATGCGTATGATTGAGATCACCGCGCGGGAAGCGTCCGGAAACGTGCTGGCCCAAGCGCAGCACGACTACGAGGCGCTGCTGTGCTTCGACCGGGAATACGCCGAGGGGGATTTTATCGAGATCGCCTCCGATGACAAGCACCTGTGGGCGCAGCTGGACGTGTCCCTGTTGCCGGGGGAGGTCTACCTGCCTGGCGGGAGGATGACCTGGCGGGTGCCCTGCGGGGAGCATCGTCTGGCCTACCGTCCCGGGGCATTTACGGAGAAAAGGCATATCGTATCCGCCCGGGCCATGACGGCTGGGGAGATCGCCGCGCGGCGCAACCTGGCGGCCAATCCCGCCGACCTGCGGGGTGACACCGATTTCTTCCCGCACTGTACCGCCAACGTGGAGACCCGGGGCGAGAGCTGCTTCGCGGCGCGGAACGTGATCGACGGGCTGCGCTACAACACCTTCCACGGCGAATGGCCATTCCAGAGCTGGGGCATCGGCGCCCGCGAGGACGCCTGGTGCCTGCTGGATTTGGGCAGGGAGGTGGACGTGGACGCCATGGCGCTGACCCTACGCGCCGACTTTCCCCACGACGCCTGGTGGGTGCGCGGACAGGTGGAGCTGAGCGACGGAGCCGTCGTGGACTATCCCCTGAAGAAGACCGGCGACCGTCAGGTGATCGAGCTGGGCAGGCACCGCGTTCGCTGGCTGCGGCTCCAGAACTTGATCAAAAGCGACGACCCGTCCGCCTTCCCGGCGCTGATCCAATGGGAGGTCTACGGATCGGATGCGAAGTGATGGGCTTTTCCCACAAGGAGGTTTGCATGGGCATTGTAAAACGGCAGCGTGAAAAGAACCTGACCGTGGCTTACATTGGCGGCGGTTCCCGCGGCTGGGCCTGGGGGCTGATGACGGATCTGGCCATGGACGGCGACATGTGCGGTACGGTCCGGCTGTATGACATCGACAAAGAGGCAGCCCGGCGCAATGAGATCATTGGGAATCGCATCAGCGCCCACCCGGACGCCCTGTCCTGCTGGCGCTATGAGGTGAGCGACACCCTTGCCGCGGCGCTGACCGGCGCGGATTTCGTGGTGATCTCCATCCTGCCGGGTACCTTTGAGGAGATGCGCTCGGACGTGCATCTGCCGGAACGCTTGGGCGTCTGGCAGCCCGTGGGAGACACCGTGGGCGCTGGAGGTTTCATGCGTGCCATGCGCACCATCCCCATGTTCGTGGAGATCGCCGAGGCCATACGCGACCACGCGCCCAATGCCTGGGTCATCAACTATACCAACCCAATGAGCCTGTGCGTGCGCACGCTGTATCACGTGTTCCCCGGCATCAAGGCTTTCGGCTGCTGCCACGAGGTGTTCGGAACCCAGAAGCTGCTGTGCGACATGCTTGAGAAGGAGTATGGCATCCCCGGCGTGACCCGGCAGCAGCTGTACACCACCGTCACCGGCATCAACCACTTCACTTGGCTGACCCGGGCCAGCTACAGGGACATCGACCTGATGCCGCTGTACGCCAAATTTGCGGACAAGTATTTCGAGACGGGTTATGACGACGGCGGCGACGACAACTGGATGAACAACCACTTCAAGTGCGCCCACAGGGTCAAGTTCGACCTGTTCCGCCGCTATGGCGCGATTGCCGCGGCGGGGGACAGACACCTGGCGGAGTTCACCGCGCCGCTGTACACCCGGGACCCGGAGACGGTGCGGGAATGGAAGTTCCAGCTGACCAGTGTGGACTGGCGGGTGAAGGACTTGGGCGATCGGCTCGCGCGCTCAGACCGGCTGATCTCCGGCGAGGAGGCGCTTAGCCTGAAGCCCTCCGGCGAAGAGGGACACCTGCTGCTCAAGGCACTGCTGGGTTTGGGCGACATGGTGTCCAACGTGAACGTCCCCAATCGTGGCCAGGTGCCCGACCTGCCGCTGGGCAGCGTCGTGGAGACCAACGCGCTGTTCGGACTGGATCGCATAGAGCCCGTCTGCGCGGGGCCGATGCCGGCTGGCCTTGCGCCGCTGGTGGCGAGGCACGTGCTGAATCAGGAGAACACACTCAGGGCCGCGTTGACCTGCGACCGGAAGCTGGGCCTTGCCACCTTCATGAATGACCCGCAGCTGGGCGGCGTTCGGATGGAGGACGGCCAAAAGCTGTTTGACGACATGTTGGAAAACCAGCGCAGGTACCTGCCTGAGGGTTGGTTCAAATAGAGAAATAAAGAAGCGCCCCGTCCAAATGGACGGGGCGCTGTTTGCGATTGTCTTAGTCGCGGGAGAGGATGGTCTTCTCGGTTTCCACATCGAAGAAGTGGAGGCGATTGACATCCAGGCCGACCTTGATCTTGTCGCCGCCGCGGGAAGTGGTGCGGGGGTCAACGCGGGCGATGAAGTTCTCGTCCTTGCCGGAGGTGGTCATGTACAGATAGGTCTCAGAGCCCATCAGCTCGATGATTTCCACGTCCACGTCGATGCAGGCATCGGGATAGGTGGAGGTGAACACAGCGTCGTCGGAGATGTTCTCGGGACGGATGCCCATGAAGACTTCCTTGCCGATATAGTCGCCGGTCATGCGCTGGACCTTGCCCTCAGGCACCTTGATGGCGTTGTTGCCGAACACGGCCCACACGCCATCGGCACGCTTTTCCAGCTTCACGCGGAAGATGTTCATCTGCGGCATACCGATGAAGCCAGCGACGAACAGGTTGGCGGGATAGTCGTACAGGTTCTGCGGAGAGTCAACCTGCTGGATATAGCCGTCCTTCATGACCACGATGCGGGAGCCCATCGTCATGGCCTCGGTCTGGTCGTGGGTAACATAGATGAAGGTGGTCTGCAGCTTCTTGTGCAGCTTGGTGATCTCGGAACGCATCTGCACGCGCAGCTTGGCGTCCAGGTTGGACAGAGGCTCGTCCATCAGGAAGACCTTGGGTTCACGCACGATGGCGCGGCCCAGGGCGACACGCTGGCGCTGACCACCGGACAGAGCGGCGGGTTTGCGGTTCAGCAGGGCTTCGATGCCCAGGATGGCGGCGGCCTCCTTCACGCGACGGTCGATGTCCGCCTTGGGCATCTTGCGCAGCTTCAGGCCGAAGGCCATGTTGTTGTAAACGGTCATGTGGGGATACAGAGCGTAGCTCTGGAACACCATGGCGATGTCGCGATCCTTCGGGGGAATGTGGTTGACCAGCTTGTCGTCAATGTACAACTCGCCCTTGGAGATGTCCTCCAGACCGGCGACCATGCGCAGGGTAGTGGACTTGCCGCAGCCGGACGGGCCGACCAGGATGATAAATTCCTTGTCTTCGATTTCAAGGTTGAAATCGCTGACCGCGACCACGTCGCCCGCATAGATCTTGTAAATACCACGAAGAGACAAACTTGCCATAATGGGTACCCTCCTCAATAAATTTCGATGTACATATTATAACAGAAACCGATGGAATTGTGAATTGATTGATTTCACAAAAACACGGCCGCGCATTGTGGCGGTTTGTCACCCCATCCAAAATTATACGCTCTCATTACAGCAATTTGACAATATGGACTTCCCGGCAAAGGAGGTGGCACCAGGCGCAACCCAAACGCTGTCATTCTGCCATAATTTTTTCTCATTCAGTTTTTCAAAAGAAAGTTGGCATTTGTGCCGTTTTGTATTATAATAGATTTGGTATAGCATGATTTATTACAGGGGAGGTGGCAGCCATGTCGCAGGTGCGGGAATTTTTCAACAGCATCGGCGCGCTGTTTACCAATCTGTTTGTGCATCCGGACTGGCACAATATGGTGGACGTGGCGATCCTCGCCGTTCTGATATATCATATTATAAAGCTCGTGATCCACACACGCTCCAACTCGCTGTTCAAGGGCATCGCGGTGGTGCTGGTGATGGCAGGTCTTTCGAGCCTTCTGCGCTTCAACGCGGTTTCATGGCTGTTGAACCAGCTGATCAGCATGGGGCTGGTTGTGCTGGTGATCCTGTTCCAGCCGGAATTCCGGCGCGGCCTTGACCAGCTGGGCCGGTCGAAGTTCATGCGTCGAGTGTTCGGCACCGGCGCGGGCAAGACGGAGGAGGAGCAGCTGGAGCGCCCCGTGCAGGAGATCGTCAAGGCCATGAACGACATGTCCAGAAAGCGCATCGGCGCGCTGATCGTCGTTGAGAGACAGACGGGCCTTGAGGACGTGATCGTGTCCGGCACCCGCGTGGACGCTGAGATCTCCGCCGCGCTGATCGAGAACATATTTGAACCCAACACGCCGCTTCACGACGGCGCGATGATCATCCGCGACCGGCGCATCAACGCCGCCGCCTGCATCCTGCCGCTGTCAGAAGACCCTGGCATCAGCAAGGACCTGGGCACCCGCCACCGCGCAGGCATCGGCATCACCGAGACCACCGACGCCGTGACGCTGATCGTCTCCGAGGAGACTGGCATCATCTCCATGGCCCGTGAGGGCCGGCTGACCCGCCATCTGGACACACGGTCGCTGAACATACTGCTGACCGAGCTGTTCACGCCGGAGCGCAATATGTATTCCTGGCTGGGGACGCGGCGCAAGGAGGAGCGGGAAGATGAAGAATAAGCTGTCCGCGCTGCGTGAGCGCATGCTCAACAGCGAAAAATACAAAAAGCTGCCCCGGCCCATCCGCTGGATCATCGGTTCGCTGTCCAACAACCTGGGCTACAAGCTGCTGTCGCTGCTGCTGGCCATACTGCTGTGGAACTATGTCATCACCACCAACACCAGCATCACGCGCATGAAGACCATCTACGGCCTCACGGGCAACGTCACCGGCCAGTCGGTGCTGACCAATAACCAGCTGGCCATGACCGAGGATCCCAGCACCGCCCTGTCCGGCTTGGCCGTGACGGTGGAGGCGCCCCAGGCGGATTTCAGCCGCGTGTCATCCGACAACATACAGGTGTCCCTGGACCTTGCCAACGTGCGCGCCGCGGGCACCCAGGAGGTGTCCCTGCGCGCCAGCAGCACCTATGGCCGGGTGCGCAGCATATCCCCCCAGTCGCTGACGCTGACATTCGAGAACCTGGATGCCCGCAACGTCACCGTCAATCCCGATATCAGCGGCGAAATGGATGGCTACTGGTACAATGTCAGCCGGGTGAATCCCTCGTCGGTGACGGTCTCCGGCGCCGCCTCCGTGGTGCAGAGCATTGCCTCCGCCCGGGTGAGTGTGGACGTGACCGGTATGAAGAATTCCACCGTGAAGGTGCTGCCCTTTGAACTGTTGGACCAGGAGGGGAACGTCATTCCCCAGACCATGCTGAACCGTTCCACCTCCTCCATTTCCGTGAGCATCGACATCTATCCCTGCCGGGAGATCCCCTTTGCCACAGACACGGCAAGCCTGGTCACGGGCACGCCTGCCCGGGGCTATGTGGTGGATTCCGTCACCGTGCAGCCCCAGAGCGCCATCGTGGCCGCGGATCAGGACCTGCTGGACAGCCTGACCCAGCTGATGGTGGATCCCGTGCCCGTCAACGGCGTCAGCCAGAGCTTTACCGCCCGGGCCGCTGTGTCCCAGCTGTCCGACTTCAAAAACGTGTCCAGCGAGCAGGTGTACGTAAACGTGAACATCGTCGAGGAGACGATCACCGGCTTCGTTGATAACGTGAAGGTGGTGTTCAGCAACACCGCGGACAACCTGGTGGCCAGCTATGAGCCGCTGGGCGTGTACGTCACCGGGCCCAAGAGCGCCGTGGAGGCCCTGCAGCAGAGCGGCATGACCGTGAACCTCGATCTGGAGGGCTACGGCGCGGGCTACTACCTGCTTGGCCCGACGGTGGACAACGAGCGATATCCCGACCTGACCTTTGAGAGCGAGGCGGTCTCCGTGACGCTGACGGATGTCAGCACAGAGGAGGCCGACGTCGCCGAGTAGGAGGCTCATCCGAATAAATGACCACCATAAGCAATTACTCAAACGCCTTTGTGGATCTGATGCTGGGCTGGCTCAAGGGCCTGGCCAACTGGGTGTTGAGGCTTTTCAACCTGGCCGGCAGCGCGGCGGGCTCGCCGCTGGTGTGGCTGTCGCAGAACTGGCTCAAGCTTCTGATCTTCTTCCTGGTACTGGGCGTGGTGGTGGACCGGCTCGTGTGGCTGATCCGCTGGCGGCCCTACTGGGTCTGGTTCCGCAAGGAACGGGTGATCGTCAACGATGAAAAGTTCTTCGCCAGCGCCGACATGGACAAGGCCCCCGACTGGGAGCGCAACCTCAGTGGCAACTGGGACGAGCATGATTACGTGGTCGCCAGCACTGTCGTGCGCCGCCGCAAGGACGACCGCCCCCGCGGTGCCGTGGTGAAGAACGGCAAGCGGCCTGTGAAGCCGGAGCCTGGCCGCCGGCGCAGCGCAAAGGTGGAGCGGCGCGTAGAGCGCAAGGAGGGCCCGTCCAGTGTCCGCCGCGTTAAAAACGAACAGAAAGACGGCAATTTCGAGCCGGACAGCATCTTCGAGGGCAAGCTGAACAAGCCGGAGGTTTCCGACCGCTACGAGGACGAGGTGTTCAACGTCTCAAACCTGCCTGTGGCCGATGAGTTCAGCGACAAAAAGAAGAAATAGGGGAATCGATATGCTGAATTTCACCCATTGCGTGCCCACGAGGTTCGTGTTTGGTCGCGGCGCGGAGGAACAGGCTGGCCAGCAGGTGCGCGATTTCGGCGGCACAAAAGTGCTGATCCACTACGGCGGCGGTTCCGCCGTGCGCTCTGGCCTGATCGGGCGGGTGCAGAAATCTCTGGAGGAAGCCGGGATCGATTGCGTCACCCTGGGCGGCGCTCAACCCAACCCCCGGGACACGATGGTTTACAGGGGCATCGAGCTCGCCCGCAGGGAGAATGTGGACTTCGTCCTTGCCGTCGGCGGCGGCTCCGCCATCGACTCCTCCAAGGCCATCGCCCACGGCGTGCGCTATGACGGCGACTTCTGGGACTTCTTCTGCGGCAAGGCAAAGCCTCAGAACTCCCTGCCCGTTGGCGCGGTGCTGACCATGGCCGCCGCCGGCAGCGAATCCTCCAACAGCTGCGTGATCACCCAGGAGGCCACCAAGACCAAGCGGGGCGTGCGCACGGAGCTGAACCGCTGCAAATTCGCCATTATGAACCCGGAGCTGGCCATGACGCTGCCGCCCTATCAGATCGCCAGCGGCGCCACGGACATACTGGCCCACATCATGGAGCGCTATTTTACCGATACGCCCAACGTGGACATCATTGACCGCATGGCGGAAGGCGCCATGGCCGCCGTCATCCGGGCTGCCCGCATTGCGGTCAAACACCCCGACGATTACGAAGCCCAGGCCCAGCTGATGTGGGCCGGCACCCTTGCCCACAACGACACCCTGGGCGTTGGGCGCAAACAGGACTGGGGCAGCCACCAGATCGAACACGAGCTGTCCGCCGTCTACGACGTGGCCCATGGCGCGGGCCTGGCGGTGGTGTTCCCGGCGTGGATGCGGTATCATTATCAGAAGAACGTCATTCGCTTTGCCCAGTTCGCCGTGCGGGTATATGGCTGCGGGATGAACTTTGAGCATCCAGAGGAGACGGCACTGAGGGGAATAGAGGCCCACGAGGCGTTCCTCCGGGAAATCGGCATGCCGCTGACGCTCAGGGAGCTTGGCATCGAAAACGCCGACATTCCCGCCCTGGCCGCCCATACGAAAAAGACCAATCCCGACGGCACCACCGGCGGCGTATTTCCCATGACCCCGGGTGACATCGAATCGATTCTGCGCATCGCAGACAGATAAATGACAGGAGGCAGACACCATGAGCACGAAGGACATCCGCACGATCATCGAAGCCGGCAAGGCCCGCCTCGGCGTGGAATTTGGCTCGACCCGCATCAAGGCCGTGCTGACCGACCCCGCGGGCAATCCCATCGCCCAGGGCGCCCACGACTGGGAGAACCAGCTGGTGAACAACATCTGGACCTATGACCTGAAGGACGCCTGGGCGGGCCTGCAGGACTGCTACGCCAAGCTGCTGGACGACGTGAAGGCCCAGTACGGCACCACCGTCAAAAAGCTGGCCGCCATTGGCTTCAGCGCCATGATGCACGGCTACATTCCCTTCGACGGCGACGGCAACCAGCTGGTGCCCTTCCGCACCTGGCGCAACACCATCACCGGTCCCGCGGCGGAGGCCCTGACCGAGCGGTTGAACTTCAACATTCCCCAGCGCTGGAGCATCGCCCACCTGTACCAGGCGATCCTCAACGGCGAGGAGCACGTGCCCCAGATCCGCTTCCTGACCACCCTGGCGGGCTACGTCCACTGGCAGCTGACCGGTGAGAAGGTGGTCGGCGTGGGAGAGGCCTCCGGCATGTTCCCCATCGACAGCAACGTCAACGACTACGATGACGGCATGGTGGACAGCTTCGACGCGCTGATCGCGGACAGGGGCTATGCCTGGAAGCTGCGCGACATCCTGCCGAAGGTGCTGGTGGCGGGCGAGAACGCCGGCACGCTCACCGAGCAGGGCGCGAAGCTGCTGGACGTGAGCGGCCAGCTGGAGGCGGGCGCGCCGCTGTGCCCGCCCGAGGGCGACGCCGGCACCGGCATGGCGGCCACCAACAGCGTGACCGTGCGCACCGGCAACGTCAGCGCGGGCACCTCCGTGTTCGCCATGATCGTGCTGGACGAGGCGCTGAAGAAGGTGCACCCGGAAATCGACATGGTCACCACGCCCTCCGGCAAGCCCGTGGCCATGGTGCACTGCAACAACTGCACCAGCGACCTGAACGCCTGGGTGAAGCTGTTCGGCGAGTTCGCGGAGGCCATGGGCATCCATCCCGACGCCAACCAGCTGTTCGGCACGCTGTACCGCAAGGCGCTGGAGGCCGACGCTGACCTGGGCGGCCTGCTGGCGTATAACTACTTCTCCGGCGAGAGCATCACCGGCTTTGAAGAGGGCCGGCCCCTCTTCGTCCGCACGCCCGACAGCCGCTTCACCCTGGCCAACTTCATGCGCACCCACCTGTACGCTGCGCTGGCCACGCTTAAGATCGGCATGAACATACTCATCGACGAGGAGAACGTGAAGGTGGACCAGATCCTGGGCCACGGCGGCCTGTTCAAGACCAAGGGCGTGGGCCAGAGGATCATGGCGGCGGCGCTGAACGCGCCCGTGGCCGTGATGGAGACAGCCGGCGAGGGCGGCGCCTGGGGCATCGCGCTGCTGGCGGGCTACATGGCAGACAAGGAGAAGGGGGAGACCCTGGAGGCCTACCTGGGCAACCGCATCTTTGCGGGCAAGCTGGGCGAGGTCATGAAGCCAGACGCTGGCGACGTGGCCAGCTTCGACGCCTATATCCAGCGTTACAGCGCCGGCCTGCCCATCGAAAAGGCCGCCGTGGAGTGCATCAAGCTGTAAACAAGGCATCAAAGGGCCGCGCTTGCGCGGCCTTTTTCTTGACTTTTATACCCATCCATGATACGATAAAAAGGTAATTTGGTGATTTATGCGCCTTTTCCGGCGCTTGCAAAGGGGCGGCTTTCGTGGTCGAGGGTATGGTATCCATCATCACGCCATGCTACAATGGCGAGCGGTTCCTCGCCGAGACGATCGAATCGGTGCTGGGGCAGACCTATACCAACTGGGAGATGCTGGTCGTGGACGACGGCTCCACCGACGGCACCGCCCGCCTTGCGTCTGAATACGCAGTGAAGGATAGCCGCATCCAGCTGCTCCGCCAGGCCAACGCCGGGACGGCAGCCGCCCGCAACAACGGCATGCGCCGCGCCCGGGGGCGGTATATCGCGCTGCTGGACGCGGACGATGTCTGGGACGCGGATTTCCTGGAGCGCCAGCTGGCTTTTATGCGAAAAATGAATGCGGCCTGCGTGTGCTGCTCCTATCGGCACATCGACGAACATTCCCGGGAGATCCAGCATCCCACCGCCTGTATGCCGGAGATCACCCTGAAGGACATGGCGGTGATGAACCGCATCGGCTGCCTCACGGGCCTGTACGACGCCTCTTCCCATGGCAAGGTGATGCTCCACGAGGAGCTGAGATCCATTCGTGACGACTACGCTTATTGGTATGACATCGTGAAGCTGGCGGGCACGGCCTACGGCAACCCGGACGTGCTGGCCAGTTATCGCGTGCTTTCCGGCAGCACCACCGGCAACAAGTTCAAGCTGGTGGCCAGGCAGTTCGGCTTCTATCGCGGCTATCTGCGCCAGAAGCTGCCCGCCGCGCTGGTCAACACGCTGCGCTGGGGCATCAGCGGCCTCGGCAAGTTCTCATGAGCGCTGCGCGCGTGGCCGCCGTGGTGGTCACCTGGAACCGCAGGGCGCTGCTTATGGAGTGCCTGGCCTGCCTGAAGGCGCAGACCCGGCGGGACATGGCAATCCTGGTGATCGACAACGCCAGCACCGATGGCACCGGCGAAGCCGTGGCCGATCTGGCGGCCTCCGGGGAGATCCTCTATTACAACACGGGCAGGAACCTGGGCGGCGCGGGCGGCTTCCAGTACGGCGTCAAAAAGGCGGTGGAGACCGGCTGCGACTACGTCTGGCTGATGGACGACGACTCCATGCCCACGCCCACGGCGCTTCAGGCGCTGATGGCGGCGGGGGAGAAGCTGGGCGATTTCGGCTGGCTCTCCGGCAAGGCCCTGTGGACGGACGGCAGCCCCTGCCGCATGAACATCCAGCGGGACATGAAGATGGGGAACCTCACGGAGCTGGACGGAGATGCCGTTCCCGCCGGTGCGGCCACGTTCGTGTCGCTGCTGGTGCCTTCAAAGGTGGTGCGGAACGTAGGCCTGCCCATCAAGGAGTTCTTCATCTGGGCGGACGACCTGGAGTACACCCGGCGCATCTCCCGCAAGTACCCGTGTTATGTGATTCCCGAAAGCGTCACCGTGCACAAGTGCGCTACAAACAACGGCGGCAACATCTCCACCGACGTACCCGAGCGCATCCAGCGCTACCGCCTGGCCTACCGCAATGAGGTATTCATCTACCGCCGAGAAGGGTTCCGGGGCTTCATGCGACTTTTGCTGCGCACGCCGCTGCACATCCTGCGGGTGTTGAGACGCTCCCCGAACCGCAAGGGCGAGCGCATCCGCACGATCCTGGGCGGGACCCTCGATGGCCTGTCCTTCAATCCCGAAATAGAATACATCAAGTGAGGGCATGAATATGTACGACTATCTCATCGTGGGCTCCGGCCTGTTCGGCGCCACCTTCGCCCGCCAGGCGACGGACGCGGGGAAGAAGGTGCTGGTGATAGACCGCCGGGGCAACATCGCCGGCAACGTGTACACCGAGGACGTGGAGGGCATCCACGTGCACAAGTACGGGGCGCACATCTTCCACACCAATGACAAAAAGGTGTGGGACTACGTGACCCGCTACGCCGACTTCAACCGCTTTACCAACGCGCCGGTGGCCAATTACAGGGGCGAGCTGTACTCGCTGCCCTTCAATATGTACACCTTCAACAAGATGTGGGGCGTGGTGACGCCGGAGGAGGCGCAGGCGAAGATCGACGAGCAGCGCGCGGAGATCACCGGCGAGCCCAGGAACCTGGAGGAGCAGGCCATCAGCCTGGTGGGCCGGGACATCTTTGAAAAGCTGGTGAAGGGCTATACCGAAAAGCAGTGGGGCCGGGACTGCAAGGACCTGCCCGCCTTTATCATCAAGCGGCTGCCCGTGCGGCTGACTTTCGACAACAACTACTTCAACGCCCTCTATCAGGGCATTCCCATCGGCGGCTACACGAAGCTGGTGGAGAACCTGCTGAAGGGCATCGAGGTGCGGCTGAAATGCGACTACTTCGAACATCAAGCGGAGCTGGACGCGCTGGCGGAAAAGGTGGTCTACACCGGGCCCATCGACGCCTATTTTGGCTACAGCCTGGGCACGCTGGAGTATCGCTCCGTGCGGTTTGAGACGGAGCTCCTGGACACGCCCAACTTCCAGGGCAACGCCGCCGTCAATTACACCGACCGCGAGACGCCCTGGACGCGGATCATCGAGCACAAGTGGTTCGAGTTCGGCAAGGACGCGGACGGCAACGACCTCAACAAGACCGTCATCAGCCGGGAGTACTCCAGCGAATGGAAGCCGGGCGACGAGCCCTACTATCCCGTGAACGACGAAAAGAACGGCGCGCTGTACCAGCAATACAAGGCCCTGGCCGATAAAGAGCAGAAGGTGATCTTCGGCGGCAGGCTGGGTGAGTACAAGTACTACGACATGGACCAGACCATCGCCGCCGCGCTGAAGCTGGCGGAGCGGGAACTGTAGAGTGTAACAAAAAGGGCCGCTGCGAAAAAAGCAGCGACCCTTTGTCATGTCCGTTTACCGCTTCACATTGAACGCGTCAAAGCCGGGATAGACAGCGTTGTCGCCCAGGCTCTCCTCGATGCGCAGCAGCTGGTTGTACTTCGCCACGCGCTCGGAGCGGCTCGGCGCACCGGTCTTGATCTGGCAGGTGTTCAGCGCCACGGCCAGGTCGGCGATGGTGGTGTCTTCGGTCTCGCCGGAGCGGTGGGAGGTGACGGCAGTGTAGCCGGCCTTGTGGGCCATCTTGATGGCCTCCAGCGTCTCGGACACGGAGCCGATCTGGTTCAGTTTGATCAGGATGCTGTTGGCGCATCCCAGCTGAATGCCCTTGGAAAGGCGCTCGGTGTTGGTGACGAACAGGTCGTCGCCTACCAGCTGCACCTTGCCACCCAGCTTTGCGGTCATGCGCTGCCAGCCCTCCCAGTCCTCCTCGTCCAGGCCGTCCTCGATGGAGATGATGGGATACTTGTCCACCAGGCTCTCCCAGTGGGCGATCAGCTCGTCGCTGGTGAAATCGCGGCCGGACTTGGGCTGGTGATAGAAGCCCTTGCCCTTCTCGCTCTTCCACTCGCTGGCAGCGGCGTCCATGGCGAGGACAAAGTCCTTGCCGGGCTCGAAGCCGGCCTCGCGGATGGCCTTCAGGATCAGTTCGATGGCGTCCTCGTCGCCGCCCAGGCTGTTGGGAGCGAAGCCGCCCTCGTCGCCCACGGCGGTCACGTCGTTCATGGCCTTGATCAGCTTCTTGAGCGTCTGGAACACCTCGGCGCACCAGCGCAGGCCTTCCTTGAAGGAGGGCGCGCCGGCGGGCATGACCATGAACTCCTGGGTGTCAACGGAGCTGTCGGCATGGGCGCCACCGTTCAGGATGTTCATCATCGGCACGGGCAGGTTGTTGCCCTGCACGCCGCCCAGGAACTGGTGCAGCGTCACGCCCAGGCCCTCGCTGGCCGCCTTGGCAGCGGCGATGGACACGGCCAGGATGGCGTTCGCGCCCAGGTTCGACTTGTCCTTGGTGCCGTCCGCCTTCAGCATCGCGGCGTCCACGGCGTAGGTGTCCCGGGCGTCGATGCCCTGCAATACGTCGTTGATGACGGTGTTGACATTGTTGACGGCTTTCTGGGTGCCCTTGCCGCCGAAGCGGGCCTTGTCGCCGTCGCGCAGCTCCAGCGCCTCGAATTCGCCGGTGGACGCGCCGGAAGGAGCGGCGCCGCGGCCGATGACGCCGTTTTCGAGGGTGACCTCAGCCTCAACGGTGGGATTGCCGCGGGAATCGATGATCTCGCGGCCGATGACCTTCTTGATCGAGAAATTGCTCACTTGGATTCCGCCTTTCTGAAATGACGTGCCGGAACGCCCGGGCAGCAGCAATGACCGGGCGTCCCATTATTGAGGTATAGGCTTAGTATACCTTCGGAGGGGGAAGCGTATGCGAACTTCCGAAGGTGAGTATAGCACATCAAGTTAGATATGTCAAACTATGCGGAAAAAGTGGGCAATATCAGGATAATCAGGCCTCGGTTTCCCGGAGCATCTGCTCCAGGATACCCGCAGCGCAGGCCGCCAGGGCGGGGCAGGGGCGCTTTTGATAGTATTCCGGCGTGCGCATCTCCGGCTCGCCGCCGGGTGTGGTCTCAACCCCCTTTAAAAGCTCCCGGCAGATGATGGAGCCATTGGCCTCACTGAAGCGCCGCGCAAACTCCTGCACCAGCGTGTAATGCGCCTTCTTGGCGGCATAGTCCTTCGGGTCGGAATAACCCCGGGCGATACCCAGCACGATGGCCGCGCCGCTGACCGTGCCGCAGACCTCCCGCAGTCGCGACAGCCCGCCGCCAAAGGACGATGCCAGACGTGCAGCGGCGTCGACGTCCAGCCCGGTCACGTCCCCGAAGGCGCAGACCACCGCCTGGGCGCAGTTATAGCCCTCAAGGAACAGTTCCCGTGCGCGATCGGCGTGATTGATGCTCTCGTTCATAGGTGTAAACCCTCCTTTGTCCATTATAGCACACAAGGCCCGGAAACGCCACGAAAATTGTGTACAGGTTATATATAACTAACATCTTAAAATGTTATGAATTCACAACAATGTAATGTAAATTATAACAATACAGATTGCAAAGCAGCCCTTTCCGTGTTAAAATTGGAATGATGATGAACCCATACGGCGTATGTTTCATCAACGAACAAATCATGCGTGGCATGAAGCGAAGCTACAAGGAGGTAAGCAGTATGCAATATTCCCGCGAAGTTGAGGAAATGGTATGCGTGGCCAAGGGCCCGAACCATGGCCCGGCTCCCATCCCCGAGGAGGGCAAATGGGTACAGGCCAAGGAGATCAAGGACATCTCCGGCTACACCCACGGCATCGGCTGGTGCGCCCCGCAGCAGGGCACCTGCAAGCTGAGCCTGAACGTGAAGGACGGCGTCATTGAGGAAGCCCTGGTGGAGACCATCGGCTGCTCCGGCATGACCCACTCCGCCGCCATGGCCGCCGAGATCCTGCCCGGCAAGACCATTCTTGAGGCGCTGAACACCGACCTGGTGTGCGACGCCATCAACACCGCCATGCGCGAGCTGTTCCTGCAGATCGTCTATGGCCGCACCCAATCCGCCTTCTCCGACGATGGTCTGCGCATCGGCGCCGGCCTGGAGGACCTGGGCAAGGGCCTGAGGTCCATGGTGGGCACCATGTACGGCACCAAGGCCAAGGGTGTGCGCTACCTGGAGATGACCGAGGGCTACGTCGTGAAGATCGCCCTGGACAAGGACGACCAGGTTTGCGGCTATCAGTTCCTCTCCCTGGGCAAGATGATGGACGCCATCAAGGGCGGCATGTCTCCCAACGAGGCCTATGAGAAGAACATCGGCACCTACGGCCGCTTCAAGGCCGAGGACGGCGCGGTCAAGTGGATTGACCCGCGCAAAGAGTAATTAGGAGGTGCGCAAAGAATGGCTCTGTTTGAGAATTATGAAGGTCGTATGCCGCAGATCCAGCCCATCCTGGACAAATATGGCTTCAAAGATTTCGACGAAGTGAAGGCTTTCAACAACGCCAAGGGCGTGGATGCCTACAAGATCGTGGAGAGCACGCAGCCCATCTGCTTCGAAAACGCGAAGTGGGCCTATGAGCTGGGCGCCGCCATCGCCATGAAGGAAGGCGTTAAGACCGCCGCAGAGGCCGCCCGCTGCATCGGCGTTGGCCTGCAGGCCTTCTGCATCCCCGGCTCCGTCGCGGACCAGCGCCAGGCAACCTGGGCGCGCGCCTGCTGGAGGAGGAGACCGAGTGCTTCGCCTTCCTGGCCGGCCACGAGTCCTTCGCCGCCGCCGAGGGCGCCATCAAGATCGCGCTGAACGCCAACAAGGTGCGCACCAAGCCCCTGCGCGTCATCCTGAACGGCCTGGGCAAGGACGCCGCCATGATCATCAGCCGCATCAACGGCTTCACCTATGTGCAGACCAAGTATGACTACCTGTCTGCCGACGTGAAAGAAGACCACGCGCTGACCGTCGTCTCCAAGACCGCTTACTCCACCGGCGACCGCGCGAAGGTGAACTGCTACGGCGCGGACGACGTGCGCGAGGGCGTGGCCATCATGTGGCATGAGAACGCGGACGTTTCCATCACCGGCAACTCCACCAACCCCACCCGCTTCCAGCACCCCGTGGCTGGCACCTATAAGAAGGAACGCTGGGAAGCCGGCAAGAAGTACTTCTCCGTGGCTTCCGGCGGCGGCACCGGCCGCACCCTGCATCCCGACAACATGGCCGCCGGCCCCGCCTCCTACGGCATGACCGACACCATGGGCCGCATGCACTCCGACGCCCAGTTCGCCGGCTCCTCCTCCGTGCCTGCGCACGTGGAGATGATGGGCTTCCTGGGCATGGGCAACAATCCCATGGTCGGCGCAACCGTCGCCGTGGCCGTTGCGGTTGAAGAGGCCATGAAGTAAGGAATAATATCCCATGAAGAATCCCCGATCGTCAGATCGGGGATTCGTTCGTATTAGGGGTCCATTACTCGGGATGACAAGCCCTCTCAGCCTGTCTATCCGATGGCTGCGAAATGTGCTTTACATCTCAAAGTCGCACGCCACCGAAGCGCTGCGCACCTCATGCATGCGCTTCTTCACCGGTAGGTGCACTGGGTGGGTCTGGTAGGCGTCGAAGGCGGCCCGATTCTCAAACACGGTGATCAGCGCCAGGTCGTAGCTGCGCTCACTGTGCAGTATGTCGGCCCCGGCCTCCAGGTCCAGCATGCCCTCGATGCGGCCCTTCATTTCCTTGAAGTTTTCAACCAGCTGGGGAATCTCGTCCTTGAACTCGTCCTTGATCCTGAACATCACGATGTGGCGAATCATTGCGGGTAACCTCCTTTTCTTGTTCAGCGCTTCGTCAGGTCGACGAACTGTGCTTCGGTGTAGGCGCGCAGGTCCTCCGGGTTCAATATCAGCTGCTGGCCGCGCATGCCGGCGCTGACATAGATTTTGTCGAACAGCGTGGCGATTTCGTCGATATAGGTGGGGTACTTCTTCTTCATGCCGATGGGGGAGCAGCCGCCGCGGATGTAGCCCGTGAGCCCCAGCAGCTCTTTCACGTGGATCATCTCCACCTTCTTCTCGCCTACGGCGGCGGCGCACTTTTTCAGGTCCAGCTCCTCCGCCACGGGAATCACGAACACGTACAGCCCGTTTTTGCCGCCCCGGGCCACCAGTGTCTTGAACACGCAGTCCGGCTCCACGCCGAGTTCCGCCGCGGCATGCACACCGGACAGGTCGCTCTCGTCCACCTCGTATTCGCTGGTGTCAAAGGGGATGTTCGCCTGCTTCAGCAGGCGCATGGCGTTGGTAATGGTCATGGATGAACCTCCTTGGGCGGCACGGGAATATGGCAGGTATCCGGGATGGTGTAGAACACATCCATCAGCGTTAGCCCGTGGGCCGGAGCGGTGACGCCCAGATCCAGCCGGTCGCCGGTCTCGATGGCCCGCGCCAGCGCGCCGGGTTCCAGCTTGCCGGAGCCCACGTCCCTCAGCGTTCCGGCGATGATCCGCACCATGTTGTAGAGGAACCCGCTGCCCTCCACGATCAGCTTTACCTCGTGTCCGTTTCGGGTGATCTCAGCGCGCCAGATGGTGCGCACGGTGTCCTTGACCACCGAGCCGCTGGCCGCGAAGGCGGCGAAGTCGTGAGTGCCGATCAGCGCCCCGGCCTCCGCTCGCATCCGCTCCACATCCAAAGGATAGATGCTGTGGGCGTGGGTGTTGCGGTTCAGCGCTCCGGCGTGGGGCGCGTCCCAGAAAAGATAGCGATACCGCTTGCCCTTCGTGGAAAAGCGGGCGTGGAAATCCGGCGCGGCATCCTCGGACAGGTTGACCCGAATGTCGTGGGGCAGCATGGTGTTCAGCGCGTAGCTGAACTTTTCGCCGGGAATATGGCTCTCCGTGTCAAAGTGCACGGACTGGCCCAGGGCGTGCACCCCGGCATCGGTGCGGCTGGCCCCGTGGAGGACGATCCGCTCACCGGTGAGCTTTTCCAGCTTTTCCTCAATCACCTGCTGCACCGCCAGGGCGTTGCTCTGGCGCTGCCAGCCGGCGTAATCCGTGCCGTCGTATTCGACGGTCATGTGGACCCGGCGCACGGTCAGAACACCCTGAAGTGGTTGAGGACGATCACCGCCGCAAGCAGCATGAGGATCGCCAGTACCGCCAGGGCGTCAATCCCCTGGAACTTCAGCTGCTTCATGCGGGTGCGGCCCGCGCCGCCGCGGTAGCAACGGGCGTCCATGGCCAGAGCCAGCTCCTCGGCCCGGCGGAACGCGCCCACGAACAGCGGCACCAGCAGCGGGATCATGGCCTTGGCCCGCTGGATCAGGCTGCCGGTCTCGAAGTTCGCGCCGCGGGCCTTCTGGGCCTTCATGATCTTGTCCGCCTCGTCCATCAGCGTGGGGATGAACCGCAGCGCAATGGACATCATCATGGCGATCTCGTGGGCCGGGAAGTGGATCGCCGTCAACGGCCGAAACAGCGTCTCCAGGCCGTCGGTCAGGGCGATGGGGGAGGTGGTCAGCGTCAGAAGCTGGGAGCAGACCACCAGCAGGATCAGCCTGACGGCCATGAATGCGGCCATGCGCAGGCCCTGGTCGGTGATGCGCACCGGGCCCACGCGCACCAGCTCATTCCCGCCCGTCTGGAAGAACAGGTTGAGCACGAACGTGAATACGATGATGAAGAATATGGGCTTCAGGCCGCGGATCAGAAACTTCAGGTGGATTTTCGTGGAAGCCGCGCAGGCCAGCACGAAGGCCGCGATCAGCAGGAAGCCGACAAAACCCTGGGACACGAAGACGATGGCGATCAGCGCGATGGCGGCCAGCAGCTTGGTTCGGGGGTCCAGCCGATGGATCAGCGAATCCCCGGGGAAATACTGGCCCAGCGTCATGCCCTTCAGCATGCTGCATCACCTCCCGCGTTCAGATTGCGCACGATGGCGGCGCAAACGTCCTCCGTGCGATAGATGTCGGCGGGCATGTCGAAGCCCGCTTCCCGCAGCCGCCGTGCCAACTTGGCGCACTCCGGCACGTCCAGGCCGATCTCATGCAGCCGCCGGTCGTGGGTGAACACCTCCGCCGGCGTGCCGGAATAGGCGATCTCCCCCTTGCTCAATACATATAACTTGTCGCAGAACCGGCCCACGTCGTCCATGGAGTGAGAGACCATCACCACGGTGGTGCCGTTGTCGTGGATGCCCCGGATCAGCTGGAGCATGTCCCGACGGCCCTGCGGGTCCAGGCCCGCCGCCGGTTCGTCCAGGATCAGTATGGCCGGCTTCATGGCCAGCACGCCCGCGATGGCCACGCGGCGCTTCTGGCCGCCGGACAGCTCGAAGGGGGACTTCTCCGACACCTCCGCCGGGTCAAGGCCCACCTGCTTAAGCGCCCAGGCCACCCGCTCGTCGATCTCATTTGGATCGAGCCCAAGGTTCGTCGGCCCATAGGCCACGTCCTTGGCCACGGTTTCCTCAAACAGCTGGTATTCCGGGTACTGGAACACCAGGCCCACGTTTCGGCGCACGTCGATCAGATTGGTGTCCTTGTCGCCCAGGTCGACGCCGTTCACCTTCACCTCGCCGGGCATTGACTTCTCAAGCCCGTTCAGATGGGAGATCAGCGTGCTCTTGCCGCTGCCGGTGTGGCCGATGATGCCGATGAACTCGCCCTGGGCGATGTCCAGGCTCACGCTGTCAAGCGCCTTGGCCTCAAAGGGCGTGCCGGGCATGTAGACATGAGTGAGGTCGCGCACCTCGATAACGGCTTCGCGGCTCGGCGCGGTCTCTTTTTCTTCATGCCCTTCGGGGGCTGCCTTCGGCGCGGCGTGCGGCCTGCCGCTCAGCTCCACCGCCATTTCGTTGACGGTCATCAGTCCCTCCGGCAGCTTGACGCCCGCCCGGCGCAGCGCGCCTGCCAGCTTCATCATTTCGGGCACGTCCAGCCCCAGTGAGAGCACCTGCTCCGTCCGGGCGAACACCTCCCGGGGCGAACCCTGCATGGCGATCCCGCCGCCGTCCATCACCACCAGCCGGTCCGCCAGCGCGGCTTCCTCCATGAAGTGGGTGATCCACACGATGGTGATGCCCTCCTCCAGGTTCAGCTTCCTGGCCAGGCTGAATACGTCCCGCCGCCCGATAGGGTCCAGCATGGCGGTGGACTCGTCGAACACGATGATCCTGGGCTTCATGGCCAGCACGCCCGCCACGGCGATGCGCTGCTTCTGGCCGCCGGAGAGCATGGAGGGGGAGGCCAGGGCAAAGTCGCTCATGCCCACACTGCGCAGGGCGTCGTCCACCCGCGCGCGGATCTCCTGCGGCGGCGTACCCAGGTTCTCAAGCCCGAAGGCGCAGTCCTCCTCCACGATGGTGGTGACGATCTGGTTGTCCGGGTTCTGGAACACCATGCCGCAGGACTTGCGCACCTCATAGCAGTCGTCCTCGGTCTCGGGACGAATGCCGTTCACGGTCAGCTGGCCGGAGGAGGGCAGCTGCAGCGCGTTGAGGAGCTTGGCGAAGGTGCTCTTGCCGCTGCCGTTTCGGCCCAGTATGGCCAGGAATTCGCCCTCCGTGACGGTCAGGCTCACGTCCCGGACCGCTGGGGCGGGCGCGCCCTCATAGGTGAAAGAGACGTTCTTCGCCTCGATGATCGCTTTTTTCATGCTGAAAAGCCTCCGCCGGGGCAGCTCGAAAGCCGCGCCGGAAAAGTGTATTATTAATAAGTATATCACTTCTTCGTTAAGAGTAATCCGTCGAACACCGCGGTTTTTGCCGATCCGGATACATTCAACGCAAATTTTATAGAGCTGAATGGGCGAAAGCCCCTTTTATTTTCCTCGGGAATGTGTTAGAATATGGCTATCAATATGATTAAGGAGTGACGCTCTATGAATCTCAATAAGAAGACCATCGAAGACGTTCAGGTCAAGGGCAAGAAAGTCCTGGTTCGCTGCGACTTCAACGTGCCGCTGGACGCCGACAAGAACATCACCGACGAGACCCGCATCAACGCCGCCCTGCCCACCATCAAGTATCTGCTGGACAACGGCGCGGCCGTGATCCTGTGCTCCCACCTGGGCCGTCCCAAGGGCGAGTTCAACATGAAGTATTCCCTGGCACCCGTGGCCAAGCGGCTGAGCGAGAAGCTGGGCTTTGAAGTGAAGCTGGCCGAGGACGTCATCGGTCCCTCCGCCAAGAAGCTGGCCGCCGAAGTCAAGCCCGGCGAGGCCGTGATGCTTGAGAACGTCCGCTTCCACGCCGAAGAGGAAAAGAATGATCCCGCCTTCGCCAAGGAGCTGGCTTCCATGGCCGAGTTGTACGTGTCCGACGCCTTCGGTACCGTGCATCGCGCGCATGCCTCCACCGCCGGCGTGGCCGATTATCTGCCCGCCGTGGCCGGCTATCTGATCGGCAAGGAGCTGAACTTCCTGGGCAACGCCGTGGAGAACCCCGTGCGTCCCTTCGTGGCCATCCTGGGCGGCGCCAAGGTCAAGGACAAGATCGGCGTCATCACCAACCTGCTGGAAAAGGTCGACACCCTGATTATCGGCGGCGGCATGGCCTACACCTTCTCCAAGGCCATGGGCGGCGAGATCGGCGACAGCTTGCTGGACGAGGAGCGCATCGAGCTGGCCAAGGACATGATGAAGGCCGCCGAGGACAAGGGCGTGAAGCTCCTGCTGCCGGTTGACACCGTGATCGCCAACGACTTCGACAACCCCACCGAGATCAAGACCGTTCCCGCCGGCGAGATTCCCGCTGGCTGGCAGGGCCTGGACATCGGCCCCAAGACCATCGAGCTGTTCTCCGATGCCGTGAAGAACGCCAAGACCGTGGTCTGGAACGGCCCCATGGGCGTGTTCGAGAAGCCTGAGTTCGCCAAGGGCACCCTGGCCATCGCCACCGCTATGGCCGAGTCCGAAGCTACCACCATCATCGGCGGCGGCGACAGCGCTGCTGCCGTCACCCAGATGGGCCTGGCCCCCAAGATGAGCCACATCTCCACCGGCGGCGGCGCGAGCCTCGAGTTCCTCGAGGGCAAGGTGCTGCCCGGCGTCGCGGCCCTGAACGACAAGTAATCCAATGAACAATACGGCGGGGCGGCATCGCCCCGCCAAATACAGTGAAATGGAGGAGATTCCCATGCGCAAGCCCATTATCGCCGGCAACTGGAAGATGAACAAGACGCCCGAAGAGGCGGCCCAGCTGGTCCGGGACCTGATTCCCCTGGTGAAAGATGCCAAGTGTGACGTGGTCGTCTGCACCCCTGCCGTGAACTTCGCGGCCGTCAAGCCCGTCATCGAGGGCACCAACATCAAGCTGGGCGCCCAGAACGTCCACTTCAAGGCTTCCGGCGCCTATACCGGCGAGCTGTCCGCCGACATGCTCAAGGCCGCTGGCTGCGAGTACGTCATCATCGGCCACTCCGAGCGTCGCCAGTACTTCGGCGAGACCGATAAGACCGTCAATCTGCGCACCATCGCGGCCGTGAAGGCCGGCCTGAAGGCCATCGTCTGCGTGGGCGAGATGAAGGACGAGCGCGAAGCCGGCTACACCGACATGATCGTCATGTACCAGACCCAGATGGCGCTGCACGGCCTGACCGCCGAGGAGCTGGACAACGTCGTGATCGCCTATGAGCCCGTGTGGGCCATCGGCACTGGCCTCACCGCCACCGACGAGCAGGCGAACGAGACCATCGGCGTCATCCGCAAGGCCATCGCCTACAAGTTCGGCCAGGAAGCCGCGGACAAGATCCGCATCCAGTACGGCGGCAGCATGAAGGGCTCCAACGTGAAGGGCCTGATGGCTCAGCCGGAGATCGACGGCGGCCTGATCGGCGGCGCGTCCCTCAAGGCCGAGGACTTCGCGCAGGTCGTGAACTTCTGATTTATCACGCAAAATAGGAGGTAGATTCCCATGATGAAACTGGTTTTGGTTCGCCATGGCGAAAGCGAGTGGAACAAGCTGAACCTGTTCACCGGCTGGACCGACGTGGACCTGAGCGAGAAGGGCCACGAGGAAGCCAAGGCCGCCGGCCGCCTTTTGAAGGCGGAAGGCTATGACTTCGACGTGTGCTACACCTCTTACCTCAAGCGCGCCATCCACACGCTGTACCATGTGCTGGACGAGATGGACCGCGCCTGGCTGCCGGTCATCAAGACCTGGAAGCTGAACGAGCGCCACTACGGCGCCCTGCAGGGTCTGAACAAGAGCGAGACCGCCGAAAAGTACGGCGAGGACCAGGTGAAGATCTGGCGCCGCAGCTTCGACATCAAGCCGCCGGCCCTGGAGGAGACGGACGAGCGCTCCGCCGTGAACCAGCCCATGTATCGCGACGTTGACAAGGCTCTGCTGCCCGCCAACGAGAGCCTGGAGACCACCATCGAGCGCGCCGTGCCCTACTTTGAAGAGGTCATCAAGCCCGACATGAAGGCCGGCAAGCGCGTCATCATCGCCGCCCACGGCAACAGCCTGCGCGCGCTGGTGAAGTACTTCGACAACCTGACCGCTGAGGAGATCATCTCCGTCAACATCCCCACCGGCACCCCGCTGGTGTACGAGTTTGACGACGACTTCAAGGTCATCAAGCACTACTACCTGGGCGACCAGGAAGCGCTGAAGGCCAAGATGGAGGCCGTGGCGAACCAGGGCAAGAAGAAGTAAGAAAACCCCATGCAAGAGGGGCTGGCATTTGCCAGCCCCTCTTTTTATGTTCCCTCACATCAGTCGATCTTCTTGAACACGATGGCGGTGCGGCAGGGGATGTAGATCTCAAAGCCCGTGCCCTTGCCCTCGACGAACTTGGTGTAGTACACGTAGTCCTTGCTGGTGCGGTCCATGCCGCCGAAGTCGATGTCGTCGGTGGAGAAGATCACCTTGTATTTGCCCTCGCCCACGGAGTGGGTGGGCAGGAAGAAGTCGGTGGGGGAATAGGTGGGATGGAAGTTGAACACGTACACCAGCCCGCCCTTGGAGAAGGCGATGATCTTGCCGGGCTGGTCGATCCACAGGTTGACCGTATCCGTCTTGTTCAGCACCCGGTACTTGCGGCTGAACTTCAGCATGGCCTTGTCGAAGTTGGCCAGCCACTCGTATTTCAGCATGCCGTTCTGCACCAGCGACCACTGCCGCCGGGCGTATTTGTAGCTCCAACCGTTGCCCTCGCGGGGGAAGTCGATCCACTCCGGGTGGCCGAACTCGTTGCCCATGAAATTCAGATAACCGTCGCTGCCCAGGGTCAGCGTGATGAAGCGGATCATCTTGTGAAGGGCCACGGCGCGGTCGATGATGATGGAGTGGTAGCTCTTGTTCATGCCGGTGTACATCTCCGCGTCCGCCAGCCAGAACATCAGCGTCTTGTCGCCCACCAGCGCCTGGTCGTGGGATTCGCAGTAGCCCACGTTCTTCTCCTGGGGGCGGCGGGTGGTCAGCTCATACCACATCTTGAACATGTCCCACTGATCGTCGGAATATTCCTTCAGCAGCTTGATCCAGAAGTCCGGCACGCCCATGGACAGGCGATAGTCAAAGCCGATGCCGCCGGAGCGGATGGGCACGCACATACCGGGCATGCCGCTCATCTCCTCGGCGATGGTCAGCGCGAAGGGGTTGACCGCGTGGATCAGCTCGTTGGCCAGCTGCAGGTAGGTCAGCGCGTCCACATTGGTATTCAGGCCAAAGTACTGGGAGTAGTCGGTGAAGTTGGAGCCCAGGCCGTGGTCCTGGTAGATCATGCTGGTGACGCCGTCAAAGCGGAAGCCGTCGAAGTGGTATTCCTCCAGCCAGAACTTCAAATTGGACAGCAGGAAGTGGAGCACCTCGTGCTTGCCATAGTCGAAAAGACGGGTCTGCCAGGCAGGGTGCCAGCCGCGCTCGCCGGGAAGGAAGTACTGGGTGTCGGTGCCGTCAAAGCCGTTCAGGCCCTCGTCGGCGTTGGCGCATGCATGGCTGTGCACCACGTCCAGCAGCACGTACATGCCCAGCTCGTGGGCCTTGTTGATGAGATACTTCAGGTCCTCCGGCTCGCCGAAGCGGGAGGAGGCCGCGAAGAAGTTGCTCACCTGGTAGCCGAAGGAGCCATAGTAGGGGTGCTCCTGAATGGCCATCAGTTGCACGGTGTTGTAGCCCAGGTCGTGGATGTACTCCAGGTTGAAGTCGGCAAATTCCCGATAGGTGCCCACGCCCTCCTTCTCCTGGGCCATGCCGATGTGGGCCTCGTAGATATAGGGCGGCGCGATCTTGCGCTTGCCATAGCCGCCGTCCGTCCACTGGAACGGGCGGGGCGGGGCCCAGACCTGGCCGTTGAACATCTTTGTCTGCTCGTCCTGCACCGCGCGGCGGATGTAGGCGGGAATGTGATCCCGGGACTGGCCGTCCTTGGTGACCTGCACCTTGATCAGCTGCTTGTGCTTCAGGGCGTCCTCGCCGTCCAGGTAGATCTCCCAGGAGCCGTCCGGCAGGCGGGTCAGCGGATGGGACTCGCGGTTCCAGTCGTTGAAATCGCCGATCAGGTGCAGCGCGTCCGCGCCGGGCGCCCACTCGCGGTAGACCCAGCCGGTCTCCGTGCGGTGGATGCCGTAGTACATATAGCCGTTGGCAAAGGAGGACAGATCCGCCATGTCGCCCAGCAGGGCCTTGCGGGTGTTGGCGTGGCGCTCCATGCGCAGGGCAATGTCGGAATAATAGGGCTGAAGCCAGGGATCGATGGAGAGAATCTTGTATTGCGTCTGTTTGTTGCCTTTGTTCACAAACAGCACCTCCCGCGTATCAGAATAAGCTGCTTCCATTATAACACATTATTGCCAAACAGGCAAACCTGTTTTTAACGAAAGCGCCACCCGATTTTTTTCACATCGTGTTCGATTGCAATTTTCGGGGAGGCGCGCTATAATATACTCATAAATCGAACATACGTTCTATTTATTGGAAGCGGGGCGAGGACATGCGGACCATACTGCACAGCGACCTGAACAACTTCTACGCCAGCGTGGAATGCGTCTACGCGCCTCATCTGAAGAAGGTACCCATGGCGGTGTGCGGCGACCCCGAGGCGCGGCACGGCATCGTGCTGGCCAAGAACATGATGGCCAAGGCCGCGGGCATCCAGACGGGCGAGGCCGTCTGGCAGGCAAAGCAGAAGTGCCCGGGCCTGGTGGTGATGCCGCCCAGCTATGGCCGCTACCAGCGCTTCTCCAGGATGATGAAGGAAATTTACGCGGACTACACCTTCCGCATCGAATCCTTCGGACTGGATGAGTGCTGGCTGGATGTGACCGGCCACAGGATGAGCGGCCCGGAGATCGCCGACGAGCTGCGCAGGCGGGCCAGGGAGGAGCTGGGGCTGACGCTGTCGGTGGGGGTATCCTTCAACAAGATCTTCGCCAAGCTGGGCAGCGACATGAAAAAGCCCGACGCCACCACCGTCATCACGCCTCAAAATTACAGGCAGCTGGTCTGGCCGCTGCCAGCGGCGGATTTGCTGTTTGTGGGCCCGGCCACCCGGCGCAGGCTGTTGAAGCGCAACCTGCGCACCATCGGCGATATCGCCCGCTGCGACCCGAACGAGATGCGCGCGGCCCTGGGCAAGAACGGCGAGATGCTGTGGATCTTCGCCAACGGCCTGGATCGCACGCCGGTGATGGAGGCGGACGAGAGCGCGCCGGTGAAGAGCGTGGGCAACAGCACCACCACGCCCCGGGACATCGCCGACGAGCAGGACGCCCACATGGTGCTGATGCTGCTTTCGGAGAGCGTGGCCGAGCGTCTGCGGGAGCAGGGGCTGATGGGCCGGGTGGTGAGCCTTGGGGTGCGGGACTGCGACCTGGCGAGCTTCGGCGTGCAGCGCAAGCTGGCCACTGCCACGGCGCTGGCGTCGGAGATCTGCGGCTGCGCGATGGAGCTGTTCCGGGAGCACTACCGCTGGGGAAAACCCATCCGGAGCCTGGGCGTCAGCGTGTCGGACCTGGAATATGCCGACGGGGACGCGCAGCTGACCATGTTCCCCGACACTGGGCGCGAGCGCCGCTACGACTTGGAGAACGCCGTGGGGGACATCCGCCGCCGGTTCGGCCACTACGCCATCCAGCGGGCGTGCCTGATCGGCTGCCGGGAGTTCGGAGCCATCAATCCCCGGGACGACCACACCATCCACCCGGTGGGTTGGAAAAATGGATAAAGGCCCTTGGATGCTTTCCGCACCGGCACCCTCGGCAGGGCACCATTGTCGGCGTAAGCGGGGCTATCTGGGGGCGGGGAGCACGGAGAGAATCGAGCAAGGAGGGATCGACTGTGCATCGGGCCTATGTGCGCGTGCTGGTGGACGTGGACGAGACGGGGAAGGTCTGCCCCCTGCGCATCTACTGGGAGGACGGCCGCAGCTTTTCCGTGGACCGGCTGCTGGACACCCGCCGCGCCGCTTCCACCAAGGTGGGCGGCCAGGGGGTTCGCTACACCTGCCGGGTGCGGGGACGGGAGGTGTACCTGTTCGAGGACGAGGGCCGCTGGTTCGTGGAGGCCAGGGACGTGCCCGGGGAAATTTGAGCGAGGTAGCATCAAACGGGACATCTGCACATATATTATATCGAAAAACACCCAAAAACCGGAGGGATACGATGGAAAATCCAAACAACCGAATCATAGCGGTGGGCCGCCTGGAGGGCGGCCTGGAATTGAGCCACGAGGTGATGAACGAGCCGTTTTACACCGGTACGCTGCTGGTGAAGCGGCTGTCGGGGGCGGTGGACCGGCTGCCGGTGACCATCCCCGGCAAGCTGATGGGCATGCTGCCCCAGGAGGACGTGCAGCTGGTGATGACCGGCCAGGTGCGCTCCTACAACAAGGTGGTGGAGGGCGCCGGGCGGCTGATGGTCACGCTGTTCGCCCAGAACATCGCGCCGTCCCCAGATAACGACACGCTGAACAAGGTCTCGCTCACCGGTGCGCTGTGCAAGCCGCCCGTCTACCGCTCCACGCCCTTCGGCCGGGAGATCTGCGACATGATGCTGGCCGTAAACCGTGCCTTCGGCAAGAGCGACTACATCCCCTGTATCGCCTGGGGACGAAACGCCCAGTACGCATCCCGATTCAACGTGGGCGACCGGGTGCGGCTGACGGGGCGGCTGCAGTCCAGGGAGTACCAGAAGCTGCTGGAGAGCGGCGAATACCTGTCCCGCAACGCCTACGAGGTGTCCTGCTTCACGCTGGAGGCCGCCGACGGCGAGCCCGCGCCGGCCCCGGCCTACGTGCTGGGGGAGAACCGGTACGTGTTCGAGCCGGCGGGGCGGAAGCGTTTGAATTGAAAAGAGGGCGCGGCCGCCCAATGACATGATGTCGGAAAACGCATGCGTTTCTTCTCTCCGCTCAGGATGACGCACCCGCTATCGCTGTCATTCTGAGCGGAGGCGCAGCCGAAGTCGAAGAATCTGCTCTTTTCTTCACGGTGCGTGCTTCCCGCATATTTTTGTTGCCATTTTCCCTCGGTTGGTGTAGAATAACCCCAGTGAATAAACGAAAGGGGACTACCCACCATGCCTTGCACCACCGTATTGGTTGGCAGAGATGCCAGCAACGACCGTTCCACCATGATCGCCCGCACCGACGACGGGCACATCGACGTGAAAAAGCTCATCGTGGTGGAGCCGAAGGACCAGCCCCGCAAATACCGGGGCGTCAACTCCCACCTGGAAATCGACTTGCCCGGGGAGCCCATGCGCTACACCGCCTGCCCCAACGTGGACAAAAAGGACGGCATCTGGGCCGCCACTGGCATCAACGCCGCCAGCGTGGGCATGACCGCCACCGAGACCATCACCTCCAACCCCCGCGTGCTGTCCGCGGACCCGCTGGTGGAATATCAGAAGGCCAAGACCCGCCGGGAGAAGGACGTGCTAGGCGGCATCGGCGAGGAGGACTTCCTGGTGCTCGTGCTGCCCTACATTCACACAGCCCGGGAGGGCGTGGAGCGCCTGGGCGCGCTGCTGGAGCAGTACGGCACCTATGAGTCCAACGGCATTGCCTTCAATGATTCCAATGAAATCTGGTGGATGGAGACCATCGGCGGCCACCACTGGATGGCCCGCCGAGTGCCGGACGACATGGTGGTGATCGCGCCCAACCAATTCGGCATGGACGCCTTCGACCTGGACGACGCCTTCGGCGCGAAGAAGGCGCACCTGTGCTCGGCCGACCTGCGCGAATTCATCGCTGAAAACCACCTGGACCTCAACCAGAACGGCGCGTTCAACCCCAGGGACGTGTTCGGTTCCCACACCGACATGGACCACATCTACAACACGCCCCGTGCCTGGTTCATGGGCCGGTACCTGACGCCCTTCAGCCACCGCTGGGAGGGCCCCAACGCAGAGTTCACCCCCGAGAGCGACAACATCCCCTGGGCGCTGGTGCCGGACCGCAAGCTGGCCGCGGAGGACGTGAAGTACCTGCTCTCCGGCCACTTCCAGGGCACGCCCTTTAACCCCTATTCCAGCCAGGACACCGGCAGGCGGGGTATGTACCGCTCCATCGGCATCAACCGCACCGGCGTCACTTCCATCTGCCAGATCCGCCCGGACGCGCCGGACGCCGTCAAGGGCGTGGAGTGGATCTGCTTCGGCTCCACCACCTTCGACGCCATGCTGCCGGTTTATACAAACGTGCCCAGCCTGCCGGACTACCTGAGCAGCGTGACGCTGGACACCTCCACCGACACCTTCTACTGGGGCAGTCGGCTGATCGCCGCGCTGGCGGACGCCCACTACGCCACCAGCATCCAGCACATCGAGCGCTATCAGAACGCCGTGGCCACCAAGGGTCGCCAGCTAATCCTGGAGTACGATAAGAAGATAGCTGAAAGCGGCGATTCTTCACTGGCACAGGAGGCCAACCGGAAGCTGTGTGCCATGGCAAAGGAACAGACCATCTCCACGCTGAACAAGGTGCTGCTGGACGCCACGGAGCACATGAAGAACGGCTACAACCGGGCGGACAACTGAAACAATGGAGTGTCAGCAGGGCGGACGCTGGAGCGTCCACCCTGTATTTATATTATCCCACTTGAAATTTGACAAAATTGTGATATACTGATATATACATTGGATGGCTGCGCACATCCGGCAGAGGAGGCGACGGCATGACGGACACGCAAAAGATCGTATTGATCGCCTTGGTCGTGCTGGGCGCGCTCTGCCTGCTGGTTGGCTTCACGCTTTCCCACCACATCGGCGGTTTCATTCGCCACGTGGAGGAGGAGGCCCGCGAGGAGGAAGAGGCCTGCAAGGCCGAAGAGGAAGCGCATCCAAAGGACAACTCACAGCAGGAGCGAACCGAATGATTACGACTGTATCCCTGAATCCCAGCATCGACCGCACGCTGACGGTGGAGAACTTCACCCCCGGCGGTCTGAACCGCATCATATCCCGGGGCGACAACGCCGCAGGCAAGGGCATCAACGTGGCGCTGACCGTGTCCAGCCTGGGGCTGGACGCCGAGTGCGTGGGCTTCATGTACCGCGACAGTGCGCCGCTGTTTGAAAAGCGGCTGATGATGAACTCCACCGCCTACGACTTCATCTGGTGCGAGGGCCGCGCCCGCACGAACATCAAGGTGTTCGATCGCGCCGCCGGCGTCATCACCGAGCTGAACGAGAGTGGCCAGCCGGTGGAGGAGGAAAAGCTCGCCGAGATGGTGGAGCTTGTGGCGCGCCACGCCGACGCCAGCGACTACCTGATCCTGTCCGGCTCTACGCCGCCGGGCTGCCCCCAGGACTACTATCGCACGCTGATCAATGCGGTGGAGGGCCTGGGCTGCCGCTGCGTGCTGGACGCGGACGGCGAGCGGCTGAAGTATGGCCTGGAGGCCAGGCCCTTCATGATCAAGCCCAACCGCTATGAGCTGGAGGGCATGACCGGCGGCCGCCTGGCCAGCATCGACGAGGTCAAGAATGCGGCGCTGAAGTACATCGACATGGGCGTCGAAGTGGTGGCCGTGTCCCTTGGCGCGGACGGCGCACTGATCACCGACGGCGACGGGACGCTCTATGCGCCGCGGATGAACATCGAAGTGAAGGGCACCGTGGGCGCCGGGGACGCCATGGTGGCTGGCCTGGTGGCCGGCTTCATGGCCGACAGCGAGCTGAAGGAGGCCTTCCGCATGGGCGTGGCCTGCGCCAGCGCCCGCTGCATGACCGAGGGCTATAAGGCCATCGACAGGACGGTGTACAAGGCCTTCCTGGACATGGTGAAGATCGAGAGGGTTTAATAGCGTGCTCTCCAACTGGAAGGGGCCCCTGTCCGTCGGGGATACCCACAATAAAAACCGACGTCGGTTTATAAGCAGCCTGGTGCAGCGCCTGTACAGGCGCTCCGGCTTCAACGCCCTGCCGATGATCGCCCTGGGGTTCCTGGGCATCATACTGCTGGGCAGTTTGCTGTTGACGCTGCCGGTCGCATCCGCCACGGGCGTGCGCGTGCCCTGGTTCGACACGCTTTTCACCGCCACCAGCGCGGTGTGCGTCACGGGATTGGTGGTGCGCGACACCGGCACGGCCTATTCCACCTTCGGCCACGTGGTGCTGCTGGTCCTGATTCAGATCGGCGGCCTGGGTTTCATGACCTTCGCCACGATGCTGTTCCGGATCATCGGCCGCAGCGTCTCCATGCGCGAGCGCATGATCATCCAGGACTCCCTGAACGAGGACGACATGGGCGGCGTGGTGCAGCTGATCGGCTGGGTGGCCCGCAGCGCCTTCACCGTGGAATTCGTGGGCGCGCTGCTGTTTGCCATACGGCTCGTACCGATGTATGGGCCGCTGAAGGGCGCGTTTTTCGCGGTGTTCCACTCGGTATCCGCCTTCTGCAACGCCGGGTTCGACCTGTTCGGCGGGGGACGCAGCCTGACCGGATTCACCGGGGACGCGCTGATGAACCTGACGGCGGTGGGCCTGGTGGTGATCGGGGGCCTGGGCTTCGGCGTGCTCCACGACATGCTGAAGAAGCGCAGCTTCCGGAAGTATCGCCTGCACACCAAGCTGGTGCTGGTCAGCTACTTTGCGCTGCTCTTCGGCGGCATGGCGATCGTGCTGGCCCTGGAGTGGAACAACCCCGGCACGCTGGGGCCGCTGTCCGTCAAGGACAAGCTGCTGGCGGCGCTGTTCCAGTCGATGACGCTGCGCACAGCGGGCTTCAACACCATCGACCAGGCTGCGCTTAGGGACTGCACGAAACTGATCGGCGGCTTCCTCATGCTGATCGGCGCGGCGCCGGCTTCCACCGGCGGCGGCATCAAGGTGACCACGCTGGCCATATTGGTGTTGACGGTGCGCATGGTGGCCCGGGGCGAGAGCAGCATCGTGGTGTTCGAGCGTCGCATCGACCGGGAGCTGATCCAGCGCACCATCGCCATCACGTTCATCGCCATGGCCGTGGCCTTTGTGGACATATGCGCGCTTTCGATCCTGCAGCCCGGCGCGGCGTTCCTGGATCTGTACTATGAGTGCGTGTCTGCCGTGGGTACGGTGGGCATATCCGCCATCGGTTCTGCAAACCTGGTGCCGCTGGCGCGTATCCTCATCATCATCACCATGTACATCGGCCGCATCGGCCCGCTGACCATGGCGCTGCTGTTCATGCGCCGCCAGAGCCGCAGCAGGGAGCTGATCCGCTATCCAGAGGACCGGGTGATGATCGGCTAGGTTTCTGTACGACATCCTTTACGGAGGTTTTCCAATATGGCCAACAAGAGCAAGCAAAAGAAGCAGTTTATCGTGGTGGGCCTGGGCCGCTTCGGCACCGCCATCGCCGAGACCCTGTGCCAGGACGGCTATGAGGTGCTGGGCGTGGACCGGCGCATGGACGTGGTGGAGGACCTGCGGGACACGCTGACCCACACCGTGCAGATGGACGCCATGGACCAGGATGCGCTGGCAGCGCTGGGCATCCCGGACTTCGACGTGGCCTTCGTCACCATGGGTTCGGACATCCGCGCCAGCGGCACCATCGTGATGAGCCTGAAGGAGCTGGGCTGCCGGCGGGTCATCGCCAAGGCCCAGGACGAGTTCCACGGCCGGATGCTGGAAAAGCTGGGGGCGGACCAGGTTTTGTTTCCGGAGCGGGATATGGGCCGCCGGGTGGCGCATAACCTTGTATCGGGCGACATCATCGACTTCCTGGAGCTGTCCTCCGAATACTCCATGGCTGAGATCCGCCCGAAGCCGGAATGGGTGGGCAAGACGCTGATGAGCCTGGCCATGCGCAGCAAGCTGGGCATCAACGTGGTGGCCATCCGCACCGGCGACGACCTGAACGCCATGCCCATGCCGGACACCGTGCTCCGGGAGGAGGACGTGCTGCTGGTGGTGGTGAAGGACGAGACCCTGGCGAAGCTGAACCGAAAATAACCGGGCGCTGCCGCCCGGCAGGAGGGCGGTGCTTCCGTGAACGAAACGCGAAACAGAACCGTCGGCTGCATACTGATCGACGAACCCACGTCCGGAGAGAATTGTCTTTCCGGGCTTTCTTTTCCACCGGGCGTCGCGCCTCACGCATTTCATTGGCAGGCAGGGGAGCGGCCCCTCCCGGCGCTGCAGACCCTTTTGCAGCGGGTGCGGCGGGAATACGGCACGGCGTGCGTACTGGCCTGGGGCGCGGGCTGCATGGCGGCGCTTGCCCTGGCGGAGCAGCTGCCGGTGGAGCGGCTGGCGTTGGTGCAGCCGGCCTGCGAGCCTGTGGGAACGCTCTTCCGGCCCCGGCGGTTCACCGGCTTTGCCATGCACAACCTGGCGCTGTGTGTGTCCGACGTGTTGATCCTGGAAGCGGGTGGCGGCCGCGTGACGCGGCGCATCGCCAGGGGACTGCGGTCAAGCGGGTGGGTAGCGCTGATGCCCATGCCGGGCAAAACCGGCCCGGATTTGTATACAAATTGTGAAAATGAAGTGCAAAGGGCGCTGCTTGCGTTTTTGCTGGGTGAAGAATTGCCAAAAAACCTTGCGGAAAATTGCGAAATGCTGTATAATCACTGAGTGAGTTTATTTTTGGGTTTACATACCCTGGATGGAGAGGAAGATTTGACTATGAAACACGCGATTGTGCGCCTGACGGGCCTTTTGATCGTACTGATGCTGGTGCTTTCCGGCTGCAACCTGATCGGCGTTGACGAGCTCAAGCAGCTGGATCAGGATTTTGCCGCCCTGAAGAAGCAGTATTCCGGCGTGGTCGCCAGCTACGAAGGCGGCGAAATCACCCAGGAGGACGCGATGCTGGCCTTCAACTCCCAGTATTCCTACATGAACCAGATGTACAGCATGTACGGCATGAGTATGCCGGCCGACGCCATCACCGATGTGGAGCAGACCGTGGTGGAGAACGCCGTGCAGAACGTGGCCATCGCCCAGCAGATTGAGAGCCGCGGCCTGAAGCTGGACGACGAGAAGCTGGCCGAGGTGGAGGCCGAGGCCGAGGAGCACTACCAGGAGGCCTACGAGGCCATCTCGGGCAATGCGACCAGCAAGAACGAGGAAGTTAAGGCCAAGCAGATCGAGTACGATATGTACTCCATGGGCTACACTAAGGAAGCCCTGCTGAAAATGGAGATGGCCACCGCCAATTATGAGCTGATCGAGCAGACCGTTCGCGACGAGGTCGCCGAGATTTCCGAGGAAGACCTGACCGCCGCCTACGACGAGCAGGTGAAGAGCGACGAGGAAACCTACGCAGATTCTCCCGCCAGCTTTGAGAGCGCCATGTCCTCCGACGACGATGTGGTGACCTGGATGCCCGAGGGCTATCGCACCGTGAAGCACATCCTGGTCAAGCCCGAGGACGACGTGCTGACCGCCGTGAACGACGCCCGCAGCGCCGTCACCAGCGCCGAGACCACGCTGGAGGACCTGCGCAGCGAACTGGACGCCCTGAACGACGACGACGCTGAGGATGCCGAAGCTGAGAATACCGAGGACGCCGAACCCACCGAGGAGCCCCGCACCGCCGAGGAGATCCAGGCTGACATCGACGAAGCCGAGAAGAACCTGGAGAGCTTGAAGGCCGATGCTGAAAAGGCCGAGGCAGACTGCCTGGCCTCCGTGCAGGACAAGCTGGACGAGATCTATGAGAAGATCAAAGACGGCGAGGACTTCGGCGCCCTGATCGAGGAGTACGGCGAAGACCCCGGCATGCAGAACGAGCCCACCAAGACCCGCGGCTACTACGTCAGCAGCGCTTCCACCACCTGGGACCAGCACTTCACCGATGGCGCGATGGCCCTTGAGAAGGTGGGCGATGTGTCCGAGAAGCCGGTCATCAGCTCCAGCGGCGTGCATATCATCCGCTATGAGAGCGACGTGACCCCCGGCGCGGTGGCGCTTGAAGACGTGCACGACGCCCTGTATGACCAGACCCTGGAGGAGAAGAAGTCCGACCACTTCACAAGTGAGCTGGACGCCTGGGTCGAGGCGCTCAAGCCGGTCTATACCATCGAAAACTTCAAACTGCAGAACAGCGACAACTGATCGAAATCGCGGTGACTTCCGTTCATCATGACTGCACCCCATTTGTTGGCAGCAATGCCAACAAATGGGGTGTATTGTTTGCATATAAAGACATGAAATCTGGATGGGCGTCGCGCATTGAATATGGGCGCAAAAGAACCAAGGTCGACCGTCAAAGCAGCCAAAGCCGAGGAAGAAGATCAAATTGCATAATCCAACGCTTGAGAACGTAGGCGTTTTATCCGAACAATATCCATTTCAGAAATACAATACAAGGCAAAACTCAGGGCCTGCCTTCTGCCGTCAGCAAAACGCAGGCCCTCGCTGCTTGATTTCATCAAGCGTCCCTTTGGGAGCCGTTTCAATCATAACCGACTCACTTGAAGTTCCGTCATCCATGCACCGGTGAATTGATGGTCATCAGGTACAGCGAGTGGTCCTTGCAGGTATACAGCATGAATACCCGCGCGCTCACTTCCGTCCCGATGCAATGCACCGTACCGGCAGCGCCGTCGCCGGGATGATGATCTGCCCGCTCCAGCGCCCGGGTGAAGAAGTCAGCGTTCCGGTCGATGAAGCCGTCCGCGCCTTCCATGTCACGCCCGATGCCGGCCAGGGCCTTATACTGGTCGTTCACCTGCATGAAGGCGAGACGTCCGCCCTCCCGCTTCAACACCGCGGTGGGGCCGATCAGGTTGTCCAGCAGCGAACCGCTGAGCACGCCGCTGTGTACCATGTCCCTGAAGTGCAGCCGGTTCTGGATCTGCGGCGTGGCCTTCTTGTAGCTCTCGCCCAGCAGCTCCGGCTGGCGCAGCAGCTCTTCGAACTCATCCACCGGCATGGGGTGGTAGAACAGGAAGCCCTGGGCATAATTCTCGCCCATGGAAAGCAGGCTCTCCCGCTGGGACTCGGTCTCGATGCCCTCGGTGATCACGATCATGCCGATCATGTGGGCCATGCTCACCACGGATTCCACGATGGAGATGGCCTTCACGTCCGAATTGGACATGGACATGAATTGCACATCCGTCTTGAGCACGTCCAGGTTCATGCTGTGCAGCATGCTCAGGGAGGAGTACCCGCTGCCAAAGTCGTCCATCAGCACCTGGAAGCCGGCGTCGTGCAGCTTTTCCACCGCATCCATCAGCAGGTCCGTGTTGTCGGCGAAGGCGCTCTCGGTGATCTCGACACCCAGCAGCGACGGATCGATGTCGTACTTCTTCGCCAGGTCGATGAAGTGCCGGGCGATGTCGGTGAAGAAGAAGTCGATCCGTGATACGTTCACGGAGATGGGCACCATGGGAAGATTCCGATCCTTCAGGCTCTTCAGCCACCGGCAGGCCTTCTCCCAAACGATGCAGTCCACCTCGAAGATGGTGCCGGTCTTTTCCAGCGTGGGAATGAACTGGCCGGGGCTGATGAGGCTGCCCCTGCGCACCCAGCGGCACAGCGCCTCCGCGCCCACCACCTTGCCGGTCTGCTCGTGCACCTGGGGCTGCAGATAGAACAGGAATTCGTCGTTTTCAATGCCCTCGCGCACGTCCATCAACAGCAGCTTGTCATCCCGGTCCCGAAGGTATCGGTCCGGGTCGTAGAAGCGGATGTGCTCCATGTAGCTGCCCTTGATCTCCTGCAGGGCGATCAGCGCATGGTCGTACATGGCGGTCAGCGGGTCGCCCGGGGTGGAAACGTACACGCCCACGGCGGGGGAGAACCCGTCGGGATAGGACAGCTGGCCATAGATTGCTTCGGAAAAGGGCATGGGGTCCTCCGCTGCATCGTCGTCCATTGGCATGAGCAATATGAAGTTGTCCCCGCCCAGATAGCCGCAGATGCCCCCGTGCTGCTCCGTCAGATGCAGCAGCGATGCGGCGATCCGCTCCAGGAACCGGTTGCCCGCCTCCCGGCCAAAGATGTCGTTGTACAGCTTGAAGTAGTTGAGGTCGATCACGGCGGTGAACATGGCTGCGCCCGGGTGGTTGCGGATAAAGCCTTCCGCCAGGGTGAAGAAGGCGTCGGAGCGATGCAGCGATATGTCCGCATTGAAACTGGCGGATTCGCTTGCCTGGCTCGAAGGCGCGGCAGTGCGGGGCCCCAGCTTCATCGTGCAGTCCTCGTGGGCGGCCAGGTGGGCCTGGTGGATCAGGCCGTCCGGCTCGCTTCCCGCGCTCTGACGGCTGACGGAACCCACGCCGCAGAGCAAATCGTGCTCCGCCAGCAGCTTCGTCAACTGGTCCACGCGGCGGTTGAAGGCGGCTTCGATGCTGTCCCACAGCACCAGGAATTCGTTGGCGGTCACGCGGAACACGCTGCCCTGACCGAACAGCCCGATCAGCACCTCGCCGCAGCGGATCAGCGCCTGTTCCATCTGCATCGCGGCGGGAGCGCCCTTGTCGCTGGCCCAGCCAGCCACCTCCACGTAGCACGCGCCGATGAAAGCGTCCTCGGGCCAGCTTTCCAGCCGCTTGCGCATGCTCTCATGGCTGCCGGTACCCGTCAGCTTGTCCTGCTGGTTGATGGTGGTCATGCGGCGAATCAGGTGCTCGTGGTAGACCATAGAGGAGAGGATGTAGCGCATGCCCGGCATGATGATGGAGGCGTCGCAAAGCGTTTCCTCGCCAGGGTTTTCCATGATGAAGAAGCCGATGTCGTGGCCGTGGAAGGCCAGGCGTGAAGCCACGAAGCTGCGCACGCCCTGGGCCTCGAATATGGAGGCCAGCTCCGGCAGCACGTTCCGCAGGGTGACGATGTCCCGCACGCGCAGGTAATCCTGGCGGTGCAGCTGGCCCATCCACTGGCTGAACAGCTCCGCGGGCAGGGACCGCATCAGCTCGCGTACCCGGTCGGATGCCACCCGGCACCACTCGTAGGTGTTGTCGCAGGTGCCGTCCACCCGCAGCTCGAAGATGCTGATGCGCTGGCACTCCAGCTCCTCGCCGATGCAGGAGAGCAGGTCGTCCATGGTCTGGCGCGCGTCGGCATGGGAAAAGGCCTTTTGAAAGGCTCGGTTCAGCGATTCCAATTCCTGTAGCTGGCGGATTTGCTCCATGATGATACATCCTTCTGTGAATGTGTGGTCTTGCTGGATAATATTATAGCATATAAACCTATCCCTGCACCAGTTAATTTCTCCGTTTTTTCCATTGGGCTGAGAAAAATGAACTTCACAATAAACCCCTTGCCCCGGGAGCCGCATAGGTTTATAATGGTGTCATTGCGACGATAAGGACGGATTGACTTGAACCACAAGGATTACAAGGCCCCCGCTGCCATCGAGGTGCGCGGCGGCCGGGTGCACAACCTGAAAAACATCGACGTGGACATCCCGCTGAACCGCATCGTGGGCATCGCGGGCGTGTCCGGCTCGGGCAAGTCCTCTCTGGCGCTGGGTATACTCTACGCCGAGGGCTCCCGGCGCTATCTGGAATCCCTGTCCACCTATACCCGCCGACGCATGACCCAGGCGGAGAAGGCACAGGTGGACTCGGTGCTGCACGTGCCCGCGGCGCTGGCGCTGCGCCAGAGGCCGGGCGTTCCGGGCATCCGCAGCACCTTCGGGACGGGCACGGAGCTTCTGAACATACTTCGCCTGATGTTCTCCCGCCTGGCCAGCCACCGCTGCCCCAACGGGCACTATGTCCAGCCCTCGATGAACGTGGCGGCGGAACGCCCCCTGGTGTGCCCGGAATGCGGGGTCACCTTCTTCGCCCCCGGCGCGGAGGAGCTGGCCTTCAACAGCCAGGGCGCCTGCAAGCGCTGCGACGGCACAGGCGTCATCCGCACCGTGGACGAATCCACGCTGGTGCCGGACGAGTCGCTGACCATCGACGAGGGCGCGGTGGCCCCGTGGCAGACGCTGATGTGGTCACTGATGAAGGACATCGCCCGGGAGATGGGCGTGCGCACGGACGTGCCGTTCCGGGAGCTGACGGAAAAGGAGCGGGACATCGTGTTCCACGGCCCTGCCGTGAAGAAGAACATCATCTATCAGAACCGCACCAGCGGCGCGGCCGGGGATATGGATTTCACCTACTTCAACGCCACCTATACCGTTGAAAACGCCCTGTCGAAGGTGAAGGACGAGAAGGGCATGAAGCGGGTGGAAAAGTTCCTTCGCCAGGGCGTCTGCCCGGACTGCGGCGGCACCCGGCTCTCGGACACCGCCCGCGCGCCGAGGCTTCGGGGAATCTCGCTGGCTGAGGCCTGCGAAATGACACTCACAGACCTGTGCGACTGGGTGGAGGGCGTGCCGGACTCACTGCCAGCGGAGATGCGTCCCATGGCCAGGAGCATCCGCGATTCCTTCCGCGGCGCGTCCCGGCGGCTGATGGACCTGGGGCTTTCCTACCTGACGCTGGATCGCGCCGCCTCCACGCTCTCCACCGGAGAGCGCCAGCGCATGCAGTTGGCCCGGGCCGTGCGCAACCGCACCACCGGCGTGTTGTACGTGCTGGACGAGCCGTCCATCGGCCTGCACCCCTCCAACCTGGAGGGCCTCAAGGGCGTGATGCGGGACCTGCTGGCCGATGGCAACACGGTGGTGCTCGTGGACCACGACACCCAGGTGCTCAGGGAGGCGGACTGGCTGATCGAGCTGGGGCCGGAGGCCGGGGCGAAAGGCGGCACGATCATCGCCCAGGGGAGCCTGAACGACGTGACGGACAACCCCGCCTCCCGCATCGGGGGCTTCCTGTCGGGCAGGCGGCGCATCGACGTGCGCGCCCGCGCAGGTGAAGAGGAAATGTTCGCTCTCGGCACCATACACATGTCCACTTCCAACATCCACACCGTCCAGCCCCTGGATGCTGATTTCCCGAAGGGGCGGCTGATCGCCGTCACCGGCGTGTCCGGTTCCGGCAAGACCACCATGGTGCTGGAGAGCCTGATCCCGGCGCTGTCGGCGTCCATCAAGGGCGAAAAGCTGCCGGGGCACGTGAAGTCCGTGTCGGCGGAGGGCATCCGGCAGGTGAAGCTGATCGACGCCACGCCCATTGGCATCAACGTGCGCTCCACCGTGGCCACCTATGCCGACGTGCACGACGAGTTGCGCAAGGTCTACGCCCGCACTGCCGACGCGAAGGCACGCGGCTTCAGGGCGGGGGACTTCTCCTACAACACCGGCTCGCTGCGCTGCCCGACCTGCGACGGCACCGGCTCCATCAACCTGGACGTGCAGTTCCTGCCGGACGTGCAGATACCCTGCCCGGACTGCGGAGGCTCCCGGTATGCCCGCGAGGCCAGCCTCATCCGCCGCGTTCCCAAGAAGGCCGATACGGGATACACTCTGCCGGAGCTGATGGACATGAGCGTGGACGAGGCCCTTGAAGCCTGCGGGGACCTGCCCGTCGTGGCGAAAAAGCTGTCTGTGCTCCGCGACCTGGGGCTGGGCTACCTGACGCTGGGTGAGGAGACGCCCAGCCTGTCCGGCGGCGAGGCACAGCGGCTCAAGCTGGCCAGCGAGATGGGCCGGGGCCAGTCGGACGCGGTGTTTGTGTTCGACGAGCCCACCATCGGCCTGCACCCGCTGGACGTGGAGACGCTGCTCAACGTGTTCCAGCGGCTGATCGACAATGGCGCCACGGTGATCGTCATCGAGCACGACCTGGACGTGATCCGCAACGCCGACTATATTATCGACATGGGCCCCGGCGGCGGCGAAGAGGGCGGCAGGATCGTCGCGGCGGGCACTGCGGCACAGATCTCGGTCTGTCCCGAGAGCCGCACGGGGAAATACATCGAAGCGATAGACTGATACAACGGAGGTATGACCATGTTCAGACCCATGCGCCGAATCGGCCAGCAGATTTCGCAGCAGGAGTGCGAGGAGATCCTCGCCCGAGCCACGTCCGGGGTCCTGGGGCTGCACGGGGACGACGGCTATCCCTACACCGTACCCGTCAGCTTCGTCTACAAGCCCGCGAGCGAGGGATTTGGCACCATCGGCTTTCACTGCGCCAAGGTGGGTCACAAGATTGACGCCATCCGCGGCAACGAGAAGGTGTCCTTCACGGTGATCGACCGGGACGAGGTGATGCCCAGGGAGCGCACCACGAAGTTCTCAAGCGTCATTGCCTTTGGCCGGGCGCGGATCATCGAGGACGATGAAGAGCTGCGCCGCGCGGCGAACGAGGTCGGCGCGAAGTACTCCAGGGGCTTCGAGGATCTGTACATGCAGGAGACGGAGGACACCATCCGTGAGGGCCGCCTGTGCTGTGTTGAGATCACCATCGACCACATGACCGGCAAGATTGGCCTTGAGGTGCTGAAGGAGCGCCGGAGGGCGGGGTATGAGGATTGAGCATGTAGCGCTGTACGTAAACGACCTGGAGGCTGCCCGGGACTTCTTCGTCAAATACCTGCGCGGCGTGTCCAACGCGGGCTATCGAAACATAAACACCGGCTTCCGTTCGTACTTCATCACCTTCGATGGCGGCGCGCGGCTGGAGGTGATGTCCAAGCCCGGCGTGGCGGACATGGCCAAGCCGGAGCGCACGGGCTACGCCCACGTGGCCTTCTCGCTGGGCAGCCGGGAGCGGGTGGATGCCCTCACGGCGAGACTGGCGGCGGACGGCTTTGCGGTGGCCAGCGGACCGCGAGTGACTGGTGACGGCTACTATGAGAGCTGCATCGTGGCCATCGAGGGCAACCGGATCGAACTGACGATATAGGAGAATCACCATGGAGATACGTCGACTGACCCCCGAGCACGACGCCGCGCTGGCCGCGCTGATCCGCGCAAACCTCAAGGCCCACGGGCTGGACATCCCCGGCACGGTGTACTTTGACGCGGGTCTGGACCACCTGAGCGAATTCTACTCCGCCGACCCGGCCAGACGGGCGTACTTCGTTCTCATGGAAGGGGAACGGCTGGTGGGCGGTATCGGCCTGGCGGAGATCGACCTGTTCGAAGACTGCGCGGAGCTTCAAAAGCTGTATCTGGACGACAGCGTGAAGGGCCGCGGCCTGGGCTACCGGCTGATCGAGCAGGTGGAGGGCGCGGCGCGGGCGCTGGGCTATGAACGCATGTATTTGGAGACACACACGAACCTCCAGGCTGCCATCCACATCTATGAAAAGTCCGGCTACGTGGAAATCGACAAGCCGGAGGCCGTGGTGCACGCCACGATGAACCGCTTTTACCTGAAAGAGCTGGCGACAAAATGAACCACTGGACGATCTATCACAGCGAAACGCCCGCCTTCCTCAAGGATTACCTGGCGCTTCCGCCCCTCGCCAGGCTTCGGGACGTGGGTATGAACTGCGGCTGCGAGTACACGTCGTTTGCGCGGTTCCGTGGGCTTGCGCCCTATTCACGATACGACCACAGCCTAGGCGTGGCGCTGATCGTGTGGCACTTCACCGGCGACAGGGCGCAGGCCCTGGCCGGGCTTTTGCACGACGTCGCCACGCCGGTGTTTGCCCACGTGGTGGATTTCATGCGCGGCGACTACCTTCGCCAGGAGGCCACAGAGGACGGCACGGAGGCGATCATCGCGGGTTCTGCTGAATTGCAGACGCTGCTCATGCGGGACGGCCTGACCACGGCGGACGTGTGCGATTACCACCGCTATCCCATCGCGGACAACGACTCGCCCCGACTGTCCGCCGACCGGCTGGAATACACGCTGGGCAACGCCGTCAACTACGGCTTCTGCACGCTGGACGAGGCCGCCCGGCTGTACGGCGACCTGCGCGTCGGCACGGGGGAGGACGGCCAGCCGGAGCTGGCGTTTGCCCGCGCGGAATGTGCGGAACGCTTTGCGAATGTCGCGCTTGAATGCGCGAAGATCTACGTCTCTGACGAGGACCGTTATGCCATGCAGCGCCTTTCTGAGCTGCTGAAGGACGCAGTGGAACGAGGGATTATCACCGATGCCGATCTCTATGCCACCGAGCCGGAGGCCATCGGGAAATTGACCTCCGACGATCAGACGGCGGCAGCGTGGAATGCTTATCGCGCGCTCAGCCGCATGACCCGGTCCACATCGCCGGGGCCGGAGCCCGGCTGGCGCAGGATATTTGCCAAGAAGCGCTGCATCGACCCGCTTTCGCTGGAGGGCGGCCGGGTCAGTGAGCGCTCGACCGGCTTCCGGCAGCGCCTGGACGTCTTCCGCGGCGCTTCCCAGGATGACTGGCTGCTGGGAGAGTAGACCCTGTTATCGGGATGAACCGGTCCGTCGCAGCCGGCAGTTTCTCATTAGTAATACTTATCCAAAGGCGCTGAAAAACCAATTGATTCCATCGAATCCATTTTGTATAATAGATCTACAATAACACGCGTGTCGCTGCGCGGAACAAGGAGGCCTCCATGACACAGAATCGCTATTTCTCGGAAATCCACGGCAACTTCGGCTTTGGTTGCATGCGCCTGCCCATGAAGGGCGGCCAGGTGGACCATGACCAGTTCTGCCGGATGGCCGACGCCTTCATCGGCGCGGGCCTCAACTACTTCGACACCGCCCACGGCTATATCGGCGGCCAGTCCGAGACGGCCATCCGCGACTGTGTAGCGAAGCGCTTTGACCGCAGCCGTTTCCTGCTCACCGACAAGCTGACCGACCCCTACTTCAAGAAGCAGGAGGACATCCGACCCTTCTTTGAAAAGCAGCTGGCGTGGTGCGGCGTGGACTACTTCGACTTCTACCTGATGCACGCCCAGGACCACGACAACTATAAAAAGTTTAAGCGCTGCAAGGCCTATGAGACGGCGCTGGAGCTGAAGGCGGAAGGGAAGATCCGCCACTTCGGCATCTCCTTCCACGACAAGGCCGATGTGCTGGACATGATCCTCACCGAGCACCCGGAGATCGAGGTGGTCCAGATCCAGTTCAACTATGTGGACTACGAGGACGCCTCCGTGGAGTCGAAGAAGGTCTACGAGGTCTGCGAGAAGCACGGCAAGCCCGTCATCGTCATGGAGCCGGTGAAGGGCGGAAGCCTGGTGAACCTGCCCGCCGAAGCGGACAGGATATTGCGGGATCTGAACGGCGGCAGCAACGCCAGCTACGCCATCCGCTTCGCGGCGAGCTTTCCCAACATGGCCGTGGTGCTCTCCGGCATGAGCGACATGGCGCAGATGACCGACAACCTGTCCGCCATGGCGGACTTCAAGCCGCTGAACGAGGATGAAATGGCAGCAGTCAGGAAGGTGAACGACATCTTCCACGGCCTGAATCTGGTGCCCTGTACCGCCTGCCGCTACTGCGTGGAGGAGAATGAGTGCCCCCGGGGCATTCGCATCCCGGACATGTTCGCGGCGCTGAATGCCCATGAGGCCTTCCACAACTGGAACACCGGTTTTTATTACAGCAGCGTGCTCATTGGCAATGGCCATGGGAAGGCCTCCGACTGCATCCGGTGCGGCAAGTGTGAGAAGGTATGCCCGCAGCACCTGCCCATCCGCAAGCTGCTCCAGGACGTGTCCCGGACGTTTGACAGGTGACGATCAGAATGAAAAAACGGACGCCGTTTGGCGCCCGTTTTTTCATTCCCGCAATCTATTTTCCGTACTTTTCCAGGAACTCCTCCATGGGAAGCGGCCTTGAGAACAGGTAACCCTGCAGGTAGTCTGCGCCGATGCCGGTGAGTACATCGGCCATCTCCTTCGTCTCGATGCCCTCGGCGGTGATGGAGAAGCCCATCTTCTTGAAGCCCTGTATGATCGTGGGCAGCAGGCTGTCCCGGTCCCGGAAGTAGTCCCAGACCACCTCCATGTCCAGCTTGATGTTGATGAAGGGATAGTGCTTCACTCGCGTCAGGTTGGAATAGCCGCTGCCGTAGTCGTCCAGCACAAACTGGAAGCCGGCGTCCTGCAGCTGGCGGATCTGCCTCTGCAGCATCGAATAATCCACCATCGACTGCTCCGTGATCTCCAGGTGGATGCTCTCGACAGGGGTGTTGTGCCGCTTCAGGATCTCGCCGAAGCGCTTGGCCAGATCCCGCTGCATACACTGGATGGGGGACAGGTTCACGTTGATCCAGCTCAGGCCAAGGTCGGCCAGGTCGTGGCCGCTGATGAACGCGCAAGTCTTCTCGAATACCTGCTCGCCCAGATGGTTGATAAAGCCGCCGCGTTCGGCAATGGGAATGAACAGCCCCGGCGGGATGACGCGGCCCTGGTCGTCGCGGATGCGGGCCAGCGCTTCCGCAGCGACGATGCCTCCGGTATGGCTGTCCACCACCGGCTGCAGGAACACCTCAACAGCGTCCTGCTCCAGCGCCCGCTCCAGCGAGCGCAGGATGTCTACCTGCTGGTCGATTTCCTGGAGGCTGGCGCTGGCGTCCTCGCCAAATGTGGTCGCAGCGTGGGACATATCCTCAAAGGCCAGAGTGAGGTTCGATATGATCCTGTCGGCGCTGGAAAGGTTGGATTCGGAAGTGATGGAGGCGAAGGTGATGCCCAGGTAGATCGTCGCGTTCTCGCCCGGCCAGCCGCTCTGGAAGCGCTCGGCGATCTCCCGCTGGATGGCGGCCCAGGGGGCGCTGGCCTTGCCCAGCAGTACAAAGCGCCCGCTGCGCAGGTAGAAGGGCAGCGCCTCCGGGAAGGAACGGGACAGATAATGGTTGATCTGGGTAATGCCCTGGTCCATCTGGTCGCCGCCCAGTATGCTGCGCTCCTGGCTGTAGTTTTGCAGTATAAAGCCCAGTATGTGATACCTCCGGTGCTGCGGCATTTCGGCCAGCACCGCCCGGAAGCCACGCATGTTGAAGGCGAAACCACGGTCCGTCAGGTATAGATCAGGGTTTAAAAAGGCCAGATAGATGACCTGGATGGCGATCATGCAGAAGGTACCCATGATCAGGTAGTTGGAGAAGATCAGCCGCGCCACGTTGCCCACCAGCAGCACAATATTGTAGCCCAGCGCCGCGGCCATGAGCGTGGGCTTCATGTGCCGACCGTGCAGGAGGATCATGGCGATGGACAGGATGCAATAAAAGAAGCTGCAGAAGTAGATGATGTCATACAGGGGCCCGCGGGCGTACATGCCGTCCCGGATGGTGAACACCAGCCCGGTGAAGCAGCTGGACGCCGCCACCAGCTCCGAAAACGCGAAGGGCAACGTGGACAGGATCATCATCAGCCTGCCGGGCCTTGCGTCCAGGATGGTCAGTGTGAACAGGTAGAACCAGAAGATGCGCGCCAAGTAAAATATGAAGAAAGCTGTGTTCAGGGCATAGAGCTGCCCGGCGGTATGAAGGGCATAGTTTTCATCCGCCCGGGAGGAAATGATGTCAAACAGCACCACGCACAGGTGTACCAGCAGCACGCCCAGGAAGACGCGGTTCATCCGTATGGGCAGCCGGCGGCGCGCCAGGAAGAACACCAGCAGCGTGAGCATCACCAGTACGCTGGGAAACACAAAGCTATAATTCCACATAGATACCTCGCAGGTTTATCTCGCCTTCGGGGTGTTGGCGTCTTGGGGGTCATACCCACCCAAATCCATTATAACATATTTATTTTAAATATACCACACAATATTTGTTTCTGAATGCGTAAATTATACATGGTTCGGTCTGATACAGCAAGAAATGGGATATGGTATATTCGGCGGAGAAAAAAGATACATTGCGCGCACAAAGTATGAACGGGGTATATCCATTCGCAGCGTTTGGTGGTATAATGGTCTCAGACACTTTGGTGCGAAGGGAGAACAAAAACATGAGGACGATAGATATTAACCAGGGCTGGCGCTTTGGGCACGGTCTGGTGGACCATGCCAGGCGGCTGGCGGGCAAGCTGGACGAGCGCGTGGTGGACCTGCCCCACGACTACATGATCGAGGGCGACGTATACCCGCAAGCGCCTTCCGGCATGGCCAGCGGCTACTACAACGCTGCCGTGGCCCACTACTGGAAGCGGATCGACATTCCCGTTGAATGGGCGGGGGAGCGGGTGGCCCTGCGGACGGACGGCGCGATGATGAACGCCACCATCGAGGTGAACGGAGCCAAGGCAGCGCTGCACCACTACGGCTATTCGCCCTTCGAGGTGGACGTCACCCAGCTGATCTACCCGGGCCAGGCGAATACCATCGTCATCACCCTGAACCCCAGCATGCAGCCCAACTCCCGGTGGTACTCCGGCGCGGGCCTGTTCCGGGGGATCCAGCTGCTGCACATGCCGAAGCTGCATGCGGCGTTCGGGGGCCTTGCAGGGCATATGAAGAAGATCGAATACGCGGCGGACGGCAGCGCTGAGACCGCCTACCTACAGGTGTCCGCGGAAATCAGGAACGAGTATTCCGAGAACCGCCTGGCAGAGGTGACCTTCTCGCTGATCGACGACGCGACCGGCGGAATCGTACGCGAGAGCCGGACGATGGTCCAGGTGCCGCCCATGGACGCGGCCACCGCCCGCATGACTTTGACCGTGGACGCGCCGAAGCTCTGGAGTGCCGAGACGCCGAACCTCTACCGGCTCTGCGCGAAGGTGCGGGACGCGGGCACCTACAAGACCCACATCATCCCGACTGCCGAACCCACCGTGGACGAGGAGAGCGTGCTGTTCGGCATCCGCACCGTGGAGGCGGATGTGAAGCATGGCCTGCGGATCAACGGCAGGGTAGTAAAGCTGAAGGGCGGCTGCGTGCACCACGACAACGGCCTCATCGGCTCCGTCAGCCTCTACGACGCCGAGGCGCGGCGGGTGCGTACGCTGAAGGAAGTGGGCTTCAACGCCATCCGCACCACCCACAACCCGCCCTCCGCGGCGCTGATCGAGGCCTGCGACCGGCTGGGCCTGTACGTGTTCGACGAGGCCTTCGACGCCTGGGGCATGGGCAAGCAGCCCGGCGACTATAACCAGTTCTTCGACAGCGACTGGCAGAGGGACCTTCGCGACTTCGTGTGCCGCGACCGCTGCCACCCCAGCGTGATCCTATGGTCCATAGGCAACGAGATCACCGAGCGCGCGGGCATGAACGACGGCTACGTCCGCGCCACGAAGCTGGCCGAGGCCGTGCGCGCGCTGGATCCCAGCCGCCCGGTCTCCAACGGCGTCTGCTCCTTCTGGAACGGCCTGGACGACGAGCTGATGACCGAGCAGTACCGCCTCTGGAACGAGGCCGCCTCCCAGCAGAACGCCAGCGTGGACAGCACGGACCTGCGATGGGAGAAGTTCACCGAGGCTTACGTCAACAGCCTGGACGTGGTGGGCTACAACTACCTGGAGGACAAGTACGAGCAGGATCACAAGATGTTCCCGGAGCGGGTGATCCTCGGCTCGGAGAACTATCCCGTGCAGATCGGCCGACACTGGCCGATGATCGAGAAGACCCCCTGGGTGATCGGTGAGTTCACCTGGACGGCCTGGGACTACATCGGCGAAGCGGGCATCGGCCGGGCCATGTACTACGATCCCGATGTAAAAAAGGTGCCCAGTGTATGGGAGGTGGGCGCGCCCTATCCCTGGCGCGCGGCCAACGATTCGGACATCGACCTCACCGGCCTGATCCGCCCCCAGGGCTTCTATCGCCGCATCGTGTTCGGCAGCGACGAGACCGCCCTGTTCAGCTACGACCCCGCCGTGTATGGCAAGCGGGAGGTGCTCTCGCCCTGGGGCTTCCCGGGCGTGTGGCAGCGCTGGAACTGGCCGGGCAGCGAAGGAAGGCCTGTGGACGTGCTGGCGTTCAGTGGGGCGGAGGAAGTGGAGCTCCTGTTGAACGGCAAAAGCCTCGGTCGTGTCCGCGCGGAAGAGGCTACCGTGCACGACATGCCCAAGAGCTTCCTGTTCCGCATCCAGTACGCCCCCGGTACGCTGGAGGCGGTGAGCTACACCGGCGGCAGGGAGGTTTCCCGGGCGAAGCTGGCGACCACAGGCCCCGCGGCGGCATTGCGGCTTGTGCCGGAGCTGGAGAAGCTGCGCAGCGAAGGCTGCGGCCTGGGCTATGTCAGGGTGGAGGTCGTGGACGCGGACGGCCGCCTGGTGCCGGACGCCGCCGTGAAGCTGACGGCGGAGGTCTCCGGCGCGGCGACGCTGATGGGCTTCGGCTCGGCCAACCCCATCACCGACGAAAACTACACCAAGGGCGCGTTCACCAGCTACTGCGGCAAGGCGATGGCAGTGCTTCGCGCTGGTCGCGAATCGGGCGTGGCGGTGCTTCGCGTGAGCGGCGAAGGCATCGGCACGGCGGAAATCGCGATCCCCGTGGAGTAAAACCAAAGACGATGGCGGGTCCATCTTGCGATGGGCCCGCCTTTAAAATTATTCAATCATTTTAACATTCCTTGAATACGGTTCCAATGTTTAGGAAGTATAATACAAATATTAAGCCCAGCGAGGTGAGAAACGTGAAGCCAGCCGTCCGTAAGATACTCTACGCCGCGTTCATCGTCGGAACGCTGGGCGTGGTGCTGTTCCTGGCGGTGCAGAGCGGCGACCTGGCTTCGTCCATCGAGGCCATCGGCCGCATACCGCTTTGGCACGCGGGCCTTGGCGTGGTGCTGACCTTCGGCGCGATCTTCGCCCAGACCCTCAGCGCCTGCTCCGCCTTGCGCTGCATGGGACACTCCGTGGGGCTTCTGACCATGTTCCGCATCTCCATATTGGGCGAGTTCTACTGCTACATCACCCCCGGCGCCTCCGGCGGCCAGCCCATGGTCATCTATCAGCTGTACAAGAGAAAGGTGCCCGTGGGGGACGGCACGTCGGTTCAGCTGGCGCACCACCTGTTTTTCCAGATCGCGCTGACGGTCATTACCACGGTGCTTGGCGTCCTGTACCGGGATTTCATCGTCCGCCAGGTGGGGCCGAGCCTTCCGGTGCTGGTGGTCGGCTACTGCTTCAACGTGCTGGTGGTCATCCTGCTGCTTCTGCTGTGCCTGACCCGCAGGCCCGTGCGCTGGGCCGTGAAGCTGGTGGCGACGCTGGCGGGAAAGCTGCGCATCAAGAAGCTGGCGGAGCTGGAGGAGACGATGCTGGACACCGCCGACCAGTTCTATGCCGCCACCCAGCGCCTCAAGCGCAACAAGCCGGAGATTGCGCGTCAGCTGGTCATCGGCGCGCTGCGCGTGGTGTCCCTGAACAGCGTGATGTACCTCGTCTATCGGGGGCTTGGCCTCTCCGGTTACGGCTACGGCCAGCTGCTGGCCATGAGCGTGATGCTGTACAACTCGGCGGCCTACGCGCCCATGCCCGGAGCGTCCGGGGCCCAGGAGGGCGTATTCGCACTGTACTTCGCGGGCATCTTCCAGGACAGCCTGCTGTTCTCCGGCATGCTGGCCTGGCGATTCATCACCTTCTATCTGGTGCTGGCCGTGGGCGTCGTGGTGATGCTCAGCATGGGTGCGAACCGCCAGGGGAAAGAGGTGGAAGCGCTGAAGCGCAAGGAACACGAGCTCAAAGCGGAACAGGCCGCTGAATGATGGATTAAGAAAACAGCCGCCGGGACATATATCCCGGCGGCGCTTTTTATGGCATTTTCTAAGGAAAAGCGGATAGAGCTTTGCGTTGTATCCCATGTTGCTGTCGGCGATTGGATCGATACAGAACGCAGTGGACACCACATTTCTCCGAAGCTGACGAACGCCTCCACGCTGTACCGTTCCAGCATCAGCCGTATATTCAACTATCCGCGCTTCTGTTCCTCATCTCATCGCCTTGCGTCATGAGGTTTCTGTATTATTGGCTGTGCATCCATATCGTTAATCATTCATGCTGTCTTCCAGCGCCTCCACGATGGTGTCCACTACCTTTGTGGCCTTCCTTTGGCAGATTTCCGGGGCATAGGGGAAGGTATAGGACACATCTGCGGCCTCCAGCAGCGGCAGGTCGTTGATGGAATCGCCGATGCCATACAGGGTGATGTCCCCGTAGGTGGAGCGCATGTACTTACGCAGCGCTTCCACGCCCTTTCCCTTGCTGCAGCCTCGCGGGGCAATGTCGATTTCGATCACGTTCTGGAACGCCTCGATCCGGTCGCCAAAGCGACGGTTGATGTCCGCCGACAGCCGCGCAGCGTCCTCCAGGCTCTCCGTGTGCACGCTCACCTGGTGGATCAGACCCTCTGGCGCGTCGTCCACGCCGGTGATCACGTAGTACTTGCCGGGGTAGTCCATCTTCGCGAAAACGCAGATGTCGCCTTCTATGTCCAGCGTCAGCCGGTAGCCCAGGGGGTTCAATTCCCTGACCAGTGCGTCCGCCACGTCGCGGTCCACGCCCCGCTTCAATATGGGCCGCATGTCGGCGTCCACAATGTTCGCGCCGCTGGAGGTGATGTAGAAGTCCGGCTTCACAAGGCCGGTGATGAACGGCGTCAGGCCGCCCACCTGCCTGCCGGTGCAAAGGCCGAACAGGTGCCCCGCGGCCTGGTACTGGCATATCTTTTCCACGTTTTCCGGCGGCAGCTTCACGTCCGCCTTGTAGAAGTACAGCGTTCCGTCAAAGTCGCTGGCAAAGACTTTTTTCATAGTGGAAACCTCCCAATGGATATTTAAACGGATGTATTTCGCGGTTGAGGTCGACGGATTCTTCGACTGCGTTTCGACTTCGTCACAACCCCGCTCAGATCGACAGAGCGGAGAACCAATGTCATTCTGAGAGGCGTCGAAGGATCTGTCGTCCTTATGATCGAGCATTACACCACGAATTCGTCCGTCACGGACTTATGCATTTCCCAGAGCCGCACGCCCACGCCCGGGCCGGCGGCATAGTGGAACTCGCCCTCGGTGGGGTAGGTGTGCGCGGTGAATACGGCCTCGCCGTCGCCCACGAAGATCTCGGTGCTGCTGCGGTCGATGAAGATCTGCAGCTTTTCAAGCGGCGCTTCCAGCGGCATCTCCAGCACCTCGCCCACAGCCTGATTGAACCGCTTGTCAAGTCCCCGCTTGTCAACGGTGACGACCCTGCGCGCCGCGTCGCAGCGCATCCTCAGGCCGCCGGAGCCGTCCGCCTTCGTGTACAGGTTCAGATCGAAGTCCCCTTCTGGGCAGCTGACCTCCATATAGCAGGCCGCGGGCAGGGCACCGCTGGCCTCGATCTCCTTCCCTCGCAGCGCCAGCGCCGCCGGGATGGGCGTCTGCTTCAGCTTTCCGTCCACGATCCGCAGTTCCCTGGGCAAGGACAGGCTGCCCTCCCAGTCCTCCTCCTCGGTGGGGTAGTGGTTGTCCGGCAGGCCGATCCAGCCGATCAGTATGCCCTTGTCCGCACCGCCGTCGGCCCTGGAGATGAACGCGCCCTGGGCGGCGTAGAAGTCGAAGCCGTAGTCAAGGTAGCGATAAGGTCCGTCCGGCGTGAAGGTCAGCGCGTCGTAATCCATCTTTCCGATCAGGTAGACGTTGTGGTTGGTGCTCTCGCCGCGGCCTGGGAGCTTGGTGTACTGGGGCGAGAAGATCAGCACGTCCTGCCCGCCGATGCTTGTGATATACGGGCACTCCCACATGCCGGCGAAGGCCTCGTAGCCCGGCACGTTCAGCTGCCCGGCGTACTCCCAGCCCTTTAGCAGCTCCTTCGAGCGGTACACCATCACGCAGCCCCGCTTGTCCAGCGTCTGCGCGCCGATGAAGATATAATAGGTCTGGTTGTCCGCGTTGTAGACCACCTTCGGATCCCTCTGGTGCTCGCTGTGGTCGTCCCTGGGCCCGAACAGCGGCGCGTCCAGCTTCACCGGCCGACCGTCCTCGCCCAGCACGGCGGCGCAGGTATAGGGCGTGCGCGTCCAGTCCTCGTCCCGGTGGTTGCCGGTATAGAAGAACACCAGGTCGTCGCCGCTTGAGATGGCGCTGCCGGAGTGTGTTCCCCGGTTGTCGTAATCCCGGTCGGGGGCCAGGCCGATGCCTTCATTTTTCCAGTGCAGCAGGTCGGGACTGGTCACGTGGTACCAGTACTTCAGCCCGTGCACCGCGCCCCAGGGGCACCACTGATAGCACAGGTGCCAGGTGCCCTTGTGCAGCGCGAAGCCGTTGGGGTCACTGGACAGTCCGGTGATGGGCTGTACGTGATACAGCTGCCGGTAGGCCGATGTCCGGATCCGGTCGTACAGCTCGCGGATGTCCTCAGGCCCCTGCAATACGCGATAGCGCTCCTCGCGCGTCCATTCCTTCATAAAGGCACACCTCCCGTATCGGTTTATATCATCATACCATGAATCGCTGGAAAAATCCATCGCAATTTTCCGAAGCGCAATAATGCCAACATATTGCATATATTATAGATGCGAAACAAAGCAGCGAACCGGTAGTATTATCGATAGATGACATTTTTAACGGATTTTCCTTTACATTGGGCCCGGAATGGTGTAAAATACACTTAACCGCGGGGGACAGGTGTGCCCGTTGGCGGGAATAGAGAAAAGGGGAGAGGTTTATGGCACTGGACTATCGCAAGTGCGCTGAAGAGATCGCCGCCAACATAGGTGGGGGATCGAACGTCATCAGCGCGGCCCACTGCGCCACCCGACTGCGCCTGGTCATCGCCGACAACAGCAAGGTCAACAAGGAAGTGCTGGAGAATATCGACGGCGTGAAGGGCATGTTTGAATCCAACGGTCAGCTGCAGCTGATCATCGGCACCGGCACCGTCAACAAGGTCTACGATGAATTCCTGTCCGTCACCGGCGCTTCCGCGGCCAGCAAGGCCGACGTGAAGGCCGCCGCGGCCAGCAAGATGCCCTGGTGGAAGAAGGTCCTGAAGACCCCGGGCGATGTGTTCGTGCCCATCCTGCCCGCCATCGTGGCATCCGGCCTGATGATGGGTATCGTCGAAGCCATCCCGAAGTTCTGGCCCGCCTTCGGCACCAGCGACTGGTATGCCTTCCTGGACCTGGTGGCCAACACCGCCTTCGCGCTGCTGCCGGTTCTGGTGGCCATCTCCGCCGCCCGCGTGTTCGGCGGCAACATCTTCCTGGGCGCGGTCATCGGCCTGATGATGGTCCATCCCGCCTTGATCAACGCCTGGACCGTCGGCAATTACGCCGCCGGAGAGATACCAACATGGCACTTATTCTTCTTTAACGTCCAACAAGTGGGCTACCAGGGCCACGTCATCCCGGTCATACTGGCCGTGCTGTTGATGAGCGTGGTCGAAAAGTGGCTGCACAAGAAGGTCCCCGAGATGATCGACCTGTTCGTCACCCCGCTGGTGACGGTTCTGGTCACTTCCTTCGTCACCTTCACCATCATCGGCCCGGTGTTCTCCGTGCTTGAGAACTGGGTGCTGACCGGCGCGAAGTGGCTGGCCGGCTCACTGATCGGCTCCGTGGTCATGGGCGCCATCTATCCCTGGACCGTGGTCATGGGCCTGCACCACATGTATAACGTCATTGAGGCAGGCATGATCGCTCAGACTGGCCTGAACACCTGGATGCCCATCGCCTCCGCTGCCAACTTCGCCCAGTTCGGCGCCTGCCTGGCTGTCGCGCTGAAGGTGAAGAACCAGAAGACCAAGTCCGTGGCGCTGCCCTCGTCGCTGTCCGCGTCCCTGGGCATCACCGAGCCTGCCATCTTCGGTATCAACTTCCGCTTCATGAAGCCCTTTATCTGCGGCATGATCGGCGGCGCGGCGGGCTCCCTGTTTGGCAGCCTGTTCAAGCTGGGCGCGCCCGTCTACGGCGTCACAGGCATCCCCGCCATCCCCGCCGTGAACAACGTGCCGCTGTACCTGGTTGAGCTGCTGATCGCCGCGGGCGTGGCCTTTGCGCTGACCACGGTGATCTGGAAGGAGGACGCCCCGAAGGCGGTCCCTGCTGCGGCTGTCCCGGCTTCGGCTCCGGCTGCCATCGTGCCCCCGACCACCAGCGTCATCCGCTGCGCCAACGGCGCGGTGCTGCAGCCCGTTGAGGGCACCGTGATCCCCTACGACCAGATTCCCGATGATACCTTCGCCAGCGGCGTGCTGGGCGTGGGCGTGGGCGTGCAGCCCACCGGCGAGGTCGTGGTCGCGCCCTTTGACGGCGAGATCAGCTCCGTGGCCGACAGCAAGCACGCGGTGGGCGTTTCCGCCAATGACATGGAACTGCTGATCCACGTGGGCGTGGACACCGTGGCCATGAACGGCGACGGCTTTGAGTGCCTCGTGCATGAGGGCGACCAGGTGAAGGCCGGCCAGCCGCTGATCCGCTTCAGCCGCGAGAAGATCAAGGCCGCTGGCTACAGCGACACTGTGGCCGTGCTGCTGACCAACTCCGACGACCTGGACGGCGTGGAGTACGGCGCTGAATAAATGAGGAATGGGGAATGAGGAATGAGGAATTGAGGTAAAATTCCTGCCGGAATTTGTCTTGATTGAATAGCGACTGAATGGCGTGATGTCCGTTTGGCCGGATCGATCAAAATCAATCCGTAAGGATTTCCTCCAGAATTCCTCATTCCTCATTCCTAATTCCTAATTATCCACATCGATAAAATTGTGAAAGGGGAATGAGAATATGATTTCTATCCAGGGCAAGGGCGTATCCACCGGCGTGGCCATGGGGCCGCTCTATTTCTATCAGCGCACGACCAGCGCCATCCGCCGCTATCAGGTGGAGGACACCGCCGCCGAGTGGGATCGCTTCAAGGTCGCCCAGCAAAAGGCCATCGAGCAGCTTGGCCAGCTGTATGACAAGGCTTTGGCGGAGGCCGGCGAGGAGGCCGCCATACTGTTCGAGACCCACCAGATGATGTGCGAGGACGACGACTATGTGGAGTCCATCGAGAACCTCATCAAGGAGGAGAAGCTGAACGCCGAGGCCGCCGTCACCGACACCGCAGAGCAGTTTGCCGAGATGTTCGCCCAGATGGACGACACCTACATGCAGGCCCGCGCCGCGGACGTGAAGGACGTGTCCGGCCGCATCGTTGGCATCCTCACAGGCGTGGTGCAGGGCGGCATCGATTCCGACGTGCCCGTCATACTGGCCGCGGACGACCTGGCCCCCAGCGAGACCGTGCAGCTGGACAAGGCCAAGATCCTGGGCTTTGTCACCGAGGGCGGCAGCGGCTCCAGCCACACCGCCATCCTGGCGCGCACCATGGGCATCCCCGCCATCATCGGCGTGGGCAAGCAGCTGAAGGCGGAGTTCGCTGGCCGCGAGGTGATCGTGGACGGCTCCACCGGCAGCATCGTGGTGGACGCCGACGAGGCCACCCGCAACGTGATGAAGGCCAAGCGCGAGGAGCAGCTGCGCCAGCGCAAGCTGCTGGAGCAGCTGAAGGGCCAGGAGAACGTCACCAAGGACGGCCAGAAGATCAAGGTGTTCTGCAACATCGGCAATCCCGAGGATGTGTCCATGGTGCTGGCCAACGACGGTGGCGGCGTGGGCCTGTTCCGCTCCGAATTCCTGTACCTGAACTGCGACGACTATCCCACCGAGGACTACCAGTTCGAGGCCTATAAGCAGGTGCTGTCCGACATGGGCGACAAGGAAGTCGTCATCCGCACGCTGGACATCGGCGCGGACAAGCAGATCGACTACTTCAACATGCCCAAGGAGGAGAACCCGGCCCTGGGCAACCGCGCGCTGCGCATCTGCCTGAACCGGCCGGAGATCTTCAAGACCCAGCTGCGCGCCCTCTATCGCGCCTCCGCCTACGGTCATCTGGGCATCATGTTCCCGATGGTCACGTCCGTCTGGGAGGTCAAGGAAGCCAAGAAGATGTGCGACATCGTGAAGAAGGAGCTGGACGCCGAGGGCAAGCCCTACAGCCCAGACGTGCAGATCGGCATCATGATCGAGACCCCCGCCGCCGCGGTGATGAGCGACCGCCTGGCCAAGCTGGTGGACTTCTTCTCCTGCGGCACCAACGACCTGACCCAGTACACCCTGGCCTGCGACCGCCAGAACAATGACCTGGGCCGCTTCTTCAACCCCCACCATCCGGCCGTGCTGCGACTTTTGAAGATGGTGTGCGACAACGCCCACAAGAACGGCGTCTGGGTGGGCATCTGCGGCGAGCTGGGCGCGGACCTGGCCCTGACGGAGACCTTCCTCTCCATCGGCATCGACGAGCTGTCCGTCTCCCCGCGCAGCGTGCTGCCCCTGCGCCAGAAGATCCGCGAGACCAACGCCTCCGCCGTCAAGGAGAAGGTGCTGGCCGACCTGTTGAGCGACGAGGTGCCCATCGAATAAACCCCAACATGGAGGCGGCTTGCCCGCCTCCTTTTGTATTTCCAACAAAGCCATTCCCCTCGAATGCCGTCCATCCCCAAAGCCTTCCCCTCGAGGGGAAGGTGGCACGAAGCGCCGGATGAGGTGTTGGACGAGGCAACATAAACCGCCCCGGAGGTGTTGCACGTGAATCAGACCCACAACCCAGCGCTCCGTCCTTTCGCCCAAAAGCTACGGCGTGAGATGACCAGGGAAGAGCGCCATCTCTGGTATGATTTCTTGAAGCCGCTTCCTGTACGCTTTAATCGGCAAAAGGTGTTAGGAGCCTATATCGTGGATTTTACTGTGCCACGGCGAATTTGGTGGTTGAACTGGATGGTTCCCAGCACTACGAGGATGACGGGGCGGCTGCGGACAGGGTGCGCGACGAATATCTTTCCGGACTTGGACTTCGCGTGTTGCGGTATTCAAATCTGGAAGTGAATCGGCATTTCGAAAGTGTGTGCGCGGATATTATGAAGTATCTATAATTAATAATGGTATGCCCACCTCATCAGTCGCCTGACGGCGACAGCTTCCCCTCAAGGGGAAGCCATACCTCTGCCGCTTTCCCAAAGCCTTCCCCTCGAGGGGAAGGTGGCGCGTAGCGCCGGATGAGGTGTCGGATGAGGTGTTAGCCACGCAAAGCCATCTCCCTCGAATGCCGTCCATCCCCAAAGCCTTCCCCTTGAGGGGAAGGTGGCGCGAAGCGCCGGATGAGGTGTCGGACGAACTTCGCGCCCCCAAAGGCCCGTCCCCGAGGGAGCTGTCGCGCGGAGCGTGACTGGGGAGGTCATATGCCATATCCACTCCGCCCCTCAGTTACAAATATTTGTAAATAAATGCGTTTTCGTTTAACTTTTTGCTTGACATTATATGACAAATGGTATATAATCTCCCTATGAGATCACTCCGGCGACCAATAGAACAAGAAAGCCGGAGGCCCGCGCGTCATAGAATGTCGTGGGCATACGCCGACCGTGGTTTCATAGGCCGTCCCGGCGGCCTGGAAATAGAGCGTTTCGGGCAGATGAACCGGTTTAGTCTGTCCGGAAGTCCGTTGAGACGCGCGCGTCTCAAATATCCCAGATACGTATCTGAAAGGAGAGTTCTCAATGAAGAAGAACAACAAGAAGGGCTTTACCCTGGCCGAGCTGCTGATCGTCGTCGCGATCATCGCCGTGCTGGTGGCGATCGCGATCCCGGTGTTCACTACCCAGCTGGAGAAGAGCCGTGAAGCGACTGACCAGGCCAACCTGCGCAGCGCTTATGCCGAGCAGATGACATGGCTGCTTACATGGGATGGCAAAGCCACTCCTACCGCCACCACTGTTAATGCTAAGCAGGCTCAGGCAAAGTGGCAGAGTGCTCCTGGTGGAGAAGCTGAGAAGATCAGTATTTCTGATGGCATTGATGGCTCAGGTATTGAAGTGACTGCGAAGACTAGTGGTTCGAGTTGGTCTGTCATTGCCGATACTACCAATATGAAGGTTACTATTAGCTAAGTACAATGACGGTCCTACCGTCTTTCCCCACAGCCCAGGCCCCGGGATGGCCTGGGCTCTTTTATTGCGTTTTATGAGAGGCCCTGGCGGCAATTCAGCCTGTACCTTCCAATGCCATTCAGAAGATGGATAGGCCAGAGCCCTTTGGCTTTGCTTCCTTCGTTTAGGATAATGGTCAGGCTTTCCTGTCATTCTGAGCGGAGGCGGAGCCGAAGTCGAAGAATCTGCATCCTCATTTTGTGCCATTGCCCTTGCCCCCGGGCGGGTTTGGGTATATAATGTTATAAAGAAAAGAGAGGTGTGCGGCATGATTACGGTCAACCTGCGCTATACCGGCGAAAATGGCAGCGCCCGGGCTTTCGCCGGGGAGATGACGCAAAGCGGTACCGTGGCGGCCATCCGCGCCGAGGACGGAAACCTGCGCTATGAGTATTTCATAAGCATGGACGACCCGGAAACCGTACTGCTCATCGACAGCTGGCGCGACCAGGCCGCCATCGACGCCCACCACGCCTCGCCCATGATGGCGAAAATCGCCGCCCTGCGCGAAAAGTACGACCTGCACATGACCGTGGAGCGCTTCACCGCCATCGACGACGAGCCTCGGGACGAACGGTTCATCCGGCGATAGGCGGCTCAAAAGGCTTCCCCTTGAGGGGAAGCTGTCAGACGAATGTCTGACTGATGAGGTGGCCCCGTTCCGACAAGTACCTTAATCGGTATGGACGCACAAAACCCAATGGAGACACCTCATCAGTCTCTCCGCTTTGCTCCGAGACAGCTTCCCCTCAAGGGGAAGCCGTTGTAAAAAACCTTCCCCCTTCAGAGACAGCTTCGCCTCAAGGGGAAGCCATCGAAAAAAACCTTCCCCTTCCGAGACGGTTTCCCCTCAAGGGGAAGCCATCGCAAAAAACCTTCCCCCCTTCCGAGACAGCTTCCCCTCAAGGGGAAGCCATTGCAAAACCCTTCCCCCTTTGGGAGGGCGGGGCAGACGGCGCAACGCCGCCCGCCCGACAGAAAGCCGGCGCCCGGCGCATCACGCCCCAACCAAACCGACCATACAGGAGGAACCGCCATGCAAGCCTTCAATCCCTATCTGCCCAGCTGGGAGTACGTTCCCGACGGCGAGCCCCACGTGTTCGACGGCCGGGTGTACGTCTACGGCTCCCACGACCGCTTCCGCGGCCATGCCTATTGCCTGAACGACTATGTATGCTGGTCGGCGCCCGTGGACAACCTGGCCGATTGGCGATATGAGGGCGTGATCTTTAAAAAGACCGACGACCCGGACAACCGCGACGGCGACGGCTGCCTCTACGCGCCGGACGTCACCCGCGGGCCGGATGGGCGGTATTACCTTTACTACGTGATCGACAAGTTCTGCTATGTCTCCGTAGCAGTGTGCGACACCCCCGCCGGGAAGTATGAGTTCCTGGGCTACGTGCGCTACCCGGACGGCACCCGCCTGGGCGAGCGCGAGGGGGACGAGCCGCAGTTCGATCCCGGCGTGCTCACGGAGGGGGAGAGCACCTGGCTCTACACCGGCTTCTGCGCCCCGGGCGACCTGTCCCGCCACGGCCCCATGGTCACGCGGCTGGACAGGGACATGCTGACGGTCCTCGAGGGGCCGAAGACCCTGCTGCCCAGCCACCCCTATGCCAAGGGCAGCGGCTACGAGGGCCACGAGTTCTTCGAGGCGTCCTCCATCCGCAAGTTTGGCGATATCTATTACTTCGTGTATTCCTCCATCGTGGGCCATGAGCTGTGCTATGCCATGAGCGACAGGCCCGACGGCGGCTTCGAGTACAAGGGCGTGCTGGTGAGCAACTGCGATCTGCACATCGACACCTACAAGCCCGCCGACAAGCCCATGCTGTACTGCGCCAATAACCACGGCGGACTGGTGCAGATCAACGGCAAGTATTACATCTTCTACCACCGCCACACCAACGGCACCAACTTCTCCCGCCAGGCCATGGCCGAGCCGATCCACATGAACCCGGACGGCACGTTCGACCAGGCGGAGATGACCTCCTGCGGCCTGAACGGCGGCCCGCTGGAAGGAAAGGGCACCTATCCGGCCCACATCGCCTGCAACCTGTTCACCGGCGAAGATCACATGTACACCGGCGGGCCGGCGAGCCCCCTCTGGCTGGACGGACGCTTTCCCATACTCACACAGGATGGCCGGGACGACGATCACGAGCCGGGTTATATCGTGAACATGATGGAGGGCGCCACCTGCGGCTTCAAGTACTTCGACTTCAAGGACGTCGGGCGCATCACCCTGCGCATCCGGGGCTACGCCACCGGATACTTCTCCGTCAAGACCGCCTGGGACGGCGAGGAGCTGGGCCGCGTGCCCGTGCCCCACAGCGCCAACTGGCGGGACACCGCCGCGGACGTGGCGCTGCCGGACGGCGTGCACGCGCTGTATTTCACGTATCACGGGCGGGGCGGCACATCGCTGCTCAGCTTCACACTGGAGTAAAGGAGAGATGGATATGCCTGGGATTTACGCATTCGCGGACGAGGCCAGCGCCAGCCTCGGCGGACAAATCGCGGCCATGCTTAGAAACCATATGCAGGGGCTGGAGATTCGCAGCGTGGACGGGCAGAACGTGTCCGATATCAGCCTCGAAAAGGCCCGGGAGGTCAAAAAACGCCTTGCGGACAACGGGCTTGCGACCTGGTCGGTGGGCTCGCCCATCGGCAAGATTGACATCGTGAAGGACGACTTCAACAGGCACATGGACGTCCTAAAGCACACGCTGGACGTGGCCCATGAGCTGGACGCGAAGCACCTGCGCATATTCTCCTTCTACATCCCACGGGGGGAGGATCCGGCCATTTACCGCGACGAGGTGCTTGAGCGGCTGACCCGCATGGCGGAGGCTGCGGAGGGCTCCGGCGTCCTGCTGTGCCACGAGAACGAAAAGGGCATCTACGGCGACAACGCCGCCCGCTGTGCGGACATCCTGGAGAATGTCCCGGCGCTTGCGGGCGTGTTCGACCCGGCCAACTTCGTGCAGTGCGGCCAGGACACCCTTGAAGCCTGGGCGCTCTTGAAGGACCGCACCCACTACCTGCACGTCAAGGACGCGCTGGCGGACGGCAGCGTGGTCCCGGCGGGCAAGGGCGTGGGCAACGTGGCCGGGATCGTGACGGATTACGTGAACCACGGCGGCGCGGCGCTGACGCTGGAGCCGCATTTGACCGTGTTCCAGGGGTTGGACGCCCTGGAGCGGGACGGACGCCGCCGGGGCACCTTCTGCTACTCCAGCGCGGATGAGGCCTTCGATGCCGCGGCCAAGGCGCTTCGGGAGATCCTGGAAGGGGAGAGCGAGCGATGAGGAAGATCAAACTGGGCATCATCGGCATTGGGAACATGGGCTCCGGCCACGCGCGCAGCGTGCTGGAGGGCAAGTGCCCGGATTTTGAGCTGGTGGCCGTGGCGGACACCAATCCTGACAGACTTAAGTGGGCGGTGGAGAATCTCTCGGGCGATTTGGCCACCTTCCCGGACGCCGCTTCATTGCTGGACAGCGGCATGGTGGAGGCGTGCATCATCGCCGTGCCCCATTACGACCACCCGTCGCTGGCCATACAGTGCATGGAAAAGGGCGTCCACGTGATGGTGGAGAAGCCCGCCGGGGTGTATACCGCGCAGGTGCGCGAGATGAACGATGCCGCCGCCAGGCACCCGGAGGTGGTGTTCGGCATGATGTTCAACCAGCGCACCAACTGCGTATATCGCAAGCTGCGGGAGCTGGTGCACAGCGGCAAGTACGGCCGGATGCGCCGGGCGAACTGGATCGTCACCCATTGGTACAGGCCCCAGTGCTACTATGATTCCGGCGACTGGCGGGCCACCTGGGCGGGCGAGGGCGGCGGCGTGCTGCTGAACCAGTGCCCCCACCAGCTGGACCTTTGGCAGTGGATCTGCGGCATGCCGAAGTCGGTGCAGGCCCACATGCGCTTTGGCCAGTGGCACGACATCGAGGTGGAGGACGACGTGACTGCCTACATGGAGTACGAAAACGGCGCCAGCGGCGTGTTCATCGCCAGCACCGGCGACGCCCACGGCACCAACCGGCTGGAGATCCAGATGGACAGGGCGCGGTTCATCGTGGAGGACGACGCGCTGTCCATGCTGGAATACGACGTGTCCGAGCCGGAGTGGACGCGGACGAATCGGGCGCCCTTCGCCACGATGCCCGCCAAGGAAGTGGTAGTTGAGACCGACGGCCTGAACCCGCAGCACGCGGGCGTGCTGAACGCCTGGGGCGGGGCGATCCTGCGTGGCGAGCCGCTGGTGGCCCGGGGCGAGGAGGGCGTGAACGGACTGATGCTGTCCAACGCCATGCACCTGTCCGCGTTCCTTGGCATGAAGGTGGAGCTGCCCATCGACGAGGCGCTGTACCGCGACGAGCTGATGAAGCGGGTGGCCGTGTCCCGGCGCAAGACCGGCGGCGCGGCGGTGTTTGCCGACACCCGCGGCAGCTACGGCGGGACGAAGTAATGGGGCTTGTCTATGCAGAGGTTTGAAATCAACCACACCGGCACCCGCACCATCGAGACCGAGCGGCTGATCCTGCGGCGCTATACGCTGGACGACGCGCCGGTGATGTTCAAAAACTGGGCCAGCGACCCGGCTGTGACGGAGTACCTGACCTGGCCGCCCCACGAAAGCGTGGACGTGACGCGCTGGGTGATCGGCGACTGGATGAAGCGCTATGAGCAGCCCGACTATTATCATTGGGCCCTTGAACTCAGGGAAACCGGCGAGGTGATCGGCGACATCGCCGCCGTGCGCGTCATCGAGCCCGTGGCCGAGGCCGAGCTGGGCTGGTGCATGGGCAAGGCGTGGTGGGGGATGGGCTATATGCCCGAAGCCGCACGCTCCGTGGTGAAATACCTGTTTGAAGTGGGCTTCAACCGGGTTTGCGCCAACCACGACGTGGACAATCCGAAGTCCGGTCGGGTGATGCAGAAGATCGGCATGACCTTCGAGGGCGTCTCCCGCCAGGGCGGCCTGAATAACCGTGGCGTGGTGGACTCGGCCCGCTACGCCATACTGCGAGGGGATCCTGTGACGCCCTGATGGCATAATGGCCCTATGCTTCGCTCAGGATAATATGAGATTGCCTTACAGGACTGTCATTCTGATCGAAGCGAAGATTCTGCCAGCCTGAATTGAGGTCTATATCACTTGACGGGAGCCTGAAAATCAAATATAATGATCGTGCGGTTTCCGCGTGTCCGTGGTTGAAAGTCGATGCCAGTCGCAGGCGAAACGATCCACGTAAGCCGGGAAAATTCCGGTGAGCATGGTGCGGCTTAGAAGTAAGTCCTGCCGATGTGACCGTCTGACGGTATGTCGAGAGCGTTAGTAGTGGGGAGGCAAAGTCCTTAGGAGCGAAAGCGCCGGCAGGCGAGTGTGGGGTCAAAGACCAGGTCGGGCGCGGAGACCGTATTTTTATGCATTTTTCAGCCGGCTTTTTCACGCTGTATCGCTCGAAAAAGAAATGCGGAAGGCCGCATAAATCATATTTTGCCCATATTACATTCAAAACCATTAAAAAAATGCAAGAAACCATGTTTTCGGCTTCAAATAAGAAATAACGTAAAATACTCGAAAATGCACGCCGCCAGCGCTTGACAATAAAATGATGTAATTGTATAGTATCCTTTAACGATATGTGCATTTGCTGTGCATAGCGAATCTATTTGGGAGGAATCAATCATGAAGTTCAACAAGGCAATCGTCGCTATGATTCTCGCCCTCGTGATGGTCGTCGGCCTGTGCGCCGCCGCCATGGCGGAAGACGAGCCCCTGAAGATCGGCGTCATCGGCCCGTTCACCGGCGGCGCGGCCATCTACGGCAACGCCTGCAAGTACGGCGCGGAAGTCGCCGCGGCTGAGATCAATGCCCTGGGCGGCATGCAGATCAAGCTGCTCGAGGAGGACGACGAGCACGACGCCGAAAAGTCCAAGAACGCCTACAACAAGGTGATGGAGGACGGTGCCCAGATGATCGCCGGCACCACCACCACCAAGCCCTGCATCGAAGTGGGCGCCGTGGCCAACGAAGAGCGCGTGTTCATGCTGACCCCGTCCGCGTCCTCCGTGGACGTCATCGACGGCAAGGACAACGTGTTCCAGGTGTGCTTCACCGACCCCAACCAGGGCACCGCTTCCGCCCAGTTCATCGCTGAGCACAAGCTGGCCACCAAGATCGCCATCATCTACAACAATTCCGATCCCTACTCCATGGGCATCTATGAAACCTTCAAGGCCGAGGCCGCAAACCTGAATCTTGAGATCGTCTCCGAGCAGGCTTTCAAGGACGGCGAGGTGGACTTCAGCGTGCAGGTGAACGACGCCAAGGCCAACGGCGCCGAGCTGGTGTTCCTGCCCATCTACTATGAGCCCGCTTCCCTGATCCTAGCCACCGCCAAGAGCATTGATTACGCGCCCGTGTTCTTCGGCGTGGACGGCATGGATGGCATCCTGACCCTGGAAGGCTTCGACACCTCCCTGGCCGAGGGCGTGTTCATGCTGACCCCCTTCTCCGCGGATGCCGAGGACGAGCGCACCCAGACCTTCGTGGCCAGCTACAAGGAGCTGACCGGCGAGATCCCCAACCAGTTCGCCGCTGACTGCTACGACGCCGTGTACGCCCTGTACAACGCTTCAGTCAACGCCGGCATCGACGGAACCACCGCCTATGACGAGGCCTGTGAAAAGCTGATCGAGCAGTTCACTGGCGACTTCCAGATCGAGGGCCTGACCGGCTCCATGAGCTGGGACGAGAGCGGCGCCGTCACCAAGACCCCCCGCGCCGTCGTCATCGAGAACGGCGCCTATGTGGGCTTCAACGACTAAGCGATAACCCAATTCAATCCACTACCCGCCCTCGCGCTTTCGCGGGGGCGGTATACCGGTTTATATCGCCGGGAGGTAGCCAACGCTTGCCAACGCGCACGGGCTGGCAAACGTGGGTTACCTTGAATCACGATAACGAGGAGTTGGAACAAATGGTATCATTCCTGCGATTTCTGATCAACGGAATCAGCCTGGGAAGCGTCTATGCCATCATCGCCCTGGGATACACGATGGTCTACGGCATCGCCAAGATGCTGAACTTCGCCCACGGCGACGTCATCATGGTAGGCGCCTACATCGCCTTCTGCGCCATATCCTATCTCGCGCTGCCGCCCCTGGTGGCGATTCTGTGCGCCATGGCGGTCTGCACGGTGCTGGGAATCATCATCGAGGGCCTGGCCTACCGGCCCCTGCGCCAGGCCAGCAAGCTGGCGGTGCTGATCACGGCCATCGGCGTCAGCTATCTGCTGCAGAACTCGGCGCTGCTGATCTGGAGTCCCAACCCCAAGGTGTTCCCCACGGTGCTGGACTTTGGCTCGATCCGGCTGTTTGGCGGCGACCTGGTCATCACCAGCCAGGCCATCATCACCATTGTGGCCAACATCGTCATCATGCTGGGCCTGACGGCCTTCACGGGCAAGACCAAGATGGGCAAGGCCATGCGCGCGGTGTCCGAGGACAAGGGCGCGGCGGAGTTGATGGGCATCAATGTGAACCGTACCATCTCCGTCACCTTTGCCATCGGCTCGGCCCTGGCGGCCATCGCCGGCGTGCTGCTCTGTTCGGCCTATCCCACGCTGCAGCCCACCACCGGCTCCATGCCGGGCATCAAGGCCTTTACCGCGGCGGTGTTCGGCGGCATCGGCTCCATCCCCGGCGCGATGATCGGCGGATTGCTGCTGGGCATCATCGAGATCCTTGGCAAGGCCTACATTTCCACCGAGCTGGGTGACGCCATCGTTTTCGCCGTGCTGATCGTCGTGCTGCTGTTCAAGCCGGCTGGCCTGCTGGGCAAGCCGATGCGCGAGAAAGTGTGAGGTGAGCGCCATGAAGCTGAAAAAGAGCACGGTCAACAACATCATCGCCTACGGCATCGTCATCGTTGCCTTTATCGTCTGCCAGCTGTCGCTCAACGCCGGCACGATGTCCCGCTCCCTGAAGGGCCAGATGATCCCCATCTGCGTGTACATCGTCATGGCGGTGTCGCTGAACCTGGTGGTGGGCATCTCCGGTGAACTGAGCCTGGGCCACGCCGGTTTCATGAGCGTGGGCGCGTATTCCGGGGCCATCATCTCCGCTTGGCTGCTGGAGGGCCTGCACATTGAAAGCGCCATCGTGCGCCTGATCCTGTCCATGCTGTCGGGCGGCGTGTTCGCGGGCCTCGCCGGCGTGTTGATCGGCGTGCCGGTGCTGCGCCTTCGCGGCGACTACCTGGCCATCGTCACGCTGGCCTTCGGTGAGATCATCCGCAGCGTGATGAACTGCCTTTACTTCTCCATCGACAGCGGACGCCTGCACGTGTCCTTCAACAATCCCAGCCTGCCGGGCAAGCTGCTGGTGAACGGCCCAGCCGGCGCGAAGGTGGTGGAAAAGCTGGCCACCTTCCCGATGGGCTTCGCGCTGATCCTGTTCACGTTGTTCGTGGTGCTGAACATGATCAACAGCCGCTCGGGCCGCGCCATCATGGCAACCCGGGACAACCGCATCGCCGCGGAGGCCATGGGCATCAACGTCACCAAGTACAAGATGATGGCCTTCGTCACAGCCGCCGTGCTGGCGGGCATGGCCGGCGCGCTGTACGGCCTGAGCTTCTCCACCGTGGACCCGGCCAAGTTCAAGTTCGACACGTCGATCCTGGTGCTGGTGTTCGTGGTGCTGGGCGGCATCGGCAATATATGGGGCAGCATCATCGCCGCAACCCTCTTGACCGTGCTGCCGGAGCTGCTGCGCGCCTTCAGCGATTACCGCATGCTGGTGTACGCCATCGTGCTGATCCTGGTCATGCTGGCCACCAACAACCCGATCATCCGCTCGCTGTTTGACCGGCTGATCCGTCCGAGAAGGACCGCGGCCAATACCCAGAGGGGAGGCGCTTCCGAATGAGCGAGAACACCCGGAAAAAGCGCATGCTGGACACCAAGATGGTGCCCGCGCCCAGCCACGGAATCATCCCCGAGCGCGACTATTACAGCACCCCCGTGCTGGAGGCGCGGCACCTGGGCATCGAATTTGGCGGCCTGAAGGCCGTGGACGACTTCAACCTCATCATCGGCAAGACCGAGATCGCCGGCCTGATCGGCCCCAACGGCGCTGGCAAGACCACCGTGTTCAACCTGCTGACCAAGGTGTACCAGCCCACCATGGGAACCATCATGGTCAACGGCAAGGACACCGCTGGCATGAACACCGTCCAGGCCAACAAGCTGGGCATCGCCCGCACCTTCCAGAACATCCGCCTGTTTGACAACATGACGGTGGAGGATAACGTGCGCATCGGCCTTCACAACCAGGTGAAGTACGGCATGTTCACCGGCATCTTCCGCCTGCCCGCCTATTGGAAGCAGGAGAAGGCCCAGCATGAAAAGGCGCTGGAGCTGCTGAGCATATTCGACATGCAGGACCTGGCCGGGGCGCAGGCCGGATCGCTGCCCTACGGTGCGCAGCGGCGGCTTGAGATCGTGCGCGCGCTGGCGACGAACCCGTCGCTGCTGCTGCTGGACGAGCCCGCCGCCGGCATGAACCCCCACGAGACGGAAGAACTGATGCGCAACATCATCAAGATCCGCGACCAGTTCCAGATCGCCATCATGCTCATCGAGCACGACATGAACCTGGTCATGGGCATCTGCGAGGGCATCTGCGTGCTGAACTACGGCCGCATCATCGCAAAGGGCACCGCCGACGAGATCCAGGCGAACCCCACGGTGATCGAGGCCTATCTGGGCAAGAAGAAGGAGGGCTGAGGCATGAGCGATACGATTCAGGCAAAGAGCCTCCTGAAGGTGGACGACATCCACGTCTACTACGGCAGCATCCATGCCATCAAGGGCATCTCCTTCGAGGTGCGCGAGGGCGAGATCGTCACGCTGATCGGCGCCAACGGCGCAGGCAAATCCACCACTCTGAACACCGTCTCCGGCCTGCTTCGGCCCCGCAGCGGCATGATTACCTTTGAGGGCAAGAGCGTCGTGGGCATCGGAGCCAGTAAGGTGGTCGGCCTGGGCATGGCCCTGTGCCCGGAGGGTCGCCGCGTGTTCCAGCAGATGACCGTGCGCGAGAACCTGGAGATGGGCGGCTATTCCCGCCCGAACGACGAGATCCCCGCGTCCCTTGAGGACGTGTTTACCCGCTTCCCGCGCCTGAAGGAGCGCGAAAAGCAGGTGGCGGGCACGCTGTCCGGCGGCGAGCAGCAGATGCTGGCCATGGGCCGCGCGCTGATGAGCAAGCCCAAGCTGCTGATGCTGGACGAGCCGTCCATGGGCCTGGCGCCCATCCTGGTGGAGCAGATCTTCGATATCATCAAGGAGCTGCACCACGCCGGCACCACCATCCTGCTTGTGGAGCAGAACGCCCAGATGGCGCTGTCCGTGGCGGACCGAGCCTACGTGCTGGGCACCGGCAAGATCACCATCTCCGGCGACGCCGCGGACGTGCTGGCGGACGACCGAGTCCAGGCGGCCTACCTGGGCGGCTGACAAAAACAGAAAAGCCAATGGATCCTTCGGTCTTTATAGGCATACTGACCGGCATGACGTTACAGCGCATTGACCGTAATGCCGTGCCAAGCGCAGCGAGGCCGAAGGATCTTGTTATTCCCGAAGAAGCAAACTTCATGAATTGTGCTCATAATTGGTGGCTTATGCAAAGAATTAATACATTGCCCCTTGATAATTCCACTGGTATGCGGTATAAATATATGGATGGATTTTTATGTTTTCCGCCGGATGGCGGAGGGAGTATTCGATGAGAAAGCCGGATAGGGCGGTGCTCGTGCAGACAGCCCGGGTTGCCGCGGGCGTGGCGGCGCTGGTGGCGCTGATGCTGATCGTCTACGCGATCATCGGGAGGCTGAGCCTTTCCGTGGTCGCTGGCGGCGTGTACGCGGGCGCTCTGGGCGTGTTGAACTTCTTTATCATGGGCCTGATGGTGCAGTCCATCACCGAGCGCATGGCCGAGAAGGAGCGCTCCGAGCAGGAGATTGCCGACATGAGCCTGCAAATGCAGAACCGCATGAAGGTTTCCTACAACATGCGCATGATCGCGCTGTTCGGCCTGCTGGTGCTGGGCATCGCGGTGTTCCACTTCGATGCACTGGCCACCATACTGCCCTCGATATTCCCCAGCATCGTCATTCGCGTATTGCAAATCATGGAGGCCAAAAGAGCTGCCTCCGCACCCAAAGGAAGTGAAGAGCCTTGAACCAGGAGTTTACCGTAACCGGCGCAAAGGTATTTCTGGAGATCTCCCTGCTGGGCAGCAAGATCCGCATCACCGAGACGCTGGTGAATACCTGGATCGTCATGGCGCTCATCGTCGGCCTGTGCCTGTTCCTGACCCATGGCATGCAGGTGCACTGCCGCACCAAGAGGCAGGTCATCGCGGAGTTCATCGTCAAAAAGGTGAACGCGATGGTGGGGGAGAACATGGGCGACCGCTTCCTGCGCGTTGGATACGCGCCGCTGGTAGCGTCGGTCATGGCCCTTTCCGCGCTGGGCTCGTTGTCCGGCATGGTGGGCATGTATGCGCCCACCTCCGACCTGAACACGCTGCTGGGCTGGGCGCTGCTGGTGTTCGCCCTCATCACCTACAACAAGTTCCGCGCCGGCGGCCTGCTGGGCTATATCAAGGGCTATTTCCAGCCAATCCCTGTGCTGCTGCCCTTCAACATCATCTCCGAGATCGCCACGCCCATGTCCATGGCCTTCCGTCACTTCGGCAACATCGCCTCGGGCACGGTCATCATGGGCCTTCTGCGCTGGGCGCTGGCGAACCTGTCCTTCGCGATCTTCTCGAAGCTGCCCGGCGTGCTTGGGCAGATATTCGGCCCGATTCCGCTGTTACAGGTGGGCATCCCGGCGGTGTTCTCGATCTACTTCGACGTATTCTCCAGTCTCCTTCAGGCGTTTATCTTCTGCATGCTGATGATGATGAACATCAGCTCAGCAGCGGAGGATTGAACATAGAATCAAGCATCATAATCTTGGGAGGTTATTTCAATGAATGAGCAACTGTGGACCAAAGCAATCGTCATGGGTTCTTCCGCAATCGGCGCCGGCCTGGCCATGATCGCCGGTATCGGCCCTGGTATTGGTGAAGGCTACGCCGTCGGCAAGGCCTGCGAAGCCATCGGCCGCCAGCCCGAGTGCAAGGGCACTGTTCAGTCCACCATGCTGCTGGGCTGCGCCGTGGCCGAGACCACCGGTATCTACGGCTTCATCGTCGCCCTGCTTCTGATGTTCGCCAATCCCTTCATCGGCAAGCTTTAATCCTTCGCGCAGGAAAATCCTTTCCGGGAGGAAGCAAAGTGAAAACATTGGAGTTTATCTCGATAGACGCCTGGACGATCATCTTCCAGATCTGCAACCTGCTGATCCTGTTTCTGCTGGTGAAGAAGTTCCTGTGGAAGCGCGTCATGGCCGTGCTGGACAAGCGCCAGGAGGAGATCGACGGTATTTATAACGCCGCCGACAAGGCCAAAGAGGACGCCGACCAGATGAAGCAGGAGTATACCCAGCGCATGAGCAATGCCCGCGAGGAGGCGGACCGGCTGGTCAAGAACGCCGTGGACACCGCCCAGAAGCGCGGCGACGCCATCGTGGAGGAAGCCCGCACCGAGGCCACCCATATGAAGCAAAAGGCGGAGAGCGAGATCGAGCAGGAGAAGCGCAAGGCCTATTCCGAGCTGATGGGCGAAATCTCCGGCATGGCCGCGGACATCGCGGGCCGCATGGTGGAGCGGGAGATCAATCCCGACGACCATCGAGAGCTTGTGGAAGAGTTTATCAAAAGCGCAGGTGAAGCGTCGTGACGAACCTGGCGAGGGAATACGGCGAGGCAATGTACGAGCTGGCCCGGGACGAGGATCTTCGCCCGATGCTGCACGAGCAGCTGAATGACATCCGGGCCCTGCTCAGGCAGGAGCCGGACTTCATCCGCCTGCTCACTTCGCGCGCCGTGGAGCGGTCGAACCGGCTGAAGGTCGTGGAAGACACCTTTGGCGGCCATGTGCACCCCTATGTCACCAACTTTATGAAGCTGCTGATCCAGAAGGAACATTTCGAGGCCTTCCCGCTGTGCTGCGACTGGTTCCATCAGCGCTACAATGAGGATTACGGCATCGTGGAGGCCAGCGTGACCAGCGCCGTGGCCCTCACGGATGAGGAGCGCGCCGCGCTGCGGGCCAGGCTGTCGAAGATCTCCGGCAAGCAGGTCGCCCTGATGGAGACCGTTGACCCGGCGGTCATCGGCGGCGTTCGCGTGGAGATGGACGGCAGGCGCTATGACAACACCATTCAAGACAGGCTGGGCAGGCTGCGCGTGAGCCTGACCCGCGGCCTGTAGGACAGGAAAAGAGGACGAGCAGATGCAGCTGAGACCTGAAGAAATTTCCAAGATCATCAAGGATCAGATCAAGCATTACGACAGCCAGATCGTGCAGACCGACGTGGGTACGGTGCTGATGGTGGGCGACGGCATTGCCCGCGTCTCCGGCCTGGAGAACTGCATGGCCAACGAGCTGGTGCGCTTCTCCAACGGTACCTATGGCATGGCATTGAACCTGGAGGAGAACTCCGTGGCCGTGGTCATGCTGGGCGACGACTCCGGCATCAAGGAGGGCGACACCGTCGAGCGCACCCGCGAGGTGGTCTCCGTCCCTGTGGGCGAGGCGTTGATCGGCCGTGTGGTGGACGCGCTGGGCCAGCCCATCGACGGCAAGGGCCCCATCGCCGCCTCCGGCGAGCGCCGCATCGAGTCCCCGGCTCCCGGCATCATCGAGCGCAAGAGCGTCTCCGTGCCGCTGCAGACGGGCATCAAGGCCATCGACAGCATGATCCCCATCGGCCGCGGCCAGCGCGAGTTGATCATCGGCGACCGCCAGACCGGCAAGACCACCATCGCCACCGATACCATCATCAACCAGAAGGGGCAAAACGTCATCTGCATCTATGTTGCCATCGGGCAGAAGCGCTCGACGGTGGCGCAGGTGGTGGAGAGCCTGACTGCGGCCGGCGCGATGGATTACACCATCATCGTATCCGCCACGGCCTCCGAGCTCGCCCCGCTGCAGTATATCGCGCCCTATTCCGGCTGCGCCATGGGTGAATACTTCATGGCCCAGGGCAAGGACGTGCTGATCGTCTACGACGACCTGTCCAAGCACGCCGTGGCCTATCGCGCGCTGTCGCTGCTGATCCGCCGCCCGCCGGGACGCGAGGCCTACCCGGGCGACGTGTTCTATCTGCACAGCCGCCTGCTGGAACGCGCGGCCCGCGTGGCGCCCGAATACGGCGGCGGCTCGCTGACGGCGCTGCCCATCATCGAGACCCAGGCGGGCGACGTCTCCGCCTACATCCCCACCAATGTCATCTCCATCACTGACGGCCAGATCTTCCTGGAGACGGAGCTGTTCCACGCCGGCATCATGCCCGCTGTGAACCCCGGCATCTCCGTTTCCCGAGTGGGCGGCAATGCCCAGATCAAGGCCATGAAGAAGGTCTCGGGCACGCTGAAGCTGCTGTACTCCCAGTACCGCGAGCTGCAGTCCTTCGCCCAGTTCGGTTCCGACCTGGACGCTGATACCAAGGCCCGCCTGGGCCAGGGCGAGCGCATTGTGGCGGTGCTGAAGCAGAACCACAACGCCCCCGTCACCGTGGAGCATCAGGTATGCATCCTGTATGCCGTGGTGCACGACCACCTGAAGGACGTGCCGGTGGAGCTGATTCCCGAGTATGAGACCAGCCTGTATGAGCGTCTGGACGCCCAGCACGAAGACCTGCTCTCCGCCATCCGCGAGACCGGCGATCTGAGCAAGGAATCCGAGGATAAGCTGAAGGCCGCGATCCAGTCCTTCACGGCGGATTTCCTGAAGCTCCACTCGGATAAGGAGTGATACCATGGCCGGAGCATCCATGAAGGACATCAAGCTGCGGATCCGAAGCGTGGAAAGCACCATGCAGATCACCAAGGCGATGCAGCTGGTGGCCTCCTCCAAGCTGCGCGGCGCGCGCGCCCGCATGGAGGCCAGCCGCCCCTATATGAAGGTGGCGCGCACGGCCATCTGGGACATCGCGCTGCACAACACCGGCGCCCAGAGCCACTATGTGGTGCCCCGCGAGGTGAAGCACCGCTGCTATATCGTCATCGCGGGCGATCGCGGCCTGGCCGGCAGCTACAACAGCAATATGTTCAAGCGCATCGAGTGGGACAGCCGGGACGCCAACTGGTGCGTGATCCCCATCGGTCGAAAGGCCAGGGATTACTATTCCCGCCAAGGCGTGCCCATCATCACCGAGATCGAGAAGGTGGAGGGGCTGACCCTGGAGCAGTGCGGCGAGATCGCCCAGCACATCCTGGACGCCTACGACGACGGCACCTATGAGGAGATCGTGCTGGCCTACACCAGCTTCGTGTCGGTGCTGACTCAGAAGACCAAGCTGAAGCCGCTTTTGCCGCTGGATGCCCACGACGCGCCGGAGCGCACCAATCGCCAGATGCTTTGCGAGCCGGACGCGGACACGCTGCTCAAGGGCTTCCTGCCCCAGTACCTGGCCGGCCTGATCTACTCTGCCGCCTGCGATTCCTTTGCCAGCGAGCAGGCCGCGCGTCGCGTGGCCATGGACTCCGCAACCAAGAACGCGGGCGAGATGATTGAGGACCTCAGCTTGCGCTACAATCGAGCGCGCCAGAGCTCCATCACCCAGGAGCTGACGGAGATCGTCGCCGGCGCGGAGCATTAGGATATAAACACGTTGGGAGATAGATCGAATGGAAAAGCATAATATCGGAACCGTCGTGCAGGTCATCGGCCCGGTGCTGGATATCCGCTTTGCGGATGGCGAGCTGCCAAACCTGCTCTCCGCCATTGAGATCGAAAACGAGGGCCGCAAGGTGGTCGCGGAGGTCGCCCAGCACATCGGCGACAACGTGGTGCGCTGCATCGCCATGTCCTCCACCGACGGCCTGCGCCGCGGCATTCCCGCCGTGGACACCGGCGCGCCCATCTCCGTGCCCGTGGGCAATGGGTGCCTGGGCCGGGTGTTCAACCTGCTGGGCGAGCCCGTGGACAACAAGCCCGCCCCCCAGGTTGAGGAGCGCTGGCCCATCCATCGCGCCGCGCCCGCCTATGACGAGCAGGAGGGCACCACGGAGATCCTGGAGACTGGCATCAAGGTCGTCGACCTGATCGCGCCCTATGCCAAGGGCGGCAAGATCGGCCTGTTCGGCGGCGCCGGCGTGGGCAAGACGGTCATCATCATGGAGCTGATCAACAACATCGCCACCCAGCACGGCGGCCTGTCCGTGTTCGCCGGCGTGGGTGAGCGAACCCGCGAGGGCAACGACCTGTACAATGAGATGCAGGAATCCGGCGTCATCAACAAGACGGCGCTGGTCTACGGCCAGATGAACGAGCCGCCGGGAGCCCGTATGCGCGTGGCGCTGTCCGGCCTCACCATGGCGGAATACTTCCGCGACCGCGAGAACCAGGACGTGCTGCTGTTCATCGATAACATCTTCCGCTTCACCCAGGCCGGCTCCGAGGTGTCTGCGCTTCTGGGCCGCATGCCCAGCGCCGTGGGCTACCAGCCCACCCTGGCCACCGAGATGGGCGCCCTGCAGGAGCGCATCACCTCCACCAAGAAGGGCTCCATCACCTCCGTGCAGGCGGTCTACGTCCCCGCGGACGACCTGACCGACCCGGCACCGGCCACCACCTTCGCCCACCTGGACGCCACCACGGTTCTGAGCCGCTCCATCGCGTCCCTGGGCATCTATCCCGCCGTGGACCCGCTGGACTCCACCAGCCGCATCCTCACGCCAGAGATCGTGGGACGGGAGCATTACGACGTGGCCCGCAAGGTGCAGAGCATCCTCCAGCGCTACAAGGAGCTGCAGGACATCATCGCCATCATGGGCATGGACGAACTGTCCGACGAGGACAAGCTGATCGTTTCCCGCGCCAGAAAGGTGCAGCGCTTCCTGAGCCAGCCCTTCCACGTGGCCGAGCAGTTCACCGGCATGGAGGGCCGCTATGTGCCCCTGAAGGAGACCATCCGCGGCTTCCGCGAGATCATCGACGGACTGCACGACGACCTGCCCGAGAGCGCGTTCCTGTTCGTGGGCAGCATCGACGAGGCCGTTGAGAAGGCGAAAAGGGGAGAATAATCCATGGCGATGATTCACCTGACAATCGTCACTCCCGAGGGCAAGTTCTATGACGACGACGCCCAGCGCGTGATGGTGCGCACCACCGGCGGCGAGGTGGCCATCCTGCCGCACCACATCGACTATTCTGCCTCCCTGGGCGAGGGCGAGGCCCGCGTCACCGAAGTTGACGGCAATGTGCGCCGCGCGAAGGTGAGCGGGGGAATCCTGCACGTGGCCAGCGACCAGGTGCACGTGATCACCCAGAGCTTTGAGTGGGCGGAGCAATAATTCTGTTGGATACCGGCGGCCCGGACGAAATGCCCGGGCCGCCATATATTTGTACACGTTTGTTCAAACATCCCCGATTGCATCGCCCCGGATCCCCAAGTATAATGAGATCATCATAATGGAAAATTTTGCCAGTTATGGAAGATATTTCCATCAAACGCATGACAGCACATCGGCCCTGTGATGCAACCAAACGCGGTTTGTGCGCGTCTATTGTATGCATCAAACGAGCCGGAGGGATCGTATATGAAGCAATTCAAGGTGTTACTATCCGCGCTGCTGCTGATTGCCATCGCCGCCATTGCGGCGGGCTTCGGCAGCGCTGAAGATACGAAGGAAGAATGGCAGGCGGACATCCTCAAGCTGATGAAGCCGGAGAACGCCCCCAGGAGCACCAGCATCCACTATGACCTCGAGCTGCCGGAGGGCGCGGAGGTGACGCGCAAGAGCGTGAACCAGGAACTGGTCAGCAGCAAGGGGGACGTGCTGAACGTGGAATTTCGCTTCGCGTTGAACGGCATCACGCTGGGCGACGGCCAGTGGGCCACCATCGACGAGTGGCTCAAGGGACTGGTGCTGGGAGCGGTGCAGAACGTCAGCGCCGACTCCGAGTCGCTGGCGAATGTGGTGGCGGAGAGCTACAAGAGCAAGCGCGCCGCGGCCACGGCGGGGGAGACCGGCATGCCCGTTTGGGCGGATGAGAACCTGCTGCTGGAGGACGTGATCGCCACGGTGCCGTATTATCCGGACCTCAGCCTGGACGTGAACGGCTCGGCCACCCAGCGGCTCCAGGAGAAGCTGATCCAGCTGGGCTACCTGGACGGCAGGGCCGACGGCTTCTACGGCGCAAAGACCCAGGAGGCGGTCAAACAGCTGGAGGGCTATGTGCGCGAGCTGGAGCAGGATGTGATCGACCACCTGCCCACGCCGTCGCCCACGCCCACTTTGGCGCCCACGCCCACCCCGGTGCCCACACCCACGCCCCAGCCGAATACCATCGCGCTGGCATCGGTCACGCTGATGCCCACACTGGCGCCCACGCCCACGCCCGAGCCGGTGCCAACGCTCGCGCCCACGCCCATGACCCCTGTGGACGGCGTGGCGGATGGCATGCTGCAAGCCTATCTGTACAGCGAGGACTTCATTCCCTGCCGGGGTGACCTGCGCACGGGGGACGAGGGCAGCGCCGTGCAGCGGGTGCAGACGCGGCTTGCGAACCTGGGCTATACCACCGATGCGGCCGACGGCAATTTCGGCGGCGGCACCGCCCGCGCCATCCGCATCTTCCAGTATTACAGCGGCATGGATCAGACCGGCATCGCCGACATGGCCACCCAGCGGCAGCTGTTTGCCGCCGACGCCAAGGCGCCGGACAACGCCATGCTGACGGTGGGTTCCAGCGGCGAAGACGTGAGCAGGCTGCAGAAGCGCCTGCGGGTGCTGGGCTTTGCGTCCATCGCCGTGGACGGCGGCTTCGGCGAATCCACCAAGGCGGGCGTTGAGAACCTGCAGGCCTATATGCGCGAGATAGAGGAGGACGCCGTCGCAGCCTCGACAGGAAGCGAATTGACCGTGGAGGTCAACGGCGTGGCGGACCCGCTGCTGCTGGACGACTTCTACGCTGCCAGCTTCCCGGCCATCCCCGCCGACATGAACAGCGGCGCCACCGGTCGGGACGTGGTGCGCCTGCAGCGGCGACTGACCACGCTGGAATACTACACCAGCGCCCTGGACGGCCAGTATGGCACGGGCACGTCGGAGGCGGTCTCCGACTTCCAGAAGCGCAACGGCCTGGCCCAGACGGGCATCGCCGACCATGCCACGCTGGCGGCCCTGTTCGACGAGAATGCCAAGAAGGCGCTGAAGCCCTATGTGCTGAAGGTCAGCACCGCCGACCAGCGGGTCTACGCCTACGCGCCGGACGCCAACGGCGAGTATACCGAGCTGGTGCGCACCATGAAGTGCTCCACCGGCCGCAATTCCTCGCCCACACCCACCGGCACGTTCCAAGACAGCACCGGCCCCGGCGCGCGCTGGCACTACTTCACCAAGTTCAGCTGCTGGGCCCAGTACGCCTTCTATATCCAGGGCGACATCATGTTCCACTCCGTGCTGTACAACAGCAAGGAAGGCCGCGTGACCCAGAGCAGCGTGAACCATCTGGGCAGCAAGGCCTCCCACGGCTGTGTGCGGCTGAGCGTGGAAGATGCCAAGTGGATCTGGACCAACTGCCCGGCCAAAACCAAGGTGATCGTGTACTGATCGAACAAACAAAACGCCCGGGATGGCTTTGCCATCCCGGGCATCTTCGTGTGGATCAATCCCTTTCCACGATCTCGCAGGACTTGATCATGTAGCGCATCATGCTCTCCATGGCGGCGTAATCCTCGTAGGCGGCGCAGAAGTGGAACACGTACACCACGCGGCCAACGTTTGTGCCGATGATGAAGCCCTTTACCTCGTTTTCGCCGGAGTAGGCCAGATAGGTGTTGCTCATGGCGGGCTTGTCCAGGAAGCGCTCGTCGGCATTGGGTGTGCCGGCCTGGAAGGTGGCGGCCTCGTACTGCTTGTGCACCAGCCGCATGTACTCGCTCAACTCCTCCAGCATCACTTCCTCGTCGGGGGTGTGCACCAGCCGCTTGGCGGTGATGGCCACCCGGGCGGGGAAGTCGCCGGGCTCCACCTTCTCGCGGTAGCAGATGGTGTAAACGCCGGGCAGGTTCTCCCAGTGGGATGGGTAGTTGAACGTGAAGCCCAGGGAGGTGTCCGTCAGCGCGGAAAACTGATACGTGCTGGTGTCCACCGCGGGATGCGAGGTGGGCGCGGCTTCGCCGTCCGCAGGCGCTTCTCCTTCCGCTGACGCTTCGGCCTCGCCCTGGGGCTCCGGCGCGGGCTCCGCTTCCGGGGCGTCCTCTTCGCTGTCCGCCAGCATGCCTTCAATGCTGAAATATTCGTCGCCCTCCGACGCGGGCACGTCCGCGCCCTCCAGCGGCGCCACCGGCGCCAGCGTGGGCATCTCCTCCAGCGCGGCGCTCTGGTCCTCCTCGCCGTGATAGCCCTCGTCAGGCGTATCGGTGACCTCCGGGGCGGCGGGAACGACCGGCGCGTCTCCGGCAGTCTCCTCCGACGCGCTGTTGCCCTTCTTGCAGCCGCACAGCGCCAGCGCGCACAGCGCGATGACCAGCGCCAGGCTCAATAGCTTCTTCAAGGTGATATCCTCCGTATGGGTTTATCGCTTCGTGTCGCCGTGGTTGGCGATCTGCTCGTTCAGCAGGTCGATGTCGCCGCAGCCGTGGCTGATCATGATGTCGCCCGGCTGCCAGTGCTCACGCAGGAAGGCCTCGGTGCCGTCAAAGGTGTGGGTGACCACCGCGTCCACGCCCCGCGCACGAAGGGGCTCCAGCAGCATTTCCGACTTGATGTCGCCGGGATCAACTTCCCGCGCGCCCATGATGTCGGTGATCAGCAGCCTGTCCGCCAGGTCGAAGGTCTCCACGAACTGGTCGAACAGCGTCTTGGTGCGGGAGTAGGTGTGGGGCTGCCACACGCTCCACAGCGTCCTGTGGGGCTGCATCGAGGCGATCTTCAGCGCGTTCTTGATCTCGGCGGGGTTGTGGCCGTAGTCGGTGTAGCACTTCACGCCGTCGGTGACACTGGTCAGCTCGAAACGCCGATGGGCGCCGATGAAGTTTGTAAGCGCCTCGGCCACCTTCGCCATGTCGAGCCCACGGATGTGGGCGGCACAGATCACCGCCAGCGCGTCCAGCATATTGGCTTCGCTGGACACATTCAGGTGGAAATCGCCCAGGGGAACGCCGTCCAGCACCGCCGTGAAGGAGGCGCAGCCCTGCTCATCATAGGTCAGGTTTGCGGGCCTAAGCATGCAGCCCTCGCCCAGGCCGTAGGTCATGTGATTGCAGTCGGCGTTCAGGCACACCCGGCGCGCGCGCTCGTCGTCGCCCCAGGCGATGACCCAGCCATCCTTCGGTACGATCGCGGCGTACTTGACAAAGGCGGCCTCGATGTCGTCGATGTCCTTGTAGAAGTCCAGGTGATCTTCGTCGATGTTCAGTATGATGGCCACGGTGGGCTTGAAGTGCAGGAAGCTGGCGTTGTACTCGCAGGCTTCGCAGATGAAGTCGTGGTCGCCACCCACGCGGGTGGAGCCGCCGATGAAATCCAGCTCGCCGCCGATGTGGATGGTGGGATCGGCTCCCGCCTGCATGAAGGTCTGGGCCAGCATGGAGGTGGTGGTGGTCTTGCCGTGGGTGCCGCTGACGCCGATGGCGAAGGGATAGCCCTCCATCAGCTGGCCGATCAGGTCGCAGCGCTCGATCTGGGGGATGCCCAGGTGCTCGGCCTCGGCGCGCTCCGGGTTTTCCCGGGAAATGGCGGCGGAGTAGACGATCACGTCCGCGCCATGCACGTTTTCGGCCCTCTGGCCGATGTCGACGTGGATGCCCCTCTCCTCCAGATGTTCCGTCTTGTGGGAAGCGGTGCGGTCGGAGCCGGTGATGGTGTAGCCCAGTTCCTGCAGATAGCCGGCCAGCCCGGACATGGAGCTGCCGCCGATGCCGATAAAGTGGGCCCTGCCGCCCTTGTGGTCGAATATGTTTTCAGCCATTGCCGTTGCCTCCAGAATATGTGCATACCTTACCAATACGTATTATAAAACAAAATCAGCGTTCGCGCAAGCGCAGGGGGGAAGAGTAGGTTAAATATTGCCGTGCATGGCACGATTTTGCACAAATCTGGCCAAAACCTAACAAAGCCGAATTATAATGAAAAAAACGCAAAAATAATTCGGAATTGAGGCTTTGCGAATGGACAAGATCAAGCGCAACGAGCGCCTGGGCGCGCTGACCAAGATCCTGACGGACACCCCCAACCGCATCCACACCCTGGGCGAGTTCTGCGAGCTGTTCGGCTCGGCCAAGTCCACCATCAGCGAGGACATCGACCTGATCAGCGCCTCATTCGAGCGGTTCGACCTGGGCCGGGTGGAGACGGTGGCCGGCGCGGCGGGCGGCGTGCGCTATCGCGCCATCCCAAGCAAAAAGAAGGTGGCGCGGGTGCTTTCTGAAATTTCATCCCGCCTTTCCGAGCCCGGCCGCATGCTGCCCGGCGGCTTCCTTTATACCTCCGACATCACTGCCGAGAGCGATATCGCCCAGCAGATGGGCGAGATCCTCGCCGCGCAATACTATGACCGCCAGCCCCACTTCGTGCTGACCATGGAGACCAAGGGCATTCCCATCGCCCTGATGACGGCGCGGATGCTGGACGTGCCGCTGGTGATCGCCCGCCGCGACAGCCGAGCCTATGAGGGCAGCGCCGTGAAGATCAACTACATAGCAGGCCTGGGCAGCGAGCGCATCGAGACCATGGCGCTCACTCGCCGCGCCGTGCAGCCCGGACAGCGCGCGCTGATCATCGACGACTTCATGAAGGGCGGCGGCACGCTGCAGGGCATGGTGGATTTGATGAAGGAATTTCTGGCGGAGGTCGTGGGCGTAGGCGTGATGATCGCCACCGCCACTCCCGCGGAAAAGCGGGTCAACGGCGCCAAGGCCCTGCTGGTGCTGGAGGGCTTTGACCGGGAGACCGGCCGGGCCATCGTGCATCCCTCGCCGGAATACACAGAATCGTGACAAATCTGTTATTGCAATCGGACATGAAATCATATATAATACTTGAGGATTGAATATTAGCGGGAGGGTAATTACATGAGCAAAGTCGTTGTGGTAGATCATCCCCTGGTACAGCATAAATTGACTCTGATGCGCGACAAGGATTGCGGCAACAAGGATTTTCGCCAGCTGCTGGAGGAGATTTCCATGCTGATGGCCTACGAGGTCACCCGCAACCTGCCCCTGAAGGAGATCGAAATCGAGACCCCCATGGCCAAGTGCCGCTCGAAGATCATCGCCGGCAAGAAGCTGGGCATCGTGCCGATCCTGCGCGCGGGCCTGGGCATGGTGGACGGCGTTATGAACCTGGTCCCCACGGCCAAGGTGGGCCATATCGGCCTGTATCGCGACCCGGAAACCCATATGCCCGTGGAATACTACTGCAAGCTGCCCTATGACGTGGCCGAGCGCGACCTGATCGTCGTGGATCCGATGCTGGCCACCGGCGGCTCCTCCGTGGCCGCCATCGACTTCATCAAGAAGCGCGGCTGCAAGTCCATCACGCTGATGTGCCTGGTTGGCTGTCCCGAGGGCGTGGCCGCCGTGCAGGAGGCCCATCCCGACGTGGATATCTATATCGCCGCCATCGATGAGCGCCTGAATGAGAACAAGTACATCCTGCCCGGCCTCGGTGATGCAGGCGACCGGCTGTTCGGCACGAAGTAAAAACGCGCTTTTCACGCTTGGACAAACGGCTGTGACATGTGAAATGTTGCTCCGGCTTGTTGCGCACAGATCCTTCGCCGCGCTCATGATGATGACGACGCGATGCCTGTCATCCTGAACGCAGTGAAGGATCTGTGTGTTTCAGGCGTGGATACCGATCATCAAAGGATTCGAGGTTGCTATGTCAGAGTATTCTAATCCTTCCGCCGAGCTGCGCGCCCGCGTGGCACTGGAGAAATATCGCTTCAAAAACACCCACAGCCTGGGCCAGAACTTCCTGCTGACGGAGGGGCTGATCTCCATGCTGCTGGACGACGCGGAGGTATCCCCGTCGGACAACGTGCTGGAGATCGGCCCCGGCGCCGGCGTGATGACGCGCCTGCTGGGTGAGCGGGCAAAGCGCGTGCTGGCCCTGGAGGTGGACAGGGGGCTGGAGCCGGTGCTGGTCGACGTGCTTGAGGGCCTTTCCAACGTCCGCGTGGTGTTCCAGGACGTGATGAAGGTCGACCTGCGCGCCTTGATCGAAGAGCATTTCGGCGGCGAAGACTATCGCGTGGTGGCCAACCTGCCGTATTACATCACCGCGGACATCCTGCTGAAGCTGGCGGGTTCCGACTGTCCACCCGTGAGCATCTGCATCATGGTGCAGAAGGAGGCGGCGGAGCGGGTGATGTCCTGTCCCGGCACCAAGCAGTGGTGCGCGCTGGCGGCGGAGCTGCAATTCTACGGCCAGGCGCGGGTGCTCACCGACGTGGCGCCGGAGGCCTTTGATCCGCCGCCACATGTGATGAGCCAGTTCATCCGCATCGATCGGTGGGACGTGCCGCCTGTCCGGCCTTCCGATCCGGCGCTGTTCCGCAGGATGATCCGCGCCGCCTTCGCCATGCGGCGCAAGACGCTGGTCAACAACCTGAAGGCCTCCTTCGGCATGAGCCAGGATGCAGCGCGACAGGCGCTGATCGATGCCGGCCTGGACGAACGCGTGCGGGGCGAGGCGCTGACGCTGGAGGAACTGAACCGGGTCTGCGACGCGATGCGTTCATAACCATTGCATTTTGCTCTGATTTATGTTATGATATGATTAAAGGAGGTGTAGGCGTGGAACAGGGTGAGGTGCCGCGCTCGGAGCGCTTTTTGACCCACTATCGGATGCTGGAGGGGCTGCTGGAAAAGCGCTATTCCGGCAAGAAGATGACTTCCGGCAGCGTGGTGATGGAATACCTGCACGACCCGGACAGCGCGCCCTGCCGCACAGAACTGGACATGTGCCGGGAGATCCGCAACCTGCTCTCCCACAACACCGACGGGGCGGGGGAACCCGTGGTGGAGCCGTCGGAAGCCGTGGTGGATATGCTGCGCGACATTGTCGAGTACGTCCGACGCCCGCGCCTGGCCAGGGATTACGGCACCCCTGGCGACCAGATCCTGTTCGCTCATCCCAACGACACTGCCCTGGGCGTGATGCGCCACATGATGCGCATGGGATATTCCCACTTGCCCGTGCGGGATCGCACCGGCCTGGTGGGCGTGTTCAGCGCCGCCAGCCTGATGCGCTACATCGGCGACGCCGGCTTTGACGAATTGCACGACAGCCTGCGCATCGGCGAACTCAAGAACGCCCTGGATTTCGATGACGAGCGCAGTGAAAAGTATGAATTCTTTGACCGGGACGCCACGCTGACCGCCGTGCGCGCCGCATTCGAGCGCCGTCGGGGGCGGAACAGCCGCTTGGCCGTGGCGTTCATCACCGAAGATGGCACGCGGCAAGGCGAGGTGCTGGCGATGCTGACCAGCTGGGACGTGCTCAAGGACGTCCAATAGACGGAGGCCCATATGGAACAGAACAAACCCGTGGTGCGGAAGCTGCGCGTGGAAGTGCGTCCCGCAGCCATGAACAATATGGATATCAACTACGCGCTGGAGGAGCTGCGGCGGGAATACGCCCAGATCCAGGGCATCTACGAGGCTGCCATTCGGGAGATCGACGCCCGGCTGAAGACGCTGGACAGCGAGTTTTCCTTCAAGCACATGCACAACCCGATCCATCACATCGAGAGCCGGGTGAAGAGCCTGAACAGCATCGTGATGAAGCTGCACAGCATGGGCTGTCCCATTTCCATCTCCTGCGCAAAGAAGACCCTGCACGACATTGCGGGCGTGCGGGTGGTGTGCCGCTACGTGGACGACATCTACAAGATCGCCGACCTGCTGCTGGCCCAGGACGACATCTCGTTGATCTTCAAGAAAAACTACATCGAAAACCCAAAGCCCAACGGCTATCGCAGCCTGCATATCGTGGTGGATGTGCCGGTGTATATTTCCCAGGGCAAGCTGTTTATCCCGGTGGAGATCCAGATCCGCACCGTCGCCATGGACTTCTGGGCCACGCTGGAGCATGGCATCCGATACAAGTCCACCGACGCGGTGCCCCAGTCCGTGGTGGACGAGCTGCGCGCCTGTGCCGATGTGATCACAGAGACCGACTACAAGATGCAGAAGATATTCCAGACGCTGCAGATGGTGGACGACAAGGCCGCCGAGAGCACCGAGAGCATCATCGAGGAGGCCCAGAAGCCGCCCAAGGCGTAGCGGTATTTTGAATTGTTACCATATATTCATATAACATAAATATTTACAAACCTTGCATTGGTTGGCATGATATGGTATATTTGTAAAACAGATGTGTAATTAATGTGAGGTTTTGGAAATGGAGCGGATGGGTGTGCTGTACAAAATCAAAGACAGGCGCGCACTGCCCGCGGCTTTCCGGCACACAATCCACTTTTTGCAGCGCAAGGATGGGTGAGACCCGTCTCTTGCGTTGTCGTGTTTTTGGAGTGGCCAACCATTCAAAGGAGGAAGAGACATGACCGGCTGGATGAAGAAGGCTTTGGGTCTGATGATGGCATTGACGCTGACGCTGCCTGTGTTCGCGCTGGCGGAAGCGCCCGAGGGCATAGATATAGCTGGCTTCGACGGCGAATCCCTGCCCGTTGATGAAGCGTATGGAGAGGACGAGACGGAATACGACCTTTCCGAAGTGGACGAGGATTACAGGGTTGAAGCGGGAGAAACGTTCGATGAAGGCTTCGACGAATGTGAATATGTCGAGGCAGAACTGGTCGAGCCCTTCTACGCGGCGAACGGCGATACGCCTCCGGAAGGCTCCGTGTCCGGCGTGAAGTTGAACTTGAGCGAAATGAACCTGACCTATAACGGAGATACCGGAGTTTTGACTGCGACCGTAGAGCCTGAAACGGCTACGGACCAGACCGTGACCTGGTCGAGTGATAACGTCAGTGTGGCCACAGTTTCCGCCGAGGGCATCGTGACACCTGTCGGCGCGGGCGAGGCGACGATCACCGTCACCGCCACCAATGGCACTTCTGATACCAGTGACGATCAGACCGCGACCTGCATCGTGACGATTTCCAAGGCCGACCCGGTCACCACCGCGCCCACCGCCCTGAACGCCACCTATGGGGACACACTGGCGGACCTCACACTGCCCGACGGCTGGACCTGGAAGGAAGATGAAGAGACCGAGGTGGGCAATGCAGGCGATCAGACTTTCACGGCCACCTTTGTGCCGGAGGACAAGGTCAATTACAATACCCTTGAGGTCAGCGTCACCGTGACGGTCGCCAAGTCCGATCCCACCGTGATCGCTCCCACGGCAAACAAGCTGTCCTACAGCGGACAGGCCCAGGCACTCGTCGAGGCGGGCACGACTAACGGCGGCACGCTCCAGTATTCCCTGGACGGCAAAACCTACGCGGAAACCATCCCCACCGGCACCGAGGCCGGAAACTATACTGTCTATTACAGGGTGGCCGGAGACGCCAACTACAATGATGTCGCTGCGGACTCCGTGCAGCCGTTCATCAAGAAGATCGACGCCACGTGCACCGCACCCAAGGCCGTCAAGCTGCCCTACAACGGCAAGGCACAGGCGCTGGCCGAGGCCGGACAGACCGACGACGGCAAGATGCAGTATTCACTGGACGGCACTTCCTACCAGGACGCCATCCCCACCGCCACCAATGTGGACACCTACATGGTCTATTACAAGGTGGTTGGAGACAAGAACCACAACGACGTGGTGCTGGGCAAAATTAAATCTGAGATCGTCAAGTCCGATCCCACCGTTACCGCGCCCACGGGCAAACAGCTGCCCTACAACGGCAAGGCTCAGGCGCTGGCCGAGGCGGGCGAGGTGGACGGCGGCACGATGGAGTACTCCCTGGACGGCGAGACCTACAGTAAGGCCATTCCCACCGCCACGGACGCCGGAGACTATACGGTCTATTACAGGGTGACGGGCGACGACAACCACAACAGTGTCGCCATCATCAAGATGAAAGCCGCGATCACGAAGATCGACCCCACTGTCACTGCGCCCAAGGCCAAGACACTGACCTACACCGCCGCGGCGCAGGCGCTTGTCGAAGCGGGCAAGACCGACGGCGGCAAGCTCGAGTACTCCCTGGACGACAAGACCTATGGTGACACCGTTCCCACCGCCACCAATGCCGGCAGCTATACGGTCTACTACAAGGTGGTCGGCGACAAGAATTACAACGACGTGAAGGCTGCCAGCGTCCAGGTGGAGATTGCCAGGGCGCCCCTGACCGTGACCGCCGAAGCCAAAACCAAGCGGGACGGCACCGAGGATCCGGATCTGACCTATACTGCCTCCGGGCTGCTGGGCTCCGACGTGATCTCCGGCGCGCTGGAGCGCGCGGAGGGCGAGAAGGCAGGCGAGTATGCCATCAGCCGCGGCTCCCTGACTGCGGGCAAGAACTACGATATGAAGTTCACCGGCGCAGTGCTGACCATCACCGCCCGTCCCGCGGCCAGCGGCACGCTGGTGGCCACGATGGTCGCCAGCGGCGACACCGGGCTCAACTTGACCTGGACGAAGGTGGACGGCGTGGACGGCTACGACGTGTTCTTCAAGGACTGCGACGGCAAGGGCAGCTTCCCGGTAGTCGCCTCCCTGCAGAGCACCGACGCCGCCTCCTATGCATTCACAGGCCTCAAGAAGAACACAAGTTACAAGGCCTATGTTCGCGCCTGGGTGGTAAGCGGCGGCAGCAAGCAATATGTGCTGGCCAGCAGCCCTGAGGTGCACGCCTTCACCGCAAATGGCACCAAGAAGATCACCAACCCCGGCAAGCTGACGGTGAAGAAAACTGCCATGACCGTTAAGCTGGGCAAGACAGCCACCATCAAGGCAACGGTCAAGGGCATCAAGAAGGGTAAGCTGAAGAACCACGTTGCCAAACTGCGCTATTTCTCCACGAACAAGGCCGTGGCCACCGTTTCAAAGTCCGGCAAGGTCAAGGCCATGGGCGCGGGCAGCTGCACGATCTACGTGCTGACCACCAACGGCATCTTCAGGACCGTTACCGTCACCGTGGACATGAACCCGACCAAAATCGCGCTCAAGAAGGGCACCAAGACGGTGAAGGTCAACGCGACGCTGGATATCGGTGCGCGGGTGAAGCTGACGCCCGCAAAGGCGATCACGACGCTGACCTGGAAATCCTCCCGGCCACAAGTGGCCACGGTGGATGAAAAAGGCGTGGTCACCGCCCACAAGAAGGGCAACACCACCATCACCGTCACCACCTCAAATGGCAAGAAGGCAAAGATTACCCTGACGATCAAGTGATGAACCATGGATGAACAGAAGCCGGATGCGGGAATGCCGCATCCGGCTTTTTATCTGAAGAAAAGACACAAAACCGGGCGCGAGACTGTTCTCGCGCCCGGCGTGTTTTGCCTTGTCAGCCTCTTACAGCTGAGGGCCAGCGGCGACCAGCGCCTTGCCGGCTTCGTTGGACTCGTACTTGACGAAGTTCTTGATGAAGCGGCCGGCCAGGTCCTTGGCCTTGGTATCCCACTCGGCGGCGTCCTTGTAGGTGTCGCGGGGATCCAGGATGCCGGTGTCCACGCCTTCCAACTCGGTGGGAACCTCGAAGTTGAAGTAGGGGATCTTCTTGGTGGGCGCCTTCAGGATCGCGCCGCCCAGGATGGCGTCGATGATGCCGCGGGTGTCCTTGATGGAGATGCGCTTGCCGGTGCCGTTCCAGCCGGTGTTCACCAGGTAGGCCTTGGCGCCGCTCTTTTCCATCTTCTTCACCAGTTCCTCAGCATACTTGGTGGGATGCAGCTCCAGGAATGCCTGGCCGAAGCAAGCGGAGAAGGTGGGGGTGGGCTCGGTGATGCCGCGCTCGGTGCCGGCCAGCTTGGCGGTGAAGCCGGACAGGAAGTAGTACTTGGTCTGCTCGGGGGTCAGGATGCTCACCGGGGGCAGCACGCCAAAGGCGTCCGCGCTCAGGAAGATCACGTTCTGGGCATCGGGGCCGGCGGACACGGGATTCACGTTCTTGACGATCTTCTCGATGTGCTCGATCGGGTAGGACACGCGGGTGTTCTCGGTGACGGACTTGTCGGCGAAGTCAATCTTGCCGTCCTTGTCCACGGTCACGTTCTCCAGCAGAGCATCGCGCTTGATGGCATTGTAGATGTCAGGCTCGGAGTCCTTGTCCAGGTTGATGACCTTCGCGTAGCAGCCGCCCTCGAAGTTGAACACGCCGTTGTCGTCCCAGCCGTGCTCGTCGTCGCCGATCAGCAGGCGCTTGGGGTCGGTGGACAGGGTGGTCTTGCCGGTGCCGGACAGGCCGAAGAAGATGGCGGTGTTCTTGCCTTCCATGTCGGTGTTGGCGGAGCAGTGCATGGCGGCAATGCCCTTCAGGGGCAGGTAGTAGTTCATCATGGAGAACATGCCCTTCTTCATCTCGCCGCCGTACCAGGTGTTGATGATGACCTGCTCACGGCTGGTGACGTTGAAGGCCACGACGGTTTCGCTGTTCAGACCCAGCTCCTTGTAGTTCTCGCACTTGGCCTTGGAGGCGGTGTAGACCACAAAGTCGGGGGTGAAGTCCTTCAGCTCGTCCTCGGTGGGCTTGATGAACATGTTGCGCACGAAGTGGGCCTGCCAGGCGACTTCCATGATGAAGCGGATGGCCATGCGGGTGTCCTTGTTGGCGCCGCAGAAGGCGTCCACGACATACAGCTTCTTGTTGCCGGACAGCTGATCCTTGGCCAGCTTCTTGACGACCTCCCAGGTCTCCTGGGTCATGGGATGGTTGTCGTTCTTGTAGCCTTCGGTGGTCCACCACACGGTGTCCTTGCTGTTCTCGTCCATGACGATGTACTTGTCCTTGGGGGAACGGCCGGTATAGATGCCGGTCATCACGTTGACGGCGCCCAGCTCGGTCTCAACGCCCACGTCATAGCCGGTCAGGGAAGGATCCATCTCGGCCTTGTACAGCTCCTCATAGGAGGGGTTGTAGACGATTTCGGTCGTGCCGGTGATGCCGTATTTGGTCAGATCGATATTAGCCATAACACATCAAACCTCTTTCGCTAAGATTTGGCATTAGAATAGCACAACCATGTTAAGGCTTCTATCACGACGGGCACAAACGGAAGAAATTTAATAAGAAATAATATGCCTCCTGGATGCGACGGTATTGACAAGCCGTGCATCCTTCGCTATAATATGAAATCGAAATTGAAAACGATTTTCAAATATGAGGCTGACATGAAGAGACTGTTTCTTATCATAATCGCCCTGATGGCGCTGCTGTGCGTTCACGCCGCGGCGGAGGGCGGGCTGCGCATCGTAGCCACGGACTTCCCCTGCTATGATTTTGCCCGACAGGTCGCGGGGGACAGGGCGCAGGTCACCATGCTGCTCAAGCCGGGCACGGAGGCCCACTCCTACGACCCCACGCCCGCGGACATCCTCGCCATCGGCGAGGCCGACCTGTTCGTGTACATCGGCGGCGAGAGCGACGCATGGGCGGACAGCATCCTGTCGGGCCTGGGCGGGGAATGCCCCCGGACGCTGCGGATGATGGACTGCGTGGCGGATCTGGTCGAGGAGGACGATGGCGAATCCCACCACCACGACGATGGCGGTCCGGAGTACGACGAGCACATCTGGACATCGCCCGTGAACGCCGCCGCAATGGTGAAGGCCATGAGTGACGCGCTTGCGCAGATCGATCCGGGCAATGCAGGCGCCTACGCCGCCTCCGCCGACGCCTATACCGGTCAGATCATGGCCATCGACGGAGAGATCCGCAGGATCGTTGACGGCGCCAGCCGGAAAACCCTGGTGTTTGCCGACCGCTTTCCCTTCATCTACTTCACGCGGGAGTACGGCCTTGACCACATGGCCGCGTTCAATTCCTGCACCGCGGACACCGAGCCCAGCGCCCAGATCGTGATGTCGCTGATCGACAAGGTTGCCTCGGAGCAGATCCCGGTCGTCTATACCATTGAAATGAGCACCCAGGCCGTTGCGCGCACGATCTCGGAGGAGACCGGCGCGAAGATCCTGACGCTCCACTCCATGCAGACCGTCACCCAGGACGAGTTCGATGCAGGAGAGAACTGGGTCAGTCTGATGGAAAAGAACGCCCAGGCCCTCCGGGAGGGATTGCAATGACGCGCGGCGAGTACAGCACCCGGCAGAAGCGGGAGCTGTTGAAATTTCTAAAGGAACAGAGCCTGAAGCATTTTTCGGTGGACGAGGTCGTGTTCGAGATGCAGGACCGGGGCGAGAAGATCGGCCGCTCCACCGTCTATCGCTATCTGGAGCTGCTGGCCGAGCAGGGCAGCGTGCGCAAGTACCAGAGCGTGCAGGGCATCACCCAGTACCAGCACGTGGAGGACGCCGCGGCCTGCGACGATCACTTCCACATGATGTGCAGCCGCTGCGGCAATCTGATGCACGTGGACTGCGCGCTGATGCGCACCATGTCCGAGCATCTGATGAAGGATCACGGATTCATGCTGGACCCCCGGGAGACCATACTGGTGGGTGTGTGCGAAAAATGCCGAGGTGTCGGCGGAGAGGGGGCGGAGCATGGCGCTGATGGCCATGAAGGATGTCACCATTGCCTTTGAGGGCACGGTGGCGGTGGACCGCGTCTCCTTCGAGGTGAACGCCGGGGATTACCTGGTGGTGGTGGGCGAGAACGGCTCCGGCAAGAGCACGCTGATACGGGCCATGCTGGGCCTGGTGAAGCCCCGGAGCGGCAGCATCGCCTATGGCGACGGTCTGGTGAAGAACCGCATCGGCTACCTGCCCCAGCAGACCGCCGCCCAGCGGGATTTCCCCGCCAGCGTGGAGGAGGTCGTGCTGTCCGGGTGCGTGAACCGCATGGGCCGCCGCTGCTTTTACAATAAGACGGACCGGAAGAAGGCCGAGGAGAACATGGCGCTGCTGGACGTATTGAAGTTCCGCAAGCGCTCCTATCGCAATCTCTCCGGCGGGCAGCAGCAGCGGGCGCTGCTGGCCCGGGCGCTTTGCGCCACCGATGCCATGCTGCTGCTGGACGAGCCCGTGACCGGCCTCGATCCCACCGCCGCAGCGGAGTTCTACGACGTGATCCGCACGCTGAACCGCAAGTACGGCGTGGCCGTGGTGATGGTCTCCCATGACCTGGGCAGCGCCATGCGCGACGCAGGCAAGGTGCTGGTGATGAACCGGGGCATGGATTTCTTTGGTTCCGTGGACGAATACCGGGCGAAATTCGCGGAAGGGGCGGTGACGGCGCGTGGGTGACCTGCTTCAACGGGCGCTGATGAAAAAGCCCGGCCGCAAGGGCGAAAAGCCCCGCCGCAGCAGCGCCATCGCCTTCTGGGTGCTGCTGGCGCTGATGATCGTCTGGATCCTCTTCCACCTGAAGGACATCGGCGCGGCCTTCGTTGAGTTCGGCGCATACCTGCAATACAAGTTCATCCAGCGGGCGCTGGTCGTGGGCACGCTGGTGTCGCTGTGCGCCTCGCTGCTGGGCGTGACGCTGGTGCTCAAGCGCTATTCCATGATCGGCGACGGCCTGTCCCACGTGGGCTTCGGCGCGCTGACCGTGGCCATGGCGCTGGGCTTTGTCACCGCGGAGGGCCTGCCGGGCTTCCTGCCTGGCAGACTGCGCAGGGGCATTGCGGCGCTGTGCGGAAGCATTGCGGCCAGCCCCCTGCCGTTCACACTTGTGGTGGTGGTGCTGTGCGCGTTCCTGTTGCTCCGCCTCAGCGAACGAAGCCGCATGCGCGGTGACTCTGCCATCGCCCTGATCTCCACCAGCGCGCTGGCCGTGGGCGTGATCGTCACCAGCATGACCAGCGGCATGAACGTGGATGTGTACAACTATATGTTCGGCTCCATACTGGCCATGAGCGTAGGGGACGTGTGGCTGTCGGCCATACTCTCTGCGGTGGTGCTGGTGCTGTTCGTGCTGTTCTATCCGCGCATCTTCGCCGTGACCTTCGACGAGCCCTTCGCCCGGGCCACCGGCGTGAACGCGGGTAGCTACAACCTGCTGATCGCGCTGCTGACGGCCCTGACCGTGGTGGTGGGCATGCGCATGATGGGCACGCTGTTGATCTCCAGCCTCATCATCTTTCCGGCGCTATCGTCCATGCGGGTATTCAGCCACTTTAAGACCGTCACCATCTCCTCGGCGATCATCTCCGTGGTCTGCTTCGTGATGGGCCTGATGCTCTCCTGCGTGTACTCGCTGCCCACCGGCGCGGGCATCGTGGCGGTTAACCTGGTCGTGTTCATCGTGTTCAGCGCCATCGGAGCGGTAAGGGAATAGGGTCAGTGATGAGCGCCTGGCGCGATGATATCGCCGACGTTGGATGTACTCTCGAGACCTGTAAGCGCTTTGCCCGCAACTCCCGGGTTCAATCATGGCCCGATACAAGATTTAACATCATCTTCCCTTGCCAAACCCATGGATGCCTGCTATAATAATTCGGTAAGCAGAAGCGCCGACTTCTCACCCTGCGGCTCAGGCTTCAGAGGTTTCTGGCACAACAGAGGATCCCGGCATGGGATTTGAAAGGGCGGCGCAAATGCGCTGCTCTTTTTCATACGGCAAATGATAATGGGAGGTGTTTCGGTATTAACGATCTCATGATTAACGAGGAGATTCGCGACCGCGAAGTGCGCGTTGTGGATCAGAACGGCGAACAGCTGGGCGTCATGTCCAGCCGTGACGCGCTGGCCCTGGCAGAGGAGCGGCAGCTTGACTTGGTCAAGATCGCCCCGCAGGCCCGCCCGCCGGTTTGCAAGCTCATGGACTACGGGAAGTATCGTTTCGAGCAGTCCAAGAAAGAGCGCGAATTCCGCAAGAATCAGAAGGTCATTACCGTCAAGGAGGTTCGCCTGTCCGCCACCATCGAGGATCACGACGTGGACGTCAAGTTCAAGAACGCCGTGAAGTTCCTGAAGGATGGCAACAAGGTGAAGGTGACGATCCGCTTCCGCGGGCGCCAGATCACCCACTCCGAAATTGGTCGCCAGATCATGAATGAGTTTGCCGAAAGAATCAAGGAGTATGGCACGGTGGACAAGGCGCCCCAGATCGAGGGCCGCAACATGTCCATGTTCATCTCTCCGAGAGCACAGGACTGATTACCGATTAACGAGAGGAGGAAAATCCCATGCCCAAACAGAAGACGCACAAGGGCGCCGCGAAGCGTTTTAATCTCACCAAGAGCGGCAAGGTCAAGCGCGCTCAGGCTTTCAAGCGTCACATCCTGACCAAGAAGCCCACCAAGCGTACCCGTAACCTGCGCAAGGCTGCCTATCTGACCACCACGGAAGGCAAGACCATGAAGAAACTGATTCCGTACAAGTAAGGAGGCGAATCAAAAATGGCAAGGATTAAGCGTGCTGTCAACGCACAGAAGAAAAAGCGTAAGGTAATGAAGCTCGCCAAGGGTTACTTTGGCGCCAAGAGCAAGCAGTATCGCGCAGCCAGCGAACAGGTTCGCCGTTCTCTGCGCTATGCCTACATCGGCCGCAAGCTGAAGAAGCGCGACTTCCGCCGCCTGTGGATCGCCCGCATCAATGCGGCGGCCCGCATCAACGGCCTGAGCTACTCCCGGCTGATGAACGGCCTGAAGGTGGCCGGCGTGGACATCAACCGCAAGATGCTGTCCGAGCTGGCGATCTCCGATCCAGCCGCGTTCGCGGTGCTGGCGGAGAAGGCCAAGGCCGCTCTGGAGAAGTAAAGAATATAAATAAGCAAGTCCCTCGTGTGAGGGACTGCTTTTTTGTGTTCAAAGCCAGGATTGAGCGCCGCCGCCCGACTAATATGGACTGGAACGCCTAACCCTCTGGCTTGCCTTCCTCCAGGGGCGATTCGTATCCCTCCGGCAACTCGGACACCACGTTCACTGTGAAGGTGTCCTGGGCGCCGCTTTCGGCAGTGGCGGTGATGGTGGCGGTGCCGTAGCCGCCCACCAGTGTCACGAGTCCCCGCTGGTTCACCGAGGCCACCAGGTCATTGTCTGCCGTCCAGGTCAGGCGCTGGTTGTCCGCATCGGCCGGCATGATCTTCGCCTCCAGCTGGATGGGAATGACGGTATCCTCGCGCAGAACGTACATCTTGTCCAGGTTCAACTCCACGCTCTCCACCAACGTCTGCACGTCGATCAGACAGCTGGCGATCCTGCCGTCCGCAGAGGCGCTGACGCGGGCCTGTCCGCTGCCCACGGCAGTGACCACGCCGCCTTCCACGGTGCAGACCGCGGGGTTGGAGCTGGTCCAGGTGATGTAATGGGCGCTGGAGTTCTCATCCACATTGCCGCTGGCGTCCAGGAAGCGGGGCTCCAGCGTCAGGGTGCGGCCGCGGTCCATGGTGGCGGCGGTGGGGGAGATGGTGAAGTCGGCGGCGGGGGGCTCCACGATGACCACCGCGCTGGCGCCCAGGCCGTCCCGGGAAAAGGCGCTGAGGATCGTGCGACCCACGTTCGCGGCATACAGCGTGCCGTCCTGCACCTGCAGAACATTCTCGTCGCTGCTGGCCCAGGAGACCACCTCGTCAGTGGTGTCGGCGGGCAGGTAGTAGGTGTTCAGGCGCACATAGGTGCCCGCACCGACGGTGATGGCTTCTGGCGTGATGCGCAGGGCGTCGCCACTGACGTGAACATTGATCTGCGCGCTGGCGGTCAGGCCGTTTTTCGCCGTGGCGGTGACGGTGGTGCTGCCGCCGCCCATGGCGGCCACTCGGCCGATGGCGTCCACCTGGGCGATGGCCTCGTCAGCGGTGCTCCACGTGACGCTGGTGTCCTTGGCGTCGTCGTTGAAGATGGCCTTCAGGCCGGTGATCTGCCCCTTTTCCATGTTCAGCGTGTCGGTGTTCAGAGCCAGTGTGTCCAGCTGCGCGCCCTTCACCTCGATGCGCACGTCGGCCTTGGCGCCTTTTTCCGCGTCCAGGCGGATCCGCGCGCTGCCGCCGGCAAGGGCGGTGACCAAGCCGCTCTCGTTAACCGTGGCCACGGCCTCGTTGGTGGAGGTGTAGGTGACGATCTGGTTCGGGTTGGCGGCGTCCAGGCGATAGGAGAGGGCATAGCTGTCGCCCGGGTTCATGCGCACCGAGCGGGGATGGGGATAGAGATAGTCGTCGCCGCCGAAGCGCATCGGGGCGAACAACAGCGTCCCCGCGACGATCAGGGCGATCAGGGCGACCAGCTTGCCATAGGCGGTTTTCATAGATCGAGCCTCACAACAAACATAATTATACAAATATATTATACGGAACAACGCCGCGCCGGTCAACTGATTTTTTGTAACGCCGCGCCGACCTGCATTTTTTCCTTGCAAAAGACCGGAGAATGCGATAAACTAAAGGAAGAAAAACCGTTGAATGGAGCGATCATCATGCGTTTGAAGCTGAACGAGGCCCAGTTGAATGCGCTGCGGGCTTTCCTGGACAATTTCGACGACGCAGAGCAGCTGTCCGCCCGGGAATACGTGGTGGATCTCTATGACATCGCCCGCCCCATCTCACTGGATCTGGTGTTCGTCAAGGGCGGCGTCGGCGTGGATGGCGCAGCGGAGCTGAAGTATGACGAGGAGCAGGACGGCTGGTACATGGGCGAGCGCCTGGACAGCGCGGACGAGGTGCTGGACGCCCTCGCCGAAGCCGGGGCGATCGAGCGTTGAAGCTGAGTCTGATTGAGCAAAAGCGCATCCTGCGCTCAGATCCTGTTCCGATCGACGCGGAGGCACGGCTGCCTGCGCCCTCCGGCATGTCCCTCGACGAAAAGCGGGAGAACCTCTACCGCGCCATCGAGCGCGCCCAGAGTTTTCTGCACAAGCGGGATGATCAGCAGGAACGCATGGCCATGATTCGGCGCCTCTATCCCGCGGCCAGGTACTTTGTGGAGTCCAGTCGCCATGCAATGACCCGCACGGGCCTTTCCGACTTGGACGCGTTTTACTACGCCATGATTCCGGCGCTGACCCGCACGAGCCTTTCACAGCTTTGGGGTATGAGCCCTATGCTGGATACGCTCTCTCGCATGAGCCGTTATTTGCGCACGCTTTATATCGGCGCTCATGAGGAGCGCTTTTATCTGGTTCTCCTCAATGGCCACGGTCGGCTTGTCCGCGCCGCGATGCTGCAAAAGGGAGCGGTGGACAGCGCGCCGTTCTATTTGGGGCGGCTGCTCTCCACAGCGCTTGAAGAAGGCGCCAGATACATTGTTTTGGCGCACAACCATCCCCGCGGCACCCTCAAGCCCTCCAAGGAGGACCTGGTTTGCACCCTTCGGACTTTGAATGCGGTGGCGCCGCTGAAAATTCCCCTGCTGGACCATATCATCATCGCGAAGGACTGTGCCGTGAGCATTCGCGAAAGCGGTCTGATTCCGGAGCTGCTCTGGACGGCATCGGCACAGGGAAGTCGGATCGTGCGGAACTGGCTGGATACCGAGACGCTGAGAGATGATATGCAATAACTTAATAATTCGTGCAATCTACACAGAAATTCCGAGAATTTACACGGATATAACCGATGCGGCCCGAAATTACACCGGATTTCAACATTGAACCGCTATACTGAAACCATGAAAATTGCGCTGCCGGAAGGAGGCAACCCTATATGTATCTGGATCATCGCGTGACGGTGAAGATTGCCCGCATTCTGAATATGATCGACCTGTCGGCGCTGCTGCTGGACAGCAGCGGCAATGTCATCCTGCCGGAAGGGGATATGCGCACCTTCACCATGCCGGACGAGGTGCTGCAAAACCCCACGATTCCCTTTGTCTATGGCGCAATGACACTGATCGGCACTTCTGAGGAACAGCCCGTGTTCGTGTGCCTTCACGGCGACAGCGAGGACGTGAAAAAGTGCGCCGTCCTCTGCGCGGAGCTGATCAACGTAATGATGCGCGAGGACATGAGCCAGACAAACCGGGAGCAGTCGCTGCGCCTGATGCTGCGGGGCGACGTGGAAGGCGCGGAATTTGAATCCCTGGCCGCCGAGCACGATATCCCCATGAACAGGAACCGCTGCGTACTTTATTTCTACTTCCAGGATATGGAGGTCGAGACGGCCATCCAGATGATGGTCGACGCCGTGGACAACGAGCATGATTTGATCACGGAGGTGGGGCACCACTCCGTGGCCATGCTGAAGGCCGTGGACGAGGAAGGCTTTCCCGAGCTGGAGGAGTACGCCAACGCCTTTGAGAGCAGCTTTCTCACCGAGACCGGCACCACCGTCTATATCGGCATCTCCGATCCCCGGGAGGACCTGGTGTCCATTCCCGAGGCCTATGCAGAGGCCCGCGCGGCCATCAACGTGGGCCGGGTCTATCACGCGGGCAAGCGCGTTTTCGTTTACCGCAACCTGTTGCTGGAGCGCTTCCTGAACGACGTGTCCCCGGAACTGGGCGCCAGCTACAATGCCCGCATCTTCAATCGCAAGACGGCCCGTCTGTTCAATGACGAGATGGTGCACACCATCGAAACCTTCTTCGACAACAGCCTGAACCTGTCGGAAACTGCCCGCAAGCTGTATATCCATCGAAACACCCTGGTCTACCGCCTGGAGAAGGTGCAGAACGCCATCGGACTGGACCTGCGCAACTTCGACGATGCCGTGACCTTCAAGATGATGATGCTGCTGGGCAAGGGCGAAAACAGCCGTAAGCTGCGCCTGTAATCTCCCGTTCCCCGGTGTCATAAATTCAGATACGGAATCATTGGATGCGCCGACATCGCTTGCCGGCGCATCCGTTAAAATTCGGAGGTTCTATGAAGAACAATTCCCTGCGTGTGGTTGCGCTGATTTGGGCAGCGGTGATGATCGCCGTTATTTCCTCCACAGCCACGCTGCTGATCTCCGGCCGCACGGCGCAGCAAGCCACCCAGGAAAGCCGCTGGGTCAGCGAGGAGGAGTACGCCGCCATCCAGCGCTACGGTCGTCTGGACGAGGTTCGCAACACGCTGTTGAACGATTATTACGAAGCGCTTGACGAGGACGAACTGCTGCTCGGCGCGATTCGCGGCATGACCAGTTCCATTGGCGACCCCTATACATTTTATTATACGCCCGAGGAATTGAAACGTGCCGAAGAAAACAATGCCGGGTTGTATCACGGCATCGGCGTGCTGCTGCAAAACACCACCGACGGGTTCATTGAGATCGTCCGCGTATATCCGGACACCCCGGCCGAGGCTGCGGGGGTGCGGGCTGGGGACTGCATCCTGGCCGTGGACGACGTCGAGGTCAGCGGCATTGACGGCAGGGCATACAACGAGGCCGTGAACATGATCCGCGGCGCGGAAGCCACTCAGGTGACGCTCACGCTGCGGCGGGGCGAGCAGACGCTGGATATTCCTGTCACCCGGGGCGACGTGTCCATCAGCTATGCCAGCTACCAGATCCTGCCGGGGAACATCGGCTATATCGGCATCACCCAGTTCACCGGCAACGCCTCCGCCGTGTTCCATGAAGCCATCGAGAGCTTCAAACAGCAGAATGTTCGGGGATTGATCGTGGATGTGCGAAACAATCCCGGCGGTTTACTCGACCAAGTGGTAAACATCGCTGACGAACTGCTGCCCACCGGCGTGATCGTCTATATCAAGGAGAAAGACGGCAATCGCCAGGACTTTTACTCCAACGAGGAGATGTACGACGTGCCGTTGGTGGTGCTGGTGAACGATATGTCCGCCAGCGCCTCGGAGATTCTGGCCTCCGCCGTGCAGGCTTTCGGCCGTGGCACTGTCATGGGAACGACCACCTATGGCAAGGGCATCGTGCAGTCATTGATCACGTACAAGGAAGACAACGCTGGTATCCAGCTGACCACTTCCAGCTATTATGACGCGCTGGACCGCTGTCCCCACAAGGTGGGCGTGCAGCCGGATGTCGAGGTGCCTCTGGAAGCGGAATTCGTTACCGAGGAACCCGACCCCGAGGGCGACAACCAGCTCGCTGCCGCGATAGAAGAGATTGAGCGGCTAATTGCGGAGCGATAGGCCAGTAAAAAAGGATGGACTTTGCAGTCCATCCTTTTTTCAATTGCCGTCATACTTTTTCGCGATCTTCTTGTCCAGCTTCGCAAGCATCCGTTCTGCGTATTCCCGTTCATCCTCGTCTTCGGATTTCGCCTGCTCTTGCAGCGCGTCCCATTTCCTGCGCATCCCTCCTTTGAGTTATTCGAGTTCCCAGCCGCCCGTGACGCCTTCCATCTGCTCGCTGTCCAGTTCAATGATATTCATGTCATCGCGATTGTCAATGCTGTTGCCCATGGTGATTCCCTCCACGCTTTTGACGGGAAGAGTATCACATATGAAATATCACAAAACAAGCACACATTATTCTACACAAAAACCGACCTTGCGGTCGGTCATTGGCAGGGGCAGAAGGACTCGGTCTCGCCTGCGGACTCAGGCAACGGCGGCTCTGACAGTCCACTGTACTGTCATTCACTCCCGCCGCTTCGAGTCCTCCTGCCCCACAAAAAAACCGACCTTACGGTCGGTCATTGGCAGGGGCAGAAGGACTCGAACCCTCAACAAAGGTTTTGGAGACCCACGTGTTACCATTACACCATGCCCCTATGTCCTTGCGAACGGATATAATTATACCGCAAAACCCCAGGATTGTCAATAGCTTTATCAAACAAAATTCGTCGAATACGCCATAGTTACATTTAGCGAAACGTTAAACTCAACTATTAACAAAATAAATTTTTCAACTTCCTTGACTAATTAGAAAGAACGTTGTATAGTGGAAACACGGTGCGGAGATATGAATTGAGTCCGCGCCGTATTGGAATGGAGTGGCATACTTGTATAGAAGACAGAATGGCAGCACCAGTCGGCATCGCGTGAGCGCCCCCTACATCAACCAGGGCGTCTCCAACATCATCCAGGCCGTCGAAGCTGAAACAAACGATCATATGCTGGCCCAAAGCATCTACTTTGGCCCCACAGCGCTGACCCACATCAAGCGCCTGATTGAGTCCGGCGGTACGATCATCACCGACACCACGCTGGTGGCGGGCGATATCGACGCCAGCCTGCTGGGCGAGAACGGTGCGAAGATCATCTGTTTCATTGATGATCCCCAGGTGGTCCAGTTGGCAGAGCAGCGCCGGGTGACCCGGGCGGAGGTGGCCGTGGACATGGGCCTGGCCGTGGAAGGGCCGAAGCTGATGGTGGTCGGCAGCGCACCCGCAGCCCTCAACCGCATGATCTACCGACGGCAGCACGAACCCATGAGCGACGTATGCGTGCTGGCGGCTCCGACCGGCTTTGCCAGCGTGATCCAGCTGAAGGAACGGCTGATGGACAGCGACCTCAACTCCATCATCATCCGCGGCAAGAAAGGCGGCATCCCGGCGACGACCACGCTGATGAACGCCATACTGCGGGAGATCGCGGAAAACCCCGTAACCTGAAAACGCGGCGGCACCCAAAAGGTGCCGCTGTTTAATTTTCTGTGGCGCGTTGTCGGACCGCTCCGAAGCGGGGTCGTACAGTTCGCAGTGAATTATAGATTCAGGTGATAATCGCTATCCCAATATGTAATTTGCCAAATCGTCAGCCGTGTCAAAACGGCGCGGGATTTCCAGCGCTTTCAGATCCGATTCCCTTCGATAGCCCCAGCTGACCCACGCGGCATCCGTGCCGGCGTTGACGGCCGTGAGCAGGTCGGCGTCGCCGTCGCCCACGTACAGCGTGCGCTCCGGTCTTGCGCCGAGCGCTGCCATGATCTCAAACGCGCTGTCGGGCGCGGGCTTCCTGGGAACGCCCTCCCTGTCGCCGATGGCCATGTCCACCAGACCGGGGAAGTGAGCCGCGATCAGCTCCCGCGAATTGGCATCCAGCTTGTTTGAGTTCACCGCCACCCTGAGCCCCGCTGCCTTCAGCGCGGCCAGCAGCCCGGGAATGCCGGGGAAGGGCGCGGTCGTCACATTGCAGTGGGTGTCATAGTATGCCTTGAAACTGGCGAATACGCTGTCGATGACGGCCTTGTTCGTGCCGGTCGGCAGGGCTTTGACCACGTGATTGTACACGCCGCCGCCTATGATCAGCTTCATCTCATCCTTCGTCTTTTCGGGATAGCCCGCCTCAGCCAGCGCGTGGTTCAGCGCGCCGCTCAGGTCCTCCACGGTGTCCAGAAGCGTGCCGTCCAGGTCGAATATCACCAGATCGTATCTCATGCGCAAAACTCCCATCCATTTGAGCTTCATCATATCAGATTTCGATGAACGCCCGTTGAGATTCCGGCTAATTTTGCGTTATGCGCCACAAATCGCGCATATGAATTGAAATCACGAGAATAATATGGTATAATTCATATTGGTTATTTATGAAAACATGGAGGATGTATGGCCGCTTACGAAGCCTTTGCCGACATTTACGACGCCCTGATGGACGACGTGGACTACGACGCCTGGGCCGAATACTACCTGGCCCTGATCGACCGGCAGGACGTCGCGCCGCGCACGCTGTGCGACTGCGCCTGCGGCACGGGCTCGCTGTCTGTGCGCTTTGCCGAACGGGGCATCCGCGTCACCGGCGTGGATCTCTCCGGCGAAATGCTCGCCCGTGCCCAGCAGAAGGCGCGCAGGCACGGCGTCACGGCCATGTTCGTTAAGCAGGACATGAAGAGCCTGACCCTGCCCCGGCCCGTGGACGCGCTGATCTGCGGCTGCGACGGCGTGAACTACCTGACGGACGACGGGCAGGTCGCCGCGTTCTTCAAAAGCGCCCACGCGGCCATCAAGCCCGGCGGCGCACTGGCATTCGACATATCCTCGCCCCACAAGCTGGAGAAGGTGCTCGGAAACGGTTTCTTCGGCGAGGAGCGGGACGACGTCGCCTATCTGTGGAGCAACCGTTTCGACGAATCCGGCCGCACCGTGACCATGGACCTGACCTTCTTTGTGCGCGAAAAGGGAGAGATGTATCGCCGCTTCACCGAAGTGCACACCCAGAAGGCCCACGAGCCGGAGCGGCTGCGGGAACTGCTCATGGAAAACGGCTTTGCCGACATCCACATCTTCGGCGACAGGACCTACGCAGCCCCGACACCGGAGGAAGCGCGTGTGCACATCGCGGCCACGCGGGAATAGACTTTAAGGAGCAAACAAAATGAATCTTTTGAACAGGGACGGCATAATACACATATCGCTGCTGGAGGGCCAGGCGCGGGCCATATTGATCGAGAGCACGGCCCTGGTGCAGCGGGCCAAGGAGATCCATGGCCTGTCGAAGATCGCCACGGCGGCGCTGGGCCGCACGCTCACCGCTACGGCCATGCTGGGCAGCATGCTCAAAGGGAAAGACGAGAGCGTCACCGCCTCCATCCGCGGCGGCGGCCCCATCGGCACGGTGCTGGCAGTTTCCAACGAGAAGTGCGAGGTGAAGGGCTATGTGGACAACCCCGCCATCGACCTGCCCCGCACAGGCCCCAAGCTGCCCGTCGGCGCGGCCGTGGGCAAGGACGGCCGGTTGACCGTCATCAAGGACATGCACATGCGCGAGCCCTACGTGGGCCAGGTCAACCTGGTCTCCGGCGAGATCGCGGAGGATTTTGCCATGTACTTCACCGCCTCCGAGCAGACGCCCTCGCTGGTGTCACTGGGCGTGCTGGTGAGCGATGAAAAGGTGGAATCCGCCGGCGGCCTGATCGTGCAGCTGATGCCCGGGGCCAGCGAGGCGGCGATACAGTCCATCGAGATGAGCGCCGGTATGTTCATGGACATATCGGGCACAATGAAGGAATACCACCTGGACGGCGCGGTGAACCAGCTGCTGATGCATCTGCAGCCCGAGGTGCTGGAGCGCCGGGAGACCTGCTACCGCTGCGATTGCAGCCGCGATCGGGTGGAGCGGGCGCTGATCACGCTGGGCGCCAAGGAGCTTGGCGATATGATCGACGAGCAGCACGGCGCGCAGGTGGACTGCCACTTCTGCAACAAGCGCTATGCCTTTACGGAAGACGAGCTGAAAGCGCTGCTGGCCGCGGCCACGGCGAAGGACGACAAGAAGTAATCCCCCTTGGAGGTTCGATGAACAACAACCTGAAAGTGGTTTCATTCATGCGCTCTCCGGCCTATGTGCACCACCGGGCCATGATGAACCGGCGCGACAACAACATCGTGGACGCGCTGGAGCTGATGCGCCGGGCGGTGGAGCAGTCGCCCCAGAACCGGGAGTATCGGCTGGACCTGGCGGAGTTGTATTGCGAGATGGGCTGCCACGAGCAGTCCTCCCGGCTGCTGTTGGACATGCTGGCCGAGGGCGACGGGCCGTCGGAGTGCTACTACGGCCTGGCGCTGAACCAGCTGGGTATGAACGACCTGGCCGGCGCGCGCAAGTCCCTTCGGCTCTATCGACGGCGTGATCCGGCCGGGGCACACTTGGACCAAGTGGAACAGCTGGCGGCACAGCTGGCCTTTCTCAGCGATTTAGGCCAGTACAGCAGTCGAAAGCTGGCCCGGGCTGCCCGCATTGCCGGACGTGCCTGTGACGCCCTGCGATCGGATATGCCGGAAAAGGCCTGTCGCCTGTTTGAGCAATCGCTGGCACTGGCTTCTGAACAGTATGAGATGCGCGCGCTCTACGCCATGGCGCTGTTGATGTGCGGCGAGAGCGAGCGGGCCAGGGAGGAGGCCGAGCGGGCCGCCGGAGGTTATCCGCCCTCCGTGCGGGCGTTGTGCGTATGTGCCCAGGTGTATTCGCTGATGGGCGACATCACCACCGCGCGCAGCCTGGTGGAGCACGCCGCAGACGAGAAGCCCGACGGGCAGGATCTGCGGCTGATGATTTACGCCATGGGCGAGCTTCACATGGACGACCGGGTGGCTGAATACGCCGGCCTGGCCCTGCAGGAGTCCCCCTTCGACCGGGATCTGCTGCATGTGCGTGCGGTGGCGTTGCTGCGAACGGGAGCGCCGGAGAAGCGGGTGGCCCGGTTCTGGGCGCGGATACTGCGCATCGACCCGGAGGATAGCGTCGCGCGGTTCTATCAGGAGACGGCGACGCGGGGCGAACTTCGCAGGTGCGCGCCGGAATATGCTTATCAGGTGCCTGAAAAGGAGTTCGTCCGGCGCCTGCGGGAGCTGGTGGGGCATCTGGGCGAGGGCTACGAGCACGTGGCCGAGCTGTGGCGGGGCGATCCCGAGTTCAGGCAGCTGGTGCGCTGGGCGGTGTGTACCGGCGACGCCCAGCTGAGCCGGGCGGCCATGACGGCGCTGACCACCATCGACTCCCGGGAGTCCCGGAGCATGCTGCGCAGCCTGTTGTTCGGCGGGGATCTGCCGGACGAACTGAAGATACACGCCTCGCTGGCGCTGAAGCTGCAGGGCATCAGCCAGGACGACCTGATGCTGGAGAGCACGGGCCTGAACAACAGCTTCCTGCCGGATGCCGAGGCGATGCTATCGCGCCTGGGCGTGGGGGAACGGGCACTGGTGCGCTATGCCGACGAGGTGCTCCAGCAGGAGTATGGGGTCTCGGGCCTCACCCAGCTGACGCTGATGTGGACGGCCTACCGCCAGCTGCGCGGTACCCGCATGGACCCGCTGCTGCGGGTGGAGAGCGCCGCGGCGGCGCTGGCTTACAACTACATGCTGATCTACGGCCCCAAGCCGGACATTCATCGACTGGCCAGGGACTTCGGCTGCGCGCGGAGGCAGCTGGTGTTCTGCGCCCGGCGCATCGCGGGGAGCCTTGAAAGAATAGGAGAGATTACGAGCGATGAAGATCCATGATTTTGACGCAAAGTTCTATGATTATGTGCGCACCTGGATGGCGCTGCACCCGAACATGACCGAGAAGCAGGTGGAGGAGAGCTACAACGAGATCATGCTGAACTGGCTGAACGCCCCGGCCAAGTGGCTGGACGGTGAAAAGCCCGGGGAGTACTTCCTGCGCTACAGCGAGCCCAGGGATCTGATGAAACTGCTGGAGGAGTACGACAAGCGGGACATCGGTCTGCCCGAACCGCTGTACAGCAGGGTGGTCAGCGTGGGCCAGAGCTGCGTGCCGTTCCTTGAACGCATGGTGCGCAACGCCGACAATCCCGATTCCCTGCGGGCCACTGCCCTGGCGATCCTGCGGGATATCGGCGGCGATGCCATCAAACCGCTGATGATCGACCTGGTCTGCATGAGCGATCTTGACAAGGATGACGACGACAACCTGTACGAAATGGCGGCGGATGAACTCGCTGAGAACGGCGGCTCCGTGGTGGACGAGCTGCTGGAGCGCTATGACAGCGTATCGGATTTCGCGCAGATGCGCATACTCGAAATCTGCGTCAACTTCCCCGGGGACGAGCGCATCTACCGGCACCTGATCGAAAAGCTGCGCAACCGCCCGGACGCGCGCGCGTTCTATGCTTCCTATCTCGGCAAGCTGGGCGACGCCCGGGCCATCGAGGAGCTCCGGCCATTCCTGAGCCTGACCGACATCTCCTACATGGACTATATCGAGGTGCGCAACGCCATCGAGGAGCTGGGCGGCGACGCCGGCGAGGAGCGCACCTTCTATGGCGACCCGGATTACGAGGCCATGCGGGGCATGTAATTTCGTTAAAGCCGACACCGGACAAAAGGGAGGGAATCCAATGTATTGCTCACATTGCGGGAAAAAGGTGAACGACACGATGCTGTTCTGCCCGTTCTGCGGGGAGGCGATCGTCATACCGGAACAGGACGAAGCGGCCCCGGAGGCTGTGACGGAGGATTCCGCCCGGATGGAGACGGCGCCGGAGATGACGCCTGCCGAACCGGAAGCACCTGCTGAACCGGAACCGGCACAGGAACCTTCCGAGCCTGAAAAACGCGCGCCGGAGAAGCCCGCCCGGGAGATGGGCGAGGCGGAGGCGGAGCTGCTGGAGTGGGATCGCTCCCGCCGACAGTTTGACATCTGGGCCGATCCCGTTGAGAGCGACCAGGGCTTTGCCTCGATCGACTTGGAGGAAAAGGCCGAACAGGACGATAACTGGCGCGAGGAGATTGCCCGCCGCAAGGAGGAGGCCGTCCCGGAGAAAAAGGCCCCGGAGGTGCGCGCCGACTATGAACCGGTGCGCCTGGACGGCGCCGCCCCAAAGCTGGAGGCGGACAAACCCGTCCGTGAAAAGGCCCGCAACGGCGCGAGCACGCTGGTGCCGCCCAAGCAGATGGATCCAAACGATATCTTCATGGACGGCAGCGACGTCGATTATGATGATTTCGACGCTCCCGCGAAGAGGAAAAAGAAGGAACAGAAGGAAGAGGAATTCGTCTACGAGGACGCGGATGAGGGCAGCTTCTTCATGCGCCATATCCGCGGTATCGTGGGGCTGGCTCTGTTTGTGATACTGCTGCTGATGTTTGTGATCTTCGCCTTCTCCAAGGCAGGGCAGCAGAGTCTGGCCCGGATCAACCTGGCCTGGAACAAGGATGTCTATACCGAGCTGGGCGCGAAGGCCTTTGAGGAGGAGCAATACGAACAGGCGGCCCTGTTCTACGAGCGGGCACTGCAGCGCGAGCCGGATAACTACAACTACGCTTCCTCCGCGGTGATGGCCTATGAGAAGGCCGGAAACGTGGATAAGGAGACCGAGATGCTTAAGCGCTGTATCGAGATCCGGCCGGACGCCCTGGAACCCTATCATTATCTGCTGAAGCTGTATGAGAATTCCGACCGTCCCTGGGATGTCACCCAGCTCTTGCAGCAGGGCTACGAGCGTACCGGCGACACCCGGCTGAACGTGACGGGCTGACGGCATGGCTGAACCCAAGTTCCTGCTGGCGCCCATGGACGGCATGACCCGGGCGTCCTTTCGGCTGGTCTGCTTTGAATACGGCGCGGACGGCGCGACCACGGAGATGATCCAGTCCCTGGCGCTAGGTCGCGCCAAAAAGAAGCTGAGCGACACCTTCGCGGAGACGATGGTGCGCTATCCCGGGGAGGGCTTCCTGGCGGCGCAGCTGATCGGCAGCGTGCCGGCCATGATGGCGGAGTCCGCCCGGAGGCTCACGGCCATTGGGCGGTTTGACGCCATCGACATCAACATGGGCTGCCCGGCCCGCAAGGTGGTGGGCAGCGGCAACGGCTCGGCGCTCTTGAAGACGCCAGAGAAGGCCGTCGAGGTGATGAAGGCCGTGCGTGACGCCACGTCCCTGCCGGTACAGCTGAAGCTGCGGCTGGGCTGGGATGAGAGCAGCATCACCGCGCCGGAGCTGGTGCGGGAAGCCGAAGCAATGGGCTTTTCCAGCGTCACACTGCACGGGCGCACCCGCATGCAGATGTACAAGGGGCCGGTGGATGCGGCGAGGATCCGCGGGATCGCCGAATCCGTGTCGATTCCAGTCTACGCCAACGGCGGCGTCACCTGCGCAAGGGACGCGCTTGACTTTCTGGTTCAGACCAACGCGGCGGGTGTGGCCATCGGCCGCGCGGCGTTGAAGCAGCCCTGGATCTTCGACGACATCCAAAGGCTTCGCCGGGGCGAGGACATTCCCGAAAGGCCGGCGACAGAGCGCGTGGCGCTGCTGGAGCGACTGGCGGCGCTGGCCTGCGGGCATCGCCCGGAGAAGGTTGCGGTGAGCGAAATGCGGAAGTTCTGCGGCTGGATGCTGCCGGGGTTCACCGGGGCGGACGATGTGCTGGTCCGCCTGAATGGCGTCGCCACGCTGGACGGCTTCAATCGCTTGATGGACGGCTGGCTGGAGGAGCTGGTCCGCAAAGGGGATGTGCACCCGCACGCGGAGCTTCTGCCGAAACAGACTCTGGATACAGTTTGAGATTTATACAAAAACGGGAGGCTGCCAAATGGCAGCCTCCCTTATAGCTTGGATCAGTAATCTTCGCTCTCGTCGTAATAGTCCTCTTCCTCGTAATCGTCATAGCCTTCATCGTAACCCTCTTCCTCGTAGCCGCCGTCGTCAGAGGCGTCGGAGGCGGGGGAGGGATTCGCATAAGACCAGGCGCTGTCGCCCAGCAGGGCGGAGAGGGTGTCCACGTCAATGGTGGGCGAGGACGTGTCGATGGTCGGCAGGTACAGGTCGGAGTTGGAATTCACGTAGCTCTGGAAATCCGCTATGGCACTGGCAGTCGCGTCGTCCAGAGTTCCGAAATTGCCAAATCCGTTTGACAACCAGCCCAGCTCCTGCAGCCGCTGCTGGATGATCGTGATCCGGTCGGAGTCGGAACCTGCGTCGATAGTGGAACTCCATGTATAGCCCATGTACTCGATGCCTTCGGGTTCCGGTTCGGGCTCGGTGTACTCCTGCTCGGGTTCGACGTACTCCGGTTCGGGCTCGGTGTACTCCGGCTCGGGCTCGGTGTACTCCGGCTCGGGCTCAGCGTACTCCGGCTCAGGCTCGGTGTACTCGGGTTCAGGCTCGACGTACTCGGGTTCAGGCTCGACGTACTCCGGCTCAGGCTCGGTGTACTCCGGTTCGGGCTCGGTGTACTCCGGCTCGGGCTCAACGTACTCCGGCTCAGGCTCGGGGACAACTTCCGGCTCAGGTTCGGATTCAGTGCCCTTCACCACGAACATCGCGCTGCTGCCCTGGCCATTCTCGGTGGTTCCGCCGGAGGGTACTGCCACCACATACAGCAGGTACGGCACATCGTCGGGAATGTTCGCAGTGGACACGGGATAGGTGGTATCCTCGGTGTCGCAATAGCCCACCGGACTGCCCGCCATATCGCGGATCTCCACGTGGTAGTAGGCGACGTCGCCCTCGGCGTACCAGCTCATGGGGAGGCTGTCATTGCCGCTGTCGATGATGGCGGCGCCGTTGTCGTCATAGCCGATAGAGTCCAGGCTGATGCTCGGTACGCCCACGGTGCCGATTTCCGTTTCGGGCTGCACTTCGGGTTCGGCCTCGGGCTGCGGTTCGGGTTCGGCCTCGGGCTGCGGTTCGGGCTCGGCCTCGGGCTGCGGCTCGGGCTCGGCCTCGGGCTGCGGCTCGGGTTCGGCCTCGGGCTGCACTTCGGGTTCGGCCTCGGGCTGCAGCTCGGGTTCGACCTCGGGCTGCGGTTCGGGCTCGGCCTCGGGCTGCACTTCGGGTTCGGCCTCGGGCTGCAGCTCGGGTTCGACCTCGGGCTGCGGCTCCGCCTGTGCCCCGGCGTAGCTGTCCAGGGCAAACTGAGCGCTTGCCGCTTCGCCATCGGAAGCCGCGCCACCCTCCGGGATGGCCACCACGTTGAGGGTATAGACCGCGTCGGGCTCCATCACGGCAGTGTGGACGCTCAGCGCTTCGGTGTTCTTGTCCACCACGGTGCTGGTCAGCAGCTGGTCGTCCTTGTAGACTGCCACTTCATAGCTGTCCACATTGCCATCTGCAGGGAAGCTGAGGGTCAACTCATCGGCGCTGCTGTCGATCAGGCTGATGTCGTCCACCACGTCAACCACGCTGGAGAAGGACAGTGCCGGCGCGGAAACCGCGCTCTGCTGCTCCTCGACCGCCTCGGGGGCTTCACTGTCAGCCGCGGGGGTCTCTTCGCCCTGTTCCGTGGTCTCGGCTTCAGCCGCGGGGGTCTCTTCGCCCTGTTCCGTGGTCTCGGCTTCAGCCGCGGGGGTCTCCTCACCCTGCTCTGGTTCAGCAGCATCGGCCGCGGGGGTCTCTTCGCCCTGCTCGATATTCACGGGAGCAGGAGCTTCGAAGGCCGCTTCGGGCGTGGGCGTGGGCTCCGGCGTGGGTTCGGGTGTGGGGGTGGGCGTGGGCACCGGCGTCGGGTCGGGGCTGGGCAGCTCCACCACGGGCAGCGAAAACCGCAGGAACTTCACACGGGCGTTGTCGATGGTGCCGTTGGTGGGGATGGCGTACACAAAGATTGCGTACTGCTCGCCCTGGTTGATGGCAGTGGTGCTGATGGTGGTCTGCTCGTCGGTGGTGTTGGCGCTCAGGAAGATGTTGTCGCTCTCGTCGCGGATCTCCCAGTAGTAGCTGGCCACGTCGCCATCCGCCTTCCAGTGGAACACGATGTTGCCGGGCTGAACATAGCTGATGCCGTTCTCCACGCGGGCCACCGGCTCCACGCTGATCTCCGGGTTGCCGATGGTGCCGATTTCCGGCACAACGGGAATCTCGATCCGCTTGAAGGATGCGGTTGCGTAGGTGATGTGCTCTTCGTCGTCATCCATGGGATAGGCGGTGACTTCAATGGTGTACAGCACATCGTAGGGCAGAGTGGCGACGGACACGCCCGTGTCGGTCAGCATGGTCTCCTGATCCAGGATGATATTGCCGTCCTCGTCATAGATCATCACATTGTAGTTCTTGACGTCGCCTTCGGCGAACCAGCTGAAGGTGATATAGCCGCTGGAGGAGCTGTTGTCGCTGACACAATAGGTATTGTCCTCAATGCGATCATAGTAATCCAGCGAGATCACAGGATCGCCGATCACCGTCGGGGGAACGTAGACGGGGGCATCCGGATCAAACAGCAGCTGCTGGGTGCGCACGGTGGCCACGCCGGTGGGCTTCAGGCCGACCTTGCGCTGGAACAGCGCCACGGCCTTCTTGGTGGACTTGCCGAAGTATCCGTCCACCTTGTCGTTGTAGTAGCCCAGTTCCTTGAGGCGGCGCTGCAGGCGCTCCACGCGGCTGTTCCTGTCGCCGCGGCTCAGGGTGATGTAGCCGGGGGCCTCGGGAGCGTCATGGGCAAACAGTGCCTTCAACACCGGAACGGTGGCCTGGCCGGTCTCCCTCAGGCCGGCCGTCCGCTGGAACATGCGCACCGCGGAGGTGGTCTCGGAGGTATAGCGGCTGCCCACGTTGCTCTCCAGATAGTACAGCTCGCGCAAGCGATTGTTCAGCTCGCGCACGCGGTAGCCTGTGTCGCCGGGATACAGGTCGATATAACTGGAACAGCGGCTCGCACGGTCGGAATACAACAGCTTCAGCGTCTCGCGGGTGGCCTTGTCGCTGACGTTCAGGCCGTTTTCCTTCTGGAACAGCTGCACGGCCTTCTGGGTGCGCGGACCGAAGATGCCGTCGGCAGCATCGGCCAGGTAACCCAGGTCGCGCAGGCTTTCCTGCATCCGGGTGACGCGCATGCCCCGCTTGCCGCGGGCCAGCTCCACGTAGGGGTCGTAGGCCTTCAGCGTGCCGGAGAGGATGGTGCGCTGCAGATCCGCGTTGGCCACGCCGTTCACGGTCAGGCCCAGGTCATCCTGCAGTATGCGGATGGCGTTCTCGGTGCGGGGACCGAAGATGCCGTCCACGTAATAATCATAATAACCCAGGTCGTAAAGGGGCTGCTGGATGGCGCGAACGGCGTCGCCGCGGCTGCCCCGGGACAGCGTGGTGTACTGCTCGACGGGCTTCAGCTCATCCCAGGCGGTGGCCTCGCCGGACATGGACAGCTTGTCGATCAGCTTCAGCACGGGATCGGCCACTTCCGTCTCTGTTTCAAACTCGATGAAGGAGAAGTCCGGCTTGGCGGTTTTTTCCACCAGCCTGGCATACACATTCAGCTGGCCGCTCATGCCTTCGATCTGCAGGCCGTCCACGGCGGAACCGGCGGGAATGCCATAGCCGGAAAAGTCGTCATAGCGCTTGAAAGGAGCGAGGGTCCCCTTCTTCACGTCCACAGTATAAACCGTGTTATCCTTGCCCAGCATGAACAGCGTGTTCGCGCTGGCGGTCAGCTGGTTTTCCATGGCCGTTTCCGGCGTGAGCACCACATCGGCGGACTGAGCGGATGGATCATACTCCATCAGCCGCACGGCGCTTCCCGCGTGGGAGAGATAATAGATGATGTTGTTCATCCGCGTATAGGCCAGCACGTCGCCGTCCAGAAATTCGGAGGCGTAGTTGAAGCCGTTGCGGAAGTAAAGGTCTCCGGCGTCGGTGAGGTATACCTCATAGCCGTCCGTCACGATGCCGGAGCGCGGCAGCTCGTTGGCGTACGGCTCGAAGGTGCCGGTCTCCGGAGCGTAAAGCAGGTTGCCGGCCTGATCCACCAGCTGCACAACAAGGCCCTCGGCGGACATATACAGCCGGTCGATGGGCTCCTGGGCGGTATAGGCCGTGGTGGAGGCCTTTGTGTTCAAATCCAGGCGGATCAGCTGGTTGCGGCTGGCGTTCGTGACACAGTAGGCCGTGTCGTCGCCGGCCAGTATGGCCGTGTGAACGTCTTTGGCCAGTACGCTTTCCTGGAAAGCGGCCATGTCGATCATGTAAAGGTCGCTGGAGTCGTTCGCAGCGTCCCGGCTCAAGAACAGCACACGATAGGCATCCGCCGATACGATGCTGTCCGCCGGGGCCTTGTTAATGGCCTCGGCCTTGCCGGTAAGGTAGATATGACCGTCGCCGTCCACATAGGCAGCGATGGCACCACTCCTGCCCACGGGGCCTCCCTCCGCGGATGCGAAGCAGAGGCTCAGAAGGCACAGGACGAGTGCAAGGAGCAGCACGCCGGTTTTCTTCATAACAATACCCTCCTGTTATTGGTTGTCCATTAGACGGGAATCGCCGCGGCAGGGTTCCATATTTTCCATGGGAAACCAAATTTGCCGTCTGGCGACCGGATGCTTTGGAAGCATCAATTTCTACATATATTGTGGCACAATTTGGACAAAAAGTCAATCGACGACGATTCTTTTTCAGGCGATTGGGTAAATTTCCCAGCCATGGTCATGCAGGGATGGCCTAGGCCATAGATAATCAGGCGAAGGGAGGCGTCGCCATGGGTACCCTGGACAGGCTAAAGGCATTGCTGTCCCATGACATATTCGAGCAAATTGACAACCACCAAAGCGATTTGACAGAGGTCCGGCTTCGTGCCGGACGGCCAGTTCAAATGGTTTGGATAGGCGGCGAAGCGCTGTGCGGCGCCCCGTTGGACCCTGAACAGCTGCATGCAATCGTGACGGCGCTGATGGATTACAGCTACTACGCCAGGGAGAGCGAGTTGAACCAGGGCTTTTTCACCTTGAACGACGGCAGCCGCGTGGGCGTGTGCGGGCGCATTGCCCGAAACGGCGCGGACTGTCGCATGACGGAGATCAGCTCGATTTGCTTACGCATCGCAAGGAGCGTTCCGGGGTGTGCCGACGGCATAATGCCGGCAGTCGACGGCAAACGCGGCCTGAAATCCACGCTGATCCTCTCCCGGCCCGGGCTGGGAAAGACCACGCTGCTCAGAGACATTGCCAGGCAGCTTTCCGAAGCGGGACGGCGCGTCAGCCTTGCGGACGAGCGCCACGAGCTGGCTGCCTGTCGCATGGGCATGCCTACGCTGGATGTGGGGCCGCGCACGGATGTGTTGGATGGCTGCCCGAGGCCGTTGGCCATCGCGACGTTGATACGCTCCATGGGTCCGGATGTGATCGTTACGGACGAGATCGGCGGCGAGGGCGACGCAAAGGCACTGGCGGACGCCGCGCGTTGCGGCGTGGCAGTGGCGGCCTCTGCCCACGCCGACAGCGTCGAAGCCGCCCTGGCTCGCTCGATGCTGCGCGCAGCGATACGCGAAGGCGCATTTCACAACATCGTGCTGCTGGGGCGTCGCCCCGGCGAGATCAGGCAGGTTCTCGAACTGGATGGGGGAGGTGGCACATGGAAATCCGCATAGTGCTGGCACTTTGCGTGGTGCTCTGCGGGGCTCTATGCGGCAAATCCCTCTCTGACAGCGCAAGGAGGCGCGCGGAGACGCTTGGAAGCATCATTGAAGCGGTCAGGCGGCTGCGCGTTCGCATGACGGGCATGTTCGAACCTGTGCAGAGCGCGCTTCAGCACGCCGACAGCCCGCTGTTTATTGCAGTGGCAGACGGCATGAAAGGCGGAAGGAGTGCCGGAGAGGCTTGGGAGATCGTCCGTGATAAGGCCGGTCGACGGGGAGGGCCGGCGGAATACCTGTTGAAAGAAGACCGACAGGCGCTTACGGAGCTGTTTACCGACCTCGGCCAGAGCGGTCGCGAAGAGCAGGATCTTTTGCTTGGCGGCGTTTTGCAAGCGCTCGAGGCGCTGCATACAACTGCGCTGGCAAAGGCCGGCGAGGCAAACCGGCTCTATATGACGCTGGGACTGTTGATTGGATTGATGCTGGCATTGATCGTCATTTGAGGGAATGCAATGGATGTGGATTTTGTTTTCAGGATCGCGGGTATCGGCGTGATCGTCACAGTGATCGCTCAGCTGCTCACCCGGGCCGGCCGGGATGATATCGCCATGCTGGCCACGCTTTCGGGACTTTTGATCGTGCTGCTGATGGTGGTCAATCAGATCTCAGACTTCTTCACCAGCGTCCGCAGCCTGTTTTCACTGTGATGGGGAGGTTTTTTGATGATCCTGAAGGTCGCGGCGCTGTGCGTGGCGGTGGCGATGATCTGCTCGGCGCTTCGGCTCCAGCGCCCGGAGATGGCCACGGCGGTTTCCCTGGCAGCCGGGCTGGCGGCGTTGACGCTTCTCTACGGAGAAATCAGCCGGGCGACGCGGTGGGTGGACGCCTTCCGGGAGCTGACCCGCGGGGACGAAGATCTTTCAACGGCGGTCCTGAAGGCTGCTGGCATCGCGGTGGTGGCGGAATTGGGCGGCCAGCTTTGCACGGACGCAGGAGAAATGGCTCTGGCGGGCCGGGTGGCATTGGCTTCCAGGGTGGCGATGCTGAGCCTCTGCGCGCCGATGCTGGCCGAGCTTTCACAGTTGCTGCGCTCCGCGCTCTCCTGATTGCGGCGCTGCTTTTGACGGCGTTTACCGCCGTGGCGGAGACATCGCTGCTCGACAGGTGGGGACTGGATAACCTTGCACACGAATCCGAGAACCTCGGCGGTCCGGATGTCAATGCGCTCGCGAGGCGTCTTTTGGCGGGCGAATTCTCTATCGCTCCATCGACCATTCAAAGGGTGCTGCGCAGATTTGCGTCTGGGTTGCGGCGGACGCTGACGCAGATGCTGCGGCTGCTGGCCGCGCCTGTGCTGGCTTCCCTGGCACTGCGCGCTCTGCTCGCGAAAGGCGATGGAAGCGCGCCGCGGCTCGTCTGTCGGCTCGCTTGTGCGGTTCTGCTGATGGCGCGCTTTGCCTCGCTTCTGAATATTGCGCGGTCTGCATTGGACGCCTCCGTGAGGATCGTTGACGTCGCGTCGCCCGTACTGGCTTCGGCGCTGACGTTCACAGGTTCGTCGGCCAAGGCCGCCATACTGACGCCTTCCGCCGCGATTTGCGCCAGGCTGCTTTCAGGGGTGCTTCGGGACGCGGGGCTGCCCCTGTGCAGCGCCGCTGCGGCTGTGGCGGCCGGAGCCAATTTGTCGGAGCGCTTTCAGTTAAACCGCCTGTTCGATCTCATGAGGCGTCTTACCACATGGGGCGTTTGCACGACAATGGCAGGGTTTGTTGGCCTGCTGGCGGTGCAGGGGCTTCTGGCCAGCGGACAGGATGCTTTGACCGCACGCGCGCTGCGTCGGGCAATCCAGGCGGCGCTGCCGGTGGTTGGCGGAGAGGTGTCCGATTCCGCGGGCGTATTGCTGGGCAGCGTCATCGCTGCACGAAATGCGGTGGGCGTCGCCGGAATGCTGACGTCCATGGGGGTCTGCACGGCGCCTGTCGCCCGGTTGGCAATGGCGTCGATCTCCATGCGACTGGCCGAGGCGGCGATGGAGCCGATCTGCGAACCAGGCATGGTGCGCGTCGTCGGCAGCTTCGCCTCCCTGGCGCGACTGCTGGCGGCCATTTGCGCAGGCGGCATGCTGATGACGGCGCTGTGCCTGGGCGCGTGTTTGGCGTTGGCGGGGTGATCGGAGGTGTCGACATGTCGGAATCCCTGTATGCCGCCGCAAGCGAGCTGGTGGCCATGTGCGTTTGCGTTGCCACCATGGAAACCCTGGTGGGGGACCATCGCTGTTCAGAGGGCTTTCGTTCGGTGTGCGCCCTGACGGTGGCTGTGCGCGCTCTGCGTTTTATGGCGCGGCTGCTGGGTACGCTATAAATTTTCAGAAGGACAGAAACAGCCATGCCAAACGGCCTGTGGGAACGATTGCGCCATGCTCGAAGTGCCTGGATCCTGGCCATGGCGGCGCTGGCCGCGCTGCTGGCGCTGCTGCTTTTGCGCAACGGCGGCGGCCCGTCTTCCTATGGCACGGAGCTTGAGACGCGGCTGGAGCGGATTCTGAACGCAGTGGATGGCGCGGACCGGGTTCGGGCGATGGTGTCCCAGGGGCAAAACGGCGAAATCACCGGTGCCGTTGTCGTGGCGGAAGGACTTGAGGACGTATCGACCTATCTCAAATTGCAAGGCGCAGTGATGACGCTGCTCGGCCTGGACGCAGGGCAAGTGGAAATCATCGGCGGCCGGTTTGGAGGTGGATAGATGAAAAGAAAGGCTCTGAGGGCGCTCGCCGTTCTCCTGCTCCTGGCGGCGGATACCTTCATCACATGGAATATCTCGCACACAGTGCTTTCACAGCCGACCGGCACCGTCGCTCCGCTGGCTGCCGTTGATCCGCTGGACCAATTCCGTCTGGAACGGGAGCAGCTCACCGCCCGGCAGGAGGCCCAGCTGAACGATATCATATATAATGATAAAACCGATGCGGATACCGTCGCTCGGGCCCAGGCGCAGCTGTTGAGCCTGCTCGGCCGCCGGGAGCAGGAGATGGATCTGGAGGGGATCCTTCAATCCCGGGGCTTCGACGGCGCGCTGGTGAGCGTTGGCGAGCGTTCGGCAAACGTGCTTCTATGTCAGGAGGCCGTCACCAGTCAGGAATCGGCGGTGATTTTGGACCTCGTGATGCGTCAAACCGGCCTGACAGGCGGGAATGTGAAAATCATTCCGGTAAAATAACGGAAAGTGTTTGCGCATTTGCCGTTTTTCTGCTATAATAGGTTCTGTATAAGGAGGTATGCACCATGAGCGAGAATTATCCTTCCGATGTCAAGCTGAATGAGAACCCCAATGGCACGGTTTCCTTCGCCACGGAAGTTGTCGCCACCATCGCCGGTCTGGCCGCGACGGAGGTCGACGGCGTCGCCAGCATGATCTCGCCTTCCGCAGGACTTGCCGATATGTTTTCCCGAAAGAGCAACCGCAACCTGACCAAGGGCGTTCGCATAGACCTGGAGGACAACCGCGTGTCCGTGGACATCACCATCACCGTGGACTACGGCTCCCCGGTGCCGGATGTGGCGCGGAATATCCAGGAGAACGTGAAGAAGGCCATCGAGACCATGAGCGGCCTGGATGTGCGCAACGTGGACGTACACGTCACCGGCATCAGCTTCGAGCGCGAACAGCGGGCCAACGCCGAACTGGACGAGCAGCACCGCAAGATGCTGGAGCAGACCGAAGAAGCTGAAGCTGCCGAGGCGGCAGAAGCCGCCACTCCCGCCGAGGAGGAAGTGATCGAGGTCAAGGAGGTCGTCACCGACGACGATGACAACGTCGAGGTGGAGCCCGAAGACGACTCTGAAGAACCGGACGAAGAGGACGGGGAGGAAGACCTGGACGAGGCCGACTACGCCCGTGGATGAAATACCGATGATTCCTTGCAGGAATGGTGATTGATTATGAAATTGAATGCAGGAAAGCGCATACTGATGTTCTTTCACTGGCTGATCTCGCTGCTGCTCGTGGCGGCGTTTGCCGTGTACCTGATCGTACCCGAGTTCCTGACGAAGCACTATGACAAGCTGGTGGAGAAGATCGGCTTCAACAACGTCAAGGTCATCGGTATCGCGCTGCTGGCCCTTTACGTGATTCTGGCTGTGGCACAGGCGATCCTGATCTTCAGGCGCAGGAAACGCTCGGAGCGGGGTTTCATCGTGGTGGATTCCAGCGACAACGGCAAGGTGCGCATCGCCATATCCGCCATCGAGCAGATGGTGCGTCAGTCCATTGGCAATATCGACGGCCTGTCGGATATGAAGATCGGCATCGACAACCTGGATGACGCCATCGGCATCCGCGTGAATGCCTCCATTGAAAACGGCCGCCATGTGCCCACCATCACCATGAACATGCAGCGGGCCATCCGTCAGTTCGTGGAAACCAACTGCGGCGTGGCCGTTCGCACGGTGTCCATCAGCATCAGCGCTGTCACAAACCAGGCGGATGCTCCCCGTCGCCGTCGCTTTGGCAAGGGACAGGGGACAGGAACAATGCCTTCCGCACCGAGCACCCCCGCTGTTCCCGAGCCCTACAGCGAACCTGATGAACAGCCGGAGTCCCAGCCCGAGCCCCAACCCTATGTGGTTCCCGAGCCCTTTGAGCCGGCTCCGATTGTCGAAACCACGCCTGAACCGGAACCCGAGCCCGTGTCCAAGCCTGCTTTTGACCTGGACGCGCCTTATGTGTCCGAGTTCGCCAAGGACCTGGCAGAGATGAAGGCCCGCGAGGCAGCCGAAGCCGGGATCATTGAAGAGAATATTTATGAAGGCACTGAGGGCGATGGCTCTTTGGATGAGGATGAAGAGTAAGCACCCCGAAAAGTGAGATAAGCCCTATTGCGGCGGCACGATGCTTCGCGCCACCGCAATAGTTGCGTTTTTAAATGTTTATTACGCGGCATATCGTCGCAGAAAGTTGGTAAAACAAATGGATAGATCATTGGCTCGCGCCTGCGCCATGAAGCTGATCTACGAGTGGGAGATGGGCGGCGACGGCGGTGAGGAGACACGCCTGAACCTGTTGGAGGTCAAGCCAGACGATCAAAAGGCCGACTTCATGAACCACTTGGCGACCGGCGTGATGGAGAATGTCGAGACCATCGACGCAAAGCTGGCCCCTTACCTGCGGGGCTGGACGATCGAGAGGTTGTCCAGGGTGGACCTGGCGATCCTGCGCCTGGCGGTGTACGAGCTGATCCTTGGCGAAAACCCCGCGGGTGTTGTCATCAACGAGGCGGTGGAGCTTGCGAACCAGTATTCCACCGACAAGGCCGGGGCTTTTGTCAACGGCGTATTGGGCAACCTGGCCCGCGCCATGGACGACGAGCGCGAAGATGGAGAGAAATAACATGTGGCAGCCGACGCGCGAGCCGCTCACTGTAACGGAGCTGAACGCCTATACCCGAAGGCTCCTCGCCGGGGATCCACTACTCAGGGGCCTGGATGTCACGGGGGAAATCACCGGCTATAAGCTGCATGCCCCCTCCGGCCACCACTACTTCACCCTCAAGGACGAAAACTCCAGGGTGCCATGCGCCATGTATCGCCAGCACGCAATGACTGGCCTGGATTTCAAACCCGAGGACGGCATGCGCGTAACGGTTCGGTGCTCCGCGTCTCTCTACGAGAGGGATGGCAAATTCCAACTGTACGTCAACAGCATGCATAAAGCCGGCCAGGGCGATTTGTTCATTCGATTTGAAAAGCTCAAGCGCAAGCTGATGGCGGAAGGCCTTTTCGACCCCGCGCGCAAGCGGGAAATCCCGTCCATGCCGAGGACCATCGGCATCGCAACGTCCATCAGCGGAAAGGGCAAGGATGATATCATCCGAGTAGCCCGACAGCGCAACCCGGGAATCGGCATCATACTGTCCCCATGCGCAGTACAGGGAGAAGGCGCGGCAGAGGAGATTGCCCGCGCCATCGAGCGACTGAACGCCAACGGGGAAAGCGACGTGATATTGGTCGGTCGCGGCGGCGGCGCCATGGAGGAAATGTGGGCCTTCAATGAGGAAGTGGTCGCCCGGGCCATTGCCGCGTCCAGGATCCCCGTCATCAGCTGTGTTGGCCACGAGACGGACTTCACCATCGCCGACTTTGTCGCTGATCTGCGCGCGCCGACGCCCACCGGTGCGGCGGTACTGGCGGTACCTGAGGTGTCCGCACTGAAGCAGGAATTGAACCAAATGCTCAAGCGCGTGGCGAATGCCCTTGAGGGTGGCCAGCGGGTGCGCCGTTTGCAGCTGGACAGGTTGTCCGCCTCTCCGGCCATGACCCGTCCGCTGCAGCATTTGATCGAGCCCAGGCGCTCGCTTTTGGAGCGATTGTCGCAGAGGCTCGGCGCTGCCGTGCCTGCCATCACGCAGACGCGGCGGCACCGCCTCGATGAACTGACCGCATCATTGCGGGCCATGAATCCAGCCTCCGTGCTGGAAAGGGGCTATGCCATCGTCCGACAGGATGGGGCCATCATTCCGCGGGCCTGCGCCGTGGACGCAACGAAGCCCGTTTTCGTGCGCTTCAGCGACGGCGAGATCACAGCGGTTATCACTGAAAACAAGCAGGGGAATGATTGATATGCCTGAGAAGATCACGTTTGAACAGGGAATGCAGGAGCTGGAGACGCTGGTCCATACGCTTGAATCCGGGCAGCTGCCCTTGGATGATTCCTTCAAGGCTTATGAGAAGGCCATCGCCATCCGGGACAACCTGAACGCGTTGCTGGACGAGAGTGACAAGCGCATCCGGGTGCTGACACAAAACGGCGAAAAGACGCTGGATGTCACGGAGGAAGAGTGATGACGCTCAATGACTGGGCGGAACGGGTGAACCGCCGTCTCGGGGAGATCCCCTCAATCGTGCCGGAAGGCGAATATGCCATCGGCGGTATGCCCGGGCTTTTGAGCCGGTCCATGCGCTACAGCCTGGAGGCGGGTGGCAAGCGCCTGCGCCCCAGCATGCTGCTGGCAGCGGTGGAGATGTTGGGCGGGGATACGGACGCGGCGCTGGACATCGCCTGCGCGGTGGAGATGATCCACACCTATTCCCTGATCCACGACGACCTGCCCGGCATGGACGACGACACCCTGCGCCGCGGCCGGCCCACGAACCACGTGGTGTTTGGCGTGGGACAGGCGATCCTGGCCGGGGACGGCCTTTTGAACTGCGCATTTGAGACGATGCTCGCCTGCGCCTGCGAACATGCGGACCGGGCGGCGGACTATCTGCTGGCCATCCGGGAGATCGCCACCGGCGCGGGCGTGACGGGCATGATCGGCGGGCAAGTGATGGACCTGTTCTGCGAGAAGGCGAAGGTGAGCAATACCTCCGCACTGGAGTACATCCAGTACGGCAAGACCGCCTGCATGTTCATCTATCCTCTGCGCGCGGCGGCCAGGCTCTGCGGCGCGAACGAGGACGACCTGAATGCGCTGACCGCCTACGGGCGCGCCTTTGGGCTGCTGTTCCAGGCCACGGACGACTTGCTGGACGTGACCGGAACGACGGGCGACATGGGCAAGACCCTGGGCAAGGACGCCGAGAGCGGCAAGCTGACCTGCGTGTCCGCCTACGGCCTGGAGGGCACGAAGGCCCTCGTGGAGAGGCTGCACCGGGAAGCCCTCGACGCCATCGCGCCTTACGGCGAGCGCGCCGCATTCTTCCGCGACCTCGTGGATTCCATGGTGAACCGCACCAAATAAGCACCGGAGAAGAAACGACAGATGCTGATCGAGCAGATACGTGAACCCGCCGACCTGAAACAACTGAACCCGCGCCAGCTCAAGCAGCTGGCCCAGGAGCTGCGCGACGAGATCATCAAGGTGGTCTCCGACCGCGGCGGCCACCTGGCTTCAAACCTGGGCGTGGTGGAGCTGACCATCGCGCTGCACTGCGTGTTTGACCTGCCGGATGACAAGCTGGTGATGGACGTGGGACACCAGTCCTATGCCCACAAGCTGCTCACCGGCCGATGGGAGCTGTTCCAGAGACTGCGCCAGCAGGGCGGAGCCAGCGGGTTTCCCCAGATGGAAGAGAGCGAATACGACGCCTTTACGGCGGGACACGCCTCCACGGCGATCTCCGCCGCTCTTGGTATGGCCCGGACGAGGGACATCATGCGCGGCGAATACAGCGTCGTGGCGCTGGTGGGCGACGGCGCGCTGACCGGCGGCATGTGCTACGAGGCGCTGAACGACGCCGGACAGTCGGGCACGCGCATGATCGTGATCCTCAACGACAACGACATGTCCATCGCCCACAACGTGGGCGCCGTGAGCCGCTACCTGACTCGCCTGCGCCAGAGCAAGGGCTATCTGGCCATGAAGCACGGCGTGCGCAGCAGGCTGGAGAACATGCCCAGGATCGGACGGCCTGTGTATCGATTCCTGGTAAAGTGCCGCGACCGGGTGCGTTCGCTGTTCGTCGCGGACAAGTTCTTCGACGCCCTGGGCTTCAAGTACATCGGCCCCGTGGACGGCCATGACATCAAGCAGCTGATCCGGGTGCTTCGCCGGGCGAAGAACGACGACAAGCCGCTGCTGATCCACGTGGTCACCCAGAAGGGCAAGGGCTATACGCCTGCGGAGGATCACCCCGACACCTTCCACGGCGTGGCGCCGTTCTACATCGAATCCGGCGAGAGCAAGGGCGAGGAGCGCGTGTCCTCCGGTGAGGTAGCCGCGCGGCAGCTGATCGAGCTGGCGGAGAACGACATCCGCATCTGCGCCATCACCGCCGCCATGCCAAACGGCACCGGCGTGGACGCCTTCCAGCAGGCCTATCCCGACCGCTTCTTTGACGTGGGCATTGCCGAGGAACACGCCGTCACCATGGCGGCGGGCATGGCCAGCCAGGGCATGAAGCCCTATGTGGCCATCTACTCCACGTTTCTCCAGAGGGCCTACGACCAGATCGCCATGGACGTGTGCCGCAATTCCCTGCCGGTGACGTTCCTGATCGACCGGGCGGGCCTCGTCGGCCCGGATGGCGCCACCCACCAGGGCGTATTCGACCTGAGCTACCTGCGCAGCATTCCCAACATGATCGTCGCCGCTCCGCGGGATGTGCGGGATCTCAAGAAGCTGATCTGTCTGAGCCAGGACGTGAACGCGCCCATGGCCATCCGTTATCCCAGGACCTGCGAGGACCTGGGCCCCGGCATCCAGAGCCAGAGGGACATCCATGTGGGCGAGTGGGAGCTGCTCTCAAGCGGCAAAGATGTGATGATCCTGGCCGTGGGCCGCATGGTGCAGTGTGCCATGCAGTCCACCATCGAGCTGATGGGCAAGGGCATCTCCGCCGGCGTGGTGGACGCCCGGTTCATCGCGCCCATGGACGAGGCGATGCTGATCGACACCGCCGGCAGGGCGAAGCTGATCGTCACAGCGGAGGAGAACGCGCTGGCCGGCGGCTTTGGCGAGGGCGTGCTGGAGATCCTGGCCCGGGCAGGCATAAATACGCCGGTCATGACCCTTGGCGTGCCGGACCGCTTCATCGAACACGCCACCATCGCCCAGCAGCAGGCGGCCTGCGGCCTGGACAGCTACGGCATAACCCGCCGGATCGTTGAAAAGCTCCGGGAGCTTTCGGGGGCGGGACGATGAAGAAGCGCCGCGCCGACGAAGCGCTGTATGAGGACATGAACCTGGAGTCTCTCCAGCTGGCTCGGGCGCTGATCATGGAGGGCCGGGTGATGGCGGGGGACCGGAAGATCCTGCGCGCCAGCGAGACGCTCCGGGAGGGCGACGTGCTGCGGGTGAAGGGCGAGCTGGACAAGTGGGTCAGCCGCGGCGCCCACAAGCTGAAAAAGGCCGTCGACGTGTTCCACATCGACGTGAAGGACAGGGTGTGCGTGGACGTGGGCTGCTCCACCGGCGGGTTTACCGACGTGATGCTCCGCGCCGGGGCAGCGAAGGTGTACGCCGTGGACGTGGGCTACAACCTGCTGGACTATCGCCTGCGCAGTGACGCGCGGGTTATGTGCATGGAGCGCACCAACGCACGCTTCCTGAAGAGCGAGGATTTCGAGCCGCGTCCCACATTCGGCGCGACGGACGTTTCGTTCATCTCCCTGAAGGCAGTGCTGCCAGCGGCGTTGGGCGTGCTGGAGGGGGGGGACGCCCGTTTCGTGGCGCTGGTGAAGCCCCAATTCGAGGCTGAAAAGGACGAAGTGGGGGAAAAGGGCGTGGTCCGGGACAGGGCTGTGCATGAGAAGGTGCTGCAGGAGATCATCGGCTTCATACCCTCCCTCGGCTGGCGCGTCAATGCATTGGATTATTCACCGATACGCGGCCCGGAAGGTAACATAGAATTCCTATTGGATCTTGTACGATGTAACAATCTGACGATAAAACCGGGTCAAACTTCAATAGATGGCACAATTAGCCAAGCATATGACAATTTTTTTAAATCCTTCGCAGGGGGCTTGTAACGCAGGCCCTCTTTGGTATATTGTATATATATGAGGAGTGGTTGCGGTGGCTGTGCGCTGCGTTGGAATTCATTGGAACCCGTCCAAGTCCACGGGACTGGACGTCGCCCGAAAGCTGATCGAGCTTCTTGATCGCAAGGGCGTCAGAGTCTGCCTGAATTCCAGCCTGAATGCCGAACTGAACGTCCCCGGCGTGCTGGTGGAGGAGTTTTCCGAGTGCCAGCTGCTCATCGTGCTGGGCGGCGACGGAACCATCCTGTCCGGCCTCGATCGCGCGATACCCTATGACCTGCCCATCCTGGGCATCAACCTGGGCCGCCTGGGCTTCCTGTCCGAAATCGAGACGGAGGAGCTGGACGAGCGCTTCATCGATCGGCTGCTGGCGGGGGATTATACCATTGACGCACGCACGACCATGACGATCGAGGGACAGGATCACTTGAAGTTCTTCGCCCTCAACGACATCGTCATCACACGTGCAACGCCCTCTGTCAGAATTCTCTCTCTTGAATACGAAGCAAACGGCACCCTTGTGGACTGCTTTTCCGGCGATGGGCTGATCGTCGCGACCGCGACAGGCTCGACCGCCTATTCGCTGTCTGCCGGCGGGCCTGTGGTGCTCCCCGGGCTGGACTGCTTTGTGCTGACGCCCGTGTGTCCCCACACGCTGAACGCCAGGCCCGTGGTGGTTTCCGCCGACGAGCGCATCACCGTGCGCGTGAAGGACGAAACCCAGGGGGATGTCCAGGCGGTTCTGGACGGCAGGCGCATGCTGTTGATGGACCGGCAGAGGCCTGAATTTACCATCTGCCGCTCGCCCAGGCAGGCGCGTTTCGTGCGCTTTCATGAGAAGAATTACTTTGGCTTGCTGCACAGCAAGCTGTCCGAGTGGACCCACTGAATTTCCCGGAGCGGCCTGACGCCTTCCGACGCGTCAGCCCTCGCATGAATCCCCACAATCCACCAACCGGGAGGCTTCACAGGCATGAAGAGCGCGCGCCATAATCTGATATTGGAAATCATCGAGAGCAAGGATATAGAGACCCAGGAGGAGCTGGCTGAGGAGCTCAAGAACCGCGGCGTACGGGTGACCCAGGCCACCGTGTCCCGCGACATCAAGGAACTGCGCCTTTTGAAGGTGCTGTCCGAGCACGGCGGCTACAAGTATGCCACCGTGGAGCGGGCGGAGAAGGGCATGAACGATCGCTTTGCCCGCATCCTGGCCGAATCCATCGTGAACATCGATTCGGTGAACAACCTGATCGTAGTCAATACCCTCACTGCCAGCGCCAACGCCGCGGGCGAGGCCATCGACTCCATGAAGTGGAGCGATGTCATGGGCACCATCGCAGGCGACAACACGCTGCTTATCATCACCCGTTCGGAAGAGGCGGCCCAGGCCCTGATGGTCAAATTCAACGCCCTCCTGAACGATTGACCGGAGACGGACATGCTGCTCGAACTCACAATTAAAAATATCGCCCTCATTGAATCACTGCGCGTGGAATTTGCGCAGGGATTCAATGTACTTACAGGCGAAACCGGCGCAGGCAAGTCCATCGTGGTGGACAGCATCAACCTGGCGCTGGGTGGACGCGCCGATCGGGACCTGATCCGTACCGGCACGGATAAAGCATCCGTGCAGGCGCTTTTTGACATTTCCAATAACCCCAAGGCTCTTGCATTCATACAGGAGCAGGACATCGAGGCGGAGGACGGTCTGATCGCCATCCGACGTGAATTGAGCCGGGAGGGTCGGAACATCTGCCGCGTCCAGGACGTGGTGGTGCCGCTTAACACGCTGAAGCAGTTGACTGCACACCTGATGGATATTCACGGGCAACATGAGCATCAGGCGCTCATGAATCCAGCCCGGCATATGGACTTCCTGGATGCCTTCGGCGGCGAGAGCCACGCCGCTGCGCTTGCCGAAGTGCAGCAGCTGCACGCCGCCCGGGGAAAGATCGCCTCCCGGCTGAAGCAGCTGATGAACGATGTGTCCGAGAAGGAGCGGCTGTTCGACATGCTGTCCTTCCAGGCCCAGGAAATCGCTGCTGCGAAGCTGAGGCCAGGCGAAGAGGAGAAGCTGCAAAAGAAGCTGTCCGTGCTTGAAAACGCCGAGAAGATCCGCCAGGGTGTGGAGGCGGCCTATACGCTGGTCTACCAGGGTGACGGCCGCGCGCCCAGCGCCCAGGAGGGCCTGCTGCGCTCGGCGGAAGCCATGGACCGCATCGCTTCCCTGGACGAGCGCTACGGCGCGTTGGCTGGGCGGCTGCGGGAGCTGTATTACGGCACCCAGGATGTGGGCTATGAATTGCAGGCGCTGCTGGACGATCTGGATTTTGAGCCGCAGCTGATCGATAAGATCGCCGAGCGGCTGGATCTGATCGGGCGGCTGGAGCGCAAGTATGGACCCACGCTGGAGGAGGTCATCGCCTTCGGCCAGTCCGCGGAAGCACGGCTGAACGAGCTCAAGCGGGGAGATGAATCCATCACGGAACTGAAAAAGCAGTATAAAGAAGCCGACAGCAGGCTGAGGGAGGCCTGTGGCCGACTGACCGCTCTGCGCAAGGCATCTGCAGAAAAGCTGGCGGAGGAAATCTGCAGACAGCTCAAGGATCTGGGCATGGGCAAGACGCGTTTCGAGGTGCGCGTCGAGCCGGAGCCCAAACCCACGGCCATCGGCATGGATCGGGTGGAGTTCATGATCTCGCCCAATCCCGGAGAACCCATGAAGCCCCTGGCCAGCATCGCCTCCGGCGGTGAAATCTCCCGCGTGATGCTGGCGCTGAAGGCCATCTCCGTGGACGCGGAGGGCGTGGACGCCATGGTGTTCGACGAGATCGACACCGGCGTATCCGGGCGCATGGCCCAGGTGGTGGGCGAGAAGATGTGCCTGATCGCCCGAAACCGCCAGGTGCTGAGCATCACCCACCTGCCGCAGATCGCCGCGCTGGGCGACGCCCACTTCCTGGTGGAGAAGGTGGCCGGGGAGGATCGCACGGACACCCATGTGCGGTTGCTGGACGACGAGGGCCGGGTGCACGAGCTGGCCCGCCTGGTGGGCGGCGCGGCCGAGACAGAGAGCAGCCTCAGCCACGCGGCCAACATGTTGAAGGACGCCGCGGCGCGAAAGAAGGAATTGTAGAACAACAGCGGATCGGACATATCGCCGATCCGCTGTTGTTCGCTCATTTCTCCTTGTAATATAGCATACAGTGGCAATAACCTTCGAAATCGGGGTCTGCGATCTGGTCCCGGAACTCCTTGCACATGCACCTGTTCTCCGTCGTGCGTGCCAGCCGGCAGGGGCAGTAACCGCCCGTGCGCTCCAGGCCTTCCTTGATGGTCCTGACGACCTCCTGATCTTCGTTATATCGAATCTTCATGGTACTTCCTCCCAGCTTTATCCTCACAGGCATTATACAGCGCCGCGCCGTCGATGTAAACCGCAATTTGCATCCGCCTGTCTACGCGCATAAAACGCCCCGATACGCGCAAACTACGCACACGACTTTGAAGTATGTGCCGCTGAAAGCATTTTCAGCCAGTTTGAGCTTATGGAGGCGTTTTTATGAGAGCAACGGGCATTGTTAGGCGTATCGACGAACTGGGGCGGGTGGTCATTCCCAAGGAAATCAGAAGGACGCTGCGTATAAGAGAGGGAGACCCGCTGGAGATATTTACCGACCACGACGGGGAAGTGGTGCTGAAGAAGTATTCGCCCATCGGCGAGATCGCGTCCATAGCCAAGGACTACACCGACAGCCTGTACCGGACGCTGGGCCATGTGGCACTGATCAGCGACAGGGACGCCATCGTGTCCTCCTCCGGCGCGGCAAAAAGGGAGTATGTGGAAAAGGCGCTCAGCCCGGAGGCGGACCAGATCCTGCAGGGCCGGCAGCTGGTGATGCTGAACCTGTCGTCCGGCATGAAGATGATCCCCATGACCCAGGACGACCGGCCCGAGGCCTACTCCGCCCAGATCGTGGCGCCGATCCTGGCCGACGGCGAGATCGTGGGCGGGCTGATGCTGCTCAGCAGGGAATCCGGCCTGCAGATGACCAATGTGGACCAGAAGGTGGCTGAGACCACAGCCAACATCATCGGGCGCCAAATGGAGCAGTAAGCCTTGCCAGCGCCGCCCCGCCTGTGGTATAATTTCTCCCGGTAATTCATGGAATTCGGGAGGCGCATGGGCGTGATCACGATCATCGGAACGGGCTGGCAGGGCGGCCAGCTGACGCTGGAGGCGGCGGAGGCGCTCCGCTCGGGCAGGCGCGTGCTGCTGCACACGGAGCGCTGCGGCTGCGCAGCATGGCTGGACGGGCAGGGCATCGCCTGGGAATCGCTGGATGCACTCTATGAGACCAGCGAGGATTTCGACGAGCACGCCCGGGCCGCCGCGAAGGCCGTGCTCAAGGCCGCTGAAACGGGTGACGTCTGCTATTGCGTGGCCGACATCCGTGACCGCACCGTACCACCCATCGTGCAGGCGGCGGGAGAGGGCGTTCGCGTGATCGTCGGGCCGCCCGCAGAGGGGCCGCTGCTGGCCATCCTGACCGGCGAGACGCGCTCGGTGGAGGCCTCCGACTGGGAGGATTTCCACGTCACAGCCCGGGAGCATTGCCTGATCCGGGAGCTGGAGAGCCGGGAGCTGGCCTGCGAGGTGAAGCTGAAGCTGATGGAGGTCTACCCGGAGGAGGCGGACGTGTGGCTTTTGAACGGCGGAGAGGCGCCGGTGAAGCTGCCGCTCTACGAACTGGATCGGGCAGAGCACTACGACCACATGACCTGCGCGCTGGTGCGGGCGGAGCGGGAGATCACAGCGTTGGAGCGCTATGACTTCGAGCACCTCAACGAGATCATGCGCCGCCTGTGCGGCCCCGGCGGCTGCCCCTGGGACCGGGCGCAGACCCACGAGAGCCTGCGCACCTGCATGCTGGAGGAGGCCTACGAGGTGATCGACGCCATCGACGAGGGCGACACCGATCACCTGTACGACGAGCTGGGCGACGTGCTGATGCAGGTGGCCATCCACTCGGAGCTGGCAAGGCGGCATGGGGAATTTGACATCACCGATGTCACCACCGCCATCTGCGAAAAAATGATCTCGCGGCACACCCACATCTTCGGCGGGGATGAAGCTGTGGATGCGGAACAGGTACTGGATCTTTGGACCCGCAACAAGATGACCGAACGCGGCCAACGCACCCGGCAGGAGACCATGGAGGACGTGACGAAGGCGCTGCCCGCCACGCTGAGGGCCGTGAAGGTGCTCAAGCGCAGCGCAGAGGCGGGACTGAAGGACGAGGACGCGGCGGTGCTGGCGAGGCGGTGTGCGGAAAAGCTGTCCCGTCTTCCCATGGATACGGATTCGGAGGTTTGGCTGGGAGAGGTGCTGATGGGCATCTGTGGCATCGCGCGGCTTTTGAAGCTGGATCCGGAGCTGGCCCTGAACAGCGCAGTGAAGCGCTTTATCGCCAGATTTGGCGAGGTCGAGGCTGAAATGATCGAAAAAAGCGGGGATTTGCCCCTCGAAACGTTGAGAGAATATTGGGATTTGGTAAAATTGTGCTGAAACCAAAAAATAAGCAGGAATTAAAGCAGGAGAGGGCGAATATTCAGGACAGTTGTGCTCAATATGCAATGATTTATTGTGCTCAATGTGCTTATAATATCTGGAGGTGTATTTTTCATGAACAAGGCTACTCTGATTGCCAAGATGGCTGAGAAGTCCGAGCTGAGCAAGAAGCAGGCTGAGGCCGCGCTGAACGCTTTCACCGACACCATCACCGAGGCCCTCAAGGCCGGCGACAAGGTCCAGCTGATGGGCTTTGGCACCTTTGAGGTGAAGGAGCGCGCCGCTCGCACTGGCCGCAAGCCTTCCACTGGCGAGACCATCGAGATCCCCGCCAAGAAGACCCCCGGCTTCAAGGCTGGCAAGGGCTTCAAGGATCAGTTCTAATCAGAACCACGATCAGCGACAGGGCGCTTCCGTTCAGGGGCGCCTTGTTGTGATTTATAAACCATTTGGAGGAAAGAACCTATGAGCAGGAAGGCCATGGAGGCGAAGAAACCCGTGGAGCGCGTCGCGCCGAACGCCATTCGCCTGGATAAGTTCCTGAAGATTTCCCGCATCATCAAGCGCCGCAGCGTCGCCAACGACGCCTGTTCCACCGGCCATGTCACAGTGAACGGCAAGGAGGCCAAGCCGGGCACGGACGTGAAAGTGGGGGACGTGCTGGGCATTCGCTTCGGCGAGAAGTACAGTGAATATGAGATCCTGTCCATCGCCGAACACGCGGCGAAACAGGACGCGGCAGACATGTACCGCGCGAAAGCATGAGCACCTGGGCGGTGATTGTGGCCGCCGGGCGCGGAGAGCGGGCGGGCCTTGGCATGAACAAGGCCTTCTGGCCCGTGGACGGCCGGTCGGTGCTCGCCCGGTGCCTTGACGCCTTTCAGGCCTGCGGGCGCTTCGACGGTGCGGCGCTGGTGCTCTCAGACAGTGACATGGCCGTCTGGACAGACCTTGAACGGCGCGAAGGCCCCTTTCCGCTGGTGAAGGGCATCGCCCGCGGCGGCGCGACCCGGCGGGATTCGGTGTACAGCGGGCTGAAGGCCATTCCGGAGGATTGCGAAATCGTCGCCATCCACGATGCCGCGCGCCCCTTTGTGACGGCGGACGTGATCGACGCAACGCTCCAGTCCGCCAGGGAATACGGCAGCGGCGTAATCTCCACGCCCGTGGTAGACACCATCAAGCAGGTCGCCTCGGACGGCACGGTGACTTCCCTTGAACGGGAAAGCCTGCGTGCGGTGCAGACACCCCAATCCTTCGACTATCGCAGGATTCTGGCGGCCCACGAGCGGGCGCAGGCGGAGAACATGCCCGTCACCGACGACGCCATACTGTTCGAGCATTACTATAATGGCGTGCGCCTCGTGGGCGCGCCTGGAGCGGAGGCGAACCGCAAATTGACCACAAAAGCGGATTTTGAGGCTCTGAACGGGCCGAAGCGGCCGGATGTTCGCATCGGCCAGGGCTATGACGTCCATCGTCTGGTTGAGGGCCGAAAACTGATTCTCTGCGGCGTGGACGTGCCTTATGAAAAGGGCCTGGACGGCCATTCCGACGCGGACGTGGCCGTGCATGCGCTGATGGACGCGCTGCTGGGGGCGCTGGGCGAGGGCGACATCGGCCGCCACTTCCCGGACACCGACCCGGCCTACAAGGGCGCGGACTCCATGAAGCTGCTGGCGGTGGTAATGGAGAAGGTGCGCGCCGCGGGCTACAGCGTGGGCAACGCTGATGTGACCATCGTGGCGCAGCGGCCCAAGCTGGCAGGATATATGAACCAAATGAAGGCAAGCGTCGCCGCCGGGCTGGGCGTCGACCCGTCCCGGGTGAATGTGAAGGCCACCACCACCGAGAAGCTGGGCTTCGAGGGGGAGGGGCTGGGCATCTCGGCCCAGGCCGTGGCACTGTTGTACAAATAGATACAGGAGCATGTTATGATCGGAATTATCTGCGCTTTGGACATCGAGGCAGAGAAGCTGAAGGCCAATATCGAAAACCCTGTCACTGATAAGATCGGCCGGCTGACGTTTGTCAGCGGCAGACTCGTGGGCCAGGACGTGGTGATTGGCATGGCGGGCGTGGGCAAGGTGAATGCCGCCATGTGCGCCCAGACGATGATACTGAAATACGCCCCGGAGCTGGTGATCAACTCCGGCGTGGCCGGGAGCCTGTCCAAGCGACTGGACATCGGCGACATTGCCGTGGGCACCTGCGTGGTGGAACATGACTTCGACACCACCGCCGTGGGCGACCCGCCCGCGTTCTTCAATGAGACAAACGGCGAGCCCTTTCCCTGCGACCCTGACGCCGCTTCCGCCATTCTTCGCGCCTGCGAGGCGGAGGGCGTGCACGCCGTGCCCGCAAAGCTGGCCTCCGGCGATCAATTCATCTCCGATGCCGAAACCAAGACGCGGCTGGTGAGGCTGTTTGCGGCGGAAGCCTGTGAGATGGAGGCCGGAGCCATCGCCCATGTGTGCTTTTCTAACGGCGTGAAGTGCGCCGTGATCCGGGCCATCTCCGACAGCACCGACGGCGAGCACCAGGTGGAGTTCTATAAGTTCCTGCCGGTAGCGGCGGACAACTCCGCACGGGTGCTGATGCGGTATTTGAAGGACAGGGGATAACGCATTTCAAGCAAAAAGACAGCGCGACGCGCTGCCTTTTTCATTTAAAAAATTCCCTCTTGCATTTTCGACGTGCATGCGCTATAATAGTCAAAGATGGTCAATAGAAGGTGATAATATGGCTCAGTTGAGCGACAGCATCGAGCATTTCATAAAGGATCTGATGACCGAGGACGCCCATGTGGAGCTGCGGCGCAACGAATTGGCCCAGCACTTCGGCTGCGCGCCGTCGCAGATCAACTACGTGCTGGCCACCCGCTTTTCCGTGGACCACGGCTATATCATCGAATCCCGGCGCGGGGGCGGCGGCTATGTGCGAATCGTTCGCATGCAGACCAGGGGCGAGTCCAACCTTTTGAACATACTTCTGAACCGGGTGGGCAACTCCGTGGACGAGGAGACCGCCGTGGCCATCATCTCCAACCTGCGCGAGCGGGACATGGTGACGGACAGCGAGGCCGCGCTGATGCGCGCCGCCGTGTCCCGGAACGCCCTGGCCCTGCCCATCAGCGCCAAGGATGTGCTGCGGGCGGCGGTGTTCAGGAACATGCTTGTGCAGGTATTCAAGAATATCGAGGAGGGCAAGCGCCATGATGTGTGAGGATTGCGGCATTCGGCCCGCGAAGTTCCATCTGATGACGATCATCAACGGCGATCGAGTGGAGCGAAACCTGTGCCCGGCCTGCATGGCGAGGCACCAGAAGCAGCTGCCGGGTCTGGACTTTTCCAACCTGGCCGGCATACTCAACAGCATACTGGAAAACAAGCCCGGCGGCCAGGAGCAGGAGCGCCGGGACGCGGAATACGATGACCTCATCTGCGAGCAGTGCGGCATGACCTACGGCGAGTTCCAGAAGTGCGGAATGCTGGGCTGCGCGGCCTGCTACCAGGCCTTCAAGACGCCCATGACGGCGCTTTTGCAGCGGGTGCACGGCAACACCCAGCACGCCGGGCGCGTACCCGGAGGCGTACACAGCGGCACTTCCATCCGCATGAACATCGACCGACTGAAACAAAAGCTGCAAAAGGCCATCGCTGACGAGGAATACGAGCAGGCTGCCAAGCTGCGCGACACCATCCGCGCGCTGAACGCCCAGCTGGAGCGCCGGGAGCAGGACATCAAGGTACGTCCGCCGGAGCGGCTTGAAGGTGAAGGCGAAGAGGGGAGTGAGGACGATGTATGAGTATGTGCTGGCGCCGGATCAGGACGTGGTCATCTCCAGCCGCGTCCGGCTCTCCCGCAACTATGAGGATCTGCCCTTTTCCCCGAAGCTGACGCCGGAATACGCCGAAGAGGTGATCGAGCGCACCGCCGACGCGGTGTTCAAGACGGAAAACGGCGCGGCGTTCACGCTGCTGCGCATGAGCGAGCTGGAGGAGGACGCCCGCTCGCGCCTGGTGGAGCACCACCTGATCAGCTATGACCTGCTGAAATTCGTGAACCGCTCGGCGGCCATGGTTTCGTCGGCAGGCACGGTCTCGGTGATGCTGAACGAGGAGGATCACGTGCGCTTCCAGGGCCTGCTGCCCGGGCTCCAGCTGGAGCGGTCGGCGGAGATGGCCCTGCGGCTGGACGAGGCGCTGGAAAAGAGCTATCCCTTCGCATTTGACCACCAGTGGGGCTTTCTGACGGCATGCCCGGCCAACACGGGCACTGGCATGCGCGCCAGCGTGATCCTGCACCTGCCGGCCATCGCCAGCGGCGGCCAGATGGGCGCGGTGATGCAGACCATCGCCAAGCTGGGTCTGACCATCCGCGGGCTCTATGGCGAGGGCACCGAGGCCCAGGGCAATCTCTACCAGCTCTCCAACCAGGCTACCCTCGGCCGCAGCGAGGAGGACGTGATCCGCGCGCTCTCCGCCGCCACCGGCCAGATCGTGGAGCACGAGCGCAACATGCGCGAAAGCGCGGAAAAGAAGGACATGCTGCAGCTGCAGGATAGGCTGATGCGCTCCTGGGGAGAATTGATGTATGCGCGGCTGATGAGCGCCAACGAGTTCATGCGCCGCTATTCCGACATCCGCTACGCCGCCAGCATGGGCTATCTTCACGCGCCGCTGCCGGGTCTGGACGCGCTGATGATGGACGTGCAGCCCGGGTCCCTGGGCGTGCGCGCGGGCAAGCTGATCAGCCCGAGGGAGTCCGAGATACTGCGGGCGAAGATATTGAGAGAAGACTTGCAGGAACTGGTGGCCGAGTAAGGGCTTTATCACATCCGTATGGGAGGTAATCCATGGCATATATGGCGAAATTCACAGAGCGGGGGCAGCGGGCACTGCTGGCCGCTCAACAGGAGGCCGCGAGACTGGGCCGGACTTACGTGGGCACGGAGCATCTGCTGCTGGGCGTGCTGACCGAGCCCGGCGGAGCTGTGCCCGTGTTGAAGGGCATCACGCTGGAATCCGCGCGCAACGAGATCATACAGATCCTCGGCATGGGCGATGAAAGCGTCGAGGGCAAGCAGATGACGCTGACGCCCCGCACCAAGAAGGTGCTGGAGCAGAGCACCCGCGAAGCCCGGGAGCTCAAGCAGAATTATGTGTCCACCGAGCACATCCTGCTGGCGCTGATGCGCGAGCGGGAGGGCGTGGCTGCCCATGTGCTGATCAAGATGGGCCTGGATCTGTCCAAGGCCCGGGACGAGCTGCTGCACATCCTCACCGGCACGGACGAAGAGACCGCGCCTCAGGACAGCCAGGGCGCCGACACGCCCACGCTGAACCAGTTTTCCCACGACCTGACGGCCCTGGCCAAGGGCGGCGAGCTGGACCCTGTAGTGGGCCGCGCAAGCGAGATCGAACGCATCGTGCAGATCCTTTCCCGCCGCAGGAAGAACAACCCCGTGCTGATCGGCGAGCCGGGCGTGGGCAAATCCGCGATTGTGGAGGGGCTGTCCCAGCTGATCGTCGAGGGCAACATCCCGGAGATTTTGCGGGGCAAGCGCGTAGTGTCGCTGGACCTGGCCAGCATGCTGGCGGGAGCCAAATACCGCGGCGAGTTCGAGGAGCGCCTGAAGAACGCCATGGGCGAGATCAAGAAGGCGGGCAACGTCATACTCTTCATCGACGAGCTGCATACCATCTGCGGGGCGGGAGCCTCGGAGGGGGCCATCGACGCCGCCAATATCCTGAAGCCTGCCCTGGCGCGGGGCGAGATGCAGTGCATCGGCGCCACCACGCTGAACGAGTATCACAAGCACATCGAGAAGGACGCTGCGCTGGAGCGCCGGTTCCAGCCGGTGAACGTGGGCGAGCCGACCCGCGAGGAATCCGTTGAGATCCTGAAGGGCCTGCGGGACCGCTACGAGGCGCACCACCGCGTGCGCATCACCGACGAGGCCATCACTGCGGCGGTGTACCTGTCCGATCGTTATATCTCTGACCGGTGTCTTCCGGACAAGGCCATCGACCTGATTGACGAGGCCGCCTCCCGTGTGCGCATCAAAGCCTTCACCGCGCCGCCGGACATGAAGGCCCAGCAGGCGAAGCTGGACGCGCTGAACAAGGAGACCGAGGAAGCTGTGGCCCACGAAGACTTCGAGAAGGCCGCCCACCTGCGCGACCGGAAGAAGGAACTGCAGAACGAGATGTCCCGCCGCAGGAGTGAGTGGGAGCACAGCCGCAACAGCAAGGTGGAGATCGTGGGCGAGGAGGAAGTGGCCCAGATCGTCGGCGCGTGGACGGGCATCCCCGTATCCCGCATCACCGAGGACGAGTCCAGCCGGTTGATCAATCTGGAGTCGATCCTGCACGAGCGCGTCATCGGCCAGGAAGAGGCCGTGAAATCCGTCGCTCGTGCCATCCGCAGGGCGCGGGCGGGCCTGAAGGATCCCAATCGGCCCATCGGCTCCTTCATCTTCCTGGGCCCCACCGGCGTGGGCAAGACGGAGCTATGCAAGGCGCTTGCAGAGGCGCTGTTCGGCGACGAGGACAGCATGATCCGCGTGGATATGTCCGAGTACATGGAGAAGCACTCCGTGTCCCGGATGATCGGCTCTCCGCCCGGTTACGTGGGCTACGACGAGGGCGGCCAGCTGACCGAGAAGGTGCGCCGCAAGCCCTATTCCGTGATCCTGCTGGACGAGGTGGAAAAGGCGCACCCGGACGTGTTCAATATCCTGCTGCAGATCCTGGAGGACGGTCGGCTGACCGATGGCCAGGGGCGCGTGGTGGACTTTAAGAATACCGTGATCGTCATGACCAGCAACGCCGGCGCGCACACCCTTCGCAAGCAGCGCAGCATGGGCTTCGGCGGCACGGAGAACGGCGAAAAGACCTATGAGTCCATGAAGGAAAACATCATGGGCGAGGTGAAGAACATCTTTAGGCCCGAGTTCCTGAACCGCGTGGATGAGATCATCGTATTCCACGCGCTGGAGCAGGCGGAGATCGATGAAATCGCCCGGCTGCTGCTGAAGCAGGTGTGCGACAGACTGTCCGAGCGGGGCATCATGCTGGACGTGGACGAATCCGCGCTGGGGCTCATCAGCAGCTCCGGCACCGACATCCAGTACGGCGCGCGCCCCCTGCGCAGGGCCATCCAGCGCATGGTGGAGGACGCCCTGAGCGAGGAGATCCTGCTGGGCAAGATTCGCCTGGGCGACCATGTGCGCGTAACCCGGGAGGGCGACAAGCTGGCGTTCACGCCGCTGGAGAACGACGACCGGGAGCTGGCGCTGGCCGGTCAGGTAAACAGCGACTGATCCGGATCGTATTCGATCTCGGTGGGCGTCGGTGTGGCTTCGGCTGCGCCGACGCCCATTATTTGGTTCAAAAGCCCGCCCGGGACGTAGCTCACCGGGCCAGCAACCGGGCCGCTCAGCAGATTGTCCTGGGCGTACAACAGCGCGTTGCGGGGCAGGAGGGTGAATTCCGCACGCTGACTCAGATCCAGTGTATCGTCGGCAAAGCGGATCTCCTCGCCTGGCGCGCCGGAGAGCGCCGCAAGCTCCGCGCTTTCGCCGTTCACGGTGCGCAGGATCGCGTATTCGGCGGTACTCTCCTGGACGGTGAAGGCCAGCACGGGCATTTCGCCGGAGTCGGTCAGCAGCCGGAAATCCGGAACGGGCTTCGGAGACACCCAGTTCTCGGAGAACGCCGTTGGCAAGGCTCCCGCCCGGAACAGCTCCCGGACGGTGTACTCCGCCGGGGTCTTTTCCGTGCTGAGCAGGGCCTGCTGGTCGTTCTCCAGCGCCAGCGCGTCCAGAAGCGCTGTGCGCACGCCTGCAGGCCGCGCAAAGTCTGTACCGTCCAATTCTGATGATACGTCCTTAAGGAACGCCGCGCACAGCCGCGCCGGATAGCCGCTGCCGCCCTGGTCGGAGGATAGGCGATGGTCAGCGTCCGGGCTGTCGTAGCCCATCCAGACCGATACGGCGACATCCGGCGTATAGGCCACGGTCCAGATGTCCCTTGTGCCACCGCCATTCTCGGCCACGGTGCCGGTCTTTCCGGCTACGGGAACCCCGCTTGCCGAGAGCGCCCTGGCGCTGCCGCTGCTGGCGGCGGTCTTGAGCATGTCCGTGAGCATATAGGCGGTCTCGGGGCTGACGGCACGGTTGCCTTCCGCTTCCGCTTCATACACCAGGCGGCCTTCATTGTCCTCGATGGAGCGGATGGTATGGCCTGAAACCCGCTCGCCGCCGTTGGCCAGCGCGCAATAGGCCGCGCCCAGCTGGGCCGGGGAGACGCCGTAGGTGAGGCTGCCCAGCGCCAGGGACAGGTTCGCGTCCTCCGGAGCCAGCGGCAGGCCGAAGCGCTGGGCATAGTTGCGCAGGGCGGGCGTGCCGATCTCCTCCGCCAGGGACACCGTGGCGATGTTCAGCGACCGGGACAGGGCCTGCCGCAGCGTCACCCTGCCGTAGCTGGCCCCGCCTGCGTTGCCGGGAGTATAGCCGCCTGAGAACGTTCGGGGCGTGTCGTCCACAATAGAGGAGGGCACATAGCCGAAGGCGTCCACGGCGGCGGCATAGGTGGACACCGGCTTGAAGGCGGAGCCCGGCTGCCGAAGCATCTGTGTGGCCCGGTTCAGGCCCCGGCGCACGTCGTAGCTCCTGCCGCCGACCACGGCGCTGATCTCGCCGCTGCCGGTGTCCAGCGCCACCAGCGCGGCCTGCACCTGCGTGCCGTCGTCAGCGCCGGCGGGGAAGTTGCCATCGTCCGCAAACAGCGCTTCCGCCGCGCCCTGCATGGCGGCATCCAGACCCGTGTACACGCGATAGCCGCCGGAGATCACCTCGTCGGCGGTAATCCCCAGCGCCTCCGTCGCTTCCGCGAGCACCGCGTCCATGTACCAGGCGAAGCGGGTGTCGTCATCGCTCATCGCGAGATTCAAAGCCTCCTCGCGCGCCTGCGTGAGCTGCTTTTCTGTGATGAAGCCGTTTTCATACATCGTGTCCAGGATGGCGTTGCGCCTCGCCATCGCTTTCTCCGGGTGCAGGTGAGGCGCGTAGTTGCTGGGGGACTTGATGACCCCCGCCAGCAGCGCGCCTTCCGCCAGGGTCAGCTCGGAAGCGTGCTTACCGAAATAGACGTTGGCGGCGGCCTCCACTCCGTAGGCCCCGTGGCCGAAGTACACCGCGTTCAGGTAGGCCTCCAGGATCCTGCTCTTATCCATCTTCCGCTCCAGCTGCAGCGCCAGCGCGATCTCCTGGGCCTTGCGGGACAGGGTCTTGGTCTGGGTCAGGTGGGTCAGCTTGATCAGCTGCTGGGTGATGGTGGAAGCGCCCTGGGCATAGCTAAAGGTTCGGATGTCCTGCCACAGCGCGCCGAACAGCCGGTAGACGTCCACACCGTTGTGGCGATAGAAGCGCAGGTCCTCCGCGGCGATAAAGGCGTTCTGTACATCCGTTGGGATCTCTGAAAGCGGCACCCAGACGCGGTTCTCGCCGCCGTGCAGCGCACCGACGGCCTCGCCGTTAGCCGCGAAGACCGTGGTGGTGCCGGGCATATCGGTGATCTTCGACAGATCCAGTTTCTGCCAGTGGGGCAGGTCCAGCCGCCAGATGAACGCCGCCAGCGCCACCAGCAGCGCTATTCCGATCCCCGCAAGCACTTTCTTCTTCATGCAATCATCCCGTTTCATATCATTCGTACAAAGTATTCCCATCAGCGCCGGAATTAGTCACCGCTGCCAGAAGTTGTGCGTGGACATTTATGTGCGCTTCGCGTACAATACTTGTACAATCATAGCGAGGTGATTCCATGAAGCGATGGCAGGCAGTACTCGCATCACTGACGCTGGCAGCGGCGGTGGGCGGCATGCTGCTCTCATTCACGCTTGAGAGCGGAAGCGCCGCGCGCTCGACGTTTTCGCAGGCCCTGATACTCGCTTCCCTGGCCGGGTTCGTGGCCAGCGTGGCGATTCGACCGGCGAGAGGCGCAGAGGCCGTGGGCATCGCCAGGGGCGCGGTCAGCGACAGGGCGCGTGTACAGTGCGACTTCTCCCATGTCGCCGCCAACGCGGAGGCGCTGGGCAGCCTCGTGGAACTGCGGGACTATCTGCGCGAGCCTGAAAAGTACGCCCGATATGGCGCGCGGATGCCCAGGGGCGTACTGCTCTACGGCCCGCCGGGCACGGGCAAGACGCTGCTGGCACGTGCGCTGGCAGGGGAGGCGCAGGTGCCCTTCTTCGCCCTGTCCGGCTCGGATTTTGTGGAAAAGTATGTGGGCGTCGGCGCGGGCCGCGTCCGGGAACTGTTCAAAAAGGCCAGGAAGGCGGGCAAATGCGTGATTTTCATCGACGAGATCGACGCACTGGGCAAGCGCCGGGACGAAAACGCCTCCGACGAGCGCGACCAGACGCTGAACGCGCTTTTAAGCGAGATGTCCGGCTTCCACACCGGCGACGGCGTAATCGTCATCGCCGCCACGAACCGCATCGACGCGCTGGACCCGGCGCTGCTGCGGCCCGGGCGGTTCGACCGGCAGATCGAGGTGGGTTTGCCCGGGCGGGCCGAGCGTTTGAACATCCTCCGGCTGCACAGCCAGGGGAAGCCCATGGCCCACGACGTAAGCCTGGAGGCGCTGGCGGAGCAGACGGTCAGCTTCTCCGGCGCGTCTCTGGAGAGCCTGTTAAACGAGGCGGCGCTGCTGGCGGCGGCGCGAAACGGCGATAACATCGAACAGTCTGACATACAGGCAGCGTTCTACAAGACCGTCGCCGGAGCGGACCGCGCCATCGCGGCCACCGAGCAGGAGCGGCGGATCATCGCCGTGCACGAGGCGGGGCATGCCCTTGTCAGCTGCGTGCTGGCCCCGGAAAACCGTCTGGCGCGGGTGAGCATCCTGCCCGCAGGCCACGGTGCGGCGGGCTACAACCTGTGCGTGCCGGCAGAGCGGGTGATGGTGAGCAAGAAGAACATGGAGCACCAGATCTGCGTGCTGTTGGCAGGTCGCGCGGCGGAGCAGCTGGCCTTCGGCGAGGAGGAACTGACCGCCGGGGCGTCCAGCGATATCGCCCGGGCCACGGAGATGGCCGTCTCCATGGTCGCGGACCTGGGCATGGTCGGGGAGCCGGCGGTGTCACTGAAGGCGCTGAATCGGGCCTGTGGCGGCGTGAGCGGCGCGGCGGAGCGCAGCAGGGCGCTGCTGGACAGGCTGTACGAGGAGACACTGCGGCTGATCGACAGCGAAAGGGAGGCTCTTCAGGCGCTGGCAGGGGCGCTGATGGAACGGGAATCTCTGGAAGGCGCGGAGGCGACGGCAATCATTGACGCGCACCTGTCGAGCGAAAGACGCGAATCGGCACAGTCAGACCTTGTTCGATAGAGGATTCGACCCGCGGAGCATGGAATCTTATTGTCTCAACCGGAGACAGGAGGGTTCCATGCTTTCTTATGAAGTGAAGAAAAGCGGCCTGATGGTGCGCCTGACCGGGGAGCTGGATCACAGTGCCGCGGAGGGGCTGCGCCGGGAGCTGGACAGATTGATCGATGAAACCCGTGCGAAGAAGCTGCTGCTGGATCTCAGCGGGCTGACGTTCATGGACTCCAGCGGCATCGGGCTGATCATCGGCCGCTACAAGAAAATGGTCCGACTGGGCGGCAGCGTGGCGGTGATCGCGGCGAACCGGCGCATCGACAAGCTATTTGACATGGCGGGGCTCTACCAGCTGGTGGAGCGCAGGGCCTGAGGAGGGTGCATCATGGAATTTGTCAACGAAATGCGGCTGGTTTTCCCGGCGCTGCCGGAGAACGAGGCCTTTGCGCGGCTGGCGGTGAGCGGGTTCATACTGCCGCTGGATCCCACGATGGAGGCGCTGGCGGACGTGAAGACCGCCGTGTCAGAGGCCGTGACCAACGCCATCGTCCACGCCTATCCCCGCGGAAGCGGCGCGGTGCGGCTCTGGGCGCGCTACAGCGCGGACGGACTGATCGAGGTGGACGTGAGCGACCGGGGCAGGGGCATCGAGGATGTGGAAAAGGCCCGCCAGCCGTTTTTCACCACCGGTGAGGATGAAGAGCGCAGCGGCATGGGCTTTACCGTGATGGAGAGCTTCATGGACCGGGTGGTCGTGCGCAGCGCGCCGGGAAAGGGCACCACCGTACGCCTGTACAAGCGCGTCGAGCCGCGGGACGAGGCCGTTCCGCGCCGGGCGTGAGCGAACAGGCCTACCAAAGCGATGACACGCGGGAGAAGCTGATTCGCGCCAGAGACGGCGATGCGCAGGCCCGGGAAGAGCTGATCCGGGACAACCTTGCGCTGGTAAAGTATATCGTGAAGCGCTTTGCCGGGCGGGCGGAGTATGACGATCTTTTCCAATACGGCTGTCTGGGCCTTTTAAAGGCCGTTGATCGCTTCGATCCGGCATACCCGGTGCAGTTTTCCACCTATGCCGTGCCGGTGATCATGGGCGAGATCCGAAGGTACCTGCGGGATGACGGGCCGATCCATGTCTCCCGGACGATCCACGAGCGGGCGAGGCAGGTGAGCGCGTTCATCCAGGCCTTTGAAGTCGAGCATCAGCGCCAGCCCGGCGTGGAGGAGATCGCGTCGGCGCTGAATATGGAGAGCGGCGACGTGCTGCTGGCGCTGAACAGCAAGCGCTCTGTGCGCTCGCTGAACGAGCCTGTGGGCGGGGACGGCGATCTTCGGCTGATGGACGTGCTGGGCACGGAGAGCATGGCCAAAGTGGACAAGCGGCTGACCTTATGCAAGCTGCTGCGGGATCTCACCGACGAGGAGCGCGCGCTGATCGTCCGTCGCTACTTCAAATCCCACACCCAGACCCAGATCGCAAAGGAGATGGGCGTGTCCCAGGTGCAGGTTTCCCGCATGGAGAGCCGCATCCTGAAGCGCATGCGAGAAATGGCGGGCACGGATGCATAAAAGCAGACCAAAGTCTTTAAAGACTTTGGTCTGTTATGCGTTCGACCGTGGTCTATTCGACGCCCTTCAGGATGTCGCAAAAGTCGAAGGTGGCGAAGTAGTCCTTCACGGTCTCGGCTCGACGGATCATGTCGAATGTCCCATCGGGGTGCAGCAGGATCTCGGCGCTCTTGAGCTTGCCGTTGTAGTTGTAGCCCATGGAATAGCCGTGGGCGCCGGTGTCGTGGATGACCACCAGGTCGCCGTCGTCGATCTGCGGAAGGGCGCGATCCACGGCAAACTTGTCGTTGTTCTCGCAAAGGGAGCCCACGATGTCGTACACGTGGTCGCACAGCGCATCCTCCTTGCCGGCCACGGTGATGTGGTGGTAGGCATCGTAGATCGCCGGGCGCATCAGGTTCACGGCGCAGGCGTCCAGACCGATGTACTCCTTGTAGATGTGCTTCTTGTGGATGGCCGTGGCCACCAGACAGCCGTGGGGGCCGGTCATGAAGCGGCCCAGCTCCGTGGCCAGCGCCACGCCGCCAAGTCCCTCGCCGCTCATGTGCTTGCCGAAGGTCTCGCGGATGGAGGCGCCGATGACGTGGATGTCGGGCATGACTTGCTCCGGCAGGTAGGGGATGCCGATGCCGCCGGACAGGTTCACCATGAACAGCTCCGCGCCCAGCTTGCGATGCAGCTCAACGGCCAGGTCGAACAGGATCTGGGCGTTGGCGGGATAGTAGTTGTTGTCAGCGGCGTTGCTGGCCAGCAGCGCATGCAGGCCAAAGCGCTTTACGCCCAGCTGCATAAGCCGCTGCACCGCGGAAAATATCTGCTGTTTGGTCATGCCGAACTTGGAGGAATCCGGCTGGCCCATGTAGACCGAGCCGATCAGCAGCTCTCCGCCGGGATTATAGCGCAGGCACACCCGCTCCGGCAGGCCCCCGTGTTTGGCCAGGAAGTCGATGTGGGTGATGTCGTCCAGGTTGATGATGGCGTCCAGCTTGCGGGCGTATTCAAACTCCTCGGCGGGCGTCTCGTTGGAGGAGAACATGATCTCGTCGCCGCTGAAGCCCAGGGCCTCCGCCAGCTTCAGCTCCGCGATGGAGGCGCAGTCCACGCCGCAGCCCTCTTCCTTCAGGATCTTCAGTATGAAGGGGTTGGGGCAGGCCTTCACGGCAAAGTATTCCCTGAAGCCGTTGTTCCAGGAAAAGGCGTCGGCAACGTCCCGCGCGGTGCGGCGAATGCCCGCCTCGTCATACAGGTGGAACGGGGTGGGGAACCGGGAGGTGATCTCCTTCAGCTTCTCATGGCTGACGAAGGGCTGCTTTTGCATATTTATTCAACTCCATTCTGCTAACATGATAGGATGTTTGCGCCGCCGCGTCAAGTAAATCCCTTTGCTTTTTTTGTAAACAAGTGTGTTTGCCTGTCATTGGTGATTTAACATTCAGGCGTTGAAGAAAAGGGCGATTCGTGGTAAAGTTAGTGTGTATAGGTTTGTACAATGGGAGGAATGGACTTGTCCCTTTCTGATCGCATAGAAAAACTGCTGATGTCCGTGCAGAAGCCGGTGCGCTACATGGGCGGCGAATTCAACGCCGTGATGAAGGACCCGGACAGCGTGGATGTGCGCTACGCGTTCCTGTTCCCGGACACCTACGAGGTGGGCATGAGCCACCTGGGCATGAAGATACTCTATCACTCCATCAACGCCCGTGACGACGCATGGTGCGAGCGTGTGTTTTCCCCGTGGGTGGATATGGCCCAGCTGATGCGGGAGAACGACATCCCGCTGTTTTCGCTGGAATCGCGCACGCCGGTGAAGGATTTTGACATCCTGGGCATCACACTGCAGTACGAGATGAGCTTTACCAACATCCTGGAAGCGCTGGACCTGGCTGGCATTCCGCTGCGCCGGGAGGACCGGACGGGGGGTCCCTTCGTGATCGTGGGCGGACCCTGCGCCTTCAACCCGGAGCCGCTTGTGCCCTTTGTCGACCTGGTGGCGCTGGGCGACGGGGAGGAGGAGACCCAGCAGACCATCGACGCGTACAAGCAGTGGAAGGCTGCGGGCCTGCCCCGGGAGGAGTACCTCAAAATGTGCGCCAGGATCCCCGGCATCTATGTGCCCAGCCTCTACGACGTGACCTATAACGACGACGGCACCGTAAAGGCCGTGACGCCCAAGAGCGGCTCCGGCGCGCCGGCCGTGGTGAAAAAGGCCATGGTGAAGGACCTGGACAAAGCCGTCTATCCGGAAAAGCTGATCGTGCCCTATGGCGAGATCGTACACAACCGCATCATGCTGGAGATCTTCCGGGGCTGCACCCGGGGCTGCCGCTTCTGCCAGGCGGGCATGATCTATCGGCCCATCCGCGAACGAAAGATCGACACGCTGATGGCGCTGGCCGAGAAGCTGGTGTCCTCCACCGGCTATGACGAGATCTCCCTGATGAGCCTGTCCAGCGGCGACTACTCCTGCCTGCCGGAGCTGGCTCATCGAATGGTGGAGAAATTCGCCGCGAAGCGGGTGCGCATTGCGCTGCCCAGCCAGCGCATCGACAACGTGCTGACGGATACGCTGAAGGAGACCCAGAAGGTGAAGAAAACGGCGCTGACGCTGGCCCCAGAGGCGGGCACCCAGCGCCTCCGGGACGTGATCAACAAGGGCGTCACAGAGGAGGACCTGATCCGCTCCGTCACCGACGCCTTCGACCAGGGCTGGTCTGCCGTGAAGCTGTACTTCATGCTTGGCCTGCCCACCGAGACGGACGAGGACGTGCTGGGCATCGCGGACCTGGCCGAGAAAGTGCGCAGGTGCTACTTTTCCATTCCCAAGGAACGCCGCGCGCCGGGCCTGCGCATCACGGTAAGCGCCTCAGTGTTCGTCCCGAAGAACGATACGCCTTTCCAGTGGTCGCCCCAGCTGAATTACGATGAGGTCGTGCGTCGCCAGCAGCTGCTCAGGCAGGCGCTGGCCCGGCTGAAGGGCGTGGATTTCAAGTACCACGCGCCGGACATCAGCTATATCGAAGCCGTATTTGCCCGAGGCGACCGCCGCATGGGCGAGGCCCTGGAGCGGGCCTGGCGGCTGGGCTGCCGCATGGACGGCTGGAGCGACCAGTTCAAGTATGACATGTGGCTCAAAGCCTTCGAGGAGACCGGCATTGACCCGGACTTCTATGCCACCCGGCCGCGATCCACGGACGAGGTGTTCCCATGGGACCACCTGGACTGCGGCGTGACCAAGCAATACATGCTTCGGGAGTGGGAGAAGGCCCAGCGGGCCGAGTGCACGCCGGACTGCCGCAAGGGCTGCACCGGCTGCGGCATGAAACGTTACGAGGGGGCGTGCGTATGAGGGCCATGATTCGATTTGCCAAGCGGCCCCGGCTGCGCTTCATCTCTCATCTGGACCTGCAGCGCTTTTTCCAGCGGGCCGTGAACCGCACGGGCCTGCCCATCGCCTGGTCCCAGGGCTTCAACCCCCATCCGGTGATGTCCTTCGGCTCGGCGCTGGCGCTGGGCTGGACCAGCGATTATGAGATCATCGACATCAAGCTCTCCGCCCCCATGGGCCGAAAGCGCACCGAGGACGCCATACGCGCCGCGCTGCCGGAGGATCTGCCGGTGCTGGATGTGCGCATGGTGGACGACCGCCACCCCGCGCCTATGGCGCTGGTGAAGATGGCGGACTACCGCGTGACGCTGGACGGGGAGGGCGCCGGGGCGATCCTTGCGCAGATCCCCGCGTTCATGGCCCGGGAGAACGTGCCCGCGGTGAAGAAGACCAAGTCCGGCGAGAAGGAGATCAACGCCCGGCCGCTGGTGATCTCCATGGAGCCCTTTGAAAACGGCTTCAACGCCCGGCTGATGCTCACCGAGCGGGAATCCATCAAGCCCGATTTGCTGATCGGCCTGCTGGCTGACATGGCTGGCGTGGAGCCGCCGGAGGCCGCCATCCACCGGCTTACGCTGCTGGGCGAGGACGGCGAGGGGAATTTGAAGCCCCTGCTGGAGCTGTGACGGCCATGGCGCAGACGCTGCTCTTCGAGCGCGTGCAGGACGAGGCGCGGCTGGCGGTGATCGAGGACGGCCGGCTGGCGGAGATCTGCATCCAGCGCCCGGACACGGAGAACCTGTCCGGCAACATCTACCTGGGCCGGGTCGAGAACGTGCTGCCGGGGATGAACGCCGCGTTCGTGGACATCGGCATGGACAAGAACGGCTTCCTGGCGGCGGGGGACATCGGCGTGGACTTGCGCGGCGACAGGTTTTTTTCGGAAACACTGGGAGACGCCCGCATCGAAAAGCTGGTGCGGCCCGGACAGGATGTGCTCGTGCAGGCCATCAAGTCACAGCCCGGCGGCAAGGGACCCCGGCTGTCCAGCCACGTCGTCCTCCCGGGGCGGCTTCTGGTGCTGCTTGCGGACGTGAAGTATGTGGGCGTATCCAGAAAGCTGGCGGAAGCCGACAGAGCGCGCCTGCACGCCCTGGGAAAGGCCCTTATAGGCGAGATGGGCGCGGGGCTGATTCTGCGCACCGCCGCGGCGGAAGCGCCGGAGGAAGCCATACGCGCCGAATACGCGCGCCTGAACGCGCTCTGGACGGAAATTCAGAATCGAGCCAAACACGGCATCGCGCCGAAGCGCATGCACGACGACAACGCCCTTGCGCTCAGGGCCGTGCGGGATTATCTGAGCGGCGGCGTGGACGCCCTCTGGGCTGACGGTGCGGCCTGCTTTGACGAGTTGCGCGGCATCGCTGAAACGCTGGCCCCGGAATATGCCGACAGGATCCGGCTGCACGACAGCGCCGCGCCGCTTTTCGACCTGTACAGGGTGGACGCGCAGCTGGACAAGGCGCTTCAAAAATACGTGTGGCTCAAGAGCGGCGGAAGCCTTGTGATCGAGGAGACCGAGGCGCTGACCGTCGTCGACGTGAACACCGCAAAATACACCGGCAGGAAGTCCGCCGATGACACTATCTTCAAAAACAACCTGGAAGCCGCGGAGGAGATTATGCGTCAGCTTCGGCTGCGGGACGTTGGCGGCATCGTGGTGATCGACTTCATCGACATGAAGTCAAGGGAACAGAAGGAAGCGCTGCTGGACGCCCTGCGCGGCCTGGCGGCGCGGGAACGGGTGAAGGTGAACGTGGTGGGCATCACAGGTCTGGGGCTGGTGGAGCTGACCCGGAAGAAGGAGCGGCAGAGCCTGTCCAGGCAGCTTTTGCACACCTGCTCCGACTGCGGCGGCAACGGCTTTGTGCCCTCCCACGAGACCACGGCCCGCCGCATCGCGCGGGAGGTTTCCCGTCGTCGCAGGCAAGGGGACGCGAGCCCGCTTCTGATCGAGGCGGCGCCGGAGGCATGCGGTTGGCTCAAGACCATCGGCGTGCCCGGAAACGGCGCGACCTACGCCCATTCCAATGGGAGCAAGGGGGCAGGGGAGTATGACATCTCTCCCGCCGACCCGGAACGCCTGCCCGAGGGCACCAAGGCACTGAAACGAGGATGAACCTATGAAGAAAAGGCCGATCGTCTCCGAGCAGGAGATGCTGCGCCAGCGGGAGTTCATGAAGCTGGTGAAGGCAATGGATGCTCGCCCACGGAGCTATCACATCGTGTCCATGGGCTGCCAGATGAACGAGCGGGACTCCGAGTCCATCGCCGGCATGCTCAGCGAAATGGGCATGACCGCCGAGCCCGTGCGCGAAAACGCCGATTTGATACTCTACAACACCTGCTGCGTGCGGGAAAACGCCGAAAACAAAGCCCTTGGCAACGTAATCTGGCTGAAGGAGCTGAAGAAGGACAAGCCTGAGCTGATGATCTGCGTTGGCGGCTGCATGACCCAGGAAAAGGGCATGGCGGCCATGATGAAGAAGCGCTATCCCTTCATCGACCTGGTCTACGGCACCCACAACCTGTACAAGCTGCCGGAGTACGTCTATCGCGTGCTGACGGAGAAGCAGCCAGTGGTGGAGATCATGGACATCGACGGCGAGGTGGTGGAGGGCATGCCCGAGCGGCGCCGCAACCACTTCAACGCCTTCGTGAACATCATGTACGGCTGCGACAATTTCTGCACCTACTGCATCGTGCCCTATGTACGCGGGCGGGAGCGCTCCCGGACGCCGGAGGCCGTGATTGCCGAGTGCGTGCGGCTGCAGGACGAGGGCGCGCAGGAGATCATGCTGCTTGGCCAGAACGTCAACTCCTATCGCGGCGGCGGGGCGGAGTTTGCCGAGCTTCTTTACCGCATCGACAGGCTGGGCATTCCGCGCATCCGCTTCATGACCAGCCACCCCAAGGATCTGTCGGACGAGCTGATCCACGCCTTTGGGGAGCTTTCCCACCTGATGCCCCAGCTGCACCTGCCCGTGCAGGCCGGCAGCGACGAGGTGCTCAAGCGCATGAACCGCAGCTACAACCGGGAACACTATCTCGAACTGGTGAAAAAGCTGCGCGCCGTCAAGCCGGATATCGGCCTGACCAGCGACATCATCGTAGGCTTCCCGGGAGAGACGCTTTCGCAATTCGAGGAGACCATGAGCCTGGTGCGACAGGTGCGCTTTGACGCGGCCTACACCTTCATCTACTCGCCCCGCACCGGCACCCGCGCAGCGTCCTACCCGGACGACACGCCCTATGAGGTGAAGAGCGAGCGCATCCAGCGGCTGATCGACCTGCAGCAGACCATCTCGCTGGAGGTGCTGGAAGAGCAGGTGGGGAAGCGGGAGACCGTGCTGGTGGAGGCCGTCTCCACCCGGGACGCCAATTCCGTGGGCGGCAAGACGCCCCGCGGCCACATGGTGAACTTCCCGGGCGACGCCAGCCTGATCGGAAAGTTTGTTGAGGTAGAAATTACGTCCGCCGGGCGCAATACCCTGCGCGGCAGACAGATCATCATGGAGGAATAGCAATGGACAAGGTATTTGAAAAGACCCGGGAGTTGGGCCAGGCGCTTCTTGAGAGCGAGGCCTATCAGCGGGTGAAGGATGCGGAGGACAGGGCCATGAAGAACGAGCAAGCCGCCGCCGCGATGAGTGAATATCTGGAAAAGCGCACGGAGCTGCAGGCCATGGTGCAGGGTGAAAACCCCGACCCGGCGGTGCTCAAGCGCCTCTCTGACGAGATGGACGAGGCCCAGCAGCGGCTGCAGATGATGGACGACATCCTTGCCCTGAACGCCGCGCGGGACGAGTTCAACGGCCTGATCGGCCAGATCAACCAGGTGCTGCAGTTCATTGTCACCGGTAACATGGAGCAGCCGTCCAACTGCACCGGCAGCTGCGCCACCTGCTCCGGCTGCCATTGATTGAATTGACCGTCAACCGGGCAATGCTGCCCGACCAAAGCCATACGCAACACAAACGAGGTGATTTCCCATGCCCGTCACGCCCATGATGCAGCAATACCTGAACATCAAGGAGCAGTACCCTGGCACCATACTGTTTTACCGCCTGGGGGACTTCTACGAGATGTTCTTCGACGACGCCAAGCTGGTGTCCCGGGAGCTGGAGCTGACGCTGACTGGCAAGGACTGCGGCCTTTCCGAGCGCGCGCCCATGTGCGGCGTGCCCTATCACGCCGTGGATACGTATCTTCAAAAGCTGATCGAGAAGGGCTACAAGGTGGCCATCTGCGAGCAGATGACCGACCCGGCCACCACCAAGGGCCTCGTCGAGCGGGAGGTCATCCGCGTGGTCACCCCCGGCACCGTGATCGAGACCAACATGCTGGAGGACCGCAAGGCCAACTACATCGCCTCGCTGTGCCTGAAGAAGAACCTGGCGGGCTGCGCCTTCTGCGACGTGTCCACGGGCGAGTTTTATCTCTATCAGATTCCTGACGCCCGCGCCAGCCTGTCCGACGAACTGGCCAGGCTCGACCCCAGCGAGATCATCGTCAACGACCGGGATGCCTTCAGCCAGTTTGAGCCGGAGCGCGCCGCGAAGGCGGAGGCGCTGGACGCGGAGAGCTACAGCTTTGCTGTGGCCGCGAAGGTGATGAAGGCTCACTTCGGAAAGACCCCGGCCGACATGGGCTTTGACGGCCAGCGATTGGCGGTGAGCGCTGCCGGAGCGCTGCTTTCCTATCTTACACAGACCCAGAAGAACGCCCTTTCCCACATACTTACCGCCAAGTCCTACGAGGCCGAGCGCTACATGGCGCTGGATCGCGCCGCGCTGCGCAACCTGGAATTGGTGGAGACCGCCCGGGGCAAGACCCGGCGGGGCTCGCTTTTGTGGATACTGGACAAGACCCGCACCGCCATGGGCAGCCGCCTGATGCGTTCCTGGATCGAAAGGCCCCTCAAGGAGCCCCAGCAGATCGAGCGCCGACTGGACGCGGTGCAGCAGCTGCTGGAGGATCCCATGACCTCGGACAGCCTGCGTCAGGCCTTCGACAGCGTATACGACGTGGAGCGCCTGCTGTCCCGCATCGCCTACGACACCGTGAATGCCCGGGACTGCCTGTCCCTGGTGGCGACGCTTGAGACCATCCCGCTGATCAAGGACTGCGCCAAGGCCTTCACCGCGCCGCTGATCGCGGACACGCTGGACATGCTCGACCCGCTGACGGCACTCACTGACACGCTGCGCCGGGCCATTTCCCCGGACGCACCGCTGTCCGTGCGCGACGGCGGCATGATCGCCGAGGGCTACAATGCCGAGCTGGACGAGCTGCGCCAGATCGGCAGCCACGGCAAGGAATACCTGGCCGGCCTGGAGGCCCGGGAGCGGGAGCGCACCGGCATCAAGAACCTGAAGGTGGGCTACAACCGGGTGTTCGGCTACTACATAGAGGTCACCAAGTCCTTCTACGACCAGGTGCCCTACGACTACGTGCGCAAGCAGACCCTGGCCAACGCCGAGCGCTTCATCACCGACGAGCTGAAGACACTGGAGAGCAAGATCCTGGGTGCGGAGGAAAACGCCATGCGTCTGGAGTACTCGCTGTTTTGCGAGTTGCGCCAAATGCTGAAGGAAAGCCTGACCGAGCTGCAGGGGACGGTGACCGGCCTCAAGACGCTGGACGTGCTGCTGGCGCTGGCAAAGGCCGCGTCTGAATACGGCTACACCCGTCCTTCCATCAACGAGGAGGGCCGTTATCACATCGAAAACGGACGCCATCCGGTGGTGGAGGAATCCATCGGCCGGGAGCGGTTCGTGCCCAACGACACAACCCTCACCCAGGACGAACGGGTGATGATCATCACCGGTCCGAACATGGCGGGCAAATCCACCTATATGCGCCAGGTGGCGCTGATCGTGCTGATGGCCCACATGGGCTCTTTCGTGCCGGCCACAGCCGCGGACATCGCCATCACCGACCGCATCTTCACCCGCATCGGCGCGTCGGACGACCTGTACGGCGGCCAGTCCACCTTCATGGTGGAGATGAGCGAGATGGCCACAATCCTGAAATTCGCCACGCCCCAAAGCCTGTTGATTCTGGACGAGGTGGGGCGGGGGACTTCCACGTTTGACGGCCTGTCCATCGCCTGGGCGGCGGTGGAGTACATCGCCGGGGAAAAGTGCGGCGCGCGCACGCTGTTCGCCACCCACTACCACGAGCTTTCCGAGCTGGAGGGCCAGCTGCCGGGCGTGGTGAACTTCCGAATCACCGCCAAGGAGCAGGGCGAGGACGTGATCTTCCTGCGCAAGATCGTGCGCGGCGGCGCGGATCGCAGCTACGGCGTGTCCGTGGCGCGGCTGGCAGGATTGCCGAAGTCGCTGATCGGCCGAGCGAGGCAGATCATGGCGCGGCTGGAGGTGGAGGGGGAGATGCGTGGCACCCTGGGCCAGAACATACTGGACGATCACGCCAAACCCCAGGACCGACAGCTGGGCATGCTGGACTTCGCGCCCATGTCGCTGGTGCAGGAGATCGCCGCGCTGGACGTGGTCAGCATGACGCCCATCGACGCGCTGAATAAACTGTTTGAATTGAACGAGAAAGCCAAGAGAATATGACCTTTCCACCCCATTAAGGAGTGACCGAAGGGCCAAGGAGGTACACCATGCCCATTCGCATACTGGACGCGGCCACGGTGGGGCGCATTGCCGCCGGAGAGGTGGTGGAGCGGCCCAGCTCCGTGGTGAAGGAGCTGATGGAGAATTCCATCGACGCCGGAGCCACCGCCGTCACGGTGGAGATCAAGGGCGGCGGCATCGAATACCTGCGTGTGACGGACAACGGCTGCGGCATCGAGCCTGGGCAGGTCCGCCTCGCGTTTGAAAACCACGCCACCAGCAAGCTGCAGACCGCCGACCAGCTGGACGACATCCGCACGCTGGGCTTCCGCGGCGAGGCGCTGCCCTCCATCGCGTCCGTCGCCCACGTGGAAATGACCACCCGAGCCAAGGGGCAGGACACCGGTGTAAAGCTGAACATCGACGGCGGGAAGGACCTTCGCGTGAAGGAGACCGGCTGCCCGGAGGGCACCACCTTCGTGATGAAGGATCTGTTCTACAACGTGCCCGTGCGCCAGGCATTTTTGAAGAAGCCTGGCTATGAGGGCGGCCTGGTGGGCGACGCCGTGGCCCGAATGATCATGGGCAATCCCGGCGTGGCCGTGCGCTACATCAACAACGGCCAAAATGTCTACCACAGCTTTGGCGACGGCAAGCTGCGCCACGCAGTGTTCGCCGTCTACGGCAAGCCTACCGCCGAGCAGATGGTGGAGGTGGATGCCTGCGAGGGCGGCGTGCGCGTGTACGGGCTGATCGGCGTGGGCGAGCTGGCCAAGTCCACCCGTGCCCACCAGCACTTCTTCATCAACGGTCGCAGCGTGCGCTGCGCGATGATGACCCGGGCGCTTGAGGAGGTCTGCCGCACCCGCGTGACCATCGGCATGTACCCGATGTGCGCGCTGAACCTGGTGATCCCGCCCGCCAGCGTGAACGTGAACGTCCATCCCAACAAGCTGGAGGTGCGCTTCAAGGACGAGATCGCCATGCGCACGGCCTGCGAGCGTCTGCTGGCCACGGCTTTTGAAGGCGAGCACGTGCTGCAGCTGGGGCCGGAGCGCCCGCTGACAAAGCCCATCGAGCGAGTGGCTACCGTGCGGGAGATCGTCCCGCCGTCCACAGATGCCCCACCGGAGCAGCCGAAGTCGGTTGCTCCGCCCATGGAGCCTCCAGCCGAGCCGACCGCACAGGACGCCGAGCCGCCCAAGGAAGCGCCGCCGGTGCCGAACCGGGAAGGCCCCGTCGCACCGCCAAAGCCTGCGCCTGTCGTCCGGGAAAAGCCGGTGCAGATGGACGTGTTCCAGCAGGTGATGCGCCGGGAGATGGAAAAATACGGTCCAACGACCAGCAAGGCCCTGCGCGAAGATACGATCGGCGGACTGGATGTCGTGAGGCGGGCTGAAAACGCCGAAATACAGACCGAAGTCGCAGATAAAGCTGATGATAACAAACCGACGTCGGTACGGAGCAACTTTGACAAACCCGTCTATCGCGTGATTGGCGTGGTACTCAAGACTTATATACTCATCGAAGCGGACGACTCTCTGGTGATGATCGACCAGCACGCCGCCCACGAGCGCCTGAACTACGAAAAGTTCATGGCCCAGCTGGAGGCCGGGCGGGGCTCCCAGCAGCTGCTGACGCCCATGGTGATCCGGGTCACGTCCCGGGAAATGGCGCTGATCCAGGACAACCTGGACGTGCTGAGGGATTCCGGTTACGACGTGGAACCCTTCGGCGAACAGGATATCCAGGTGCGCGCCGTGCCCTTCATACTGGGCCGGGCCGACCTGAAACCCGCGTTCATGGACACCATCAACGCGCTGTACCGGCTGAAAAACGCCACCGTCGACCTTCGCCGGGCGGAGGTGGCCCAGATGTCCTGCAAGGCAGCCATCAAGGGCGGCGACCCGTTGAGCGAGTTCGAGATCGAGTCGCTGATCCGCCAGCTGCTTGATACCGGCGCGCCGCCGACCTGTCCCCACGGCCGACCCGTGATGAAGGTCATCAGCCGCCGCGAGCTTGAAAAGATGTTCAAGCGGATACAATAATGGAAATGACGAACAAACCGCTGCTGCCGGTGATCGCCGGGCCGACGGCCTCCGGCAAGACGGCCTGCGCCGTGGCGCTGTGCCGATTGATCGGCGGCGAGGTGATTTCAGCGGACTCCATGCAGATCTATTCCGGCATGGACGTGCTGTCCGCGATGCCTTCAAGGGATGAGATGGACGGCGTGCCGCATCACCTGCTGGGCTGCGTATCACCGAGCGAGAAGTTCTCCGCCGACGCCTACCGGGTGGCCGCCAAGGCCTGCATCGCGGAGGTGACGGCCCGTGGGCGCATTCCGGTGCTGTGCGGCGGCACGGGGCTGTATATCGACGCCGTGACCCGTCCCATGAGTTTTTCCACCCAGGCGAGCGACGAAGCCATGCACCAGGAATTGCTGGCCATGGCGCAGGAGCCGGGTGGCAAGAGGCGGCTGCACGAGATGCTGCGCGAGATCGACCCCGAAAGCGCCGCACGGCTGCACGAAAACGACGTGCGGCGGGTGTCCCGGGCCATCGAGATCTATCGCCTGACCGGCGTGACCCAGACCGAGCATACCCGGCTGGACAGACAGCGGGAGGGGGATTACGACTCGGTGATCTTCGCGCTGGACTGGCCCAGGGAGGCGCTGTATCAGCGTATTGACGCCCGGGTGGACGACATGCTGGCGGCTGGCCTCGTCGACGAGGTACGCACACTGATGGCCGACGAGCAACGGCATCCCACAGCCATGCAGGCCATCGGCTACAAGGAGATCGCCGCCGCGCTGCGCGGGGAATGCCCCCTGTACAAGGCCGTGTACCTGACGAAAAAGGCCAGCCGAAACTTGGCCAAGCGCCAACTGACATGGTTCCGGCGGGACGAACGGGTGATCTGGCTGCCCGCGCAGGGACAGAGTGCGGAAGCGCTGGCTCTGCAAATGAAGGAAATCATCCACGAGCGCACTAAAAGGAAGTGAATGGTTTGCGGCACAGGATCGCCATTGTCGCGCTAATTTTCGGCATTTCAGCGGCCTTGACGGGCTGCAAACGTCTCGTTGAGCCGGAAAACCAGTCTATTTCCGTCTATTCCAGCTTCTGGCCGGTCTACGCATTGACGGACGCCGTGATGGATGACGTGCCGGATGCCGAGCTGCACGTGATGGCCCAACCCCAGGACGGATGTCTGAGGGACTATCAGATCTCCGACTGGGACGCGGCGATGCTGGCCAATGCGGACGCCATCATCATCGGCGGGCGCGGGCTGGAGGGCTTTGAAAGCGCGCTGTTCAGCCTGGAGGAAAACGGCCCGGCGGTATCGGCGGTGCTGTACAATCTGGAACTGTACAACCAAGACAAACCCGCCGACAGCGAATCGGAGAGCCACCTGGACGGCGCAAATCCGCACCTGTACATGTCCATCGACGGCGCAAGAGAGATCATCGACAGCGTGGCGGCGACGATGCAGTCGCTGGATCCCAGCTACGCACAGAAATACATTCAGAACGCGCAGAATGCTGGAGATCGGCTTGATCAGCTGCTCTCTGAAAACCGGGCACTGCTGAAGGATTGCGCAGGCCGCAGGGTCGTTTTGATGAACGAGGCCCTGATCTACGCGGCGAACGACTACGGCCTCGAGGTCGCTGACTGGATCGACCGGGAGAGCGGCGAGGCACTGTACGGCAACGAGCTGAGTCAACTCCTGGAGCGTCTGGAGAGCGCGGACGCGAAGGTAATTTTGATCGAAAAGCAGGCCCCGCAGGCGCTCACGGATGCGCTGGCAGACGCTGGCTACGCCGTAGCGCGGCTGGACGTGTTCTCGGCACACCGGGAGGGCGAGGGCTTCGAGACCTATGTTGAACAGCAATCCGCCAACGCACAGGCGATTTTAGGCGCCTTCGCGCAGGCGGGATCCACGGAGGTTATGAATTGAAGCAGGTCATCATCTACACCGACGGCGCTTGCTCCGGCAACCCCGGCCCGGGCGGCTGGGGCGCGATACTGATGTATAAGGACAAGAAGCTGGAACTCTCCGGCTATGAGGCGCACACCACCAACAACCGCATGGAATTGATGGCCCCGATCCAGGCATTGAAGCGGCTGAAAGAGCCTTGCGAGGTGCAGGTATACTCCGACAGCGCCTATCTGGTGAACGCCTTCCAGAAGCGCTGGCTGGACAACTGGCAGCGGAAAAACTGGGTCAAGAGTGACAAAAAGCCCGTGGAAAACCAGGATCTGTGGAAGGAAATCCTGGAATTCACGGGCGTGCATCGAATCCAGTGGCACAAGGTGAAGGGCCATGCGGACAATCCCTACAACAACCGCTGCGACGAGCTGGCCACCGGCGAGATCAAGCAGCATCGTTTGCAGATATAAGAGTATCCTTCGACTTTGACCGACGCTCCCGCTCAGAGATTCAGAGCCAAGCATAAGCAAAGTCGAAGGATTTCCTTTATATTCAAGCATTGGGCGGCGGATCAATCCGCCGTTTCGTCGTCCGTAGGATCTTCCCTCAGGCGCACCTTTTGGGCTGCCATTCGTCGCCGATCGTCCGACATGGCGGCGTAGTGCCGCCGGGTGGTGTTCACGTCGCTGTGACCCAGCACGTCGGCCACCAGGTAGATGTCGCCGGTCTCGTGGTAGAGATTCGTGCCGAAGGTGCTGCGCAGCTTGTGGGGGCTCAAATGCTTCTTCAGCGGCGCGGCCTGGGTGGCGTATTTCTTGACCATCAGCTGCACGGCGCGCACGGAGATGCGCTTGTTTTGCAGCGACAGGAACAGTGCGTCCTCGTGGCCGGACAGCGGTGTGATCTCGCGGCGCAGCTTCAGATAATCCTTGAGCACCTGGGCCACCTCGTCCGGGAAGTAGAGTATGGCCTGGCTGCCACCCTTGCGGGTGACCAGAAAGCCGTTGATGGAGAAGTCCAAATCGCCGATATTGATACCCACCAGCTCACTCACGCGGATCCCGGTGCCCAAAAACAGCGTCAGAATGGCCAAATCCCGGGCCCTTGTGTGGTCGTTGTACTTTTTTTGGTGCTCGGAAAGCTTCTCGCCGGACTCCACCAGGTCCAACATCCGGGCCACTTCGTCAATCTCAAGGCGGATGATCGGCTTGTTGTGGCGCTTGGGCATGTCCACCAGCGATGCCGGGTCGGACGAAATATAGCCATTTTTGTAAAGAAATTTGTAAAAACTGCGTAAAGATGACAACTTTCGCATCTTGCCAAGATCCTGGTTGGAAAACTCGATGTCGTCCTTGACGTAAAGGCCCAGAAAGTCCAGATACATGTAGATGTCCCGGGATGTGACCCTGGCCAGGTCGGCAACGTCCAGCGACTGCGGCGTCCTGTCCGCGAATTTCGGCAACTCGCTGACCAGGAACCCGAAAAACAACTTTAAGTCGGATACATAGGCATAGCGGGTCAGCGGCTGGGTCGTCGAGTCGATAGCGTTGATAAAATCGAAGCACACATCCGGAAGCTCGCGCAGCGCGGACCGAGTCAGCAGCTGCAGTTCCTTGGCGCGTTCTTCGGCATAGGTGGACATATCAGTTGGAGCCTCCAATTAATGACGATCGGATAGTACATAATCCAATCTGTAAGACGTGATCTGTAAGATGTCATAACGCTTCAGCTTTTGCGAAACAGATATGGCGCGTGATTAACGGTAATCATTGGGAATTACGAAAAATGGCCATAATCTTTCTATCCGCGCTATATCTTTTCGCAAAAGCTGCCTTTTGCGCAGAGATGCAGGGAGCAGTCCACACAACATCGGCCATCCCCCCGCGCGATCAAATCGCCGGAAAACCGGCGGTTCAGCCGTCCTGTTGATCCTTGAAGCAGTCGAACGGCTCCGAGCCGTCGGTCTCCGCCAGATCCTTGCGCAGCTGTTCATAGACCTCCGCATCGGTACCATCTTCGATGATCTCGTCGATCTCAATGGCGTTGTAATCCGCGCCGGTCTTCAGGCATTTCATGCAGTTATCGCAAATCTTGTTTGGATCCAGGTCGCAGACGTTGCATTCTCCGCAATCGTCGCAGATCTTGGTTTCATCCAGCACACAATACTTCGTTGCCATATTCCCCATCAATCCTCGTTGACCACCTGGTGGCCCAGTTTGTTCACAGAGCGCTTCACGGCATCGCGGCTGTTGCCCCAAGGCTTGTCCTGATTGCGATAGTCGAATTTATTGGTAAACCACTCGATTTCGCCCTCGAGGCGCTCAAAACTCTTCATTTCAATGTCCGTCAGCGTGTCCACGAAATTCTTGAGCAGCCCGCCGGACAGGTGTTTAGGAGCCATCTCCAGCGCCTGGGCGTAATGCTTCAGGCACATGCCCTTCGATTCAGCAAAAAGTTTCGGAAACTCGGGCTCGTGCTTATACATGTATAACACTGTATACATGTACCTCTCCATACTCTCATTGATGCGCTCGCACATCAAACAGGTGTTCTGCAGCTTCGTCAATTCGCCTGCCACCTCGGAAAGCCCCGCGCCCTTTGAGCCGCCAAGCCGCTTGAATATGGGCTTGCCGGCCTCCGCCGCCGCAGCATCCCGGGCGCGCTGGGCGTTCTCCTTCAGCGTCTTCATGCTCTCCTTCATATAGGTGTGGGTCATCAGCGCCAAACCCAGGCGGTTGCCAGCGTCGTACATCAGCTTGAAGTGGTCGGCGCAAAAGCCCTTCCTGTTGACCTCGATACGCTGGCTGGGCTCCATCACGGATTCCCCCAGGAAATAATCCACGTTGCCCACTTCCACCTTGGTATGCAGCAGGCACAGCGGACATTCGCAGTCCTGCCTATAACTCTCCCAGATAGGCGCGGTATCGATATGCTGCTTCACGGCAATCACTTCCTTTATATCATTGTAGCAGGTTTTTGCCAAAAATACAAGAGAGCCGCCGGGCGGCCCTCCTGAATTCAGGCTTTTTGCTTGAACGCGTGATGGCATTTGCCGCAGGTGACGGTTACCTCGCCCACCTTTCTGGGCAGGCGCAGGCGTGACTGGCACTCCGGGCACTTGAAATACTTGTACTTGCGCATGTTCTTCACGCGGTTGATGAACTGTTTGAGACTGGAACGCCAGCCGCGCCAGAGCGCCAGGAACTTAGCATTCTCCTTGTAACGCTTCTCGATCTGCCGGGAAAACATCCTGTAGATGGAAAAACCGTAGGCCACCAGGCCGATGAGATAGAATACGCCAATGCGCGTGATGCTGGTCAGCACGGACAGCACCAGGCCCGTGATCAACAGCGCCAGGGACAGCTCGTCCGCCCCGCGTCGGCCCACCATCAGTTTGCGCAGTCCCTCGCGCGCCTTCTGCAAAAACGTCATTTATCATTTCCTCCTGGATTATTCTCAGTTCAGCACCAGCCGCCGTAGTACCTGCCGCCGCCGCACAGGCTGCACAGGCAGTTGCACAGCATGTTGACGGCGCAGCAGCTCAGAAGTGGGTTCCCGCACAGCACCGTAGGCATCGAAAAGCCCTGGCTGGCGCCGTTTTGCCGGTAGAACTGCGCGCCACCCTGCAGGCGGCTGAGCAGCGCCCGGTACTCGAAGCTGTTCGGGTCCATCCGGACAGCCTGCTGGGCGTAGTTCAAAGCGGCCACGCGATTGCCCAGGCCCAGGCAGGCCTCGCCGCAGAGATAGTACCACTCCGCGCCGCGCTCCATCATGCCCTCCAGCACGTTCATGGCTTCCTGATAGTGGCCGGAGCGTATGTAGTTCCGGGCGGCCTGCAGGTGCGGGTTGGCGCTGGACGCACCGTAGCCGCCATAGCCTCCATACGCGCCACCGTAGCCATTCGAGGCCCCGTAGCCGCCATATCCGGACGTGCCGCCATAGGCCCCGGCATTCCCCTCCCGGCGCATCTTCATCACCAGGGAGTAGGCCTCGTTGACCTCCTTCATTCGCGCCTCCGCCTGGGCGGAACCGTTGTTCACGTCAGGATGGTATTTCTTGGCAAGTGCCCGATAGGCTTTCTTGATCTCCTCGTCCGTCGCCTGGGGCGAAACGCCCAATACGCGATAGGGATCGGTCATTGCTTCGCTCCTTTTCCAGCCGCGTTCCGCTTGTTCTGCAGATACGCGTACTTGCTCCAAACCCCGGAATACAGCACGTTCCGAAGGATATCCGCGTCCAGCACCACCGGCAGGCGCTCGAAGGCCTCAGAGGCGTCGGCGACCATCATCGTCATAGCGGATCGGCACAGTTCTTCGTAATCCTCCCGGTCCCGCAGGACCTTGAGAGGATTGTAGCGACCCTTGCGCAGATCTCCCGGCAGGTCGTCGTAGGCGTCCATGAAGTATATGAACCGCCCCAGCCCGTCGCCGACGGCCCGCAGGTCTTCCGACCAGGTGTCGTCCCCCGGATAGACGAACAATTCGCCCAGCAGTTTCCCCGTGGCGTTCACCGGCGGGTCGATCTCAAGCCGCTTCTGTTCCTCGATGGCGTGGATGTCCTCGAGCCACGCCTCGATGGCGGCGCACTTTTCAGGATAGGCGGCCCCAACCCTTCGATAGGCCCGCTTCAGCAGCACGCCTTCCCCGGCGGCGAGGACGTTCCTGTCGTCGCGCCAGTTGTCCAGGCACTTGTAATAGACCAGCGCCACATTCATGTCGGCCACATAGTCCATCACCGGCGAAAGCACATAACTGTGGGCCTTCACCGGGTGCGTCGGGCAGCGCTCCCGGCCGGATTGCTCCCCCGGCTCGTACAGTGCGTTCAACAGCAGCGCCAGGAAGGTCATGTCATAGCTGAGTGTGGCGCTGCCGGTCAGGCCATGCCGCCTGCGCAGCGTGGCGCACAGGCCGCAATAGACTGCGCGGAAGCGCTGCTGGCGCTCCTTCGGCAGCGCTTCAGGATTGGTGATGATGTATCCAAACATGCCCAGCGCCTCCGAAATCCATTCACTTAACGTCCCCTATTATACAGGGCCATTGTAAACATAACATCAACGGATGACGGCATTTTTGTAGCGCATTGCCATTTTAGCGCGCTGTCGCCGTCGCTCCGCTTGTGTCGCAGGGCTGTTATATGTTAATAATATTTCACTTTTATTGCATTTATATCAAATTACACATACAATATACCAAAGTCTGTTATTACAGACCGCAGTCTTGTTTGTATACAGAAATGCAGAGGCGCCCGCATGACGCCTCTGCATTTTCATCGGTCGCTTCTCGCCTATTTCCCGCTGCCGTGCAGGCCCAGCGCGGCCACGGCCTGGGCTACGGTTTCCACACCGAGCACCTGGATGCCATCCGGGATGCGCAGGTTGCGCAGGTTGTACTTGGGAAGGATCAGGTGGTCAAAGCCCATCCGCGCACACTCTGCGATGCGCCGCTCGGCCTGGGAGATGGCACGCACCTCGCCCGCCAGACCCACCTCGCCCATCACCGACCAGCTGCCGCCGATGGGCTTGTTCCTGTAGGATGACGCGATGGCGGCGCAGAGGGCCAGGTCCGCCGCGGGTTCCGTCAGAGACATGCCGCCGGCGATGTTGATGTAAACGTCCTGATCGTACATGCGAAGGCCCACGCGCTTCTCCAGCACAGCCAGCAAAAGCGCCAGTCTGCCCTGGTCCACGCCGCTGGCCATGCGCCGGGGATTGCCGAACACAGTGGTGCTCACCAAGGCTTGCACATCGGTCAGCAGCGGCCTGGAGCCTTCCATGGCGCACATCACCACCGAGCCGCTGGCATCGTGGGCCCGCTCGGACAGCAGTGCCTCGCTGGCATTGTCCACCTCGCGCATGCCCTGCTCGGTCATCTCGAACATGCCCAGCTCGTTGACGGAACCAAAGCGGTTCTTCACCGCCCGAAGCAGCCGGTACTGGTGCTGCCGGTCGCCCTCGAAATACAATACGGCGTCCACCATGTGCTCCAGTATGCGCGGCCCGGCGATGGAGCCCTCCTTGGTGACGTGGCCCACCAGGAATACGCTGCACCCGCTGACCTTCGCCAGCCGCATCAGCATCGAGGCGCATTCCCGCACCTGGGACACGCTGCCCGGTGCACTGGCCATCTCCGGGCGGTACATGGTCTGGATGGAGTCCACGATCATCACCGTGGGTGACAGCTCCTGCATGCGCTTTTCCACGGTGTTCATGTCGTTCTCGGAGAGCACATAGAAGCCCGTTTGAGACGTGCCCAGCCGCCGCGCGCGCATTTTGATCTGCCGGGCGGATTCCTCGCCGGACACGTACAGCGCCGTGGCGCCGTCGGAGGCCATGTTGGCGCACAGCTGGGTCAGCAGCGTGGACTTGCCGATGCCCGGGTCGCCGCCCACCAGCACCAGCGAGCCGTCCACCACGCCGCCGCCCAGCACCCGGTCCAGCTCCGCGATGCCGCTGGAACGCCGCTCCATGGCCTCGTCCGGGATCTCGTCCACCCGCACGGCCACGGCATCGCTGCCGGGGGCGCGCTTCAGCTTCTTTTCATCGGTTTTCACCGCGGGCGCGCTCTCCTGCTCCTCCAGCGTGTTCCAGCTGCCGCAGTCCGGGCACTTGCCCAGCCAGCGGGGCGTCTCGTAGCCACACTCACTGCATACGTATATCGTCTTAACCTTTGCCAAGTTATTCCCTCCGATTGCGTGATTATAGGATGATTATACCACAATCCCGCGGCTCCGTGAAGACTGGGCGGCGGTTTTGTTTACCTGTTTTTATTATAATTGCCCCAGGCGAAATCTTGTCACGGCACAAAAAAGAATCTATAATATAGGGAAAGGTTATTTTGAGGAAGTTTGCCATGGCCGAGTCCGAAGAGAAAAAGCGCGCAGCGAAAAAGGATATACCGATACCGAAGCCCGCATCCGGGGCGTCGGAGGATGTTTTGCGCGATGAAACCGGCCTGTACGGCGACGAGGCGGAGATCTCGCCCCGACGCCGCAAGCGCACGGACGCCCGCGTGCCCATCATGCGCAGGCGCGAGGAGAGCAAGGCCGAAGCCGAGGACGAAGAAAAGGACGGCGAAAAGCCCAAAAAGCAAAAGAAGTCCGCCGAGCAATTCCCCAAGGTGGCCCCCAAGCGCAAGAAGAAGCCCAAACGTAAAAAGCGCCGGATCTATCGCTCGTTCTATGAGCTGATGAGTGCCAGCGGCAGCAACGGCTTGTTCAAGCCCATCCACATCTTCGGGCGCGAGATCCGCTTCTGGCCGCTTTTCGTGCTGGCCGCCATCGCCTTACTGGCCGGCGGCGTGATGCTGAACAACAGCAACCTGGCCGTCAACGAGCAGCTGGTCACCGTGGTGGGCCTGCCGGACGACATGGAGGGCTATCGGATCGTGGTGCTTTCCGACATGAACGGCAAGCGCTTCGGCGACGAGCAGAGCCTGCTGCTGCGCACGCTGAACGGCATCAAGTACGACGCCATATTCTGCGTGGGCGACATGGTGGGCAAGTCCGGCAACGCCGAGCCCTTCTGGGAGTTCATCGACGGCCTGCGTGATCCCGGCAAGGTATACTTCATCTGCGGCGACAGCGACCCCGGCCCCTACATCAAGGGCGCCCGGGGCACGGAGGGCGTGCTGTCAAAGCTGATCCTGGAGGACTGGATCCTGGGCGCGGTGGAGCGCGGCGCGCATTACGTGGACGCGCCGATGGCCATCCCGGTGAAGAACTCCAATCTCTGGATCTCCCCAGCCACCATGCTGAACCTGGAGACCGTCACCACCCTGGAGACCTGGCAGGAACAGACCGACCAGGAAGTGGACGGCGTGCGCAGCGGCATCACCGAGGACTACACCACCCTGCCGCTGACCACCTATCGCACCAAGCTGGCGCAGCAGCTCTACGACGTGCAGCGGACCATGAGCGCCACGGACATCCACATTTCCCTGGCCCACGAGCCGCCCTCCGACGCATTCATATATACCAGCGAGGACCACGACCCGGAGACCGACCGCTTCCTCACCTCGCCGGAGCTGATCATCGCGGGACACTATTGCGGCGGCGTGTGGCGCGTCCCCGGCGTCGGCGCGATCTACGTCCCGGACGACACCCTGCCCCGGGGCGGCTGGTTCCCCGAGCAGGAGCACGTGACCGGGCTTTCCACCGTGGGCGAGACGCAGGTCTTCATCTCTGGCGGCATGTCCACCAACTCAAGCGTACCCCTAATGCCCTTCCGGCTGTTCAACGAGCCGGAGATCTCGGTGCTGACGCTGACCTCCACGCTGCCGGAGAACATGCTGGAGGCCGTCGAAGAATAATCTCAAACCACCTGAATCCTTCGCTTCATCGCGGAGGATTCTTTTTTGCATAGTTCCGGCGCAAAACCGCCATTCTAACTCCGGATATGCGTCCGTTCGGGAGGTGGTCACGTGGAGGACAGGGAGAAGCGGCTGCGCTCAGAGCTCACCGGCGCGCTTTCAGAGGACGTGGACACATTCAGGGCGATCTTGTACAGTCCCGTCAATTCTGATGCTCAGTTCCGCTTCCTGCGGCTGGCGGGCGTGGAACTGTGCGTCATCTATATCGAGGGCATGGCCGACGACAAGAAGATCAGCGATTTCGTGCTGCGCGCCTGCGCCGAGCGGATGCTGCCGGAGGGTGTGGTGCCCGACATGGATTACCTTGTGCAGAACGTGCTGGAGATCGCCCAGTGCGAGACGGAGAGCCGGGTTGAGGCGATCCTCGGGAAGGTAGTCACCGGCATGACGGCGGTGCTGATGGACGGCTGCGGCGAGGCGGCGCTGCTGGAGACCCGGGGCTATCCCGCACGAAACGTGAACCGCACCACCAACGAATCCGTGGTGATCGGCGCGCAGGAGGGCTTTGTGGAGAGCCTGCGCACCAACATGACGCTGCTTCGGCGCTACGTGCCCTCCCCCCGGCTGATCACCGAGTTCCTGGAGGTGGGCAGCGCGGTGCCCTGCCGGGTGGTACTGGCCTATCTGGAGGGAACGGCGAAGCCGGAGATCGTGGACGCGGTGCGCAGCCGCCTGAAGGGCATCGACGCGCCCACGGTGCAGGGATTGGGAGCCGTCCAGCAGCTGATCGAGGACAGCCCCTGGGCACTGCTGCCTCAGCTGCTTGAGACCGAGCGCCCCGACCGGGCCGCGTCCTGCCTGATGGAGGGGCAAGTGGCGATTCTGGCGGACAACTCGCCCTGCGCGCTCATCGCGCCGGTGACGCTGTTTCACCAGCTGCACGCCTCGGACGATTCCTTCGCCCGCTGGCAGTACGGCAGCTTCCTGCGGCTGATCCGCGTGGCAGGGGTACTGATCTCTGTGTTCCTGCCGGGGCTGTATATCGCATTGACGGACTACCACATGCACCTTCTGCCGCTGAGCCTGATCGGCTCCATCGCGGAGGCCCGGGCCAACGTGCCCTTCCCCATACTGGCCGAGATACTCATCATGGAGTTCTCATTCTACCTGATCAACGAGGCGGGCACCCGCATGCCCCAACAGATCGGCTCGGCACTGGGCATCGTCGGCGCGCTGATCCTGGGCCAGGCGGCGGTATCGGCATCCATCATCAGCCCCATACTCATCATCATCGTGGCCATCACCGGCCTTGGGCATTACGCCATACCGGACTATGGGTTCGGCATCGGCCTGGTGATCTGCCGGCTGTTCGTGATCGCCTTGGGCGCGGCTCTGGGGCTGTACGGCGTGTGCCTGGCGGCGTTCGTCATGCTCATCAGCCTGTGCGGCATGCGCTCGGTGGGCATCCCCTATCTCGCGCCCGTCGCGCCGCGCAGACCACACAACCCGGACCTGCTGCTTCGGCTGCCGGTTTGGCTGCAGCGCAGGCCGATGTTCTTTGCAGCAAGCGGAAGGAAGGCGTCCCGATGAGGCTGTCGATCGCCTCCCGACCGGCCCGCTTCGCCGCGCTGGCCGCCGTCGCCGCGCGGTTGTTCCTCGGACTGACCGTGGACGCGCCTCTGACGCACAACGGCGCATGGCTCTCGGCTCTGATCGGCGGCCTGCTGGCCATGCCGTGGGCATTCTGCGTCTGCCGGTTCAAACCCCGGGGAAAGGCCTTGCCTGCGCTGCTGGCGATACTCTCGATTCTGGATGCCGCCGGGGTGCTATCCGCCGTCACCCGCTCGGCGGGCTATCTGGCGCTGGATCGCTCCCCCGCCCTGGCGCTGCTTCTGCCAACGGGCATTGCGGCGCTCTGGTGCGTTTGGCGCAATGGAGACGCCGTCGGCTATGGTGCGATGCTCTGGGTGCGAATCGCAACGGCGCTGCTGCTGGTCGTGGTGCTGCTGCAATGGCGCTATTACCGGCCCGCGTGGCTGTGTCCCATTCTCGGAAGCGGTTGGACAGCGATCCTCGAGGGCGGCATAAGATCAGCTGGATGGATCGCGTCGGCTTCCGCCGTGCTGTTGCTGCCGGAGGAACAGGATCGTCCCACGGCTTCGGCGGCGCTTGTTCCAATCGCAGCCGAAATATCCGCGGTGCTGATCGCGCTGCAGCAGATGATGTCGCCCACATTCCTCTCCTCCGGCGGCTGGCTGGCCCGGCTGGACGCGCTGCTGTGCAACGGACGCGCGCCGCTTTACCTGCAGCTGCCGATGATCGTGTTCTGGTTCGCGGGACTTTTCCACCTCGTGCTGTGCGAGCTGTTTGCCGGGACAGCGCTGACGCAGAGGGTATTCATGCGTATGGATGGCAGGATAGGCGCGTTGATCGTCGTTGCCGCAGCGCTGGCGCTGTCGCGGCTGGAAGCGCTGCCTGCGTGGATGGACGCCGTCGCGCCATGGGCTTTCCCGGCTGCCGGCGCGTTGACCGCCGCGACAATGCTTTTGAAGGGAGGCCGCAGCCCGTGCGTATCCGACGCCTGATCGCACTGCTCGCACTGATCGCCCTGTCCGCGCTGGCGCTGGGCGGCTGTCACATCTCCGGCGAGCTGGAGAACCAGGCCTATGTGCTGGCGCTGGGCATCGACCGGGCGGCGGACGGACAGCTTCTGCTCAACGCCCGGGTGCCGCAAATCGGCAAAGGCAAGCCCGGAGAGGAGAGCAGCGGCGGGGATTACCTGATGTTCTCCGGCACCGGGTATGACTGGCCCCAGGCGCTGGACGCGCTGGAACGGGCCACGCCGCGGCAGATGAACCTGAGCCACATCGGCATGATCGTCGTCTCAGAAGCGCTGGCGCGGGAAGATGGCTTTGGAGGGTTGATCGCCCGGGTCGCCGGGACGCCCCACCTGTACACCACCGCCCGCTTCGCGGTCTGCGCAGGTCAGGCCTCCGAATTCATCTGCGCCATGAAGACCGTCATCGGCACGCGGCTGTCCTCCGAGATCGGCGCCATGCTGGACCACTACGCCCGCCAGGGATTCATCCCGGATGGCAGCTTCGCGGACGCCTGCTATCTGTCGCGCTCCATCTATGGCGACCCGGTGGCCATACTCTGCCGCCTTGCGTCTGGGGACGCCCCGGCCGTTTCGATGATTGGCCTGACAGACTCCCCGGATACAGGCATCCAATCCCCCATGCAACAGAGATACGAAGGCGCTGCGTTGTTCCGCCAGGGACGCATGGTGGGCGCGCTGGACGCGGGCCAGACGCGGCTTTTAAACCTGGTCCGCGGCAGCGTCGAGGCGCTTCCCTTTGAATGTGACGGAAAGGCCTTCACCCTGACGCCGGAGGGCAGGCCGCATCTGGGCGTTGAAATGGAAGATGGCGATGCGGTGCTGTCGCTCCGCGTCAGATTGGCCACGCTGGACGATGTGTGCGCCGAGGACATAAGGAGGCTCGAAGCCAGGCTCGCCTCGTCGCTGATCGACGTGATACAATACTGCCAGCGCTTCGGGGCGGAGCCTTTCGGGTTCTCGGAGGCCGCCGCCGGGCATTTTGCCACCGTGCCGGATTGGCTGGCCTGTAACTGGCAGGGACAGTACAGTCGGGCAGACGTGACGGTGCGGGTCCAGATCCACAGCACTCAGGCGCAAACCATGACCACCCGTAAAACGGGTGGTTTGCACAAGGGCTAAAAGCCCAAGGAATACCGGCCAGCGTCTCAAGGCGCTGGCTTTCACCTTATCCAA